>CAYYYP010000120.1:0-1509 GCA_964475985.1 uncultured Oligoflexia bacterium | reverse complement strand
GTTCGCACATCTCGCTCAACATAGGTTTGATAATACTGAGAAAGCCACTCGGTGGGGTCTAAACCCTGATCAAAAGGGCGAGGGTAGCCTCCGCGAATCATTCGTTCGAAAAGTGAGTCCTCTGGTCGAATTTGGTTTTCGACCAGTTCTCGATGGGAAAGGGGCAGTAAGTGAAAAATGCGGGTTCGACCGGCTAGGGTCTGCGATATCCGTTCAGACAGGAGAAGGTTTTCTGAGCCTGTCAGAATAAAGCGTCTGGAATTGCTGGGCTCATCTAAAATCGACTGGAGGTAGGAAAGCAGTTCTGGAGCTCTTTGCACTTCATCCAGAACCAGGGACCCCTGGTGGCTTTGAAAAAAACCTCTTGGGTCTTGAAGGGCGAACTGGCGGAGGTCTGGCTGTTCCAGAGAAAGGTAGGAGAAGTTCGCTTGAAGCGAACGTGCCAGCGTTGTTTTTCCGGATTGACGAGGCCCGAGAAGAACTAAACAGGCATATTTTTTAAGAGATTCCTGCAGTTTGATCTCAAGAAAGCGTTTGTACATCTATGTAAAGATTAATCTTTTTTGCGGTTGGTGTCAATTTAAAATCAAATTTTGAATTTGCACCAACTCCTTTCACCTTTTCTCTGTGATCTCTGAAACTTCGGGGGACCCCATTGAGCTTAAAGCCGATACTGGAGCTGTACGCCCAGGCCTCCACCTGAAACGGGATGGAGAAGTACTGCGGATGTTTTTTCCTTCGTGGGTTCTTCACCCTCTTCAATGGAGTAGAGAAGTCTTGGGAGAAAATACCCCACCGCATATCCGATCGTAGCACCGGTCAGTACATCTGAAAAATAATGTCGATCCGCACTGATTCTCAGTACCGCGGTAGCAGCCGCGATGGTGAGCGAACTCGTGCAGATCAGGACATTCTGAAGCTGACTCCGTGCCGTATTCAGGGAAAGATGGTTTCGGCAGAGGAGACCCGCTGCGGTAAAGGCTGAAGATGTAAAAAAAATATCGCCCACCGGAATAATCCTTTCCGGCGGGCCGGCTTCGGCTTACGAACAGCCGCCATTTGACGGGAAAATTTTTGAGCTATCTATGCCTCTTTTGGGCATCTGCCTGGGCTTTCAAATGTGGGCACACCATATTGGCGTTACTGTGCGTTTGGCTGAAAAGAGAGAGTTTGGCACGCACGATTTCACTCTTTCTAAAGCATCCCCCCTGTTTGATACCAACAGTATCCCGGGTGTTAGAAAGCCACGGCGACATAATCGAACCCGATGCAAAGTTGGATATTTTGGGCACTACTGCCAATGCGCCAACCGCGGCGGCAAATTTCAAGCATCTTTGGGGAGTTCAGTTCCATCCGGAAGTTGCGGAAAGCGAATACGGAGAAAAAATTCTGGAAAACTTCTGCTTTAAAGTCTGTGGCGCAAAAAACCGATTCCCGGCCGGAGAAATTGCCGCAAAAAAAGTTAGCGAATTAAAAACGCAAATAAAAAATAAAAAAATCTTGTTGGCT
>CAYYYP010000119.1:0-1629 GCA_964475985.1 uncultured Oligoflexia bacterium | reverse complement strand
TCCATAAAAGAGACCAGACTAGGTGCGGCGCGTGAGACTATTGCAAAAGCCCTTAAGGAAGGTGCAAAGGATTATGCACCTAGAACTTTGGCCATCGCCGAAAAAAGTGTTCAGGACACCGATGCCTTCATCACAGCTAATCGTCACGACACGCAAGTGGCAACTCGCTCCGATGAAACCAGAAAAAGAGCCGAGCATCTCTTGAAAATCACCCGGGATTCTAAATCAGATAAGAAGGTATCGTCTGAAGATTTAGCCCTGCGAATGGAGAGCGAGCAAAATAAAGTTGCCGATAAGGAAGTGCAGCTCAGCGAAAAAGAATCAGAGATTGCTGGCAAAGAGCATCAAGTGGCTCGGGGCCAACAGGCGATTCAAGAGTTAGAGTCAGACAAGGCTTTAAATGCGCGCTTTGAAGAAGCTCGGGCGTTGTTTACCAAGTCTGAAGCAGAAGTTTATAAGCAAGGAAACACGCTTATGATCAGGCTGCGTGGACTTGAGTTTCCCGTGGCTCAAGCGGTAATTAAGGGCTCCAACTTCCCTCTTCTCGCAAAAGTGCAAAAAGTCATTAAGGACTTTGGCAAAAGCTCCGTCGTCGTAGAGGGTCATACGGATTCACAAGGTGGCAAAGCCTTTAACGAGAAGCTTTCCGCGGATCGCGCCCAAGCCGTAAAGGATTACTTGGTTTCCAATAACGACGTTCATGTGAGCGAAATCCGCGCCGTCGGTTATGGCTACGAAAAACCATTGGGAACTAATAAGACCCTAGGTGGTCGTGCACAAAATCGCCGGGTAGATGTCCTAATTCAGCCCGAAAATAATAAAATCACCGACTCGATCTGATCCCATCTCTAAAAGGACGAATGAATATGAATATGAAACTAATTGAAAAAAACTGGTCAGAGTTGAAAACGGTTATTAAAAATAAGTGGGATAAGTTCACCGATGAAGATGTGGAAAGCTTTAAGGCGGACCTCACTCGACTGACGAGCAAGGTTGAAACCACTTACGGAATTGCTAAAGAACAAGCCGAAAGGCAATTCGAAGAATTTAAGCATTCTGTGAAGTCATTGCTTGAGCACGACGAAACTAATTCTGCATCCGAAATGAACCGCACCCAAACGGTTCCGGTGATTAAACCAAAACCTACTCTGGCGATTGTGCCAAAGTCAGTTATGGCAGAAACCACTGCCGTTAAGGAAAACGTTTAAGTTTTACCTCGATACTAAATGCCGTGGCGTGCCTATTAAGGGTGCGTCACGGCATTTTATTGTGCCGCAGCGCAGTAATTGTAATTATAAATTGAATAAATTTACAAATAACCGAGGTGCCTTCGGTAACATTTTCCCTATAATTCTGATTCATTGAAACCCCATACATTTCATAATAGGCTAAGGACAATGTCCGTTCGTTTGTTGTCCATATGCCTAGCCCTCTCTCTGATTTTCACCTGGATGAGCCCAAGTGTAAGTCTTTTAGGCATTTCTAACGCCAAGGGTATTGTGGTCGCTACTGATCTAAGCGGACAAGCTCCGGCGGATGAAACTTCAGGTGATCCCATCACTTCCTCGGCCGACGAAGAAGATGCCGACGGCCAGAATGAAGTGGTTAAATCCCTGGATGTCTTAATGA
>CAYYYP010000118.1:1380-1632 GCA_964475985.1 uncultured Oligoflexia bacterium | reverse complement strand
AGAATGACGTCACCTTGAATCAAACCCCTGCCGTCGGCTTTTGAAAGTATCCAGGCCCGTTCTAGGCAGTTTCTAAGGGATCGTATGTTCCCATGCCATTCATGGTTGATGAGCATCTGCATAGCTTCTTTGGTAATGCCGAAGCTCCCCGCGCCGAAATCCGTGAGGAAATGGGCTATCAATTGGGGAATATCCTCCCGGCGCTCCCTCAGTGGAGGGGTCGCAATGGGAAATACCGCCAATCGTTCATAG
>CAYYYP010000118.1:0-1370 GCA_964475985.1 uncultured Oligoflexia bacterium | reverse complement strand
TGGAATCACAACTCGCTCCTGTAACACGCGCAACAGCTTGACTTGCATTGGCAATGGCAGATCTCCGATTTCATCTAAAAAGATATCACCGCCGTTAGCAGCCGCAAACTTACCTTCTTGTTTTTGAAGAGCGCCGGTGAAAGCCCCTTTTTCATGACCAAAAAGTTCTGACTCCGCTAAGTTTTCAGGAATGGCGCCGCAGTTGACTTCGATGAAGGGGCGAGCTTTGTTTTGCTCCTGCATGTTGAGCATCCGAGCCACCAGCTCTTTTCCTGTACCTGGTTCGCCTGTAATGAGAACATTGGTGGACGTATGCCCTCGCAAAGAGAGGATCTTACTTCGAAGTTTTAGTGTCGCATTCGAATGGCCAATAATATCGTAACGCTTAGCTTGTAGGGTGATCTTCTCTTCTAATTTTTTATGAGAATTCAAAAGCCGCTGCCGCTCTATCGCCTGCTGGAGTCGTAGTTTGATTTCGATTTGGAAGTCGGGCGTACCCTTCAAAACATAGTCGAGGGCTTCTGCCTTCATACACTCCACAATGAGGCGATGGTCCATAAGGCCGGTCAACATCACAACAGCCATCATTGGGTATCGTTGTCGGACAATTTTTAAAAGCTCTGTGCCTGAAATTTCTGGCAGCTTGATGTCAAGGATAAGCGCATCCACTGGCTGACCATAAAGTTGCTTCATGGCATCTTGAGCGCTACCAGCAAAGGTCAGTGCGTATTCAGGGGATAAAATCAGGCCCAGGGCACCATGCAGCTGAAGATCATCATCGACTATTAAAACTTTTGGTTTTTCTGCTTCATGTATTTCCATATATAGTCCTTATTGTAGCCACTGTTTGTCGCCCGAGTTGACTTGCACATCTTTGAATCCGGTCGCCACAATGATTTTTGCGACGCTATCGCCCGCAAAACCAACACTGAATTTGTCATTTACATAGATTGGGATTGAACGATCGAGATGTGGCGCCTCTTCTAAAAAATCTTCCATTGAAAGGTAATATTTAGAACCTTCCAACAGGTGATGTTGAGAGAGGTCATCATTGATGAAAATAGAACTAAACTGGCGCAACGATTTTTCTCCAACAACCGGCACGAGTTTTATTAAACACTTAGGAATCAGACGAACTCCAAGAGAAATGCATTGGCTCTGAATGGCGCCTTCATCGTAAACATTTGTCACCAATATCGCTTTACTCTGAATCTTAAGGCGCCTTATGAGATCGAGGCCATTTTCCACGTCATGCCGAAGCTCATAGTCAACCAAGTAAAGTACGTCCTGAATCTGTGCGTTTTGATGATGCCAGGCTTCAAATTCTTTAATTGATGAGTGATAAATAATTTGAGATGAACGTGGGCCTG
>CAYYYP010000117.1:0-1662 GCA_964475985.1 uncultured Oligoflexia bacterium | reverse complement strand
CGCGCCAAACCAAAAAACCAAAATACAAATCAGCGCAACCCGTCGCCCACCGCTCGGCACTAAAACCGCAAAAATATTTTTTAAATCAAAGTCCTGCACCTTAGAAATTTCGGCACAATCTCAATCAAACTTAACCACTCGGCAAATATGGGCCAATTGCGAATTTAAGTTAAGCTCGTAAAGTCCGAAAAGGTAATGCGGGTGGTGGATGATGCGGAAATTTGGCATTCTGTTCTGTCTGAGTTTGGTGAGCTTTTTTTGTTTGGATATGAATAGAAGTTCGGCTCAGGAAGAGAGCAGAATTAACTCTTGGTTGCTCGAGATGGGCGGGAGATTGGACCAACGAGGATTACTTCCGTTTGTTGGTCCAAGGCCTGAATTTCTTCCGTCAGATCCGGATGCTGAACAAATCTCACGTTTAGCAGACCGAATGTGCGAGGGCGACCCGACCGGCGCTAGATTAGCCTACCATTCACTTTATGATTATATCCTGGTTCGCGGAGATGATGAATTCCTAGTTCCTAACCATTTGATCGTAGATAGTACCGGCACTATCCTTTTAGGGGCAGATAATCGCCTCATACCGGGCGACATCCGGCCAGACTACCGGGTTGCACACATACATCACGCGGAATATTTGGCTCATCCGTGCGCAGATCTTACTCAGCTCATTGTGCAAACTGCGCGAAATCGAGGCATTCCCATTTATCACCCTTCCAACGAAACGGAGGAAACGGAAATCATGAATGCCTTTAGTGCTGGGCGCCCGATGCCGACTCCAGTTCCCCCAGGGCGACTTGCGCAAAATAATGGTCAAATGCCACCCCGACAAGTTTCTGTCCCACAAAATCAACCACCGGTACCGCAGTCTACTGAACAAACGGAAATAGTTTATCGAGGTTCTTTTTCAAACTACCTAAGTTGTTACGCGTCCCTTAGTTTTGCTGTCCGGCCCAATGCAGAGTTTCGGGCATGGTTCCCAATGGGGCTCGATTCCGAATCTCAGGCCCTTGTGATTTCTGCGGTACGAGGCCGTGAACGCGGATTTTACCTGTATCGCGGGGATATGGCTTGGTACATTCCTTGGAGTGCCCTTGAGGCAAGCGCTAGGAATGAACCGAACTATCGTGGATATCGTCGCTACTTTGTGGACCTTCGACTCCCCGGTGGAAACAGATCTAGACCAATCAGTTCACGGCTATTTTTAAGAATTTACCGCAACGATCGTGACACAAACCACCTATTGACCACCACCAACTCTTTTGTACCTTTTGCCGCACTAACATCGCTGCAAAATCCCCAGCTACAATTAGTGGAAAACGAAAGACGTCGACTTCGCGTCTATGAAAATGCACTTCCCCAAGGCGTACCTCATGTGCAACCAACTGAGGCCCTCGACAATCGAAGTCGAGAAGTTTTCGGAAATACTTTGTTAGATTTAATTGCGCGGCTACCGGCGAATGCGGACAGAACCAGGGTGTTAGAAGATTGTAATTTCCCAGATGATGCCCGTTTAAGAGAGGCAATTTCAAGAGCAAGATCTCAAACACCAACTCAGACAACTACACCCACACCCCCTGCGCCCATGCCTCCAGCGATTGAAGCGCGGTAAATAATTCTTATTAAATCCAAGCTAGAGCAGCACCTGGCCGCCCAACAACC
>CAYYYP010000116.1:0-1691 GCA_964475985.1 uncultured Oligoflexia bacterium | reverse complement strand
AATTTCGCCTAGGCCCCGAAACCGTAACTGTAGTCATGCCATCTTCCATTTTTTCAAAAGTGCTGCCACAGCCCTCCACAAAAATCCCCAAGGCCAAAAGACTCACAGATAAAAATAGGAAATGTTTTTTACGGCTTCGAATTGCAAAAAAGCCCACGAAATTCCCCCAACAACATTTATTGTTGATGAACTTCTACTTTCTGACAAGGATGTCTATAAAATTGCTGAAGAGCTAAAGGTGAGTAACCTGGGGTCACTGCTCCGCACCACTAGTTTAGCTGTAGCGAACCCGATCCATATGTCGCAAAGCTCACGCCCTCCACTCCGTCTCGGAAAACGGCCCTACTAAGTACTCCGTTAGCGGATCCGATCCCCAGCGGAAATGTGTAGCGGTACAATGGGGTTACGCAGCCAAGGTCAGAATAAGTTAAAATTTCAAACTTAATGGGGCGTTCCGGCACCCCGCCTACACCAAAGGGCAATTTGCCCGGTAGGCCGGTCGAACCCAAACTAATCGAAGGAAGGACGCTGAAGCACGCGGTAGACATGGGAGTGAATCGCGGTTCACTTTCTCCTCGGCCATCAAAGTCATCACCGAAAAAAATAGCAAATCTGAAGGATGAGATCCCCGGAGCGGTTAACGCGATCGCGGATACTGACGCACCTGGATTAAAGGGGGGATTATCGCATGCTCCTCCACCGACTATTGAACTCTGTAAGGCCATTTCGATATTGCGGCTCACGCCGTTCAGATTCACAGCCCCTGCGCTGTCACCATCCGCCACGCCGCAGTGAAGCCGTGGACTGAAGCCAGTGGGTAGTGGCTCTTCAAACCCGAGCGCGTAAAAGTAATAGGCTCCGTTAGGAAGGGTCCAGACCAGCTCACCGCCTGAGCCAAAAATTCTTCGACCAATGGCATTGGGCTGCCCCACCCTTGCCGCGTAGATAACCCCGCCGCCATTGAGCGGCGCTGCCGTTCCCCAAAAATTTTCGGGCGATGAAAAATTTTCCATCATGTTCAAATTTCGCCTAGGCCCCGAAACCGTAACTGTAGTCATGCCATCTTCCATTTTTTCGAAAGTGCTGCCACAGCCCCCCACAAAAATCCCCAGGACCAAAAAACTCAGTGATAAAAATAGAATATGCTTTTTACGACGTTGAATTGCAAAAAAGCCCACGAGATTCCCCCAAACAATATTTATCGTTGATGAACTTCCACGCCCTGACAAGGACGCCTAATAAATCAAGTGTGGGCTAAGGATGGATACCTTGCTTTGGCTGCTCTGCGTTATCGCGGTCGATCCTGCGAGAAAAGCCCAACACCTCATCAACGATGTAAAGTGGACGACCCTTGGTTTCATCATAAATGCGACCCAAGTACTCGCCCATAACGCCAAGCGCTACGAGTTGAGCGCCGCCCAAAAACAGCACCACCATCACAAGAGAAGACCAGCCCTGGACCGTTTGTTTGGTAAAAAAATGAGAATACAAAACCCAGATGCCCACTAGGAAGGCTACTGCCGCAGAGATAAACCCTAAGTAAGTGGCCAGCTGCAGTGGAATGGCCGAAAAAGAAGTAATGCCATCTAATGCAAACTTAAACATTTTATTCAAAGGATAATGCGTCTCGCCATGCCGCCTGGAATCCCGTTTATAAAAAACTCCGGTCTGCTTAAACCCAACCCAGCTCA
>CAYYYP010000115.1:0-1717 GCA_964475985.1 uncultured Oligoflexia bacterium | reverse complement strand
AAACATAATTCAGCATGGCCTAAATTTTTACATCGCGCTTAGAAAAAGTGGTCAAATCCGTAGACGGGATCGACCCCTAACTCGCGGTATCTTCGATGGAATCTTCTTCAGAGTCTAAACCACGGTAAGAAATGCCTTATGAACGAATTCGGTTTGAATTCCGAAGGGCTTTGGTGCTCCTATTTTTTAAGATATTTTTCCTGTCTATTTTGTTCTTGCAGCTAAAGCCCAATGCGGTTCTTGGGCAGCAGGGCTTAGATATCCATGGCCGCATAACGACTTCCCGCGCTGCCTCCGAAGTTTTTGGCGAGGCCGTACGCCGCTACGGGTTCAATAGGCCTTCAGATCGCGCAAGGATTCCCGGTTCGATTCAGCTTTCGGTCGGTCTGCAAATTCACCCACTTTGTTTAAGGCGGACCGTTTCTCGGTTGTCGCGGCAACAAATGGAAGAAGAGTTTAACGCCGCGATTACAGCTGCAGTTTCGGACATGTCCAATTGCCAAGATCGGTACTCTGAACTTGCACCCTACGTTGAAGAGTGGATGAACCAATTGCGAAACACGGTAATACTTTGCACGACGAATTTTTTTGCCCCGGACGCTTGGCACTCGCCTACTTTGGCTGCGATGCATTCTGCGCTTACGGCGGAAGAGAGACGAGCCATCGCAGGGCTGGAACATTCAGACGAAAAATTCCGGGCCGTCATTGGGATAAATCGCAGGGGATTTTTTTTGCTGGAAAGGGCCCGCGCCGAAAACGCGGGAGCACAAAACCTGGCGTCTAGCTTTCTCACCGGGGTCGCCCGTTCGATTTTACGGGATACTACCATCCACGAAATTACCCACGCCACGATTGCAAACAATCGATTCGACCACAATCATATTGAAACCGTTGGACCGGGGCGCGCCGGTGGTTGTGGGGCTGACATCACCATGGATAGAGTCAACGTGATCACTGCGCTGTGCTCAGCAACGGAATCAGGATTTGGGGCCTATGGCGTTGGACGGGATACAGTCCAAGTTGCGATGCTCAGACGGATGGAAGATTGCCATAGCATTGATATTGCCTGCACTTCGCTCTTCACCCGGGCTGGCAACAACTTAAGGGGCCACAGCCTAAACCGCACCACCGATCTCGAACCGGCGGCCGCCTTAAATCTTTGCGCGAAAATAAGGGATGATGGCCAATGCCTTATGGACCGGCGTAGGTATACTTTCGCTCAGGACGCTTGGTACTCGCGTCACCAAAGAACCCATCCGGGAAATATTACCGTTACGCGAGCCGACCGAGAGAACCCTAACGACCCCTTCCCCTATGATCAGTTTTTACGCGACCAGCCAAACCTGGTGAATTTTTCAAATACTTTACGTCAACGATTTCTCGAAGTTTTACCCGCCGCCGAAAATCAAATTCCAGCCGGAATGCTTGCGGCGTGGCCCGACTTGCAAGAAAGAGTAAATCGATTGAACAATTCCTCTTGTTTTCATTCCATTTTTAACCGCAATGAAGCGGGCTCCCTTTACCTTAACAATTATGCGCTAAGTCTTTCGCCGCCCAATAGTGCAAATCCGCGAGGAATTCTAAACCCAGGAATGCATTTTGTGGATCGTGCGCAGTTTGATTTCAGCATGACGAAAATCCCAAATACGCCCCTGGAGAATCATTTTTCAAGATTCGTAACCTCGTTGGGAGCCGCTACAAATCTTGCACCCCGCTG
>CAYYYP010000114.1:0-1767 GCA_964475985.1 uncultured Oligoflexia bacterium | reverse complement strand
CTCCTTTGGAATGAGTAGTACCTCGTCTTAAGTCCCCTCCGCGGCAAAAAGGGGTTAGTGATTAAGCCAGGCAGCAGTTCCCGGTGAGTATGGCTTTATTTTGGTGGTGGAACTGGGGGCTGCATGTAGTAGGTGGTAGAAAATCGATGTCTGAGTATTTCTAACAAATGTTCCCAGTTTTCGATCTCATAGGTCTTGTAGGCAGTGCGAATCTCTTCCCATAGATGAGATCTATTTATTTTCGTCAAAAGGTCTTTAACTTTTTTTGATGTTAATTCCTGAATTTGATCGACATAAAATGCCAGTGTCATCAGCATGGCAAATACAGTGGCCAAATTCTTGTGGCCATGCCCAAAGTTGTGTTCAAACTGATAGCCGTGATTTTTGAGCGTGTTGAAGGTTTCATTTTCAATTTTCCATCGAGCCCTACCGCCGCTTATTACATCATTGATTTGTTTAATATTGCGAACACCAATGTCGGTAACCCATGAAAAATGTTTCTCTTCGACTTGTTCTTCTCCATTTTTTTTCTGCCAAGTTGTCACTTCCCAATATTCGACGAAGTTGATTCCCAATTGATCTGCATCTTTATTTGTCAGGGGAACATTTTCTTTTACACGTACTTTGTACTTAGTAATTTTTTTTACTTTATCACCAGACGCTTTTTCCCATTCATGGATACGCACATAACCTCGCTTTTCAGAAGCGTCGATGTAATCGAACAAGCCCTTATGGCTTCCAGGCTTCACTGCAAGAATGTAATTGTAACCCTGATCCAAAATAAGGCGGATCATTGGCATCTTAGTGATCAAAGCATCGGCCGTAATAGTAGCCTTTAAGTGTGGATGATCACTCTTAAGCCGCAGAATAAAACGCTTAGCCGCCTCCCATTCACAATCATTTTTTTGAACTCCCATCTTGCCTAAGAATCGGTTCAGGAGCGAACGGCAATACGGCTTTGAGGTCAGGGTGAACGATGCACCCTGCGAGCATTTGATGATAGTACTGCTTTCCAGAATTTGTGTTTCTCTCAAGGCAGTTTTCGCAATGAACTTGCGAGGAGCAAAAAAAACCAGTCCCGTCTAATGGCACCAGGTAAGAAGGCCCATCATACCTGTCCTTTCTGAAAGTGAATTTCCTAAGTAATTTCCCTCGCTCTACCATCGAAAATAATTCCCGATACGACGCGTTTAATTCATTTGGATCCAGCACATCCAGAATTTCTCTCATCTGAGTATCGGAGGGGGCCTTGTTTATCCTATAAATTTTGTTGAGATTACTCTGTTGATTTGCCCTTAATTTCCGCTCAATCTCAAACTGAAGCAACGACGGGTACTTCAACGCAAAAATTGCGTAGGCTGATTTAACGGCATCACAAATCGAGATTTGAACCGATTTCTTTCGATGAAACCGATCCTCAATCAACTCAAAATTAGATAACAGCGCATTCAAACATTCCGATTTAGACAGTCCCATCTTTCACCCCACTCATACCATGTGAGAAAGAGAGTGCTAAGTCAAAATCATAAATGTTATTGATATTATTAATATATCAATGACTCACCGGGAGTCGCTGGAGAAAGTATTTAAATCAAAATCTACCAAAGCAGTAACGGCGAGGTGTTGGGTGCATGCACTACGAAACGCCTGTGCTAAAACTCCGGCAAGGCTGATAGAGCCATTTAAGTTACTCACTCAAAGGGTGATGTATGCAGGGCAAACGCATTTAAATCGTAGACTTTTCAAGGCCAGCGGAACACATGACTT
>CAYYYP010000113.1:0-1796 GCA_964475985.1 uncultured Oligoflexia bacterium | reverse complement strand
AAAATAGAAATCAAACCAGATGGGGTTACGCTGCATTACTATGTCGGCCAAAATCACATCGATCGGGAGCCCGCGCTTGCGGGCTCCCGCCTTTTTTTATGCCCAAAACCTAAGAAAATCACCATGAGCGAAAGACCAAAAAAAAGCGGCGGCCCCCATGAATCGGGGACCGCCGCTTTTTTTGCATTCTCTAGTTCGAATACTTTGACAAGTGGTGGACCCATCCGTACTTGAACCGGTCCATATGACTGGGGCAAAACCTCCACTATCATCATTTCCAAGAATACCGGCGTCAAGGTTGTCCGATAGTAAAGTGTTCCAAGTTCCGGCCACAAGTACGCCATCTGTGTTGCGAATGGCCGTACCGGCCTCAGTGATTTTTGCGTTGCATGTAGACGGCAAGTCCCTGATTTCATCGGCGGCGCTGATGGATAATAAAGCCTTAACCCGGTTGCAGGTCATGGCCGTCCTTGGTGCGGAGGTGCGTTCCGCAAGGCAGGCATTATCGGCTCCCGTACGCCCACCCAGATTGCCGTCGTACGAAGCCGCCGTCGTATATATGTATGCGGTGGCCGCCACGGCGCCCGCGGTGCAGGTGGTGGTGGGAATGGTCGGTCCGCTATCAGAATCACCAGATGAACTGCCATCGGTCGTGGAACCGCCGATGGAGGATTTGCTTGCGGGTGTAGTAGCTCCCCCTTTCAGCGCGCCACAGCCCACCGAAGAAGCGGTAAAAATTATATAAATGAAAAATATTTTAAATGCATTTTTCATTATTTTCTTTTGCCTCCCCAGGTGTAACTCAGACCTAAAAGTGCCATATAATCCCTAGTTTTAAGGGTCTCTTGCGAGGACGTCGCGATGTTGGCAATCCCGTGAGAATACCTGACTTCAACGACCGGATGCCACGCGCGCCTCGGGAAAAACAAGAATCTTGCGCCAGCCTGAATTCCATAATCTGCAATTTTATTTCCGGCCGGAGATGATCCGGGAGCTAACCGTGAATAATAAGGCCCAGCCGCAAAAGAAATTGCAGGGCTAAGCTGAAACCAAAGAAGCAATGGAACCTGGTACACGGAATGATCATTCGTCGCCGTAACTTTTTTGGAATTCACCGTCGCCGTAAGCTCATAACGCTTGCGAATAAAAAGGAGGCCCGTTTCAAGACTAAATCTTTTGGATAACTGACGTTCGGCGACAATTCCCATAACGATACCGAAGCCCGATGCGGTGGATGGAGATTTCACTACGGGGGAACTAAACTCGTAGCTGGGCGATGCTAAACTCAGACCTCCACGCAAACCTATGCCTGCAGCATGTAGTACATCACTACTTGAAAATAAAATCCCCGCGAGGAGGATGAATAATTGTCCGAAAAAACTTCGGTTTAGGGAGAACGGCATTCCCTTTCTTCTCGGGCTCGGGCAAAAAAATCTAAATTCTCGTTTTCATTAAAACTGGCGAATAAGGCAAAAAATGCCGGCTAGATTTACTTATAAAATGCTACGGCCACCGCCGCAAAAATAAGCGTAAAAGAAACTAAATGTCGTGGCGAGGGAGATTCCCCAAGAGCCAACCAGGCAAAAATCATGAACACTCCTAACGTAATAGCTTCTTGCAAAATTTTAAGCTGGTAAGCATCCATTGCTCCGTATCCCCAGCGATTGGCCGGAACCTGCAAGGTGTACTCAAAAAAGGCCATGCCCCAACTCGCTAAGATTGCCAGCCAAAGGGGGGAAGATTTAAATCTGAGATGACCGTACCAGGCGATGGTCATAAAACAATTGGAGGCAAGC
>CAYYYP010000112.1:0-1840 GCA_964475985.1 uncultured Oligoflexia bacterium | reverse complement strand
TTCAAGAAATAGAATTTTTCATGTTTTTTTCAAAGACATGAAACTTATTTAAATCATTAGAGATTTCACATCTGTCATTCAAGAAGTTGAATGTTTTTGCAATATTCCTAGATTTGAAAAACCTAATATAAACAGAATTAATCTATCATTCTAAGTCGATGCACTACTTGGCACAAAACGCATACATTCTTGCAATAGATATATGCGAGAAGTGAGCTCGCCTACGCCTTTCGATGGTTCTTCATTTAACTTCACACATAAAAAAGGTGTCATAGATGAAAACACGGATTCGGTCATTTGGAATGAAAGCAAAACCATTAACTATCGTTCTTTTTTTTCTAATTTTTACACAAGCATCATTCGCCAGTCGTCACAAACATCCATCTGCGCAATCACCAGCGCCCGTAGAAGCTATCGCAACTACTGCAGCGTCAACTTCAGACGATATTGGCCACCCTTGGTTTGCTGTTTTTATATCGGTGGTTATAATTGCAGTTCTCCTATGGCAGCGTGAGATAAAGGCGACAAATCATTCAGCTGCTCTGCAGGCATTCAGAGATAAAATTGTAAAACTGGAAGAAGACGCTTCTAGGTTGCGGTATCGAAATGAAGACACCCAAAAAGAGATTTCATCCATTCGAAAATTCACTGACCAGCGGCTCAATGAACTGTCTGATGCTATGAAACAGATAAAGGCCCTCGAATTACGCCTAAAACTTATCCTTGCTGCCAACCCGAATGCTGAAATTCTAGCGAAGGAAAAAGCGAAAAAAGACGGTGAAATTGAAGCCGCTAAAACACGTGCACGAGAAAAGGTAGCACTTCAAAAACAGGGTGGAGCACAAGTCCAGGCGTTTTTAAGTGAGATCAAACGGGGGTGACTGCATATGAAGTTATCCCCGCAAACGCTGACTTTGACGAAACGCGATCTTAAGATGTTTCTGGTTCTTGCGAAGTACGGAGCTTTAAGTACCAAGCAGTTGGAGGAAATAATCTTTCAAGGTGTGCAAAACTCAACCATGCTCAGACGACTCAGAAGAATAGAACGAGGCGGCTGGATCTATCGCATCGGCGGTGCCCTTCCGAGCGGCGAGCTCGTTTGGGTACTCGCTAGAAAGGGAGAGGAAGCAATTGATGCCGAGATCCCAATGGTACGACCCAATCGAAATGGACTTGTTCACGATGTGCTTCTTTCCACCCTACGCATGCGACTAGAATCTATTGGTCTCGGAGAAAACTTCGTACCGGAATGGAGCATCAGACGGCAAACATTTACTCCGGATAAACGTCGACGAAAAGACAATCAGTTAGTTCCCGATGGGATTTTCTCAGCCGTTTTATGGAATAAAACCTTGGCCACCATTGCCCTTGAACTGGAAACCAATGCGAAGACGACGCAGCGTTATGAGAGAATTTTTACCAAGTATTTGGAGAAAAATAATCTGGAGCTCATCTGGTATTTTGTAAAAACTGAAGGCTTCGCCGAAGCTCTCATTGCAAAATGGAATCACATCAAATCGAAAACCTATCTTGCTCGAAAGGCTAAAAGTACGCTCATCGTTACGGTACTTTCGGAATTTGAAACTAGCCCCCGCGAAGCTAATATTTACTTCGCTGGTGGGGACACTTGTGAAATTCAGGAGATGTTTGTCCTCCCAAAACCTCAAAACAAGACTGCCCAGGCGGTGGGCAGGGAACCAAAAGAAAACAAAGCTCCACGTGATGAACTATTAGCCAGTTAAGACAAAGACTTGCCGCACAAGCCCCAACAAGTTCGGGGAAGCCCTCCACCGCTGACCTCTCCCCCTCTACGATGGAAAGAGGTCAGCGCTTACGGGCT
>CAYYYP010000111.1:0-2040 GCA_964475985.1 uncultured Oligoflexia bacterium | reverse complement strand
GTTTCGGTTGCTGCGTTCATCAATATTTTTACGTCATAGGGAACCTTGAGTTGAAGGATCTTGCAGGAGTCAATGAGGCGTTCCATATGCTCTTGCAGGCGGAAAACCCCGCGTTTGGATTCAAGATTCGCCGTCGTTGGTTCGCCTAACGCATAACAACGAATGCCCTCAAAGGCACCTAAACCGTAATGCAAAGTATGAGTAAAGAGACTGACCTTGGCCTGTTCATGGGGAACTAAGTTTCCGTTCCACCAAACCATTCGGCCTAATCTTCGAGGAGAGTCTTGAGTTGCTTGAACCATGGGCTCAATGAACGTGGATTTGGACCATGTGTCAATAACGGGATGGGGTACCCAAATACAAAATGGAAAACTTATGAAAGACTGAATCCCATCACTCCATGAGCCTTCAACTTTTTTTTACCTTAAAAATTTTTCTAGTCTTGCTCGGTGCAACTTTGGGAAGTTTTTTGAATGTCCTAATTTATCGTTTGCCGCGAGGATATAGCGTAGCCATGCCGGAACGTTCGATTTGTCCCGGGTGCCTTACGCCGTTAAAGCCGCTGTCTAACCTTCCCATTATTTCCTATATTGCCCAGCGGGGACGTTGCGCGCACTGCGAGAGTAAAATCTCGGGGAGGTATCCTCTGGTGGAAGCGTTGTGCGCGGTACTATTTTTAGCGGTCTTTTCGCGATTTGGGTTTGAATTTGAAGCGCTTTTAGGTTTTTTACTCGTACTCATTCTCTTGCCAATTATTTTCATTGATTTAGATTTCTACATCATTCCAGATGAACTTAATTTTATCGGGGGGGCGATCGCTTTGGCGCTGAGGGCCTATCACGGAACTCTATGGGAAGGGGTACTGGGCGGCCTGGCCGGATTCTTCAGTTTCTGGCTATTAGCGAAGTCCTATAGTCTCATTAAGGGGCGCGACGGACTGGGCTTTGGCGATGTAAAAATGCTCGCCATGTTAGGCTGTTTCCTAGGTCCAGTTGGAGTTTTGATTTCGGTGGCCGTGAGTTCCGTACTGGGTGCCGTCATTGGTGTAACGCTCATGATCATTCGGAGGGAATCCTTGAAAATGGCGATTCCTTATGGCCCTTTTCTTGCGGCGGGTGGATTTTTCGCGCTCTTTTGGAGAGAATGGTTTTATCTATGAGTTCAGAACGCATTTGGATCGATCAAGAGGAAGACCGCCGTCGCCGCATCAATCGCAGGCTTTTGATATTGGTTCTCATTTGTTCCTTTATTATGTTGAGCGCCGGTGAAGGAATGGGGCTTTCCGAAAGGTTGTCGTCGTTACGCGCCGCGCGACGGATGAGTCTTTTCCTCGGTGAACTAAAACTCAAATCCATGCGAACCCAGCGGCCCATCAGCGTGCGGTTTACCGAAATCGGTCAGCTGGACGTGCGTGAAGTTGAAGATTGCCCAGCGGTGCCGAACTCAAATGAGGTTATGCGCGCAGGGATTTCTGGTTCCCATGATCTGCATATGCCGGAATCCATCTTAGGTAAGGACATGCACATTCTTTCCTCCTCCCAAGCCCGCAATTATTTGATGGAAGGGGAGGTCTTAGCCCAGAACATTTGTTTTCATCCACGCAAACCGTTCACGGGTGAACTAGTAATCATTCTTGCCTATGGGAACAATTTCACCGGTCATCGGGGTATTCTTCCTATGGCCCGCGTCAGCGTTTCTGGAAATAACGCGGATATTAACATAGACTGAAATCTAGATTAAATAATATCAATTTATATTTCCCGGGAATCACGGTGCAGCTATGTTTTTTGGATCATCAAATCAGATCGGCGTGAGCATTGGCTCCAGCAGCATCAAAGTTGCGGAGCTTAAAAAATCTCGCAATGGATATGAATTGACACATTTCGGCATGGCGCCCTTGCCCGAAGGCGTCATTATAAATCGCGAAATTATGAATCCAGGACTCGTGGTGGATGTGCTGCGCGGGCTTGTATCCCAGCTTAAGATCAAAGGAAAAGATATCGTAACATCCCTTTCGGGGGCTGGGGTAATCATCAAGCG
>CAYYYP010000110.1:0-2109 GCA_964475985.1 uncultured Oligoflexia bacterium | reverse complement strand
AACGAGATCAATCTGTTTTACGAAAAATCCATGACTACGGAATTTTAAGTTCCCGGCAAATAGAAGTCATGTGCTTTAAAGGTATTGCCTCAACGACCGTATTGCGACGTCTTAGAAAGCTCACTCGCAGTGGTTTGATTGTACGCAACCAAGGCATTCGAGGTGGCCCGCTGCTGTTTTGCCTCACACCCAAGGGGGCAAGGCTTTTGGGCTCAGATTTGATCTACGGCAAGGTCAATCCCTTGACTACAGATCATGAAGTTACTTTAAGCAATGTGCGCATTCACTTGGAGCGCGCAGGTGCCGTTCAGGCATGGAAGCCGGGCTTTGAATTACGTCAAAACTTTGCTCGAAATACGGCGAGCAAAAAGCTCACAAGAGAGAGTCTTGAGATTATTCCCGACGCCATCATCGTAACCAAAACAAGGTCACTTGATAGCATAAGCGTTGCGCTTGAACTTGAGCTCACAGCAAAATCGCAGTCCCGTTATTCAAAAATATTTGGTATCTACGGAAAAAAAGAAGGGCTTCAAAGTCTTTGGTATATAGTCCCACATGAACGGCTTGCCGGTGTTATTTTAAGGGCTTGGGCGAGACACTGGTTAAGTAAGCAGAGACCAGATTTTGTGATGGTGAGTCTCATTGACGCCGTCATAAAAGATCCAGGCAATGCCCGGTACAAAACCATTAGAACTTCAGAGTTGGTCAAAAACTGGATCGTTTTGAAACCTGTTTCAGCAAGTTCATTGCCAAATGCAGTTCAAAATAAAACTGCTCAGGCGAGAGCTCACCCGGTGAGCAGAACGGCTCAAAATCAAAATCTTACAAAACATGCCCAAGTCCATGACATTACAGATGAATCAAGGAAAATAGAAATTCTCGAAATGCTGCCCTCTGCCCCTGACTCTAAGGGAGGTTTAAGGAGGGGGCCACCCAATTTATTTATTCCTAACAACGATGACGAGGTCTTGCCATGACCAAGCCCGTCTCAACTTCTCTACAATCAAAATCAAATACAAAGATAGTATCACTAGAACAGATTGCTCTTCACCCAACGCCCATCGACATGGGGCGCTTTGAGGTTTTGATTGCACAACTAGCGAGCCTTTTGTACGAACATCACACCCAGTCTGAATCCTTATCCGAACCCATTGTTATAAATGCTGATGAAAGCTTAGCAACCCCAAGTGGCAACTCAACCAAAACGAGGAGTCCACACCATGGGTAATGCAAATCAACTTTTGAAATCTGGGCAACACCAAGCACACCGGATCGCTTATTACATTCGCGTGTCGACGGAAGAGCAGGCGGAGAATCCTGAAGGCTCGATCAAGAATCAAGAAGAGCGGCTCAAAGCAGCGGTGAATCTTAAAAATATGGAGTCAAACTTTGGCGAAGTCGTGGGTGTTTTTATTGACCGCGCCAAATCTGGCAAAGACACCAATCGATCAGAACTGCAGCGTCTTTTGAAAGCGATTAGACAAAAAGAAGTAACCCTCGTTATGGTCAGTGAACTCTCGCGCCTGTCGCGATCCATCAAAGATTTTTCGGAAATTTGGGAACTCATGCAGGCCAATAGCTGCGGGTTCTTAAGCCTACGCGAGAGCTTTGATACGACCACCGCCGCCGGGGAAATGGTTTTGTATACGGTCGCAAATATCGCTCAATTTGAAAGACGCCAAACAGCAGAAAGGGTGAGCGCTAACGTTCAATCAAGGGCCTCGCGCGGGCTTTATAATGGCGGCGTCATTCCACTGGGTTATAAGCTCATGCCTGAAAAAAGAGGGTACCTCGCGATTGACGACGAGCAGGCCGAAATCATTCGCAATGCGTTCAAAATGTTTCTCTCAGAAGGCACGCTTACAAAGGCTGCAACCGCTCTAAACAGTAAAGGATATCGCTACCAAAGAAAAATGCAGGGCGGAGGTTCAAACTCAAGGCTTGGGCTTTTTACCGTCGATAACTTGCACAATATTTTGCGAAACAAATCCTACATTGGCGTTCGCATTTATACGACAAAAAACGGGCCCAAAGAGACCAAAGCAGTGTGGGATCCCATCATAGATGAAGTGACGTTTAACGCCGTACAAGACCAATTGACGGCGAACC
>CAYYYP010000109.1:1002-2119 GCA_964475985.1 uncultured Oligoflexia bacterium | reverse complement strand
AAGTCGCTGCTGTGGGGTCAAATTTTGACGCTGAGGCGAACCTAGACAGCAGGGAAGAGATCGTTATGGCGATCACTACTTTAGAAACCCATTTACTACCAGAGCAACGCGAGTTGCTGACCCATTTAACTAAAGATTTTCTTATCACCGAGTCCAAGGCTTACGAACTATTGATGAAGTACCCGGTTGAACGTGTGGATCTACAAGTTCGGGCCTTTGAATGGCGAGAACTTGACGCGAAAAATAAGGCTGGCTTTTTAATAAATGCGATCGAACAGGATTACGCGTTACCGGAAAAGTTCCAGGACCGATTACGGAAAATCCAGTTTGAAAAAGACCGTGCGAAGAGGGAAGCAGAAGCCGAGATTTGGCGGCAAGAGGAAGATCTTAAGATAGCCGCCTGTAGCTTCTGTGATGATGGCGGCCACCGGAACGTAAAACACCCAGAAGACCCAAATTACAAAGCCTTTCATATGTGCAGCCATGATACTGACATAGAATCCAAGTTTGAAGATTGGCAAGAGCCAAAACTCGATCGATAATGGCACTTAAAAGAGCAGGGAAGTCCTGCTCTTTTTGCTTTGACCAAGCCTCTGAATTACAAGAAACCTACACATACGATATGACCGTATAGTATGTGTAACTAACTCGGTCTAAACGCCCGTATTTACTAGCCCCGCCCTTGCCTGCTTACCGCAGGCTACCCTCATCGCCTCGCCGCTCGCAGACCGTGCCAAACTAATTTGACACTGCGAGACGAGGCGACTTCGCTTTTGTCCGATGAACTATCGGACAAACCGGGAACGCTCGAACTGAGCTTTCCCGGACGCTTCGGGTCTTGGTCGTTGAACACTCCCGGCGACCTTCGATGAGGGTAGCCTGCGCTAGCGTTAACCACTAGCTTAGGCAAGGGCGGGGACTAGCTGCCTAAATGCTTTACTTACACACGCTTTAGCGTGTAAACTTGCGCCGAAAAACCCAAAAAACCAAACCACTTGCGAGGGTCCTTTTATGGTTGAATGGCTCACTAATTGGAGCATCAGTAAGGCTATTTTTTTCGTCCTATGCCTTATATTTTTGAAACCGCTTTCAAAAATGGGCTTTTGGATTGCCGACG
>CAYYYP010000109.1:0-992 GCA_964475985.1 uncultured Oligoflexia bacterium | reverse complement strand
GCATCGGCTGCCACATCACACTGAACGAGTTCGCGGCCGCGACTCATAACCGGCCGATCGGAGACCTTCCTCAACAGATTCAGGAGTCAATGGGTCAGCTATCCTGGGGACGAATTAAAGGTTTTGCTATCGCACCGTCAGCAATAATCCTTTTCCTTGTCCTGGAATTGATATTTGTTGGGTGGTTAATAGCTCTATGCGGCCTTGGCGCGGTTATTATGGGAATGATCAGCTTTGATTGGTCGCAACTGAAACGAAAATTTGGCAAATCGCAGTAATCCTGATGAAAAACATTTGCTTTCAAGGATAAATGGACGATTTTCTCGGCGGATGTTTGGCAATTCTATTGATCGTGGGCGCGATCGTTGTTTGTGTTGGCTTCATTCTTATCAATTATTGGCCTTTTCTACTGCTTTTCGGCCTTCTGGTAATTATGGCCATGATAGTAATGATCTTCCACCGCCAAATTGCCGAGGCTATCACCGCCGCCTTTGACGGAGCAAAGCAGGGAAGTGAACATATGATAGGTTGGGCGGCCAATGAATTGTCAGACCAGCCGCACCGAAATTACGGAGGATCGTACGGGATGGGTAATGCACAGCTACAAGTTTGGAACGAACAGGCGATTTCTCAGGAATTAACACGCCTTCAAGATCAGCCGATCGAAGTCAAAGGTTACATTGATTCACTTCGGCAGCAATTTATCTGGGGCCAGAAAGAAAAGATAGCGATCGCTCGAAATCGGTTTCTTGATATTGAGATAGAGCGGCTGCAGCGGCTCAAGACCTACCGACAACACCAATCAGACATCGTTTTGCAGCCGCACCAACTTGAAAATAGGCTTTTGGAAGAGCAGCGGCGTAAACAGGCTTTGCAGCGGCAGATCGAGAACGACGACGCTGAGCGGGAAATCCAGGGCCTTGACAACGAATACCGCAAGATTGAGAAACAGTTTGGGGTTGAAGAATACAAAAAGAAAATTGCCGATATTA
>CAYYYP010000108.1:0-2134 GCA_964475985.1 uncultured Oligoflexia bacterium | reverse complement strand
ACATTCATGTGAAGAAAGACGGTAAAATTGAAGTGCAGGTTCCGGCCAGTGGTCTCGTTACGGCGCTAGAACCCGTCATGCGCGCTTGCTCCGGGACTTGGGTTGCCCACGGTGGCGGCAATGCAGATCGTGAAACTGTAAATAAGTATGATCAAGTGGAAGTTCCGCCGGAGAATCCATCCTATAAATTAAGGCGCGTCTGGCTCACAACCGAAGAGGAGGCTGGTTACTATTTCGGTTTTTCAAACGAAGGGGTCTGGCCACTTTGCCACATTGCTCACACTCGCCCCACGTTTCGATCCTCGGATTGGAAACAATACGTCAGCGTGAATCAAAAGTTTGCGGAGGCAGTAGTTCAGGAAGCAAAGACAAAAAATCCCGTGATCCTGGTTCAAGATTACCATTTTGCCTTGCTCCCTAAGATGATTAAGGAAAAATTACCGGAATCAACCATCCTTACTTTTTGGCACATTCCTTGGCCTAATTCAGAGTCGTTTGGAATTTGTCCTTGGCGCGAAGAAATTTTAGATGGATTGCTGGGCAGTGACATCCTTGGGTTCCACACCAAGTTTCATTGCAGCAACTTCCTCGATTCCGTTGACCGGTTTATGCAAAGTCGTATTGAGCGAGAAACTTCGACCATCACCTACGGTGACCGACTTACCGCGGTGAACAACTACCCTATCTCCATTGAATATCCTTCGCGGTGGATGAAAGACCAACGTCCCGTGTCAGAGTGCCGTACCGATGTGATCAAACGAAATCAGTTGCTAGAGGGCATTCGTATCGGCATTGGAGTCGATCGATTGGATTACACCAAGGGAATTTTGGAGCGGTTCATGGCGGTGGAACGTTTGTTTGAACTGGAACCAAAGTGGATCGGAAAGTTCACCTTCATACAGATTGCGGCGCCCACCCGGGGCTCAATTGACCAGTACCAATATTTTGAAACTCAAGTCAGGGAACTTACGGCCAGGATCAATTCTAAGTATGGCACGAAGGATTACGTTCCCATTCTCTTAAAGGTGGAACACCATACCCCAGCCCAGGTTTTTGAATATTTCCGCGCGGCCGACCTTTGTTTTGTCAGCAGTCTGCACGACGGCATGAATTTGGTGGCCAAAGAGTTTGCGGCCGCTCGCGATGACGATCAAGGGGTGCTTATTTTAAGCCAATTTGCCGGCGCCGCCAAGGAGTTGCCCGAGGCGCTTATCGTAAACCCCTACAATAGTGATCAGTGCGCGGCAGCCCTTCATATGGCGCTTGAAATGCCGGTCCTTGAACAACGTAATCGCATGCGGCATATGCGAGGGCTCATTCAAGAATTCAATATTTACCGATGGGCAGGGAAAATGCTCATCGACGCCGCCCGGCTCCGGGATCGCGTGAGGTTTTTAAGAAAAATTAAATGGAAAGCAACGTCGCTGGGTCTACAAAAATGAGGAAACTTTTTGCCAAAACTGGTTTTGAAGCACTAAAACAAATTAGTCATGGACGAACGCTTTACGCGTTTGACTACGACGGCACCCTGTCAGCTATTGCTCGTCACCCCGGGGCCGCGGGCATTAAATTTCGCACGAATGCGCGTTTGCAAAAGCTCTCACAGTACGCGCCAGTAGCGATTCTTACGGGACGCAGTATCAACGATTTAAAGCGGCACCTTAGGTTTGTTCCGCCTTATCTTATCGGCAATCACGGCCTGGAATGCGTTAACACCGATGCCAAGGTGCTTCACCAGTCAAAGAAACTAACGGCTCGGTGGAAAGCGAAACTGCAAACAAACCTTCACCACTGCCCATTGCAAAGCGGAATTGAAGTGGAAGATAAAACCTACTCCCTAGCCATTCATTATCGTAATTGCATTTCCAAAAAATTAGCGAAGCTTGAGATCTTGAATCTAGTGGGGACTTTGAACCCAATACCAAAAATTGTTTTGGGAAAATCCGTGGTGAACGTGTTGCCTGAACGTGCTCCCAGTAAAGGCGTAGCGCTGCTGGAACTTATGCTTACCCTAAAAATAAATTCCGCTTTCTACATTGGAGATGATGATACGGACGAAGATGTTTTTTCTCTGCCTAGCCCTCAAATTCTAACCGTGAGGGTCGGTAAAAAGGCCAGCTCGCAGGCACGATTT
>CAYYYP010000107.1:0-2193 GCA_964475985.1 uncultured Oligoflexia bacterium | reverse complement strand
GCTAAATTACCCGGCAATAATACCTGGAAAATTTTCCGAAAAGGTGACGCATTCGAAATTGATGCAAACCAATCATTTACAGTCCGGACTCTGGCTCAAACCTCCTATTTGTGTAAATACAAATAATCACTTTCGGTATTATTAAATAAAAAGAGGCTGTCTCAAAAGTAGGCAGTCTCTTTTTTATTTCCGGGCATTTTCGTAAATTAAATGCATGGGAACAAAGAAATCGAGCGCACCGGTTTTCAAGCCTTATGATCCTGATCAACTCCAGTTGCTGCCACCCAGCTTAGATGAGCTGATTGCTGAAAACCATCCTGCACGCATAGTCAAGAACGTTATTGATGAAATAGACATCCGTCCGATCAACCGCAGATATAAAGGTGGTGGTGCATCAAGCTACCATCCCCGGATGTTGCTCAAGGTATTGGTTTATGGTTATCTGACCAACACCTATTCGAGCCGTAAGCTGGAGGAACAGGTTCGTCAGAACATCCATTTTATGTGGCTGACGGGCATGAAAACCCCGGATCATAATACCATTAACCGTTTTCGCAGTGAGAAGCTTTCCAGCATACTCAAGCAGATTTTTTCCCAGATTGTTCTTTTGTTGGCCCAAGAGGGAATAGTGTCGTTAAAGGAAGCTGTTTTTACCGATGGAACTAAGATTGAATCAGTAGCCAACCGATATACTTTTGTCTGGGGCAAATCCATCAAGACCAGCAAGGATCGGATCCAAAGCCAATTGGATGATCTTTGGAAATATGCCCAAGGGGTTGCCGCAGAGGAATTAAAAGACCCTTCGCCTTCTGAATTTGATCAAATCAATGCCGATCAGGTGCGTAAAACCATTGCAAAGATCGATCAGGCGCTGGATGAAAAGCCTATCGACAAGAAGGTCAGGCAAAAGTTGAATTACGCCCGTAAGAACTGGCCGGAGAACCTGGAGCGCTATGAGCAGCAGGAGAAAAAGCTTGGCTCCCGAAATAGTATGTCCAAAACAGACCCGGATGCCACCTTTATGCGAATGAAGGAAGACCATATGCTGAACGGCCAACTTAAGCCCGCTTATAACTGGCAGATCAGTTCACAGGATCAGTTCATTCTCAACTATTCACTTCATCAAACCTCTACTGACTATCAAACTTTGCCTGCCCACCTGGAACAATATGAATCTTTATATGGAATGAAACCTTCAGCAGTTGTGGCCGATGCAGGCTATGGCTCAGATGAAAACTACCAGTTTCTGCAAGGCAAGGATATTGAAGCTTACATCAAGTATAACACCTTTGATAAAGAACAGAAAGAAGGTCTGAAGGCTTTTAGTAATGACAGTCTTCATTATAATGAAACCCAGGACTGTTTGTATTGTCCGATGGGTCAGCGGATGGAACGGATCGGTGAAAAGCTCAGAAAGACCACCTCAGGTTATACTCAAAGCATCCATCAGTACCAGGCCAAAAACTGCCAAGGATGTCCCATGCGTGGCGTATGCCATGCGGGTAAAGGCAATCGGCTTGTAGAAGTCAATCATTCCTTAAGAAACTACAAAAAGCAGGCAAAGGAAAAACTGAACTCACCGCAAGGCATTCAATACCGTAAAAAACGTCCAGTTGATGTGGAGCCTGTATTCGCCCAGATCAAAAGCAATCATGGCTTCAGAAGGTTTATGCTCAAAGGTTTAAGCAAGGTCGAAATTGAAATCGGATTATTATCCATCGCACACAACCTCAGAAAATGGAAAGCGTAAGCTTTTCCACGCTTTTAGCCCTCAGATAGCAGACTTTTCAATCGCACAGGATATTCTGCTACAAAATGTACGGAAAATCCAAAGCCCAAATTGGAAGAATTACCAATTGTCCATAAAACAAAACCGTCCCATAAAATGAATTATGAGACGGCTTCTTTTATTTTATGAATTTTACTTCAATTTACTGAGTGCAGCCCGCATCCTTGGGATCATTTGTTCTATATCTTCATGCGAGCATCCTCCAACAGAAGCTCTGAACCAGTTTACACCACCATCTGTACCAAATGCCGAAAATGGTACTATACCCATTTTTGCTTCTTTGATCAGGTAAAAATTAACTTCGGCACTATCCTTCAAAACATTTCCTTCGGGAGTGGTTTTACCTATATAATCGACCTTAACTGTTAAGTAGATCGCACCCATCGGATTGATTGCGTCTACAG
>CAYYYP010000106.1:0-2232 GCA_964475985.1 uncultured Oligoflexia bacterium | reverse complement strand
CGCCTGGAATCCCGTTTATAAAAAACTCCGGTCTGCTTAAACCCAACCCAGCTCACCATACCGCGCACAAACCGGTGCCGCTCACCTAAACTTAAAAAAGCTTTCACGGCGCGTCGGTCCATGAGCCGAAAATCCCCGGTATCTACGGGAATCTCAATATGGGTGAGCTTACGAATGAGTCGGTAAAAAACTTTAGCGGTCGTGAGTTTAAACCAAGTTTCACCTTGGCGCTTTTCCCTAACGGCAAACACGACTTCAAATCCCTCACGCCACTTTCTTAAAAAGTCTTCGATCAATTCTGGCGGGTCCTGCAAATCTCCATCCATTACGGTTACGGTTTGACCGGTAGCCCATTCAAGCCCCGCGGTGATGGCCACTTGATGCCCAAAATTCCGAGAAAAATGCAGAACTTTTATCCAAGGGTAGGTCACAGCGCCCTGATTTAAAATTTCTCGCGATTTATCCTTACTTCCATCGTTCACGAGAACGACTTCAAGCACCATGTTTTGGTTTTTGAATTTTGTAACCAGCGGCTCAAGGCGGGCAAACAATAGGGGCAGCGTTGCCTCTTCATTGAAAATAGGAATGACTAAGCTATGGGTCTCGAGCGATGTGAGCGTCATGTGCTTTAAAGATCGCTAAGAAGGAAGCGGAATGGCAAGCGAAGTTTTACTTCGGCAAGCCCTGGTCTTTGGCTAAGGAAGGATTGGAATTTTGCGTCCTCTTCCAAGGAAGAAAAATCCCACTGCGACGCAACCGTGGTTTTTGCTTGTTCATCTAAACTATCGACGCCACTACTTTTCTCAATGGCGACCTGGCCTGCACGCGCTAAGAGGCGCTCACCCTGAATTCGCAAGGTTACCCTGAGAATAACCCTTCCCTGCTGCCCCAGTTCCCGAGCGGAGTCAGGGTATGACGGCTTAGGGTTTTCGGATTGCAACTGGTTTAAACTCTCTCCGGTAAGATGAAATGCAGAGGTGCCGAGAACCTCACCAAGATTAGCTTGTGCCGTAGACTTTAACGATGATGCCACCCCAGCGCCAATGCCTGATTTCAATAAACTTGCTTTAGAGGAAAATTTACGTGTCACGGTAAGACGAGGCGTCCTAGCCCCTCCCGTCTTTAAGTCACTAGCCGTAAATTCATGGATGGAATGTTTTACGTCCAAATCCATTTGCACCTTACCCGGTTCTGACTTCACGCAGAAAAACAGCGATAAAAACGCAATTCCGTGAACGGTGCCCGAAAGAATTAAGAATTTTGGAAACCGGGACGCGTGCAAAACCTATCCTCCGAAAACGTACCCCACCCAAAACGTCCTACCGGGCATGGGATACCCCGGATAATCCCAGCCTGCACGATCAAAAAGATTGTTGATGCGCAGAAAAAGCTGATGAGAGTTGGAACCGTTGCCCTTTCCGCTTAGGCCTTCCCCAAAATTCCACTCTAGCCGTAAGGCCGTAAGAAAGAGTGGCCTTAGATAATCCTCACCCGTGCCATCCACGCTGTCGGGGGATGAATACCGTCGCCTAGCCAACGCCGTTTCTTCTATAAAAATATTAGCTCGTTTAAAAAAACGAAACCCTAGGCTTGAGAGAACATGCCAGCGCGGTTTGTAGGCAAGATCCCGTTTGAACTCCCGGTCATAGGCGCGATTTAAAGTAGGCGAAAACCTAAAACTTAAATTGGAAACTGGAAGCCACGTGAAATCTACGCTGGCACCCGTATTCCAAACGCTCGGCAGCGAAACATATCGAGACGTCGTAGGCGATAGAAACCTAAGGGCCGAACGATTGGTCACCGTATCAAAAAACGTATTAAAATAGATTTTCCAAACTTGACGCTCAAAGAGAAAACCTGCGTTCCACATTCGGTGCCGCTCAACCCCTAAAGTTTCATTGCCTAAGACTCTGCCCCAACTCGCAACGTAACCGTGGGCCGCCGTAAGGGATGGATAAAGGTGATCGTAGGAAAATCCCGCCATAATTCTTGATCGTGGAGAGAGTTCTGCCTCAAGGGCCAAACGATAATCCCTAGCGCCCGAAAACTCTGAAGCCACATCTTGGCGCATTAAAAAAGAGCCAGAAATAGGCCATTTTTCGTAGATTTTTGCGGAAGGCTTCATCTGAAAAATCCCGTTTACGCCAAACACCGAGCGATGAAACCTACCCGTAGTTGCGGCATACCAATTGTATTCATGGTCCACTTGTAAAATGGGCTTCACCCATGCAT
>CAYYYP010000105.1:1236-2268 GCA_964475985.1 uncultured Oligoflexia bacterium | reverse complement strand
ACCATAAACGACACCGATCTCCTCGTCATCGAGCGAAGTCAGGGCCGTAATGGCCCAGATTTCTGCCTGACTACCAGCAGCTTTGACAGCCTCCCTCATCATTGAGGCACCGCCTGAGGCATGGACCGTGATGATGTCGACACGGTGACTGCACAAGGCGGCCACGCGGTAACCCACCGTGTCCTTGGTGTCATGGACCTTGTAATCAACCCAGATCCTGCCTGCGTCGTACTCGCGCAGGTGATTGATGACAGAAGGTCCTTCTTGGTCCAGCAGGGCGTGAATCTTCACTGCGTAACTGCGCCCACCTAATTGCTGAAGGACGTTTAGCGACTGATCCAGACTGAGGCCATCGAGTGCCAAGCACAATTTCTTTTCGTCATTCATGGAATATCTCCAGTTGGTGCCGATTAATAATCGGCGTTGAGTGTAGACCAGTTGTCCTTTGGACGCAGGGCGAGGGATCCGTGCAAACAGAGCGGACAGTCATCCGGCGGCCACATGGGCATCGGTCGATCGATCAATGCCAAAATGTACTTTCCACTTTCTTGTGTGAGGCCGGAACGATTGACAAGGACGAGCACAACCGGAAGAACTGCTGCGTTCACTTCGAGGCATGCATCAATTGTCCGCTCGACACTGCCACCTGTTGTGATGACGTCTTCGCAGAGCAGAACGATTTCGCCGGCAGATACCCGCTTGAATGGATCAGAGAAGACCATTCGCCGATTATTGCCGTCTCCTTGTTTTTCTGGCGAGGCAAAGTAACAAGGGCTCTGGCGACGACCAGAGATTTCAGCGGCGATGAACTCCGCTAGTTTGGTTGCGCCGGTTTGCGGTCCGACCACCCGATGAACGAGTTCGATTGAGCCGCCGTGAGCGATGTATCGGTTCACCAAATCTGTTGCGGCGAAACGCATCAACAGGTCATCGGGGATGACTAGGCGGCTATTAAAGAAACCGTCCGAGTGCTTGCCAGAAGTGAGTTCAGCGTGTGGCCTGGCCGGGTTTCCGTCATGAATCCAGAGTGCA
>CAYYYP010000105.1:0-1226 GCA_964475985.1 uncultured Oligoflexia bacterium | reverse complement strand
CTTTGATCTCGTTCCATAATGAGGGACCTTTCAAGGTTCAGGTTACGCTTTGAGGCAGCGTATTGGCCTGTCAGAAACTGACTCTGGTGCAAGACTATATCAAACTGGTCTCAGAAGCAATAAATACGATATATGTCTCTGTAGGGCAATATTTTAAAACAAAGCGCCCTACAACAGTACATATTTCACATTGGGTGACTCGCACCATGATGTTTCATAATCCTGTGGCGACTCCGCAGGGAGGAGAGAGCGTGAAAATTATTTCGCGGTTTTATCTTGCCAAAGTTCGTCTCCCATTTCTGCAAGAATGCTAATATATTGAGTGATTCTTTTTTTCTTCATTTCACGATCGTGCTCCTCTGATGCTGTCTGTTTCTGGTCATAATTATAATCAACACTAACCGATGTAACTCTTTTTCCAGCCAAGTAAGCGTTTACTACAGGTTTAATTATAGAGTCCCACTTATCAAGTTTTCCATTATATTCCTGGAAAAATTTAGCGCCCTCTCGATTAAACATTTTTGGACCAAACCATAAATCCCAGACTTCTTTAACTTCCGATTCGTTTATTCCTGCAATCTCCATGGCTCTCTTATTTGCTCTTGACTCTATCCAGGATTGAAACTTGGGAAGCGTTTCCATACTTGCACGCTTTGGAACCACAATGTCAGTCTGATCCTCCTCTAAATCAGTTAACAAGCGCTCTAAATCATCTGAATTTATTAGATCATATTTTTCAGGTTCCACCCATAAAAAATATTGTGCTTCCACATTCTCCATTGCCTTATTGAGGCCAAATCGGCGACTTTCGCCCATACCAAGAAGTGGTTCTATGTGCATTTCAACGTTAGGAAATGATTTGGCAAAATCAGTGAATCTTTCGTTCGATCCACCATCAATTAAAACGCATTTGATTCCGAGCTTTGCCGTGTTCTCTATAAACCTTTCTGCAAGTTGTTGTCGGACCTTTGAAACGTCATCCTCTTTATATAAAGTTGCAGTATATACAATTAATTTAGAAAAATGTATCCCCTCATTATTTTCAAATTTATTATTATAGCCCTCTCGCATCATTTAAATAGTATAACCGTTTGAAAACATTCCTCAAACCTAAGTAGTATCTTTCTTAAGCCGTGGTGGAATGTGTCTCATGCATATAATTATATACAACCCATACAGTCATTCATCGAATCGACTAAATCTAATTATAGAGAGGTGAAGAAGGG
>CAYYYP010000104.1:0-2519 GCA_964475985.1 uncultured Oligoflexia bacterium | reverse complement strand
ATGAGATAGAACGAGGACGAAATGCCTTCGGATTCAAATAAAATAGCGAAAGACAAAGGTGTGGCTGCTTTGGTGACCATAGGTATAGGGTTTGCTTTTTTGAATACTCCCAACTTTAAAATACTGGGTTATTTTCTTTTTCTTATTGCCGCTCTGTTTGCTGGGCAAGCGATACGTGCAAACAAAAATGCAGATTACGGCAAAAAACTCGCAGAAAACCAAGACCTCATGAATGAAGACATCCGTAAAAGAAGAGCATGGATAAAAGGTTTTTTCTTGGCGGTTTTGATGATGGCGGGTGCAATTCTCTTTGTAAGCCTGAGGCGGTAGCTTTTCAAGGAATGCGGTTCTGTAAAGATTTGAAAGTTTGGCTGAGCTGCGTGTTCCTGGTTATGAGTTGCACCTTTGATGCGAGGGCGCCCGCAAGAATTTGAATGTCCACCCATCTCAACCCTTTTCCAAAAAGCCTGTGATTTTCAATAAAATCGAAAAGTTCCTGGGGCGCCACTTCCGGGATGAGCGGTATCAGCTTTAGATCCCCTAAAATCTTCGTGCGATTTTTAAGACTGCCAGCGGCGATTTCACCCAACCATACAGGTATGTATAGCTCAAATTGAGCGGTGAGCAGGATCGTGTAGACTATTCAGTAGGCGGAGAAATTTGCCGAGCCTTTGCCGACAAGCTCCTTTTGTTTTGAGGTGCCCAATTCTCGGCTTAAACTATGTTGAGTATGAAAAGATACTTTAGTCTTCTGTTCATTATGGCCATGCTGCCAGGTTTTCAGATGGCCTTCGGACAATCCTTATCCGAACCCAGTTCAGAAGTAGAGCCGGAGATTATCGGTGGAGTGATCGAGGATTTTTACCGCTACCTCAGTCATTGGCGAGGAGCGCATGGTGAAAGTTTAGGCCCGCCGCCGGGAACCTCTTCAGGGGTTTTGCGGGCCCGAAGCTCTGATCGTACCATCGCAGTTTTTTTTCCGGGGCAAGGAGGGGCCTACCAGATCTCACCGTTCATCCAAATTCTATTTTCGGCGCGTGGCCCTTGCTCATCATTGGATGGGTTCAGTAGCGCAATCCGTTTTGAGCAAACGCCTGACAATCGGAGCCTGACAACTGTGAGTCTGGCCGCGGCGCCGCTTCAAGAAAGTGGAGGTTTCGATCCCGCATATTTTCCGCCCAGCCGACAAAGAACGATGCACTTTGCATTCGAAGCGGTACGCCGGGCTTTTGAGGCTTGGCGACTTCGGGACTTGAATACCGCAGATTCTTGGCTGCAGTACGCCTACGAACACTGCATGCCACCCGAATCAACGGCAAGGAGTACTTTCGGAAATCTCACGCGATCACTCGATCGATTCGGTTGGATTCCTGCGTGCTCAGGTCCGTAAACTTTTTTTGAACTTCATCGCTTTGCTTGCACTTCATCGAAGAATTTTAGAAGCTTCTTCTGATAAATGCCCCCATGCGCCGTCATGGAATCAATATGCTCTCCATCAGGAATCTCCCAAAAAGTTTTTGGTTCCTTGGCGAGGTCAAAAATCTCACGCCCGTGGTGAAACGGCACCACCGGATCTTTTGCGCCATGTATGACGAGTAGGGGAATGGGAGAAATTTCCGGTACATATTCTTTAGGGCTATAACCATTGCTCACCAGCAAATAAGCTAGCCATTGAAACGGCCACGTGAGCCAAAAGTCAGAGAGTTTTTCCGCGGCTAAATTTTTGTAATTTACAAAGGAACTGTCGATGACCATGGCCCGTACATCTTTGCGCAAATCCACTTTCGCCTCATGAAAGGCCCTTAACAAAAGTGCTCCGCCTAAACTTTGACCATAAAGTATAAGCCCACCACCCTCAGAAACAGAAAGCGTGTGGTGCGCAGCCGCATTTTCCTGCCAAAGTTTCTGGGCAAAAGTCATGGCGGCTATGCAATCGCCGTTCACGCCTTTTTGGTCGGGCTCCCCCTGGCTTCGTCCATAACCACGATAGTCAAAACTGAATAAGTCATAGTCGTGCTGGGTAAGCCAAACTAGCGTTGTGTAGAAGGAAGAAATATTTTCGCCATTGCCGTGGAACTGCACCACCAAACCCTTAGAGGGCCTTTTTGAGCGATGATAAAAATACCAACCGTGAAGGTTTTTGCCATCGAGGCTATTAAAAAAATGCTCGCGGTAGGGGATGCGGAACTTTTCCGGAGGGAAATAAAGCTCTCGGGTAGGCTGGAAAAAAACATGGGTGCAAGCACTCAAGCTTAACGCACAAACGAGAAGTGCCGCGGCTTGAAACGAAACCAAACTCAAACGAAGTTTCTTAAAAAGTAACATCGTTTGAAACGCTAGCTCAAAACGAACGTTTACACGTGCAGGAATTTATTCCTTGGCGCGGTCTTCCCGAACATTTTTTGCCGAACCCAGCTCCGGAAAAACAACTCCTTTCTTTCGAAAGGGTACACGGAAAGTTTGGGCATCAAATGGTCGCTTTTTTGGGTGTTGTTGACACTCCTGTGAACACGCCCCCT
>CAYYYP010000103.1:0-2790 GCA_964475985.1 uncultured Oligoflexia bacterium | reverse complement strand
TCCGTAACCCCTGAGTTTCGTGGAGTCATTTTGCCCTCCGCTGACTCTAGTCATCCGTCCGACGCGCGTTCAGAAAGACGGGCAGATCATGAGCGCCACTCGGATGAACGCGCCATTCCGTGCAACGCCTCACTTTTTGCCAGCTTTTCCAGGCTGGGTTTCATTACAGAAAATCACTCCCCAGCGCCCCCTTGGGCTTAACGAGTGCTGAGTCTTCTTTTTTCTGGGTACTATCGTAGCCAGGCGGACGTTGCCCCACGGCGGCGGCGGCACCAGGGATCAGAGTTTGCGTCAGCTCTAAATTCAGTTTTGCCATGTCAGTGATCCTGGATTCGAGAATCTTAATTTCTTTATCTTTTTTCGCAAGTGCCTCTTTTGAAGCTAATTTTTCATTTTTAAGATCACTTAAAAGATCATCTCTCTTTGTTTTTTCTGTCTCTAAAAACGCCTCCACTCGATTAAGCGCAAGCTTATTCTCTTCTTCGAGATAGTCCCTCATAAAAAACAAAAACACGCCGGGCGCCCCAATAAAAAGACTAAGGCACAAGAGCAATTTCAAAAGCTGTGCATCGTAGGGGACACCATCTTCACCATTGAGGCCCGTAAGCTTAATTTCATGTATTTGACGAGCGGCCTCAATTGCTTGGTCCTCAGTCAAAACAAAGCCAAGCGGTGGCTGCGGCCCGTAATAGTCCGCTAATTTTTGACTTCTTGCTTTTGGTTTATCTTTGCCCTTTTTGGCTTTAGGTTTCGGGGTAAAATAATCACCATTCTCGTTTAAGTCTGAAACCCGAAACTTCCGCTTCTCATCCCCATCAAGTTTGAGCGTGGTTTTAGCAGAACCAATCGTATCTACGAGAGAAGGCCACTGAATCTCTGCCCACTTGCCGTTTGTCTTTTCATCAAATCGCACAGTGTGACTTTCAGGCAGTCCCACTACCAAAATAAAAAGACCAACAATCACCGAAAACGTGATTATCGGAGCCACAGTATTCACCCGCGGGGCATACTCGTTGCCGGCGTTCAAAGCAGACGCCTTGGCAAACCCTGCCATTAAATACCCAAGCAAAAGTCCTGGGAGCGTGAGCGGCAAAAGATAAAGAACAATCAAAAATAAAACGATCCCTAAAACCCACAGGGCAATAAATCCAACAACCACTATCGCTATAATGGCTGCTATAAAAAGCAGGATGCCTCCAACCCCATCTGCAAAATCTGTGTTCGAAGTTTTAGACATGGCTCACCTCTGAATTTTTGGAATCCCCTGGTGGCACGGCTTCCGTGACCTCTTGGACCACGGTTTTGGGCGCTAGAGCCTGCCTCGCTTTTGGTGTCACAAGGCTCTCTAAATAGTTCTGGTAGTAATCAACCAAAAACCCTGGCTTTTTATCCGTAAGTCTTTTGAGCTCATTAAAAAGGGTCTTATTCGTGGCAATAAAAAGCACCTTTTCAACCACTGCCACATCCCCTGCCATCACACGCTCGTACTCTGAAATCTTAAACTGAAAGCGCGATCTCCTGCGTATCGAAGCCTCTAACTCAATAGCGACACGTTCCCCCTTTGAACTCACCATGATGCCATCTGGAATCAGTGTTTCTGGCAACGCATGGGTATACCCCTGGGCCTCAACGGCAAAGCCCTCCGATCTTATTCGCCGCTCCGGATACCACTTAACCCCTTTGCCAGAACGGGCAATAGCTACACGCACAATGGTCACTTTCATGTCATGCTCAAAGATCCTAAAATCTACACCTGTAAGTGCTTTTGCATAAACGGCCTCGGGCATCTTGGCCGCAAGAGTACGCAGCCCCGCCTGTGAAATCAGATAAACTGCCTTGGGATCCGTATACACGCGCTCCGTAATAAGAAGCCCCGCACGCCTAAGCCTTGCTAGCCTTTGCCTTGCGACAAAAAAGCCCGCTGGTAATGGATCAGATGGATTTGGCCGACTATCAAAATAGCGCAGATACAGAGCCTCAAGCGTCGCAAACTTCTGCTCATAAATGAACCGAAGGAGTTCATAATCCCTGGCCGTGAGACGCAGTCTATGCCGCTCATCTTTCACTTTCACAGTCGTGGATCTCTTGGCCTTGGGTTTTGGGGCCTCTTTAGCTTCGCTACTAGGATCTGGTTTTACTTCTTCTTGAGCCATAACTTCTGACTCTCTCTCTTGCTTTCTTTATTAATATTTTATGTCTTTGCATTGATCGTTTTTTAGGAGGAGATCGTGATATAAATACGCTTGCATGGGTGCAGTCATAAGATTTCAACCTATAGATCTACTCCGTAGATCTATCTTTCATGTCAGGAGTCGGAATCTCGGTTTTGGAAATTTAACTCATGTAAATACAAGTAGTTGAGTCATCGTAAAATCTCCTTCTCCTCAACGACTTACAGGGGTCTTTTGAGGAGGTTATTGATGCGGCGCATTAAATAACATCAATTTAGAATTACTTCCAGATCCTTTTTGACTCTATTCTCTAAAAAGTGGTAATCACCTGCTTTAGAAATGACCAAATTTGGCCCCAGGATCAAACGAGCGCCGCGTTAAAGTAAGTGATCTATACGATGCCCTTAGCTAGGCCCATAAAATCAAACCACGGGGCTGTGAGGCTCGTTAAATGGCTGATTGGTATTCTCAAGCGGGGCTTCCCCCTCAAAAGGGCTCTTTTGAAGGTTTGGCCACACATGGTTTTCAAAATGTGTTTTAAGCGCTGAATCATGAAGAGGTCCAGGCTTGCGGGCAAACTCTGGCACGAGTTTAGATGCTTGGGTTTCGGAAAGCCCCC
>CAYYYP010000102.1:0-2838 GCA_964475985.1 uncultured Oligoflexia bacterium | reverse complement strand
GCATCAAATGGTCGCTTTTTTGGGTGTTGTTGACACTCCTGTGAACACGCCCCCTCATGCTTTGCCGCGCAAGCGTCACAAATTATGAAAAGCTTGTTGCACTCCATATTACTGCAATTGATGTGACGGTCCTCCGGCGTTTCGCAGAACTGACAGTTCGTAAGCGGTGTAGCGTTAGGGTCATCCATTTTAACGGACAGCCTATCGTCAAAAACAAAACAACGCCCCTTCCAGTGATCACTGCCTTCGCTTTGCACGTAATTGATAATTCCGCCAAAAAGCTGGTTCACATCCTGAAATCCTTCAGCCTTTAAAAACGCCGAAAACTTTTCACAGCGAATACCGCCCGTGCAGTACATTAAAACTTTTTGATCTTTGTAGGGCTTTAGATCCTGCGCCCATTTTGGAAAATCAGAAAAACTTTCAAGTTCAGGCTTAAGGGCCCCTTCAAAATGGCCCACGTCCGATTCATATTTGTTACGCACATCAAGCAGCACAAAGTTTTCTTTACCCTGGGCCTTTAAATCAAGAAGTTCTCTCCACTCCTTAGGTTCCAGATGCCGACCTTTTTCAGCCTTCGCTACATCTAAGCTATTCGCAGAACCAAAATTTAAAATATAGGGCCGTACTTTTACTTTGAGTTTCGCAAAAGGAACGACATCAACGATGTCTTCTTTCCAGTGAATCTCAAACGCCGCAAGCTTAGCTTTGTAAGCTTCAATGGCATCGCGGGAACCTGCCACCGTGCCATTTAAACCTTCGTGAGCCACGTAAACGCGACCCTTCAAGTTTAAGCTCTTACAAAATCGCAAATGTTCCCTTTGGAAGGATAGGGGATATTCTATATGCACGAATTTATAATAGAGAAGTACTCGCGGAGATTGTTCATCAGAAACAGTACCGTGCGCCGTGTCATTAATTTCTTGGGGACTAGACATGGGCAAAACAACTACCACAGTATGACTTTGAATGGGAACACATCCTCCGCACCCACTGCTCGCACCTCCCGGTCAAAGTTTGCCCACTGGCGTTGAAGAGGCGGAACTCGATCAAAAAACCGGTCAAACACCCGAATTTTCCCGGAAATTCGCAGTAATAATGCTCAATGACGATTATTCGCCCATGGACTTCGTGGTGGAGGTCCTTCTAGTCTTTTTCGGAAAATCTGAGGCAGAGGCTGTGCAGATCATGCTGAAGGTTCATAATGAGAACAGAGCCCTCTGTGGGATCTACACCTACGAGATAGCAGAGACAAAGTTGGTGCAGGTCCACGATGCGGCCAAGGAGCGGGGTTACCCCCTGCGTTGCATAATGGAGCCAGTTGAACTTAACGGTAAAGGAGGCAGTCAATGATCGGAAAATCAACGGAAGAGATTCTAAGTCGTGCCATGGGATTCGCTGCGAAAGCCCAACATGAATACTTTACGGTTGAGCATATATTTCTCAGCCTATTGGATTTCGGCGCCGTCAAAGACGTGCTGGAAATCTGCCAGGCCTCCATTCCTGAGTTGCGCATGGATTTGGAATCCCACCTTGAGAACAATGTTCCTAAGGCCAGGTCTTCTTCCACCCAGCCTCCCGTGGCCACGTTGGGCGTTCAACGTTTGATCCAAAGGGCACTGTTTCAAGTGCAGTCGGCCGGCAACGAAGAAATTCAACCACTCGATTTGTTTGTGGCGCTTTTTCAAGCCAAGGAATCTGAGTCATTACAACTTTTAAACAAGTACGGGATCAACCGTCTCGACGTGTTGAATGTGGTGAGCCACGAGCTCACAGATGGATTACCTGAGCGCAGGGGTGAAACCAGGCTTACGGAAACTAGGGGCGATGCCCGCGAAAAAGCTCAAGGGTCGGAAAATAAAGAAATGGGCGCAGGTCCGGGTGCTGCACCGAAGGATTCCGTTTCTGATTTCATCATTAATTTGAATGAAAGAGCCCGCCAGGGAAAAGTTGACGCACTGATTGGTCGTACCCAGGAAATGGACCGGATGGTTCAAGTGCTCTGCCGCAGACGAAAAAATAATCCACTTCTTGTGGGCGAAGCTGGCGTCGGTAAAACGGCACTCGCGGAAGGTTTGGCGCTACGCATTGTGAAGGGTGAAGTGCCATCGATCCTGAAAGATTGCGTCGTGTGGTCGCTGGATATCGGTGGATTGCTAGCGGGTACAAAGTTTCGTGGTGATTTTGAAGGCAGAGTCAGAGCCTTGATTCAGGTGCTTCAGAAAAAACCTAATTCAATCCTTTTTATCGATGAAATTCACGCCATCGTGGGTGCGGGTACGGTATCGGGTGGTTCCGTCGATGGAGCAAACCTCCTTAAGCCGTTACTCACCCAGGGCGAAGTGCGGGTCATGGGTTCAACGACCTATAAAGAGTTCCGGAATATCTTTGAGAAGGATCACGCGCTTGTGCGCAGGTTCCAGAAAATAGATATCACTGAACCATCCCGCGATGAGTCCGTGCAAATTCTAAAAGGCCTTCAAGATAAGTTTGAAGAACATCACGGTGTGAAATACACCGACGAAGCGCTTAAGGCCGCAGTCGAACTCAGCATGAAACATATTCATGACCGGTTTCTTCCGGACAAAGCCATCGATATCATCGATGAAGCAGGTGCGTTTTTACGTTTAGCCCGTGAAAAAAATAAAACTGAAGGCAGGCCGACTTTAGAGAGTGTTTCCGATAAGCCAGGAACGGAGAAAGCGTTTAAACCGTCTCTGGTAAAAGAGAGCACGATTGAAATGATCGTATCCAAGATTGCGCGCCTTCCTGCGAAGGCAGTAAGCATTTCTCAAAAAGAGAGGCTGCAAAAGCTTGAAGAGAACCTAAAGATGGTGA
>CAYYYP010000101.1:0-2849 GCA_964475985.1 uncultured Oligoflexia bacterium | reverse complement strand
CTGGAAATCTTCCAACCAATAGTGCAAAGGAAGATACTCAAACTCTGATACCTTTAGAGCACTACTCATCGGAGTGGGTTCTATCCACGAAAACGAGGACATAAAAGGCGGCGCCCCGAAAAGCACGTCTTCCATTGTAGCGGCCATAAACTCTTTAGGTTTAAAACCGGCAACCGCCCCGATGAGTAGTGCTTTAGATAGGATTGACAACAGTTCCAGCAATACTATTGATGATAGGGGTCTGCCCGCCCTGGTCGACTTGTTTCCACACCTGGTGAACAAGGATGTTCGGGTGGGCACCATCATATCCTTCAGCCGTCCATTGAACTGAGAGATCCACCTGAAAGGAACCATCTTCCTTGTTAGTGATTTCTAAGGAACGAATGTCATGGGATGCTGATTTAAATGTTTGTAAAATCCCGGCGTACCAGTCTGTAAACTCGGTATGTGATTTCAAGTGAGCTCCAGGCAGACTCACGTCGAGATCTCGATCCCTAAGTACCGCTAAGAATTCCGCTATAGGTGCATTACGATCAAAGAGGGAAAACCAACAATAAACGAAACTTTTTAGCTCATTCATTGTGAAAGGAGTGCCTTTTTTGTGTGCCGTTCCAAAAGCGGATGAGGAATTGGTAGCGGGGTTCATGAATCGGTCCAAGCCAGTACCTAGCATCTCTTGATCTGAAGGAATCGTAAAAAATCTATAACCTTTATCGAATCTAGCAATAGCAGCTTCACGTGATGATGTTGGTGCGCCTAATGGGATATGATGATGAGCTGCCGCTCGCTCTACTTTTGCGATGGCCTCTTGAACTTTAGGATCGTTCATAGTTAATCTGCCTAACTTAAGGGAAAGATCATATGGACCAATGTGCAACACATCGATGCCTGGCACAGCCGCAATCTCATCAATATTTGCAATTGCTTCGGGAGTTTCAATCATCACAATGACAAGAACTTGATCATTGGCCCTATCAATAGCCTCTTTGCTGCCCTCTGTTGATAGCCATGCAGTAGAACGGCCCGGCCCGAATCCTCTCTGACCTAAAGGAGGATACTTAACTCGACTTATAAATTTTCGGACTTCATCGGCGGTTTTAATTTCTGGAACCACGATCCCAAGGATGCCGGTCTCAAGATATGGTTTCAGGCCAGTAAAATCCCACGAAGGCACACGCAGAATCGGGATCGCAGGGGCAGAAAGGTGAAATCCCTGAATGGTTCGAAGGGCAGATTCAGGAGTAAAAGGTCCGTGCTCGGCATCTAACCATATAAAGTGCGTTCTAGAGGCTAATCTCACAGCATTTGTGACATTTGGTTCCATCAGAAAGCCACCGTAAACAATTTTATCCGCGGCTAAAGCATCTTTTACAGGATTATCGTATTGAGAGTTTGGTCGCCTCAGCTCAGCTTCGCAGGCAATCCATTTGGGTTGGTCAATGGCGTAAGAAAGCCACGGGCCCACACTGATAAAAAGGCAGCAAATAAAACGAATTATCCAATTCTTAATCATGGTTCAAATCCATAACTTGTAGAAATGATTAACTCAAAGAAGAACTATGATTGATCCTAACAAATGCTTATTTTCCCAATAATTAACGCTTTAGGCGCGTCTGTGAGCACTTTGTTTTTCCAAATAATGCCGCAGCCCAAACTAAGCTAATGGTTCCTGGATGCCCCTGACTCTGAGATCTTACGTCTTTTCTGTGTCCCTTGGGGCGGGGTGAAGTCGAAACCTGCCATTGCCTATCAAGGTTCGCCCTGAAGACCGCGGCGATGGGTTTTGTGCCCGAATTATAAATATCATTAATTTGCGCATCAAGTACATGGAGTAGCGGTCCTCCTCACTGAAGTTGGCTTGGTACCTTCGCGGGATCAACCTCTAGATCCAAGGTGAAGTTGCGGTTGAGCAGGAACTTAACGGAAATGGCGGTATTGACAATGCCGATCGTGATGTTGAAGGCATCCAAAAAACCAAAATCATTGTGGCTCAAATAGGTGTGGATGGGCGAAGACAAGGTGAAGGCTGATATGGCCGAATAAAACAGTGCAAAAAGAACTGTTTGCTTTTGAAGAGATCCTTTAAATCCTAAGTTGGATAAAAGCTTGCGCAGCGGCCTGTTGACCACAGTGACCCCGCCGATTTTTAAGTGCCTGATTTCTGGGGTTGAAGAAATGACAGAAATGGCTCCGGAAAAGATCGCTTCGATTAAATGAGAAAGTACTTGATGGATGACACGTGGCCTGCGGCCGTAACGGAGGTTTTTCAGTTTGATGCTTTTGATGTCGACACAAAGGCTGTCTTGCTTAAGCTGGGTCACCCAGTGGACTGCGACATTGTCGTATTCATGGGTATGAACGGCCGGCGTTTGATGCGCTAGTTTGATGCTGTCTGCCACTTGCTGCATTGACATCTCTCGATCCGTCCCCCTGCGGTTAGCGCGCCTCATCTGGGATTTCAAGAATTCCGCGAGCCTCGGGCTCACTGTTTGTATATTGGGGAAAACTTGTTCAAGCCAATACTGTGATTCCGCTGTTTCCGCGCCGGCCTCGTCGTTTATCAACTGGTTTACGCAATCCGCGGCATCCATATCAGATGCGTTGCTGGCATCGGCCTTTGGACCACCAAGAAAAAAGCAGATCAGGAATAGGGGCAGTGACAGCCTTCCCAAGTAGAAGTCTTTCATAGCGCATCTCTTAAAAATTTGGGCATATGTAAATTTCTTAACAGATAAAGCAGTCTTGAATTCATTGTTTTAAACTAGTTCCAGTGCAAATTCTTACAAAAGATCGCACAATACAATGCTTCGCAAGTTAAATAAACTAATTTCATTTATAATTTAACAACA
>CAYYYP010000100.1:0-2996 GCA_964475985.1 uncultured Oligoflexia bacterium | reverse complement strand
AATATCATCGTACCCGTTTTGAAACGATTTCTGCGCTAAATCTGAACTCAATCTAGATCAAGTCGCTTGGGCACCGAATGCATCTACTGGCGTTACCGGAACTTCGGCAGATGTTTCAGGCAAACGTGCGCTCGCAGGACCAGAAGGGCCTGACGCTTGTTCGGGAGCGGGCACGGAAGACCTGTCCCAAACTGCTGGCAAGTAAGCTCGTCTAAATAAATAGAAGTCTTCAAAACTTCGGGCAAGTCTTAATGCATCGCCCATCAAGCCACAACTTCTGACTTTAAAATCAAACTCGCAAGTGCGGCGGTTAGGCGTTCCATTGCGTTCACACTGAGCGATGTCAAAATCTAAAGGCTCGGGGTGGTCGGCATGGGCGGGCGCGACGGCGGGAATGGAGAAATGAATGTTACCGAATTGGCGATGAACTTTATTTTCATCGTTAGCTGAAGCAAAATGTGGATCTTCAGGTTGTTCTGAGTCATCCTTTGCTTGCGCCATAAGACTTGCTCCACCAAGGCGCGTAGGATGGGTGCGCTCGCGGGCGGATTCCGGATGGTAGACCCAAGCGGAAACTGAACTGAGGGATTGTTCGATGGTACTCCAGAACATCCTTAAATCGTCTCGGTTACGAATAACGTCACTGCCACCCAGGGCTTCCGTTTGGCCAGCCAAAAGTCTTTGACGTGATGCACGCTGCGCATCGGTTGCGCCTAGCGGAGTCGATAATTGGCTCATGTCTGTGCGAGGTTTAAAGGTCAATCTAAAGGTGGAAGGACAAGTGCTTCCGGCGGGGCATGAAGTGGTGTTCACTGCCGTCACTCGGTGGGTCATGAGAAACAGTGGAATCGAAGCGGCGACTTCCGTGCAGTTGTTACGCTTAAGTTCGGCATCACGAGGATTCGCGGAATTCAAAGTTCGGTAAGTAATTTGTGAAGAAGGGGTTTCCCAAAAGGTATGAATGGGCCTTGCCGCAAAACTGCGGGGCGCCGAAGAAGCTTCTTCGGAAAGCCCGAAATAAGGATTAAAAAATTTGGCGTGCCCATCATCATCGGCACTTTGCGCCCTAAAATTAGCATCGGCGCCGGATAACAACTCGGCAAGGTTGTTTAAATCCCTTCCGCAGTAACTTCTGCCACCGGAAGTTGTATTAGGGGCTTGGCCTCGGCAGTTTGGAGCTGGAGCCGTATTCCTTGCGGCGGAAGGTTCGGCACTCACCACCGGTACGGATTGAGCGTAACTCAGAGAGCTCAGTAATAAGTTCAAAGACAATGTTGAAAACACGACAAGAACGGGTGTCCTCGTAATGCGCTTCAGCCTTTTTTCTCTTCCCATAAAACGATCTCCCTTGAGGTAATGAAGTTCAAGTTCGGGGCCAAATGCTAAGTCCCATCCATCCCAAAAAACTCAGGAATTTCGCCCTGTGTCCGTTGGTACACAGAGGGGAAATAACACCCAAAAACCTTAAAAACCTGACACCTGTCTAAGTGTTTGTCTTCAGCGCCCAGGCGGGCTATGAAAGAGGGGCTAGCTCTTCGGTCCCGTGCAAGTACCGCTTGGGAACCCCGCCAGGTCCGGAAGGAAGCAACGGTACCATGTCAGGGCTGTGATGCGGATTTGCCGAGGGGCTAGCACTTAAACTCAATCAATTGATAACTCTTTTATGGCATCCACTCTCCTGAATCAAAAAACCATGAATCTCGCGAGGAGATGGCGCCCCCAAACCTTCGCCGACCTTATCGGCCAGGCCCATATCGTCACGATATTGACGAAGGCAATTGAACTCGAACGATTGGCCCACGGTTATCTTTTCACCGGCACCCGGGGTGTTGGAAAAACCTCCACAGCACGTATATTAGCCAAGGCGATTCGCTGTCAGAAGGGCAAAGAATTAGGCCTCCCGGTTGGCACCCCATGCAATGAATGTGTGGATTGCATTGAAATTTCGCAAGGCCGTTCCATGGATGTTTTGGAAATCGATGGCGCGTCCCATAATGGGGTGGATTCCATCCGTGGGTTGCGCGATGGCGCGCAATACCTTCCTTCCACCGGAAAATACCGCATCTACATCATAGATGAAGTGCATATGCTCAGCACGGCAGCCTTCAATGCCTTGCTTAAAACCCTCGAAGAACCACCTCCGCACTTGATTTTTATTTTTGCCACCACGGATCCGCAAAAAATCCCGGCTACTATTCTTTCCCGCTGTCAGCGTTTTGATTTCAGGCGGGTGTCCGTCAAGGACTTAACTCAAAGGCTTTCTTTCATCTGTGAAAAGGAAAACATCCAGATCGAGCCCACAGCCTTGACGGTTATCGTGAGGGAGGCGGACGGGTCTTTACGGGACGCCATGAGCTTGCTTGACCAGGTTATTACCTCAGCCCCTGAAGGCAAAGTTTCGTTTGCGTATGTCCAAGATGTTTTGGGCACCATCGATAAGTCTGTGGTGCTCGCGTGTTTGCGTGCGATCTTAACGCATCAACCGCAAACGGCGCTCGCTAGCGGCCATGGGCTTTACCAACGAGGGCTTGATCTACGAGAGTTTCTACAAAGTTTGACGGAAAGTTTGCGTAATCTTTTTCTTTACCAATCGCTTAAGGAAAGGGGCCAAGAGCCTACGTCATTTCTTGAAGTTGCCGATTCAGAACTTCAGGATCTGGCTTCACTTTACGGAATCAGGCCGTCGCTGGATTTGGATTTTCTGTTTTTAACTCTGCTGAAAGGTTTAGACGACGTCACCAAACACCAGATGACGAAGGTGGTAACGGATGTCTTATTGGTAAAACTTGCTACCTTGCCGTCCCTGCAGAATGAAAATCAAGAAGCAAGACCACTCCCACTAACCTCACGCCCGGTTGCGGTTGCGCTTACACCAGCACCAGCGGTGCCGGCATCCGCAAATTCTAGGGCATTCTCTCCAACAACTCATATCGCTCCGGCGGCCCTCGGAAATCCTCCGTCAAACTTAGCTCCATCAGTGAAAGCGCCGCCTAAGC
>CAYYYP010000099.1:0-3196 GCA_964475985.1 uncultured Oligoflexia bacterium | reverse complement strand
GTTGCTTAAACCTAGACTGCGTAAGAGAGTTGGTTTCATGGGCGATGACGTCTCATATATATAATAAGATTTTCTTTATAAATTAAAATAGTTTATTTCACGGCATATCACGATTGTCTTAGTGGTGGACTGGAGGTCCTTCGCTCCGCGCTGCGATAGTCCTATATACTGGTAGCCAGCCCGAAGGGATTTATTGTCCCGGGGCGGTGCGCATTTTTTCACTTTGCTGGAAAAATGATACTGGCAACTTCTCCTACCCCAAATTTCAGACCTTAGGCCGCTTATGCGCGTGGTGCAGCGGGTATCCAACCCTGGCAGGGAATTTGCAAACTTTAAGATTTCTGAAAGAAAAGGAGCAATTTATGACAATTTACGAACTTTTGAAAAAAGATCACAAAAAAGTAGAAGCGCTTTTGGATAAGTTAGTTCGTTGGTCAGCGGCCGACAACGATGGTTGGAAAGAAGTCGTTGATCAAATTCGCGATGAACTCATTCCCCATGCTCGCGCCGAAGAAGCTGTTTTTTACAACGCGCTCCGTGAAGCTGATGCTGCAACCGGTGAAGTGCTCCATGGTTATGGTGAGCATGCAATGGCCGAAACTGAACTTCGCACGTTGCAAGCCATGAAGGCCATCGATGTGAACTGGACCGCTTTGGCAAAAAAATTGCGTGAAGACATCCTTCACCATGTCGAAGAAGAAGAAGGCAAGATCTTCAAAGCCGCTCAAAAAGTCCTGAGCGATGAAGAGGCCACCATGATCGGAAAGGCTTTCACCGAATTGAAGCCCAGCATCAAGAAACAAGGTCTAGTGGGAACTACCCTTGATATGGTTGCAAACATGCTGCCTCCTCGTCTGACCGCTGGTATTAAAAAACAGTTTGAGCATTCCGCCCGTCATTAGAATTCTGCAACTTGCTCAATATGAGGCCGCACGGAGCTTACTGCTTGGTGCGGCCTTTTTTATTTTGTCGCTGAGTGCAGGGGCAGTTTAACGGTAAAGGTGGATCCCCGTTTAAGCTGACTTTGTACGCTAATTTTGCCGGTGTGGGCATGGATGATTTCTTTTACGATGTAGAGGCCAAGCCCAAGGCCACTTACTTCGTTGGGGTGAACCGCACGCTCAAATTGTTGGAATACTCGCTCAAAGTCGTTCTCCGCAATGCCAATTCCTTCGTCTCTGACGGAAATCGTCGCTTCCGTTTCGTTTTTATACACGCCGATTTCAATGGGATTGCCGGCGCCGTACTTCATCGCATTCGTAAGTAAGTTGGTAAAAACTTGTTCTATTCGGGCATGGTCCCAGGTGCCAAGTACGGGTAAAGGAATATTGAGATGGATTGAACATTCTGCCGCTTCTAGTTGCGGAAGGAATCTTTGAACAACTTCCTTCACTAACTCCCCAAGATCAAACTCTGTAGGCTCTAGTATAAATTTTCCGACTCGGAGGCGGGAGATGTCTAGCATGTCGTCCACTAGCCGGTTGATGCGGTTAATTTGTTTTTCATCGTCATCCACCATGGCCATGAAACGTTCTGGAGTTAACGCACTAAAGGCCCCTTTTTGGATGTTACGCCTGCGCATCTGAATTTGAAGTTTCAAAGAGGTGAGGGGTGTTTTTAATTCATGGGACGCGATGGAAAGAAATTCGTCCCGAGTTTTCACTGCGATTTCGGCTTCATCTCTGGCCTTGGCTAACTCGGCAGTCCGCTGCTCAACTCTCTGCTCAAGCTCCTCGTAAGCGTGGTGCAACTTGTCTTGGGCAGTTTTTCGTTCTGTCAAATCACGAGTTACTTTGGCAAAACCTTGAAGTTCACCTTTGGTATCCCGAAGCGGAGTAATGACAACGTTCGCCCAAAATTGAGACCCATCTTTTTTCACCCGCCAACCTTCTTCCTCATAGCGTCCTTCAGACACCGCTTGGGTCAGCTCCGCCTGCGGGTGCTGCCGATCAATATCCGGTTTCGTATAAAATTTAGAAAAATGAGAACCGATGATTTCCTGGGCGGAATATCCTTTAAGTCGTTTTGCGCCGGCATTCCAAGTTCGTATAAAGCCTTCTTTATCTAGCGCAAAGATTGCGTAATCATTTACGGCTTCCACCAGGAGTTGAAAAATTTCCTGAGATTCGTTGAGAGCGAGCTCCGCCGCTTTTCTTTTGTCCGTTTCCTCACGGGGAAGAGTCGGCTGATTTGGCCCAGGCTTATGCTCCAGAAAATTCTCCTTGTGGTTTTAGTTTTAATCGAAAAATCGCGATTAAAATTATTGGCAATGCTGTTTGATCACTTCCAGCAGGTTTTCTATATCGAGGGGCTTGCGTAGATAGTGTTTCGCCTCGATGAGGGATTTTTTGCTTTCAAAGTGCGCATCAGCGGTCATGAGAACAACAGGAATTCCAGCAATATTGGGGTTCTTCTTTTGTTCCGCACGAAATTGAATTCCATCTAGGACGGGCATCATGAGATCCAGCAGAATGAGATGCGGCAGTTCCGCCGCTTGGCCAAGATACTCCAAGGCTTCCTCGCCGTTTCCGGCGCCGATAACATCATAACCTTCCTCATCCAAGAATTCGACTAGCGCCGCTAAAATAGGACGGTCATCTTCCACAACCAGAATCCGTTTTTTCATATACTTTTTAGTTTACCTCGATCCGGTTGGTCAGCTTCGCCACGATTCGCGTCCAGCTGCAGCAAACATCCTAGACTTTAGGCAAGGCTTTAAACGCTCGGAAATGTAATTTATAAAATACGCTAGATTGCTCATTGTATAATTATTGTTTAGATCGAGTCAAATAATTAACTCGGCAAGTCATTTTTTAATTTGGCACTTCAGGCAGAAATAGCTCATGCGTTTTAACTTTCCGGTAGCCCGTTTTATAATGCCGCCGCCGCAGTTGGGGCATTTTTTCTTTCTTATCACTCTCCAGTTTCGCTTGAGGATATTTTTCTTTTTCCATGCATAAAACTCCATGCAAGGTTTTGGGATGCGATTCTCCCTTCGGATGAAGCGCTCAAATTCTTCGCATGCAATGATGAGTGATGGGCCTTCCATTTCTATTCATGCTTTATGATCTTGCTATCCATGAGTGGACCATAGGTTTTATTATAAATTTCTCGAAGTACTGCCAAAAGGGGAGGCGCAATGAACACCCCCAAAATCCCAAACAGCCCACCCAAGATGAGCATGAAGACAATCATA
>CAYYYP010000098.1:0-3683 GCA_964475985.1 uncultured Oligoflexia bacterium | reverse complement strand
GAAGCGCTCAAAGCCGCAGTGGAACTCAGCATGAAACACATTCATGACCGCTTCCTGCCGGACAAAGCCATCGACATCATCGATGAAGCCGGTGCATTTTTGCGTTTAGCCCGCGAGAAAAATAAAACGGAAGGTAGGCCTACCTTAGAGAGTGTCTCGGATAAGCCGGGAACGGAAAAGCCCTTTAAGCCGTCCCTCGTAAAAGAGAGCACGATTGAAATGATCGTGTCCAAAATTGCGCGCCTACCTGCGAAGGCCGTGAGCATTTCTCAAAAAGAGAGGCTGCAAAAGCTTGAAGAGAACCTAAAGATGGTGATTTTTGGCCAGGATGAAGCAGTAACCACCGTTGCGTCCAGCATTAGGCTTGCCCGTTCGGGGCTTCGCAGTGGCGAAAAACCAGTCGGCAGTTTTCTTTTCTGCGGTCCTACCGGCGTCGGGAAAACGGAACTCTGTAAACAGTTAGCTAAGGCCCTAGGCATTCCATTTTTACGTCTTGATATGAGTGAATACATGGAGAAACATACGGTTTCTCGGCTCATTGGTGCACCTCCGGGTTACGTTGGTTTTGAACAAGAAGGCCTCTTAACCGAAGCTGCCATCAAGAATCCCCACAGCGTGATTCTGCTGGATGAAATTGAAAAGGCTCACCCCGATGTTTGGAACCTTTTGTTGCAGGTGATGGATTACGGCTCCCTTACGGATAATAACGGACGGCGCGCGGATTTCAGAAACATGATCATCGTCATGACCTCAAACGTTGGTTCCCAAGAGTTAAGCCGGGTCAGCATGGGCATGGGCGGAAGCTCTGCCGGTTCCGTAGGAAAACCACAAAAGGCCGTAGAAACGGCATTTTCTCCTGAATTCCGGAACCGCCTGGACTCCATCGTCTATTTCAAGGCACTGGAAGCGAACACGGTTACGGAAGTGCTTGGAAAACTCCTAGTGGAACTTGACGCACAATTGGTGGCTAAGGGGGTAGACCTTGAAGTTTCTAACCAGGCCCGTGAATGGTTGGCGAAAAAAGGCTACGATAAATTCCTTGGTGCAAGGCCCATGGCAAGGCTGCTTCAGGATGTCATAAAGCGGCCCCTTTCCGAGGAGATCCTCTTTGGAAAACTTGAAAACGGCGGGTCCGTGAAAATTACCCTAAAGGATGATCAACTCCAGTTCGCCTACCGAAGTAAAAAGCGTTCTAAAAAAGAGAATGCTGGTGGAAGTGGTGAAGAAGGTGGATCATCAGGTAACGCCGTTGACGATGTGACGGAAGCCGCCATCGCCTAGTCGGTAAAAGTTAAAAATTTGTTCAGGGGTGCAAAAAAAGTTGCGTTTTCGATGTGCCCCTGAACAGACCCAAACTTTGAGATTTATTCTGCAAGTATAAATTATTTGAGTTTATACTTGCATATGTTAACCATGCGCCCATGTTCGGGTTACTAAGGTTAATTAGATTTAGGGTGTTCACACGGGCCTTGTTTGGCACGGTCATTTTATTTCACTTCAATTCGAGCCACTCCTTAGCGGCAGGGGACGAGTATAAGCCTCGCACTCAATTTTGCCGTGAATATCTGGGTGATGATATTCCTCCCACTTTAAGGGCCTACACGGTCCCGAGGCCCGGATTTAAACCAAGCCAAAATGAGTACCGCTATAAAGGGGTGATTGGCCGAGGCCTGCGCATCCGCCGCCAAAATCGGTTAGGCTCCTGCTGGATTCAAGAGGAACTGAATCGCTTAGAATTAAGGGCTTTAAAAAATACGGGTAAAGAGCTGCGTCTTTCGGCCGACTACCTCATCGCCATGAATTTGTTTTTGATGACCCTCGAAGCCATCGACGGCCCTTCCCGGAAAATGGTGGAAGGTGGAAGCCCTAAGCGGGCAGCAAAACTCATTCACGATTATGGCCTAGTCACCGAGGAGGCATGGCACTGGCAAATGCCGCTCCAGGATTCGGATGTGGTCATGCGTAGGCTCATGTTTCACCTGAGAGTCCTGGTAAACTCAGCGCGTGCGCGGCTTTTGGGTTTAACAATGCGAATGGAAGCCGATAAAACTACGGAGTTAATAAGTGAGATTCATCGGGAGGTCTTAGGACTCATTGAATCTTTTACCGGACCTTTGCCTAAAAGCTTCATTCACGAAGGAAAAGAATGGAATCCTGTGGCATTTAGTCGCGATCAGCACTACTTTGCGCCGCCTGAAAGCTCACAAAATTTGCGACCGCTCGTCGCGCTGTCCGCCGTTCCGCACGCACCTAGAGTACTTTTTGATGCGGTGAAAAAGCAGCTGGACACCCTAATGGAACCAGTGGCGGTCACCCTTCTATGGGAAGATATTTTTATCGACAATTCCATTACGGGCATTGCTTCCATCGCGGCGTTTAGCCATTACGTTATGCGCGACCGTTCTAAGCCACCTGAAGATCTCTATAGAAGCCTCAGCGAGCTTGCTGCAGATGTTGGTCAGCCTCGAAGTGGCCACGCCATGCTCATCGTCGATTATGAGGTTGATGACCAAGGCAATCCAGTGCGGCTGCTCGCGCTGAACAGCCATGGGGAAGAAAGTGGCGATCGCGGTTTCATCCACATGTATTGGGATTATTTTCAGGCCTTCGTGGGATCCGTCTTGGTTTTTGAGAATTTTGCGCCTTAATTTTCTGAACCCGTAATCAAATTATAATTTTATACCTCTGGTTTCTCTTCTGCGTTTCCTTCAGCTTTTTTAAAAATTCCTCACGGGGCAAAAGTTTTGCGCCGAGCGCTTCCATATGCGGAGTTAATACTTGGATGTCGATCCAATCCAATCCCTTCTGGTGGAGGTGATGCATCACAAAAAGTACCGCTAATTTTGATGCGTCGTCGCGCAGATGAAACATGCTTTCGCCCGCAAAAACCCCATCTATCAAGGTGCCATAAAGCCCGCCGGCCAGGACGACTTGGCCAGTTTCAGTTCGCTCCCAGACCTCAATGCTATGGGCAAAGCCCAACGCATGCATGCGAAGATAGGCGGCCCTGAGTTCATCGGTAATCCAAGTCCGGCTCTCCGGTGGCCCTTCTGGCTGCGCATCCGGGGTATGGGCCCGCGTAATATGGGCGCAATAATCTATGACCTTTGCGAATTTTTGGTTCACCGAAAAAGCATAACGAATAGTTTCACTTAACTGCGGAAACTCCTCCTCCGGACAATTCAGCGGGGTAGGTTCTGCGTGTTTCCAGCGTTTCATAAGAGACTTTGAAATATGAAGGTCGGCAAAATTTAAAACCGCCCGGTCGGGGGGGCTAAACCAAAGGAGTAGGGTAGTCCCCGCTTCTTCATCGTACATGGGCCAGGGAAAAATTCCCTGGCGGTACGCCAGCAGTAAACTCTCGGGATGCAGATCTCCGCCCTGGGCTAGAACGCCGCTCTCATGGGCGGTCTGCGGGTCTGGAAATCTGATGATGGGCATGGAAAATCCTCGGGTGCGGCGGGGCCGCAAACTAAACTAAAAACATTTAGTTATTCTGGGGTTGTGGTCAGTAAACTCTTGGAAGGACGACATAAATTCAAGGCTATGTCTATCAAATGTTCGGGCCTAAAGAAAATAATATAATAAATATTTGTTATTTAGTTGTTGTGTTTAAAACCGGTCTCGTTTATTATTCGGTGCGTCAATAGGAGGTCGTCCAGACATGAATCATAAATTTTCAA
>CAYYYP010000097.1:0-3690 GCA_964475985.1 uncultured Oligoflexia bacterium | reverse complement strand
GCTGACTTGATGCCGGTGAAATTTCCTGACTGCGGGCCTTCTGAATTTGGGATTCGTAATGGTTGTGCCTTTGGACAAGTTCGCGCTGATAACGGGAAGCTTCCATAGAATCAAAAACAAAGCGCCTAGGATCATGCCAGGGGTAGGGCTCTTCGCGGCTGAGGCCTTCTGTTAGGACCTCCATCGAGAGCCCCACCACTTCGTCTGGCTCATGCTTGATGAGTTGCTCCTGAGCAAGATCCTCTTCAAGATCTTGGCAGCCCGTAAACTTTGTTAATTTACCAGCGGATCGTTTGTAAACCTTGGTCAGATTTGAATCCCGAAACCGAAAGGCGCCATCACAAGGGGTCACGCATTTTACGGTACTACGTTTATATATTTCCGTGGCCGCCCTTGAAAGTGGCAGCCTCACAAGCCTTCCTGGGCCCTTCGCAGCCGCTAGGTCTTGTTCGTAGTGGGAGAAGCGCAAGTTCTTAAAACCAAAGCCCAGGAACGCCTGGGAGCATTCACAGGCGGGGATTTTTATGATTTCACCGTCCCTTTTGTAATAACGCCCGGGGTGACTCCCACCAGCAAGCAAACCCTTTTGCCGACAGGGATTTACACTGCGTCTTTTGCCCGTTTTAGGCTGCTTTAGTTTGGCCGTTCCCCGATAACTCATGTTTAAATTTTATCAAATTTTGAGCTAGGGTCATAAAAATAATTTATATTTATAAATCAATATCTTATTGCGTATGGCCAATGCTCCATACCCCCTAAACTTATGGTTAGGTAGAAGCGCCACCTTTCGTTGGTGGGTAAGTCTTCAAAAAAATTAGAACGAATCAAATCAAAAATTTACTTCAACCTGCCTGGCACTCCTCCATCTTTTAAACCGGGGTGCCTTGGCAGCAAAACTTTTTAGGAAATTTAGCATTATGTCAATTTCAGAAAGATTGTGGAGCCTCGTCCTTACGGCGCTCGCAGTGTGTATTCTCAGTTACTTTTTTATCCCCAGACTCTGGAGGCCGATCGCAGAGTTTTTTACGGCCCTTTTTCTAGCGATTCTAGGTCTTATAAAAATGCTTGTTGTGACAGCGGTCTTACTCGCACTGGCTGCAGCAGTACTTTGGGTTCTTTATTCCATCATCGTTGAATTGTTCAGACGTAGGCGTGAGTTTCATGAACGCGCCCAATTTAGTTACGATACTGCCATCCGCCATAGAGAACTTTTTGGTGAGATGCAATCAGAACAAAGATCCCTGGAGCGAAAGCTCTCGGTGATGCAGGAGCACCTCATCGCTCAAAAAGCGCTCATTGACCAGTTCAAGAAAATCCTCATGCCAGAACAAGTTCACGCCAAACAACTTGATTCCATTAGCAGGGAGTTCGTAGGCGAAACTGTCCCATGGAACAAACTTCAGGACGCCTCCAGTGGGCACTGGAATGAACCTACGGAAGGAGATCTTGTAGACGAAGAGATAAGTAATGCCCATCCAGATGAAGAGCCGAACTACGACGATGAGTCCTCGGACTTTAAGCATCACGGATCTGAAAAGGATGCGTGGTAAACCATGGCAAAAAAACCTTTTCGTCTCACGAAACGAGATCAATCTGTTTTACGAAAAATCCATGACTACGGAATTTTAAGTTCCCGACAAATAGAAGTCATGTGCTTTAAAGGTATTGCGTCAACGACCGTATTGCGACGCCTTCGAAAGCTCACTCGTAGTGGCTTCATCGTACGCAATCAGGGAATTCGAGGTGGGCCGTTGCTGTTTTGCCTCACACCCAAAGGGGCAAGGCTTTTGGGCTCAGATTTGATCTACGGCAGGGTCAATCCCTTGACCACCGATCACGAAATTACTTTAAGCAATGTGCGTATTCATTTGGAGCGCGTAGGTGCCGTTCAGGCGTGGAAACCAGGCTTTGAATTAAGGCAAAACTTTGCTCGAAATACGGCGAGCAAAAAGCTCACAAGAGAGAGTCTTGAGATTATTCCCGACGCCATCATCGTAACCAAAACAAGGTCACTTGATAGCATAAGCGTTGCGCTTGAACTTGAGCTCACAGCAAAATCGCAGTCCCGTTATTCAAAAATATTTGGTATCTACGGAAAAAAAGAAGGGCTTCAAAGTCTTTGGTATATAGTCCCACATGAACGGCTTGCCGGTGTTATTTTAAGGGCTTGGGCGAGACACTGGTTAAGTAAGCAGAGACCAGATTTTGTGATGGTGAGTCTCATTGACGCCGTCATAAAAGATACAGGCAATGCCCGGTACAAAACCATCAGAACTTCAGAAGTGGTCAAAAACTGGATCGTTTTGAAACCCGTCTCAACAAATCCTTTGCCAGATGCAGGTCAAAATAAAACTGCTCAGGCGAGGGCTCACCCCGTGAGCAGATCGGCCCAAAATCAAAATCTTACAAAACATGCCCAACTACATGATATTACAGAGGCACTAAGGGAAACAGAAGTTCTAAAAATACCGCCCTCTGGCCCTGACTCTAAGGGAGGTTTAAGGAGGGGGCCACCCAATTTATTTATTCCTAACAACGATGACGAGGTCTTGCCATGACCAAGCCCGTCTCAACTTCTCTACAATCAAAATCAAATACAAAGATAGTATCACTAGAACAGATTGCTCTTCACCCAACGCCCATCGACATGGGGCGCTTTGAGGTTTTGATTGCACAACTAGCGAGCCTTTTGTACGAACATCACACCCAGTCTGAATCCTTATCCGAACCCATTGTTATAAATGCTGATGAAAGCTTAGCAACCCCAAGTGGCAACTCAAACAAAACGAGGAGCTCACACCATGGGTAATGCAAATCAACTTTTTAAATCTGGACAACATCAAGCACACAGGATCGCTTATTACATTCGCGTGTCGACGGAAGAACAGGCGGAGAATCCTGAAGGTTCTATTAAGAATCAAGAAGAGCGACTCAAAGCAGCCGTGAATCTTAAAAATATGGAATCAAACTTTGGTGAAGTCGTGGGTGTTTTTATTGACCGCGCCAAGTCCGGAAAAGACACCAATAGGTCTGAGTTGCAGCGGCTTTTGAAAGCGATCAGGCAAAAAGAAGTAACGCTAGTTATGGTCAGTGAACTCTCACGGCTATCGCGATCCATCAAAGATTTTTCGGAAATTTGGGAACTCATGCAGGCCAATAGCTGCGGGTTCTTAAGCCTACGCGAGAGCTTTGATACGACCACCGCCGCCGGGGAAATGGTTTTGTATACGGTCGCAAATATCGCTCAATTTGAAAGACGCCAAACAGCAGAAAGGGTGAGCGCTAACGTTCAATCAAGGGCCTCGCGCGGGCTTTATAACGGTGGGGTCATTCCACTGGGTTATAAGCTCATACCAGAGAAAAGAGGATACCTCGCCATCGATGAAGAACAAGCAGAAATTGTTCGCCACGCGTTTAAAATGTTTCTCTCGGAAGGCACGCTTACAAAGGCCGCAACCGCACTCAACAGTAAAGGATATCGCTACCAACGAAAGATGCAGGGCGGCGGTTCAAACTCAAGGCTTGGGCTTTTTACAGTCGATAACTTGCACAATATTTTGCGAAACAAATCCTATATTGGCGTTCGCATTTATAAGACCAAAAATGGGCTCAAAGAGAGCAAAGCCGTATGGGAGCCCATCATAGATGAAGTGACGTTTAACGCCGTACAAGACCAATTGACGGCGAACC
>CAYYYP010000096.1:0-3856 GCA_964475985.1 uncultured Oligoflexia bacterium | reverse complement strand
ACAATAATTTAACAACATTTTACGCTGGCCCGTTATCTCCCCGAAGATGAAGTATAGACCAATAGTTTCAAAACCCGCCTGGCCCCGTAGCCTTGTACTTTCCCCGCAGGGCGGGGAGGCTTTGTTCGATGGCGTGCAGACGTGAAGCTAGTAAATATAATTAATAAAGTAGCTCCCCTCAAAACCAATGGTTAAAAAGGCCCCTAATCCGTCCAATTAGGCGCAAAACCGTGTAAATAGAATATTTTTACGTTGGGCACTTGATTTTTAAAAGGCGATGCCATATTAAGTCCGACCGTAATTCCAGAAACGCCAACTGGAGTTGCGTCCTCCATGCCTCCTCTATGCGATATCCCTTTCAAATATCTTGGCGAAATCAAAACGAAAATGGGTTTAAGCCCAAGGGATACGTACGCCTAAATTTTAACCATTTAATCTGAAACTAATATTTTCATTGTGAGCGCTTTCTCTGCTTTAGAGGTGGCGTGGCAGGCGCCCGTGCGTCCTTTAAGCCGCAATCCACCCATAAAGTAGTCCAGGCACTTCTGCGACCTCGTAGGCCATGGATTTTTGGTTAAGGCAGACGTGTGCCAAAATTAGGAGAACAAATCATGAATTAAAGTAATCAAAATTCATTTAAACCAATCTATTTCTGATCATCAAAGCACCTTCTTTGCGAATCCAAAATCTAGAACTGAAATTCGAAAGGGAGCTGATTATGACAATTAAAATAAACCGTGGTGGGGCACCCAAAGGGCCACGCCTGACAAAAACCGATAAAGAAGTACTGCTTAAGATTGCAAGGATGGGTTTCCAAAGTTATTCCGAGCTCCGCCAGGACTTGCTCAAAGAATTTTCAAGAACACATTCTTGGTCGCTCATGAAGAAACTGGTCAAAATGGGCCATATTGCCGAAACTTTAGGGGACGGAGGAGAAATAAGGGGGTGGTATCTGACTCCAAGAAGTGTCAGGAGTCTCCAAGAAATTGCTAACCGTGAGGGCTGGATCATGTCGAATCGTGGGCCAACTTACAGATCTTCCTATCGACATGATCTAGTCTTGCGGGAGATTCAAACTCTGCTTGAAAGTGTAACGACAATGACTCGGTGGGTGCCTGAATGGAAATTACGGTGCGATCGGATGGCACGCTTCTTCTATCTTTCGGCTCATGAAAAAGGCGAAAAGGTGGCCACACTTCCGGACGCTATTTTTCATTTGAAGGATGACGATAGGGAACTAAAATTTGCCCTTGAAGTCGAGCTCAGGCAAAAGTCTTGGCGACGTTTGTTCAAAAAATTTGAATCCCACATTCTGAGTAAAGACTATACCTATATCATCTACGTCGTTGAAGGAGAGAGTTTACTGCACCGCTTACTGAGCATTTATGCTGAAGTTCGTGAGAAATCCCCGCATGTAAGATTCGAAAAAAAACAAAATGGAATCTTTTTTGTAGAACTCACAAGGCTCCGGGAACTAAAAGAAAATGCGATATTTGAAGGTATTCAAAGCAAATTCACTTTAGCGGAACTTGCTGCATAACGTCGTTTCTACGCCAACCCCCAAGCCTAGTAGAGCAATTCAACTGATAACTATTTCCAAACCTTGTTTGAAAAAACAGCAAAACAGAAAAAACCAAAACCTGGATCTAAATCCTTAAAATCAAAGACCGCCGCCGCCCCGCTCTTCCTTCAACTTCACCTGTTTCCGCTTTTGACCACTCCCCCTCTACGACGGGAAGTGGTCAAAAGCGGGGTTTCAGCATCATACAGAGCGGGGCGGCGGCTCAAAGCCAAAATCCAAGAAAATAAAAGTTAGAAAAATAAGCAAAAACAAAAAGGAAGAAACGATGGCGAAAGGAAATCGGATATCTTCAAGGCCAATCTTTAAGTGGGAATGCAGTCAGGTTGAACTCATATCAGTTGAAGTTGCAGCGCGTGATTACAGGGAGCGACTTGCAAGAGTAGCAGAAGAACTGTATCCAATATTTTACCAGCTCCACGAAAAATCTAATTCTTTAATCCATCCAGGCCAAATCCTTGAACCAAAAGCCGTGGCACTTGCCACCAAAGGAGTTTGTGATGGAAACGATATTCAAGAAGCAGCCTAGGGCTAAAAATAGAAATCTGGTCAGCGCAAGACAAGAAATTAACGTCGGTTACTACATCAGGGTGTCAACGGAAGAGCAGGCGGAAAATCCTGAAGGCTCGATCAAAAACCAGGAAGAGCGGCTAAACTTTGCAGTTCAAATGAAAAGCACGAATGACCTCGTCTGGAAAAAAGCTGGGGTTTACTGCGACGCCGGCAGGTCTGGAAAGGATATGAACAGACCGGAACTTAGGCGCCTCATTCGTGATATAGAGCATGGCAATGTCAATATGATCATGGTGAGTGAGCTTTCAAGACTTACGAGGTCCAATAAAGACTTTGCTGAATTATGGGAGTTTTTACAGGGCCACAAATGCGGCTTCTTTAGCCTTCGCGAAAACTTTGATACTTCAAATGCGGCAGGTGAAATGATGCTCTACCAAATTGCAAATTTTGCTCAGTTTGAAAGACGGCAAACTTCAGAAAGGGTATCGGCCAATTTTGAAGCGCGCGCCAAACGCGGGCTTTGGAATGGTGGGGTCTTGCCGCTGGGCCTTGAACCTGACCCGATAAAAAAGGGATCGCTTCGCATTGTCGATGAAGAGGCCGAAATTGTGCGCACAGCTTTCAACGCGCTGATCACCCAAGGATCTGTTACCAACGCTGCAAAATGGCTTAATCACAATGGATATAGCTATGATCATGAACTCAGGGGCGGTGGATGCCGTAAACGGCATAAACACTTCACATTTGATAGTTTGCATAGGCTTCTGACTAATAAGGCCTATATTGGCGTGCGCCGCTTTAAGACCAAGAATGGCTGGGTCGAAGGCGAAGCCGTATGGCCTGCGATGATTGAGCGTAAGATCTTTTTTGAAGCCCAGCGCATCATTGCGGCAGGCCAAAAACAGAAACCGGGCCGCGAGGCTAGGTATCCATATTTGCTTTCAACGAGAATCGTCTGTGAGCAATGCGGGAGCACCCTTGTGGGTAAGTCAGCCTATAGTGGCAGCGGCAAAAAAGTGGGCTACTATGCCCACGGCGTTCAAGAAAAGCGTGAACAAACACTTGATGATAAGGGCCAACGCTGTAGCCCATTTCGAATTCCGGCTAAAAAGATAGAAGTGCGTGTCTGGACGGAAGTTATGGGCATCATTCAAGGATTGCACCAGGAAAGGCTCTATAATGCGCTGAAAAAGCTTGAGGGAGCAACCAATAGGGAAAATACCCATGAGCGTAAACAAAGCGAAAAAATAGAAATCGAAGGCAAGATCGCAACATTAGCCAAACGCGTAGCAACACTCCCAGAGGGCGTTCCTGCCGAAGCTTTTTACGATGAAATGAGAAAGCTTCATGAGGTAAAACTTCGCCTTGAGCGTGAACTTCCGGAGCTAAAGGCGAAGAACACCGATCAAGAAATCGTAACGCCCGCGAAATACGAAAAGCTCCTATCGACTCTCAATGCAGCGACCAACGAAAGTGCCGAGGTCACGCCAGATACCAAAAGACGAATCATCCACGCGCTTATCCAACAAATCATAGTCACCGCCACCGGGTTTAAATTGCACTTCTTTGCCGGCATGGAACAAATAAAAAAGGGGGAAGCACTCGCTTCCCCCGCAGTTTCATTGAAGAAAAACTTTTTTGTTCCAAGTTCGTTTAAACAGTTGAATGGTGGGCGTCGTCCCATAGTGGGCGAACCACTGACGGTCGCTAAAAGCTACTCAGCGCAGTGGGTTCGGAAGAAGATTGATTGGGAAAAGTTAGAAG
>CAYYYP010000095.1:0-3922 GCA_964475985.1 uncultured Oligoflexia bacterium | reverse complement strand
GTCTCAGCACCGTAAATCCTGCGCTCCAGTGAGTGGCATCTGCCCCGATGACTAGCTATACAGGCGCGGACAAAAGCTCAGCTATAAAGCCGGAGTAGACGGAGCATTATTCGCATCAGCAGATCCTCCAACACCTCTAGTCGTACCACTTGGAATAGGCCGGAAAACTACATTGTTGCCGTCATCCTGAAGAATTCCTCCGCAAGCGCTGGAAGAACCCGGCTGGGCAAAATGATTTATGTATTCAAGAAGTGTAGGTCGAGGTCTAGAGGTCGAAATGATCTGAAAGGAATTTGTGGCAGAATTATATCTTGCTTCAAAAGTACCTGACCATATCAGAGGGTTTCGGCGCTGAGAGGTATCAGCCACTTCGAATTCCGCAGCAAGATCATGAATCCTGCAACTGGTGGAAGGATGGGTACCGTTAAGCATTTCCAACATTTCAGGTCGAATACCTGGTCCAATAACGGAGCCATTTGGGAAGCATGCGCCACCGACTCCTGCTGTATCCCCGCCAAAGAAGTATCCACGGGGACAGCTATGCATGTTATCTTGAGGACTTTGGGGATTCAAACCTTGCATGCGTTCACGCCGATATCTTCCCATACTTCTTTGAAAAGCTGTACGCGCCTCCCCTTCGTAAACGCGCGTGCGATGTATAAAAGCATTAAAAGAAGAGCGGTAACGCTGCTGCAACCTGCGGCAATCAGCTATGATTCTTCGGTCTGCTTCTGTAAATAAATTTTGTGGTTGCGCTATGGCTGAGGAGCTTAGATTAAAACCAAAACAGAACAAGAGATAGAAAAAATAGTTTTTACCGTAGGGCTTCATTGCGCTTAATCCTCCGAAGCATGATTGTCTTCTAAAGATAGCAAGAACGTCGAATTTTGCAAATATTTAATGTTTACTTAAACATAACACTCTGGGGCGTTCGACCTTCTTGGCCAGAATTTAAACATATTTATCTCGCCGGAAAATCTCATGGAATACGAACTCCAGCCGAACAGATTGAGTTCCAAAAAGAATTTGATTTAGAGTCCCTTTCAAACCCAATCTTTTCGATTTAGGTCAGGCACTTCGATTCGCCTGCAAAAAAAGGCGTCTAACTTCATAGGGTTGTTGCCCAGATTTACGTGTCTTTCGGAGTTACTGTACCCTGGCCAGTTGAAACACGTGTCATTATGGGCATTTTGGTTGCCGCTGAGATCGCCCGCCAAGACAGGCAGATCATAGGATTGGCCCATGCATCGAACCATTAGGTTTCGAGAAAGTAGGAGGCGATCACATGTGCTTTTAAGAGGCACAGTGGTTCACGTTAGATCAGCTTGTAAATTATTTTAATTTAATGATCTTATGTTTGGAGGATGCTATAAGAGCGCCTTAACCGCCACCCCCGAGAAGGTTTGAGATGAATTTGGCCAAAATCACGATCTTACTAGCCGTCTTCAAACTAACCTTCCTTTGTTTTTTGGCTTCCGCCAACACTGTTTCATCCCAAACCGCTTGCGCCATCGCGTTGATGCAGCAAGAGCCCACCCCTGAGGGAATTTATTCCACTGAGCAGGTGGCAGCCTTCAAGGAAATCCTGCGGCTGCGCATCGAAGAGGTGGGCTTTCCTCCCGAGCAAAACATCTCCCGGTGGTTTCATTATACAAACGAAGGCCACACTCTGGAATGTCTCCAAGGAAAAGCATATTCGAGCCTCGTACCACTCTGGGAAATTTTAAGAAGCGCCCATGAATACTTGGCAACGAGAGGCATAGAATCCGAAGTCATCAATATTAAAGATGAAGATGATGAGAGTGGCGCCTCGGTTTCAAGATGGGTTTTGCAAATCATCCCCAATGAGAAAAGCAAATTCAACCATTACGCCAACGTCTTAGCCAAAACCAGAGGAGTCATGGTCATACACGACCCTGCGCTCACAAGAAACCAGGGTTTCTTCCGACCTTCCATCGGTGCTTACATCACCCCCAGGACAGATCAAGTGGATGCCCCCATCCTTCATGGCGTAGACGTATCGTCAGTGGGGATGGCCAATCCCGGTGTCCCCAATAACTTTCACGAAACCCGCCACATCAAAACCGCCTGGGAAGTCTCAAACAACGTCATCAATGAATCCGCTGGGTCAGCACAGTCAAACCCCCAGGAAAACCCGGAAGAAGTCGAAGCGCTGCCCGGAACCCACAAAACTTATGCCTATCGCATTGGGTTCGACGAAATGCGCGGATATCATATCAATCTCATTCATTGGATCAAGGAAGCCATTAGGGAAGCAACCGATGAAAGAAGGATTAAGTCCGTGCGAAGTTCGCCCATCAACTTCGTTATGATCTCGAATGCCTACATCTCCGGCATGAGCTCTACCCAAACGGCAATAGGCATTTCAGAACGGATTCGGCTTATCACATCCCAGGTCATGGAAAATCTCAATTGCCCCGCCAGTAGCTGCCCAGAACCTGAACTTAAAATCACAATCAGCCCCGGCGGCATTGTCATGGCTAAAATGAATCTGGGGACATATTTCGTGGAGATACCCCTTCCTTTGAGCTCAGGCCCCGCAGATCCTAGCAACCTCATTTATTTCAAAAACCATTTTTCAACCCTCAGTCGCATTGCACCGAGCTTTGAAGCCCTTTTCCAATTCTGTTTCGACAAACTGGAGAACTTCCGAGAAGGCTTCCGGCAAAAAGTGATGGGAAAAATATCCTATGACATCGAAGCGGTGCTAGCCGAAGCTCAAGCCATTCCACGGGCCTTGCGTCGAATGATCTCGGTGCATGAGATACTCGCAAGCGATGTGCCCTTAACTGCCGAACATTACGAGCGGCGCTACCAACAGGAATTGGAAAAACTGAAACAGATGTGATGCTGATGATGTCGAACCGCAGTATTCGCACACTATCAGGCCCTAGAGCAGCTTTTACAAAAGCTGCAAAGACAAATCTTGCTTTACTCCAAGGCACGGGCGCGGCCCAAACACTTTCTTTCTGAGGCATCGACGGTGGGATTATAGACGAATAATGCCGGAGAATCAGTCCTCATAAACCACCATTTTTTGCTCATTAAGACTTACATTTCGACGTGTATGACGAAAGCTGCTAGACTGTTATCCATGAAGAGTTTGGTAATTTTGGGAACAGCCCGAGAAGAAAGTAACACTCTCAAAGCGATCGAGGCGCTTTGTCCGTTTCCTCAATATGAACTCGTCGATCTCCTTACCCTGCACATTCATCCCTACCAATATGACGCAGCCGCGAACTTGGCTGACGACTTCCAGTCAGTAGCCCTCAAGATGCTCGCTGCAGACAATATAATTTTTGCGACCCCGGTTTACTGGTACGCAATGTCTGGAACCCTGAAAGTATTCTTTGATCGCCTGACCGATTTACTTTCTATTCACAAGGTGATCGGAAAAGGATTGAAAGGCAAAAGAACCTTCCTTATTGCCAGTGGCTCTGACCAGGAACTTCCTCCGGGATTTGAAGTCCCTTTCAAGATGACAGCGGAATATTTCGGAATGAACTTTGAGAAATCTTACTATTTCGCTTCCTATAAATAACTTCGTTTCATTTGGGCGAATGCCTTTAAAAATACCCAATTAATTTAATTGATATCTCGATCAAGAGCCCCTCTCGGCGCATATTAATATTTGTTTTCAAAGGTTTGCCCAAGTTTCCACCGAATCCGTCGCATTTCGAGGCGAACCTTATAGAAGGGTCATAAACATGGGTGATTTACTTTGTAAAATTAACGCCTTGTAAGACAAGCGAGCAAAGGGTGTGCCGCGGACGCTTTAGATTTGGTTTTTGGACGCTATGACGAAGGCCAAAAGCCTATCCTCTATGAAAATGGTTAGTACGTAGCGTACGTATTGATTCATTAGAATAGTGCACCGAGCTGCGGGGCATTGGAATCAGGC
>CAYYYP010000094.1:0-3978 GCA_964475985.1 uncultured Oligoflexia bacterium | reverse complement strand
ATACTTCATCTTCGGGGAGATAACGGGCCAGCGTAAAATGTTGTTAAATTATTGTAATCGCTCAGTAGAAATGTCCCGTCTAATCGCTCAATAGAAATGTCTCTTTACTGACCAATTGTTGATTCTTCCGACAGGGGGAAGGGATCAATGGAGGGTGAGAGAAAGAGACTTGTCGTGTCACAGCGAAGTATTACGAGATCAAAATATTTAGAGCAGTTTGCAACTGGACGGTTGTGCAGGAAAGACGTGGCGTTGGCCTTGGATATTTCCGAGCGCCAGGTGAGTCGATTGTCTAAGCGCTGGGAAGCCGATGGAATTCTAGGCATTGAGCACAAGCTTTTTGGGCAGGAGTCAAACTTTAGGACGCCTGATCTTTTGCAGGAGAAAATAAAGTTTTTATATTTAAATAAATACATTGGTTTTAACTTTACGCACTTCCACGAGATGCTTGAGAAACACGAAAATATTTGCATAAGCTATTCAACGGTTAAAAGAATTTGCACAAGGCTTGGCGCAACTAAACGGCCCAGACGGGCGCGTAAAGTGAGAAAATACAGGGATAGAAGCCCATGCGCTGGCATGATGCTGCAGATGGATGGCAGTGAGCATAAGTGGGCGGGCACTGAGACCTGGACGCTGATTGCCGGAATCGACGATGCCACAAGCGAAGTTCCCTATGGCGCATTTTTTCCAACGGAAAGCCTTGATGGATATCTTGTGGTGTTGGCGGAAACATTCAAATTGCGGGGCATTCCGCTCATTCTGTACGTCGATCATGCTTCCTGGCTTTCGGGCACGACCAAAAGTAATGATACTGGTCAATTTAGACGAATGTGCGATGAGCTTGGTATAACCCTCATCTTTGCCAACTCTCCTCAAGCCAAGGGGCGTATAGAGAGGCTCTGGGGCACTTTGCAGGATAGGCTTATCGCTGAACTCGCACTCCATAAAATTACCGACATGACGGCTGCCACAGAATATTTTAACAGTGAATTTTTAGCTAAAACTTGGAACAAAAGATTCACGGTACTGGCAAGAAAACCAGAATCAAAATACCGAGCAGCACCCACGAGTCAGGGCGTTGCTGAAACATTCTGCATTAAAGATTTTAGGAAAGTCAGAAATGATCACACCTTTTTCTGGTGCAATAGAATCTATAAAATCCTCTCAAATAGGCGTCTATCTTTAGCTAAACAAATGATCGAAATCAGGTCCAGCAAGGACGGCACGTTTAGGGTCAGCCACTCTGGCAGGGATCTTGAATATGTAGAAGTGCAAAGACCTAGGAAACTCGGCGAACCTACAGGAGGCAAACCCTTGAAAAAACGAGGCCCAAAACCGCAAACCATTAAAATCCCTACGAGACATTTCTACTGAGCGGTTCACGGGACATTCTTACTGATCAATGACAACGTGTACGGTAGTTATAAATATTTTTAGTTTACACCGCCCCCCCGTCCATGGTATCAGCCCCCCATGCACGCGCCGTTACGCCGTACGACTTTAGCCGCACTTCTCCTCCGCCTGGTCCTCGGCGCGGCCTGCTTTTCTTCCGTGCTGGCCCTCGCGGATCCTCCGTCCCCCGAACGCCAAGCTGCCATTGAACGTATGCAGGCACCGCTTCAGGCCTTGGCCGATGCCTTGGATGAACCGCCTCCCACCACCGAGGGTATGCACCCGTTAGAAACCTATTACCCGGCCGAACTTTTTCCCGATCTCGAAGCTGCTCGGCGGGACTACGACCAAAACCTTCGCGCCCATGTGGCCCGTTACCTGCACCCCCGGGGTGATCAATTTTTAAGGTTATTGCACGAAATCTGGGTTGCCAGCCGGACGACTCCGCTTGCCATAGGTGAAGAAGCCGGACCTCCGGCCATCGCGCAGCTTCCCGAAGATCGTAGTCCAAGTGCCCCATTTGCCACCTTACAGCTAGGGAATTTCCAGTTTATTGCAATGCCTTCCCCACACTTTGTGGATGCCTCTATCCAAATTGACATTGAAGCGGATATTTCCGTAAATCCTTCACCTGAATTTTACGCTGAACGGAGAGCCTTTCTTGCGCTGGCGAGAGACGCGGTTATCCACGCCATCCAAAATGCCACGGACCTCGAACACGCCGTTAAATTCATGCATGGAAATATTTTTAATTTATGCGGACTTGAACATAATGATCTAAAGCTCCTTCTGGTCGAAGCCACTCCCACTAAATTGTACGAGGAACAAACCGCTACCCTTCTCGCTTTACTCGCTACCGAAGGAGAAGCTCTTTGGCTGACCGACTTAGGCCCTGACGCCCACATTTGGCATCGGCGTGACCTTTCATCTGAACTCCTACAGGCCAGGAATTTACTCCTTAAAAAGCGGGACTCACTCTACGCCTTTGAATACTTGTTCAGTCTCTTAAGATACAAATATGTAACGGCCCCCGCCCCGGATGCAGAGCACTTAAGTAGCCAAATTAGGGATTTTTTAGCCGATAATATTTCACATACGGGCCCCATAGGTACGAGGCTAGGAATCATCCGTTTGGCGGCAGAAGCCTACCTTACAAAAATGATTCCCACGGAGGCATTCATTGAGGATATCTTTCTTCCGATCGCCCGCTCGGTCTTTCAAGACATGGATTCCGTTTGGCAGCCGGGCTATGATCCATTCCGCATCACAACTAGGCAAGCCATTGTAAGACTTGAACTCACGTCTTTGCTCACTTCGATCACGTGGGACGGTAAACTCCTAGTCCCTGCAATTCAAACGCAACTTCAGGAATTTTTCTTAAAACTTTTTTATTCAGCCCCAACCTTTTCTTACTGGTTCAATAAACCTCGGGATGCGTCCAGAACTTCTGACTATTCCCTAACCATACGAGCTGCAGCCAAACATGCGGACTTCATCGAAGAGGTCTTCGCCCGCCCCTTCACGGTGAGAATCCCACCTCCCCTTTTCAAATTCCTTCAAAATGCCCACGAAAAATTCCAAACCTTTTTCTCCACCAGAGACGAAGCCGGCGCCCGGGCCTACCTCAACGAAGCCCTCAAATTCCAACTTGAGCCGGCTCCCGAACCACCATCCGAGGATGATGACTGCGAAGATGAACTTATGGTCCCCGTTCTCATAAGCTCCCTCGGCAAAATCTTCCCATCCTCCATCACCTAAAACTTACTCTACTTCACCCACACCCTTTCATTTTGAAAGCATTCGCCGATGAGCCCTACAGAGGGCTATGAAATGGCAGAAGATCAATCCTCAATCACTAGTATTGATATGGAATTCATCCAGCTTCAAATGACGTATTTTCGTTCACTTGAAGCAAAAGAAGCAGAACTCGCAACGGAAGTCACAAAACTCCAAACTGAGATTTCAACTGCGGGCCAAGCTCCCTTCCTTAAGGAGCAATGGAAAAAACTTCAGGCCCCTTGCCATAAATTTGCGGGAAGTTCCGGCACCTACGGTTTCACGGGCCTTTGTGAAAATCTCCGTTTCATCGATGACCACGTCAGCGATGGTTCCTTTGCCGAACTTACCAACGAGCAGCTCCGCCCAGTACTCACCCTTTGGTGGAAATGCCACCAGGGCATTTATAAAGTTTACGCAAGCCTCATTCCATTAGCTGAACAATCCGATGGCGTAAACTTCGCCTCTCAGGTCCCAAGACTTGATCTACTCGCAAAAAATTTATCTGACCGCATGACCCATGAGCTCAGCGCATTTTTGAAGAAAGGCAGGATCGCCGCATGAGAATTTTACTCGCCGAAGATGATGAATCTATTCGCTCCGTTGCACTTTTAAGCCTTGGCAGGGTTGGCGGGCACACCGTAACCACCTGTGAAAATGGCGCAAGAGCCGTTGAGTTGCTCAAGCAGGATCAGTTTGACCTCGTCATCCTTGATGTGATGATGCCGGTGATGTCGGGATTTGAAGCTTGCGAACGCATCAAGTCCGATGCCTCCATAAAAAACACCCCAATCGTTTTCCTGACCG
>CAYYYP010000093.1:0-4049 GCA_964475985.1 uncultured Oligoflexia bacterium | reverse complement strand
AGGTGTTTCTCCATAACAACCAGTGGTTCGACCAAGCTACCGAAGCCCCCACCACTTGTCTTTTTCGCGCCTGGCTTCGCCGGATCTCGTCGTCGTTCGTGCAGCGGGCAGCAGCCCGCTTTACTCCCTCCTCCTCGACCGGCTCGCCAGACACGAAAAATCCTGCGTGGTGGCCGGTTTCAATCAGGTAGGCGGTTGGGGAGGCTCTGCGCTTCGCTGGAGGGGAACGGGAATTGGGGAGCTCTGCGCTTTGCTGGAGGGGGATGGGGAGTTGGGGGCTCTGCGCTTTGCCGGAACAATTCTCCTATTAGGAGGCTATGTCCGGTCTAATTATGTTCTTAGCGGACCGTGGCCTTAAAGATCTGGTATTTTTGAATAAAATCTAAAATAAATATAATGTATTTATAAGCTAAATTACAATGAAAAAACAATAGTTCTTATGATAGCTCCATCAGATAAATGCCGCCGAAAAAGCCCAAACAGAAATCAGTTTTCGTACTTCTTGCGATGTTGCACCTAACGTTGGTGGGGTCACTTTATCTATTGTCGTTAACAAACGCGGTCCTTGCCTCCGACAGGACTCGCTACCAAGATCCTTGCGTGGCTAGCCTGCTCAGCCCAGAGGACCTCGCGAAAATTCCAAAAGCCTCCAGGGTGACTACCGAATCATCGGGACTCGCCGGCGGTCTACTCGTGGGAAGCCGCGTATTCTTTCGCGATCGCGCAAGATATGATGACGCCTTGAAAACCTTGGGCCTCCGGTTCGCATCCCTCATCGAACCGCAGGGTCGAGCCGCAATTGAAGTCACACGCTCGTTCATGAGCCTACCAACGGGCACCCATTTGATGGGATTGGCAGAATACTCAGACTACGACGACGAACATGAAACAATTTATATTTTTGACGGACGACTCCTTGAAATCGAAGATGGTTTCAGAGGTCTTCCATTTTTGCACATTGACTTAGGGCGGGGCATCGACTTCTGGATCTCCGAGAAGGAATTAATCTCTCTCTATCAAGTGCGGTAGTTCCTTGGTCGATGCAAAATGGCGGGGACTCTTGAACATTGGAACGCCGGCTTGAGGGTTGTTAGTGATCCAGTAATTGATCACGACCGGGGCGGCCAGTATTTTAAAAATGATTTTTAATAAACACGTTTTCAAAATAGGCGGGGCACTACTACTGTGCAGGGCAAACATTACGGCAGTCCCATTAACGGCTGCGTGAGCCGCAGAAAGAGCAAGATATTTTCGCGGTAGAGTTGGGATCTCACAACTCCCTCCGGTGTGATTTGAAAGTAAATTCGACTGTTTTCCCCGCCAGGTCCGGTATCCAACGCTAACTCTTCAATCAATACCTGTTCTTTCGTCAACTTCCTGACCAGCCCGTCCTTAGAAAGTTTATTTAAAAATACTGATAATGTGCCTTGGTTAGTATCAATGTTTCGTTCTTTCAATGCTTCGATGATTCTTGCGGTGTGCCGATGGCCAGCCTCTAGAACTGCTAGTATGGCTGGCGCAGCCCCTAGACCGAATTCCTGAAATGAGGTGGGGGTCTCTAGTTCAATGGATGCCGCCCCATTTCCGAAGAATTCCGAAATATTCTTTCGAAGCCGTAGCAGTTCGACTTGGCCCTCGGATGTAATCTGAAAATATATCCGCCTGATATTAGAGGTGCCGGCGTTCAATGCCAACCCCAGAGACTTAGCCTCCGTGGTCGTCAGCTCTCGTACTAATCGCTGTGTTTGAAGACTCTGCAGCGTTTCAGAAACGAATGTCTCCCCAAAGATAAAATTCAGTTTCGCTGCCGCTTGATTAATGCCGTAGCCATAATTGGGCCGTGAGCTTAAAAATGTAAGGACCACGATATGCGCCGCTATCCCTAGCTCACGGAACAAAACCGGACTATCCACCGAGTCGGCCGAGGATAACTGAGGGCGATGATCTACCGCGCCATGATTCGCGGATGCCATAGTAGGATCTTCTTCGAGTTGGCTAACGGCAAAATAAAGCGCGGCTACGGCGAATGCATTGAATTTATTGGTACCTATATCTCTTTTACTCAATTCGGAGCATTGGTCATAAAGCCTGCGAGGAATTTTAAGACTACTTGGAATGTGGCTACCTTCAGCCGAGCGCAACGAAGTTTGCACGCTGTCGAGCATCCGGAAATGCAAATGATGGTCAGGCTGTTGCCAAGCCTCGACCCCCAACTCTAAGATTGCAATGAATAAATCTTGTTTACTTACATCGAAGCGATCCGCTAGCGCCTCCAGCACTGGGGTCAAAGCTAGACGGTCCCTGAGCGTGATTGCGTAATAATCAGTTTTGGGTTCCTTTCGAAGTGAGCCCAGCTTTTCCCTGATCAAAGGTTCTATGCCGGTTGAAGCAGCGAAGCCTAAACCCCCTGTTTGCCCTCCCGACACGATTTCCACTGGAGGCAACTCAATTGCATCCAACAACTCCTCAATCCTGCGCATGAGCTCCGTTACGGCCGGCGAAGGGCTGGTTTCGTTCTGAGCTCCCTGCAAGGCAATGCGGCATTGGGCCATCAGAGCCAAAACTTCTTTGTCGGTAGCACCTGAATCCGGCGAGCTCAGCGCCATTAAGCCGAATAGAAAGAGGATAGCGCAACTCAAAGTTTGTAAATAATTATTATTCATTAGTAATGAAATGGGCCTTTTATCATGCGCATGATTTGGACACAAGGCAATCTAACGTATTGCTTCTTAAATAAGTGCACTAAGACGCGGAGCTGCAATTATGAGTAAGCGGCTCGTGGCATCATAATCAGGTCACCCTAAATAAAATCAGCCTGTTAGCGCAGGCGGAAAAGGATCTGATCATGAAGCGCCACGAGCTCATTTTAGAACATATCAAACGAATAACCCTTAGGTACAGGGATGCAGACAAAGGAAGCAAGAAAGTCATTTTAGATGAGTTTTGCAACACCTGGACAGTGGGGCGCAAGTACGCCATTCGCCTTCTTTCGGGGAAACGAAAACTCTCTGGCAAGAGGGCCGGTAGGCCTGCGCGCTATGATGGCAGGCTTGTGCGTCATTTAACCGTAATCTGGGTATCAATGGAACGTATTTGCCCCAAGCGCATGAAGGCGGCCCTTCCCATCTGGGTGTCTTTTTACCGTGATCCAGAATTTGATTTAAGCCTTAAGGCGCAGCTGCTTAAGATGAGTGCATCAACCATTGGGCGCTACATTCGCAGGGGATGCAGAAGCCTTAAAGGGCTATCGGCCACGAGAAAGAATAAATTCTTTAAGTACAAGATCCCACTTCATGCGTTTCATGAAAAAGTTATAAATGCAGGGCATGTGGCCACTGATACGGTAGCCCATTGTGGCGACTCCCTTCAGGGCAATTTTGTAAATAGCCTCACGGTGACGGATCGCTTAACGACGTGGACTGAAAATCGTGCGCTCTTTTGTAAAAAGGAACCAGAGATGGAAAAAGCACTGAGATCAATTGAGCAGGATCTGCCCTTTCGCATTCTCTCAATCCAAAGTGACTGTGGATCTGAGTTCCTAAATTATCGCATGATGCGCTACCTGCAAAATCGCCCTGCACCCGTGGTGATGACGAGATCCAGGCCCTACCACAAGAATGACAACGCTCACGTGGAGCAGAAGAATAATACGCATGTGAGAGCTGTTTTTGGCTATGACCGCATTGAAGATGAAAATATCATTGCGCTTATGAATGAGATTTATAGGGATTACTGGAATCCACTGAATAATTTTTTCCTGCCCTCCATGAAGCTTAAGGAAAAAGAACGAAACGGCGCTCGCATTACCAAGCGGTACGATTTACCTATGACGCCCTACCAACGACTTATGCTTGCACCAAATCTTTCCGAGCAGAAAAAACAGGAGCTAACAAATAGGTTTAAATCCTTAAATCCCTTTGTGCTCAAAGAAGGACTTGAAAAGAAACTAGAGCTCTTCTTCTCTCTGCTCAGGCAGATGAAGCTAGAGAAAAAAGCAGCCTGATTCCAATGCCCCGCAGCTCGGTGCACTATTCTAATGAATCAATACG
>CAYYYP010000092.1:0-4343 GCA_964475985.1 uncultured Oligoflexia bacterium | reverse complement strand
GATGACTAGAGTCAGCGGAGGGCAAAATGACTCCACGAAACTCAGGGGTTACGGAATTTATCTAAATGGCTGCAGAGGCAGAATGCCCATTAAAGGTCGCTTCATCCGAAGTCCCGACTGTTACGTCACCAGTGGACGCATTGACATCACATGCATTGCCACGCCCGACCTGCATCCTGATGTACTCGTGGAGCGAATAGGGTACTTCAGTATAGGCGCTACCAGAAGGATTATGAGTAAAACGATGGTATGTGATCCTTAACGAAGGCCGGTTATTTGTATCTAATATGATGCCAATATCTGCTTCTAAGACCGCGCCACCATTCGAAATTTCAACCCAACTATGTAATGGCCCATCTTCATACCTTATTGAGTCAATAAATACCGGTACATTTGTACGGCTCTCAAAATTTCGCACCCTATCCATAGATTCGTTGCCTACAAAACTTGCGAGGACACAGGCTGCTCCAGCTATATCAAGCCGATAGCCCCTTACGCAGCCATGCCTTAGTCTATTCGTTGGTAAAGATGCTAATTGTACGGAAAGTTGATCCTGAAGCCTTACGATTTCCGACCTAGATGTTCCTGCACTCTGTTCGAGTTCTGCGATCTGTTTCTCGGTTCGTAAATACGCTAAGATTTGAGGATTGCTTTGGAAGCGAACCATCCTGCGTCTAGCTGCCTGTACGCCACTCTCAAGTTGACGCATCAACAAATCAAATTCAGGCCTATAATGCTGCTCCAAAGATTCACATGATGATGAACTTGCCGGTCCCGATACAGTTAACTGGGCAAATGCATCGGTAGATAAAGATACAGCAAGCAGAGCTAGCAACAATATTTTATGTTTCATTGGAATCGTCCCTTCAGTCCAAACTTATAGACATCAAATGCAGATAGCATGCCGCCTCAATAAACAAAAAAGCTTTATTAATTACATGCTTAAATTTTATCGTTGGCCCATATTTGTATGTTTTTTAAACACATGATCAAATTATTTAAAAAAATGAGGATTTTTAACTTACGTGCTTCCTAGTTGAAATTTTCCAATATCGCTAAATTTTGATTACGCATGCCCGTCCGAGGACCTACGTAAAATATACGTGCCCCACATCGGTGATATTGTACAGCTTTGCGCTCTCCGCACATGGACCCTAACAGGGAACCGCACTGATACAAAATCGAGTCTGTAGTTTCGCCTGGAATACCAATGTTCAAAATGCACCCTGTGCCCGGAATCTCTTCGCTTTTCTAATAAAGCCACTACCACCAGCCCGTTCCAGTCTGTTTTGTCCTGAGAAGGCGCAGCTTAAAACGAATATTTGACTAAAAAGTAATATATTGTTATAAAGAATATATGACCCCGTCGAACTGCATAGCTGCCTACCGCGATGAAATTGAGATTAAAGGTGGCGGCTCATTGATTGTGGTTATGGATCTCTTTGAGATTACGCCTGCGCCTCGTGCGGGTCTTTTTTTAGAGCGGTACCGGTTAAGTTGGATCGCGTTTCTGGCGGATGATCCAGATCGCAGGGTGCTGATGGATTCTCATATTCCCGTAGGCCTTCATTTTCATCTGGATTCGGGGCCTCAGGTTTCGGTTGAAGTGAAAACACTGGAAGAAGCGCTCACGTTTTTTGAGCAAAAGGTAATTGAACATTTTGGCCCATTAGAAGGAGGTATATATGAAAACTTTCACGTTTAGGTACGCGCCCCATGAGCCCACCATTGGCCATCGCATGATGGAAGCCGTACGCACGGGGAAGCCCGATGTACGTCCTGATGAGCTTGTGAGCAGGAGTCTTAAGGGGTTACTCGCAGTGGCGAGTGAGTCTAAACTTGAAATTTTTGAAGCTATTTTAAAAGAAAAACCAGCCTCTCTTTATGAGCTTGCGGAAAAGGTTGGGAAAAATCAGTCCTATGTTTTGAAAGAAGTCAGAGTGCTTGAAGCATTGGGTTTGATTCGCCTGCACCGCGAGAATGACGGTGGCCGTGAGCGATTGCGGCCCGAGGCGCTTTACTCCAAAATCATCATTGACTGTGGGTTTGAAGATAAGATTGCCATCTAGGAATACCTGCGCCGCCGCGCATAAAGTGCTGTGCTGGGCCTTGGCCTCACAGGTAGCGATAAATAGAATTATCACTAGTAACCGGGTGTGGGGGAATACCTGCGGTTGCTACCCTACGACCATTTTTTGTGGCTCAAATTCAAATACAATTTTATCATAGAGGGCCTGGGGTTTGAGTTTCCCGCGTTCACTATCTGCTACTTCTACAAGCTTAACTAATCCCAATAACTCTAGCGCCTTTGTATCTCTTAAAACATTACTAGGATCTTTTTCTAAAACTTTTGCCAACTCATATAGCGAGCCTGGTTTATGTTCCACAATTGCTGCAAAAACCTCAAAACGACTCTTGGAGATGAGCCTAAGCATTGAATCCATGCTGTCACAAACAAGCTCGCCATCATGTATCTCTGGCACACCAGTTTCAATCGCTTTTTTCATAGCGGCGAGTGCCGACTCACGAGGATTCTTTTCATACCTAAATGTAAATACTTTCATTGTTTACTCCTCCTCTTGTGTGAATTCACCAAATCGCTGCCTTACTTTAGCGAAAAAAAATGCATAGGCATCATCAAGCGAGCGCCACTCAAAAGGCACCCCGGTGGAGTCGCTGTCCACGTGAATGTGTGGACCCTTTGGCTCATGGCAGTCAAAAAGGACTTTGGCTGTTTCATCGCTAGGATCAAACGCAATCCAGCTAAATCGATACCCCTCAGGGAATGAGAGAGGATGTCCATTGGGCAATTTATAGAGGTCCATGAAAACAACGATAGTTCGATCATTTGCACACCTGAGTTCAAATTGTTTGCTGAAAATCCTGGTTGCCTTTGCCACTCGAATCGATCTTATCATTGTTTGTATTTTATTACAATGGTGTATTTGTATACCCATATAAGTTCAAACCTATATCCAGGCACATCTCTTCCTCTACCCCCTACCCTTCTTGTTTCACCTCCACTCTGATATCTGCCCACCCAATGTGACTTTTGTTTTCCTGCCGCCAAACGCTTCTGACCACTCTCTCGCTACATTCGTAGAGGGGGAGTGGTCAGAAGCGTTTGGCGGCAGGTGTCTTTGGATCGGAGTTGAATTTTTCTTTTTGATTCGATGAGTTATTATTAAGTAAGTACCTAAATTCAAAGGGAGTATTTTATTACATTGTAAGAAAATACTCCCTCCGGTCTTCAATCTCTAAATCTAAAAATAAAAGAGAGAATCGAACAATGTTCGATAGAACTCTTGCAATTTTTGTCTCCCCCGATGCTTTGACTCAGGTGCCAATCAAGTTCCCTTTAGGAGATTTTATTGCTGTTGAGTTTCGCTCTTTCGGAATAAAAAAGCGAAAATTCTCATCCACCTTTAACTTTCTTCAATAATTATTGGTGTTTTCATTGGTTTCATTTAACCTGTTACTTAGCGGTATATTTGAAACCACGGAAGGGGACATAGATGAGCCAAGTTCAATTTGGAAGTAGTATTACTCCAGCTGAGTTAACGGGGACCCTTGGAGGAATAACGATTCAAGGGGTCTATAAAGCCCTACGTTCGCTCCAAATTCCCACCGAGGCTACCTCAACCCGAAGAAAGTTAATCCCTTCTCAGGGCGTCCGAAAGCTTTTTGAAGAGCGGGGATTCGTCTATCGAAGACAAAACCTTTCTTTCCAAATTGTAAAAGGAGGGACAGGTAAAACCTCCCTCTCCTACTCACTGGCTGTACGTGCTTATCAGTATGGCGCTCGTGTGCTTTGTATCGACTTTGACCAACAAGGAAACCTAACCCGCTCTTTTGGGGTCGAAGCCCGGGATCGACCTGTTTGGTTAAATCTATTTCGTGATCGATTGGATGCATCTCAGGGCATTGTCGAAGTGGCCGATACTCTCCATTTAATTCCTTCCAACTTAAATAATTCACGACTCGATGTGGAACTAACGGGGACGGCCTCCAACCTCCGGGATATGATTAGAGATAAATTAAATAATGTTCGGGATCAGTATGATTTAGTAATTATGGACTGCCCGCCGGCGATCAATAAAATCAATACTGCTGCAGCTTGCGCATCCGATAGAATTATAGTTCCCGTAAACCCTGACCCTTACGCCATGGATGGATTAGATTTCACAATTACAGAATTAGAGCGTATTAGGGCCGATTTTAAGCTCTCTTTTGATTTCAAAATCGTCTGGAATCGCTACGACGCTCGCGAACGACTAGGAATGTATTACATTCATGAACTTGCCAAGAGGCCAGAACGTGCTGAGATGGTTCTTCCTTTTGTA
>CAYYYP010000091.1:0-4521 GCA_964475985.1 uncultured Oligoflexia bacterium | reverse complement strand
ATCGGGTTTAAATATCTGTAGGCGAGTCTCCACTTCACGTGGGTCTTGGCAAGTCTCGATAACGATGCCTGGATCGGAAGCAAATATTTTACTTAGGACATCGCAGACAGTTTTCGAGTCATCAACGACGAGAAGCTTCAGTGGCTTCTGTTTCTCGATTAGAATTCTTTTTTCCCGCGGCAGAAAAATAAGCTCAATTGGCGCGCCATCGAGCGCCATCGCCTTGGAAACCTTGAACCCACGACCTCGGATAGTCTCCTCTAAATTTTTGAGAGGATCTTTTGGACCGATTAATTTGAAGTTCAGATTCACCAGCGCCCTGGGCAACTTTGCGATTATATATTCTAGTGCAGTCCGAGCCGGCATATTTTGATCAACGATGAAAACCACGGCTTCATTCATTGATTCGACAAATAGTAGGCATTCGTGATCGACCCGCAATATTTGACGATCCCCGTTTTCGACGGAGTACATCTTCGGATTTAGCGGCATAGGTATTCCAGTGATAGATAGTAGAAGCTGGTAATGGGGACCCGGTCAGTGATTAAAGCCTGAATTGGCTTTAGAGTTTCTGGGGAGGCGGAATCACTTACGACTACTTGGCCCGGGCGAAGCCCAGTTAACAATTCCAGGGACTTTTTTGAAAGGAGACCCGGAATTAGAACGGAGAGTTTATCGTCCCGGTGAATATCCTTAAGCGTGCCTAAAACATTTTTGAGGTCAAATAACATGATTTGTCCTGGCCGAATCTTACGGTCCATTGACTCGGGCGCGATGATAGATACATTGTACTTTCTCGACAATTCCTGGGCTAATGAATTGAGAATCTCCCCGCCCCCTTCTAAAAGAATCGCAACCGGCGGCTCGTAGTTTTGAAAGCCCGCTAAAATTTGCTTAAGTTTTGCCTGGTCGGCTAGGTTCATCGCAATCATACGAAGGCAATGGTCAGGTTCCTTCACCTTCAATGATTTTGAAAACGATTGATCCAATGTGAGAGAGGTAGCCGCACTATTTCCTTTGTCTGGTTGGGTCACGCAACGAATTTTGGTTCTAAGCTCATCCGCCTTTTCCTGCAGATTGGAAAGAGATGGTTTTTCGATGTAGTCTAGTGCGCCAAGCTTTAGCGCCGATAGAGCAAGGTCCGAATTCTCTCTAGATACGGACGTAACCATAATTACTGGGGGGTGAGCGCTATTAACGTAAGTTTTTAGGTATTGAACCCCGTCCATTTCAGGCATGTGAATATCCAGCGTCATGACGTCAGCTTTGACGGTTTTCATTTTCTCTGCGGCGTCAAGTCCACTAATGGCCGTTGCAACAATTTCAAAACCTTCTTCATCGCTGAGAATTCGTTTGAGCATAGTATGGATGCTTGGCGAGTCATCCACGCAAATTACGCGAATCTTTCGATTCAACTTAGGTGCGGCGCTCTGATCATTCAAAGTGCGATTCGTGGACTTAATGTAAACGGAAGGACCCGAGGTCTTCACCGGAAGGCTTAATCCATTCAGGGATTCGGATAAGCCCACGAAAAGAAAGCCTTCGTCGTGCAGGCTTGATATGAGACGTGCAGAAATCTCCTTAACTTGAGACTGCTTGAAATAGATAAAAACATTCCGACAAAATATGATGTCGAATTTTTCGGCGGCGCCGGCAGAGGGGGCGCTCAAGTTTCTGACCTCGAAAGTACAATTTTCGCGGATTGAATTTTTTGCCTTTACGAAATGAGAGATATCGCCAGTTCCGCGGGCCCAATGGGAGCCCACCAGCGAAAGCGGCGCCTCTTTTAATTCTTCCCAAGCGTATACGGCATTCTCAGCGATTTTCACGGAATTCGCATCAACGTCGGAGCCAAGGATCGAAAATTTTATTCCCGGGGCCAAGCGTTTCAGGTGGTAATCTAAAAACATGGCCAAGGAGTAGACTTCTTGGCCTCGGCTGCAGGCAGCGGACCAGATTTTAAGCGTTCGATCTGCCCGATTTTTGATTACGGGCAAAAGCGCAGGAAGCGCCTTTTCCAACATGAATTCAAATTGAGAAAACTCTCGAAAAAAATAGGTATGGTGTGTTGTGAGTAGCGAAACGAGCTCCGGGGTTTCCGTGGCTTCATGACCCCGAAAATATTCTAGGTAACTCTCAATCGAGTCCAACTTTAATTCGCTGATGCGTCGGTTTAAGCGGGAGGAAATCATGCTTTGATGCCGATCGGCGAATTGCACGCCAGTGATTCGAGAAACTATTTCTCCAATTTCGGAAAGCACCATTTTCTCTGATGAAACACCGGATTTTTTTTGAGCTGAGTTGTTCATTTTGTGTTTTTCTACAAATCTTCAAATCGCGGATCGCTGGAATCCGGTACGAATTCATCTCCCGACCCAACGACCTTTTTGCCGCTCAATTGACTTTCAGCAGGGCGGGAGGGCTTGCGCGCCGCCGAATGTTGATTCATAGGATATACATTCGTTGCGGCACCTGAATTTTGGGCTTTCTGGGATTCAGTCTGAGCGCCACTAGATCTATTCTGTTTGTTCCACGCGTCGGATTGATTAACTCCGGAACCTTGGTTGTTGTTCCCGTTGATCAAACTGAGCAGGTTCCTCACCAGCTCCTTTAGGTGGAAGGATTGGGAATTGAGTTGCTCGGCAGCGGTAGCAGCGTACTGTGCAACACTGGTATTTTTTTGCGTAGTTTGGTCAAGCTGGTTTATGGCTTTATTGATCTCAGTTACACCGATGGACTGTTCGTTCGAAGCTGCGGAAATTTCGCTCACCATTCCATCGACATCAGCGACGGACGCAAGGATCTGGGTCAATGATTCCCCGCACTTTTCCGCGATCCGGGTGCCAGCATCAACTTTGACCCGACTTTCGGTGATTAAAACGCCGACCCTGGATTTCGTATCATTCACAATTCCCTCAACCTTCTGAATACTATTATCCAGCATCGAGGAAATTTCCTTGGCGGCATTACCGCTCATTTGGGCCAGATTCCCAACTTCCTCCGCCACCACAGCGAAGCCTTTGCCATGTTCACCGGCACGAGCCGCTTCGACAGAAGCATTGAAGGACAAAAGTTTAGTCTGAAAAACGATGTCATTAATGACTTTTGTTTTATTTCCGATTTCCGAAATTACTTTTACGATTTCCGAAATTTGCCTGTTCCCATCTTCAACTTGTTTCATGATTGTAGAATTGCTGGTGCTGATGTCGTTAATGGACCGAATCATCTCTTGGATGGCGTCTTTGCCTCGTTCTGCGAGCTCTCGACTCACTTGGGAAGTTTTCTGCGACTGACTGGCGTTATCTGCACTCTTTTTGACCATAGCGCTCACTTCATCAATTGAGGCAGCCGTCTCTTGAATGGCCGCAGCTTGTTCTATGGCCGCTTCTGACAATTCGCTGCTTGAACTGGAAATTTGAGATGAGGCATCCGCAACTTCAATGGACCCATTTGAGAGTTGTTGTGCCATCCCCGCTAATTTTTTGGATAACCGCGATGAGAAAACATACGCCGCTAGAATTGCTGCGCTGAATACAATTCCGAAAAACAGGTAAAAAATGCTCTTAGCGCGGTTGAGGTCGGCTAATGCCTCGGCCTTTGATTCACCTACGACGATCGTCCAACCAATGGCTTCAATAAACTTTTTGGAATTCACGGGAGTGAATCCAGTGGCCTGTTCTACTCCGGTGACAAGGTTGTTCTGAAATATTGCTCCAGTTTTGCCCGCAGTGACTTCTTTCGCCGCGACATCATTTGCACTGGCGAGGTTTACTTTCAGCAGGCGATTAAAATCGTATGTAGCATCCGTTTTTCCGCCGTTGCGGTTGGGCATGAACTCAAACAGAAGCATTCCGTCTTTGCTAAGCATGGATAATTCTGCGGCTTTGTAACCCTGTTGGAGCAATTGCAAATACAGTTCTTGAAAGGCCACTTCAAACCATCTCGAGCCTGCACGATTGGAGATGACCCCAATAACGGTGCCTTGGTCATCCCGGATCGCGGATGTAAAGCTGGTACCCAAGCGTTGACTTCCATAGACCATGCTTGTCCACGGGTCGACCTGAACATCTTCAACAAAAGTGTTAGCAAATCCTTTAGCTTTATCGTCGGTAAATGTTCCAGAAATGGCCGCCTTGAACCAAGGGGCGTCAGAAAAATCTTTTTCGTAAAGTCCCTGCACGTTGATGTCTGCGCCGGTAGGGCTCTTATTAGTAGCGGCCACCAGGCGTCCTTTTGCATTCACCACCAAAATCAAGTCATAGATGCCGTAAAGTGCCGATAGATTATTTAGCGCAGACACAATCGAACCTTGATTCGTTGATCGTACAGCAGGATTAATGGCAAAGGCTTGGATATCGCCATACCTTTCGAAAAATTGGGCCCCAATCGCATCGCTCAGGCTCCGGGCGTATGATTCAAATGATTTCAATTGGTACTGTTCTTGTTGCCTCACAATGAATCCAAGAATCCCTACGGAGACAACGCATAAGCTTATGGTCACTCCAATGATCATAATAATAA
>CAYYYP010000090.1:0-4593 GCA_964475985.1 uncultured Oligoflexia bacterium | reverse complement strand
GAGGAGGGCTGGAGGCTCCGGTTTGAGCAAACATCTGGCTTAGAAACTGCATTATTCATTGCCATGAATGCCTTCACACTTTTAAAGGTCGGTAAAAACTTATTGGCGTGGCAAGCGATGCGCAAAAAACATAAAGCCATGGATTTTCGCGGAAAAGTTGTCCTCATCACGGGGGGCTCGCGCGGCTTGGGATTCGCCCTGGCGCAAGAGTTTGCCAAGGAGGACGCCAAACTGGTCCTTTGCGCGCGCGAACAGGATGAGCTGAATCGCGCGGAAAATATTCTGCAAACCCTAGGCGTAGATGTTTCTGTTTTTGTCTGTGATGTTTCCAAGCGGGAGGAAGTGGAGAACGTTGTGCAACAAGTTGTGGACCGCTATGGCCAAATCGACGTCCTCATCAACAACGCCGGTATCATTCACGTAACCCCCGCTGATTGTATCAACCTTGAAGATTATAAAAGCAGTATGGATACCATGTATTTCGGTACAGTTCATATGAGCACCGCCGTCATTCCCCATATGAAGCGGCAGGGCGAGGGTAGGATCGTAAACATATCCTCCATCGGTGGTGCCGTGGCCATTCCGCATCTCCTATCCTATACTGCTGCAAAATTCGCCGTTCGTGGTTACTCAGAAGGGTTGACCGCCGAAGTTGCGCCCCACGGCATACTTGTTTCAACGATTATTCCTGGCCTAATGCGAACGGGGTCCTACCTAAACGCCACATTTAAAGGCAACCGAGAAGCCGAAATGAATTGGTTTGCATTATCGTCGGCCGCACCTTTGATCACCATGAGCGCAAAGAGTGCTGCCAGCAAAATTCTTGATGCCTGTCGTCATGGCACTCCAGAGGTGACGCTTGGTCTGCCGGCAAAGATTCTGCGAATGTTGCATGGCTTTTCACCAACAAAAACTATTGAAATCCTAAGCGTGGTAAACCGATTTTTGCCAAAACCGATGGGAAGCTCTGAAGAAAAACCAGAGCCTGGGTTTGAGCACGAAACCCCGTTAACGAAATCCGCGCTTACTTCCCTTGGTCAGGCCGCTGCTACAAAGTACAACGAGCGAGTAGCAGTCGCTAAAGGGAGAACTTCATAGTGCTCCGCACCAATTAATTTTATTGGACGCCGGGTCCATAGCGAAGAATTTTAACTTTCTCCTTTTCGCATCAGAATTTTTAGCCGAGTAGAAAACTGTGAAAATTGACAGGGAGATTTTCGCTCACATCATTAGGATTAATGGCGACACTAAACTCTTCAAACATTCCTGTTCTTCCCATTCGTAATGCATTGGTATTCCCCCATACGGTTTTATCTTTGACGGTAGGCCGTAAAAAAAGCATCTCGGCCGTTAGGCGGGCGCAATTAGGAGATCTGCGAATTCTCGTAGTGGGTCAAAAAGTCGACCGGGCAGATCAAAGCGTTGAGCCTTCGGAATTGTACCGAGTCGGAACCATTTGCCAATTAGAGCATGTTCAAACCGACGACCAAAAGGAGACTTATCGGGTGCTTGCTCGCGGCATTTCCCGCTATCGTGTGTTGGATTTTATTGAAGAAGACGGTGTCCTCACTGCAAGGGGTGAGGAAGTCTTCGACCAAGTCGAGACGGAAAAGGCGATTGAGGGAGCTTTGCTTAAGGGCCTGAAGGAAATGTCCAAAGAACTCTTACAATTTATCCCTGGCGATACTGTACAGCTTACTCAGCTCGTGGATAATATTTCAGACCTTTCGCAGCTTACACATCTGTGTGCAGCGCACATCGATATTCCCATGGCGAGCAAACAGGAACTCCTTGAAATGAGTTCGGTAAAGGCGCGAACGTTAAAGCTTATGGACTTTATGCAACGGGTAAAGGAAAGCCTTTCCGTGCAAAATGAAATCCGTGGAAAACTTGGTCAGAAAATGGGCCGGCAGCAACGTGAAATGATTTTACGTGAACAACTCAAAGCCATAAAGGAAGAACTAGGGGATCAAAATGACGATTCCCGTAATGAAGATTACCAAAAGAAAATCGAAGATGCCGGCATGCCGGAAGAAACCAAGAACATTGCGCTTGAGGAGTTGAAACGCTTAGAAGCGGTAGGAAATAATTCCCAGGAATCTCACGTGATTCGCAATTATCTAGATCTTCTTTGCGTTTTGCCGTGGCAGAAATCTTCGAACGAAAATGAAATCGATTTAGATAAAGCGCGCGCCATTTTAGATGCGGATCACTATGGGCTTTCCAAAATCAAGACTCGTATCATTCAGCACCTAGCCGTAATGAAACTTAAAAAAACGGGCAAGGGCTCTATATTGCTTTTTGTGGGCCCACCAGGGGTTGGCAAAACTTCATTGGGGCAGAGCATTGCGCGCGCACTGGGCCGCAAATTTGGTCGCGCTAGTCTAGGTGGGGTGAGGGACGATGCAGAAATTCGTGGCCATCGCCGCACCTATGTGGGTGCAATGCCGGGGCGAATCATTCAAAGTATGAAACGTGCCGGGGAAAACAACCCCGTCCTCATGCTTGATGAAATCGATAAAATGGGTGCGAGTTTTCATGGCGATCCGGGCAGCGCATTGCTTGAGGTGCTAGACCCCGAGCAAAATCACGCGTTCCTTGATCATTATCTTGATCTTCCATTTGATCTCTCAAAAGTTTTTTTCATCGCCACGGCAAACTCCTTGGAAAACATCCCACGACCATTGCTTGACCGCATGGAAGTGATTGAGCTTACCGGATATACTGCGGAAGAAAAATTACACATCGCTAAGAATCACCTGCTTGCTAAACAGTTTGTGGAAAACGGGCTGTCGGCTGAGCAAATTCATTTTAGTGACGAGGCATTGTTGGCGCTCATCAACGACTTCACCCGTGAGGCGGGAGTCAGGAATTTAAATCGGAAGATCGGATCGGTATTGCGTGGTCTAACGGAGAACGTTCTAAAAACCGATGCAAAGCTTCCGATTCCCGTCGAGCCTGCAAAACTTCCCGACCTCTTGGATATGAGTCCGTTCATTCATGAAGCCGCGGAGCGCAGCGCAATTCCCGGGGTGACCACTGGATTGGCTTGGACGCCCATGGGTGGAGAAATCCTGTTCATGGAAGCTCAACTCATGCCGGGCAGCGGAAAGCTCATTTTGACCGGACAATTAGGCGAGGTCATGAAGGAATCAGCCCAGATTGCATTGAGCCTCGTGCGCTCAAAACTTGCTTCCATCGTACCGTCCATTAATTTTGAAAAACAAGATTTGCACATTCACGTGCCGGCGGGCGCCATTCCAAAAGATGGACCTTCAGCTGGAGTGACGATGCTTACGACGATCGCCTCTCTCTTCCTGAACACTGGCGTGGATCCGCGGACTGCGATGACGGGAGAAATTACGCTCCGGGGCATGGTCATGCCCGTGGGTGGAATTAAGGAAAAAGTAGTCGCTGCCCACCGGGCGGGAATTAACCGAGTGATTTTACCTAAACGAAATGAGCGGGATTTGCGTGAGATTCCGGCAGAGGTGAAACAAGGTGTTAAGTTTGAATTCGTGGAAAATGCCAACGAACTTTTACGCCTGACGTTAGGATTAGAGTCTGCGAGTTCAATCGCGGTCTCAAATTCTGGCCAAAGCTCATCAGCGCATGTTTCCGCTGTCGCTTAAGCCACCACAACCGCCGATCTAGGCCGCGCGTTTTTTCTTGGATAGAAGTTTAAATATTTCTTCCGGGATATCTTTGAGATGAACGATCGTCTCAACCGCGCCGGCCTGGATCGCGGCCTTTGGCATACCGAATACGACGCAACTTTCTTCGTTCTGCGCGATGGTTTTTGCTCCCCGTTGTTTCATTTCTAAAAGTCCCGCGGCTCCATCACTGCCCATGCCCGTGAGGATCACACCGACGACATTCTTCCCCAATTCATTAGCCGCAGCTCGAAACAAAACATCAACGGAAGGTTTGTGGCGATTCACCGGAGGGCTGTCATCGATCTGGACTATGAGCTTTCCGGATTTTTTCTTAAATGACATTTGTTTGCCGCCCGGTGCGATGAGAACTTTTCCAGGGCTAGCTTCTTCTCCATCCTCGGCTTCTTTGACTCTGCATTTGCATGCATTATTCATTCGATCCGCGAACGCTTTGGAAAAGGTAGCGGGGATATGCTGTACAATCAGCACGGGGGGAATATTCGCAGGAAATTGCGTTAATATTGACTTAAGTGCTTCCGTTCCTCCGGTAGATGAACCAATTACCAGGACCAAGTTGGGGTCCAACTCAAAGCCAGAAGCCATCGTCGGATTTTTCGCCATGAAGGCGGTTTTCGAAAACACTTTAGCCTTCGCAGCAGTGCGGACCTTTTCGATGAAAACCGGCGTAAGGGATTTAATTTGGTCAAAACTGGGTTTTTGTATGTAATCAACTGCACCGAGCTCCAATGCCGTAAGAACCAATGGACTTTCATCAATGCTGATTGAGCTAATGATTATCGTCGGAACCCGAAGTTTGGGGCCCAGGAAGCGAAGCAACTCAACCCCGGTCATTTCCGGCATGTGAATGTCGAGGGTCATCACATCGGGTTTAAATATCTGTAGGCGAGTCTCCACTTCACGTGGGTCTTGGCAAGTC
>CAYYYP010000089.1:0-4597 GCA_964475985.1 uncultured Oligoflexia bacterium | reverse complement strand
GCTCCGCCCCCAAAAATTGCATTATGCAATATTCATCTATTGATTTTGATTTCAATGATTCTCGTTTGGAGTCTCGTGCAAATTTCATTTTATCTCGATTAAACCAACGACCTGGGGCGCATTTCCCTAAAGCTTTTGCATGTTATTCAGAGCTTGAAGGGTTTTATCGATTTGTGAACAATTCAAAAGTTACACCTGAAAGTCTTTTAAACTCCGTAATCCACGACAGTCTTAATCGTGCTGTGCTCGATACCGAATTGCTTGTGATTCACGATACGACCGAAGTCTGTCCACATGCCAAAGCTAAAAATATCTCTGAGTTTCAGCCTTTGACCTTAAATAAACAGAGAGGATTCCTTGCCCATCTCTCCTTGCTGGTTGAGCCCTGCGTGACGAATCAAGCAAATGGTAAGATTCTTGGCGCAGTAGGCCTTGAACTACTCACACGTGATCCAAAAAGAATTAAAAAACGTATCAAGAAAGTAACCGAACCAAGGGAAAGTGAACGCTGGACCAAACAGGCCTTAAAAACGGATGAACTTTTTAAACATAAAAATTCAGTAATTCACGTCATGGATAGGGAATCAGATGCATATGATATAATTTTTAAATTACAGCAAACTAATACTAGATTTGTAATCAGACTCACCCATAACCGCTGTTTATTAACCGGGGATGGATTTAAACGAGGCGGGCTAAAGCTATTTGATGCTCTTAGGGAACAACCTCCAAAAACAACAAGATCTGTTCAGTTAAGTGCAAGAAAGGCCCATGAGCGTCAAAGAAAACAAAAGGCACATCCGCCGCGAGCCGCAAGGACGGCCAAGTTAGAGATCAGTGCAATGACAGTTGTATTAAAGCGCGGGGATCGTTTTCCCTTAAGCTTGGGGTACCCACCCGGAGTCAAAGTAAATGTTGTCCGTGTCTTTGAGCCCCATCCTCCAGATGGAGAAGTTCCAGTTGAATGGTACTTGTGCACATCTGACAAAATCGACTCGGCAGAAGACCTAGAAAAGATAGTAAATATTTATAAATCCCGTTGGATCATTGAGGAGTTTTTCAAAGCACTAAAAACTGGCTGTAACTTAGAGCGAAGGCTCCTAGAAAGTGCTGAAGCGTGGTACCGAATTTTAATTTTATTTTTGCCCATTGCTCGCAATCTATACAACCTAAAGTTGTTAAGCGAACACACGACCCTAGATGAGAGCTGCGATATATTCTCAATCACACAAATTTTAGTTCTAAAACATTTGGCAAAAATGCAGTCAAAGCCCATGTCTTCCTTAGGAGACGCTAAACGCGAGCTTGCAAGACTAGGCGGGCACATCTCATATGTTGGACCCCCAGGATGGCTCGTCCTTTCTAGAGGTTATCTTGAACTAGTTAGCCTGGAGTACGGATGGATTGCCGCACGCACTGCGATATGTGACTAAAAGTGAGACTCCTGTGCGCAGAGGACGCGCCGCCGCCGACAACGAAGCCAGGCGCGAAAAAGACAAGTGGTGGGGGCTTAGGCAGACTGGTCGAACCATTGGTTGTTGCAGAGAAACACCTGCTCCAATGGGTTCGGCCTAGAATGGATCTTGTTGAGCTGGCAAAACTCAGACGAGAAGGATGGACGATCTCAAGGCTTGCCGATCATTTTGGAAAACCTCGATCGACCATCTGTCGAAAATTGAAACCCCTAAAGGAGACGCCCCATGATTCCGTCACTGGATAAAATCGTAGCCATTTTCTTTTCATTTTGGATGTTTGCTCATGCGTCGGGACATCCGGAATGGGTTTGGAAAGGCATCGCCTATGTTCAGAGACATGCATTGCAAGATTCCAAGAGGTCCTGGGGCTGTCCGAGCATCTTCAGCAGATCTGCCTGTGGTTCACGGAACCTGCCTCGTCATAGGTAGCAACGTAACTTGAAAACTTAAGTCATCGACGTAAAAATTCAGGTACACCAAGGCACTATTTAACAGTTGGATTCCTGGACTTCAGTGGGTGCCTGCCGCCCCGATGACTAGTGGATCTTGTGAGTGTCGTGACGAACAATATAAATACCTGCTAATCTGTAGCACCAGCGCCTTCGTTCAGTACCTCTGCTTCAGGTAGAGTTGATTCGGAACTCCCTGAAGCCGTAGCTGGGGGTAAAACCATACATGCATTTTCTTCCCGTAGTTCCATATCAAGATAATCGTGGAGCGTATAATTACCGGTTCTAGGTGACCGGTCCCGAACGAATGATTGAGGGTTATTTCCATAATTAACTACTAAGGCAGTTCTTCCATTTGGTTGCAGCTGTATAGTGATTGAGGCGTCAAATTCAACGGATATCTCGTCTCTTGCATTAGGCCTAAGAGAAACTGAATTGAATGCACGCACGTCGGCAGAAGTGGCTGAATAATTGATATTGCCCAAAATGCGAGTAAACACGGTCCTGTTATGTCTTTGTTCAAGCTCTCTTCGCTGAAGATCAAACTGTTGAAACTCAGAACCCATCAGATCATGATCGGGGACTGGGAAACTAGAAAGTCTGCAGGTAGACCCATCGGAATCAATGTATCCGTTTGGGCAAGTGCTGACATCTCGTACAGTATCTAAAATCCGGTCATCCTGTACGGCTTGGAGCCAAAGCGGAGCATAATCAGGATGACGACTATTCCATTCTACCACACGCCTTGTATCTGCTTGATTATCTTCAGGGGTTCCCGTTACCCAAACTGAAACGGGGTAAGGATCGGCATTAGTTATAAGCCTCATCGCTTCCCGATTACGTAGAAGACGAGCCGTCCGTGGATTATTTAATCTTTGCCTCATTACTCTGACTGCGGAATCCACTTGGGAATTAAATCTTCTGAGCATGGCGTTATAATCGCTGCGGTGTTGCAGCTCCAAGTCGTGACATGCGGGCGAACTTGGACCACTAGGGGTCTGGGCCCAAGAGCTTAGGCCGCTCAAAGAGAATATGATTATCATCGCAAAATTTTTAATTTTCATGGACCCTCGTTTTGAACGTCTATACTCACAGTTGAGAATGCAGCAATTATACCAAGATGTCCTGTTCATACCTCTCTGTTTTTTATGACATTTTTGCAGTTACTAGCGCAACTAGGGTGCATAACTTTTAGACAATAGTTGTATTCCTAGATTACCAGGACAATTTAAAATCACTCTAACGTCGGAGGCGAAAGCCAAATTACTTCCTAGCATTTGTCACACCGGCTTTAAAAATACAAAATTAATTTCATTGATAAGGCGCATATGAAATCAATGAGCGCGATCATCAAATCGAAACTTTATAGATAAAGTTAAATCTTCTTCACAGACGCGATGAGAAGCCGGTAATATGCGGGGTTACCGAAGTGACAGATATACCACCCGTATTTGAGTTGGGAAAAGTTTCGACTATTCTATAAAGGTCACCTCCGGGAGAAAAATATGAGGAAGTTGAACACATTGGTATTTGCGGCTGTATTGTTTGGTTGCACAGCCGAAGCGAACGCGCCTAGGCATATCAACGCAAAGTGTTTCAAAGCAGATACCGTTACCATCTGGGAAAAAATGTATTGCTTTGCCACCACAGGTGCCGATGATGACCGCGCCGAGGCCTTGCAGACTTGTCATGAGAAAGTACGTAAAGATGATTCACTTCCCAAGGAGCGTTGCGACCGAGTAGTTTGGCTCAAAAACAAGGCATGTTCAGATGACCCGTCTTCCGGTAATACGCGGAAGGCGTGCCTTACGGATAAAGATTATTTGAAAAAAATTGAGAGACATCCACCCTACGTGGGTTCTTGAACTTCGCTTCGTTCGCAATCAAAAGTAATCTTTTCGATTTAGGTCAGGCACTTCGATTCGCCTGCAAAAAAAGGCGTCTAACTTCATAGGGTTGTTGCCCAGATTTACGTGTCTTTCGGAGTTACTGTACCCTGGCCAGTTGAAACACGTGTCATTATGGGCATTTTGGTTGCCGCTGAGATCGCCCGCCAAGACAGGCAGATCATAGGATTGGCCCATGCATCGAACCATTGGGTTTAAAACGATACGCATGACGTCTCTGACAACAAAACCAGATTGACATATAAATTTAATTAATTTATATGTCACATAATTCAAATGGCAAAGGAAATTTTGTGCTCTTAAAAGTTAAATTAGGACATTCATTAATTCATTTTTCTTATTTATTTATATTGTTTGTTTCTTATGCGAATGCAAATATAACTTGTTCTGCGATGTGCCTAAAAACTAGTTGTGATGAGAGAATCATCGGAAACGCAACTTCTTCGGGAAGTACTTATAGTGAGGCGTTGATTTCATTAGTCAGGCAATGTCAGGAAATGCGTAGCAGTACGAGTAGTTGCACTATTGTAGCTGTTCACTCAGTTAGTGATTGGCATGGTGGCCTCAGCCAAACTTATGGTACGAAGGTCGCTGCATCACCGGTTCTTTCTTGCAGGCAAGATTAAATCCTCTTCCTTCCAAGGTCGTAAGTGCTCGCTGCAGTTCAGACAAAAGTGAGCTCGCCGGACTGGACATGAATTCACTACTCACCGGGGCAGATGCCACTCACTGGAGCGCAGGATTTACGGTGCTGAGACGCAGCAAA
>CAYYYP010000088.1:0-4807 GCA_964475985.1 uncultured Oligoflexia bacterium | reverse complement strand
TTGACACCTTACTTGAAGGTGTCGTGGCCCTTGATGAAAATAAAGCCATTGCCTATTGCAATGAGTCTTTTTCAAACGTTTGTGAAATTCCTATCAAGCGTTTTCGGCCCGGTAAAAAATTGTCTGAACTCGTAGAGTTCTCCAGCCAATTCATATCTGGCCTTCCCCCGCTGGACGCCCTTTCCCATCCTACCGCCTATCAAGAAATTTCATTTAAGTCCCAAACTGGCAAGGAAGGCATCATTCAGGTCTCCGTGCAGAAGTATGAAAATTTTTACGTCCTGTTTTTTCGGGACGTCACCTTGGAAAATAAACTTCAGGCAAAATATCGGGCCGAGTTGGAAATGAAAGAGGAAACGATCCATAAGCTTGATCGAAAACTTTTCGAAATCACTTTTCTGTTGGGCGTTTCGGAGAGTTTAAGCAATGCGTCGAACACGGACGCCCTTATTGCCTCAGTTGCGAATAAACTTTTGGATACTTTCAACTTCAAATTTATTGCGCATTTTGCGGTGACGCCAGAAACGCTACATGAAGAAACCTACGCTTTTCAGTTCAGTAAACGTTTTTTGCCTTCCCGGTTGCTCAATGCACGCGGCGCAAAAACCTCCGATGAAGATATTAAAAAGCATGAAACTAATATTCCGGCATTGATGAATGAAGCCCTCACGAATGCCGGTTCCGCTAAACTTGCGGTGGATGCGGTGGAGTTCATGGCCTTAGGCTTAAAGGGCAAGAACCATCCCTACGGTGTATTGCTCCTTGCGACGGAAAAGCCCGTGACGGCCACGGAAAAACTAAATCTCACGGGAGAGGATGAAAACTTGCTTAGGGCCATGGCCGTGCAAGTCTCTCTAGCTTTGGACAACACGGAGTTCTACCAGAAGTCCATTACGGATGAGATGACTCAGTTGTTCAATAATCGTTACTTCCACCATCGCCTCCAGCATGAAATTAGGCGGGCCCAGCGCGGAAAGTCTCAATTCGGACTGCTGCTCCTTGATATTGATCATTTTAAAAAATTCAACGATACCTATGGACATCAAACCGGCGACATCGTGCTAAAGGCCGTAGCCCAAGCCATCAAAGATACGTGCCGAGTTACCGATGTGCCAGCCCGTTACGGCGGAGAAGAGTTTGCCATCATTGCCTTAGATACGGACTGGGACGGCGCTTTTCTAGTGGGGGAACGCACCAGAAAAGCCATTGAAGCGCTCGAGGTACCGACTGAGCAATTCGGTAAATTAAAAGTTACGGCGAGCCTTGGGGTGGCGCTTTTTCCCGAATCTGCGCAGGATGAAACTGCCCTTATTGAATGTTCGGACAAGGCACTTTACGCCGCCAAACACTCGGGTCGTAACAATGTTCAGAAGTTCACTTCTTCTGCGAACTCAAAAGCCTCGCCAAAGCCACATTGATGATTTCAGGTAGCTCTTCAAAAAAATCATTTTCCCGAAAGTGAATTTCACGGAATTCCCCGGTATTACCCATCCGTTCAAAATGTGACTTAAGCCTCACCAACGGTCCCGCCAACCGATGCGTGACGTAAAGGCTTACAAGCAGGGAAAGCAGAAGGCCCACTCCACCAACGTAAGCAATGATTTTGAATAGAGTGACGCGCTGTGCCCGAAGAAATTCAAAATACACATGATTTTGGCCAAGGTTAGATTGCAAACCAACATTATTTAGATTTTCAAATGTTTGCCAGAATTCAAAAGTGATGCAGCCCAAAGTAGTGACAAACACCACCAGAACCAAAAATACCAAGGTCAACTGAAACTTCGGATAAATGAGGAGGTTCCAGCGAAACTTTTTCTTTTTAAATTCGTCGGTCATAGAAAAAGCGTAAAGGCCTTTGCTTTAGAAGTCGAGGCGCATTGTTATATGGTTTTTTGGGTATCGGACCGGATAGCCCAGATCACGCCTAAAATCATGGAAATCATGGCGGCCGTTTCTAAGTAGGTCGGGAAGCGGTGCTCCAAAATAAATCCGTAAAGTAGAGCAAATACCGTTTCGGAAACAATGAGCTGACCCGACAAGGTGGTGGAAAGTTTTTTACTCGCAGTGTTCCAAAGCCAAAGGGCTAGCCATGAAGAGCCGCACCCTAAAACTGCGGACCAAGCGAAAAACGCCACCCAGTCGGCCGAAGTGTGCGGTACCGAAAAAGGATTGGCCGCAGAGTTTGAGAAGACCTGGCTTAACGCAATGAGCGGAGAAAAAATCAAAGTAAAAGCCCCCGTCAAGCTTGACCAGAGGTTCCCTGAGATTTTCGGATTTGCTTTTAAAAACTTTGAATTTGCGACGGCATACCAAGTCCATAGGGCAAGGGCTCCGATGAGAAACAAAATTCCCCATGCCGCCGCGAAAGAATCAACAGAGACGTTTTGGGTCATAACAACGCGGTTCTCAAAAAATAGGTGCACGTTCACCAAGAGTACGCCCCACATGATGAGGGTGAGAGATGGCAGCATTCGAGTAGTGATACGCCCTCGGTTGCCCGCAATGGCTACGGTCACCGGCAATAAGCCGACAAGCAGGGACGATGCGGTAATTCCAGCGTAACGAATACCCAGGACCAAAAAATAGTAATAAAGCGAATTCCCAAGCAAGGCGAAAAGGAAGGCCTTTTTAACTGCGTCTCGCGAAATGGAAGCTTTAAATTTTTTCCATTGAACTAGAATAATGGCGAGGGAAAAAACTCCAAAAAATATAAAGCGCCCCAGGGCAACGAAACTTGAATCAAAACCCACAAGAATTTTAGGAACTACAAATACAAAACCCCATAAAGCTCCCGCCGCTAGGCCCGCAAAAACCGCTGAATTCACCATAAGGCAGGAGCTTTATCACAGCTTAGCGCGTAGTCGGAACTTGATTCACCGGAGCTGTTGGCGTTACTTGAACTTCTGCGTCGTTCTTTTCTCGGTGAATATCGTGACCTGCCCGGTTTTGCATGCGGTTGATTCGCAGCTTTTCGCTCTTGGTTACGGTGCCGTCGCCCCTGGCCGAATCATGTGCCTCTTGAATGCGTGTCTGTTGGCCTTCCAGGTGACGAGCTTCACTATTCGTGACTTCACCCTTGCTAATGCCCTGACGAATCCGACCTTCCTGATAGTCTGCGCGCTTTTCTACCGGAGTTTTTTCCGTCCGCGCCTCACTTAAGACCGGCGTCAAAACCATACTCACCAATAATAACTTATAAACATGATTAATGTCCCTCATGATCAAACCTCCGTATGGAGGCGAGCATGCTCCCAAAAAATACTCTCAGCAACTTCATGACTCAGGTTTTTTTTTGTGAGAGTGCTTAACGATTTATGACCTCCACGATTCCTCCCCGTCAGCATGCCTTGAATCGGCTTAGCCGCAGTGAGTGCTCCGCTTCCGATATGAAAAAATATCTTAAACGCAAAGGCGTTGAAGAATCAGAGATTGAAGACGTCTTGGTTTGGCTAAAGGAACAGAATTTCATAGATGATGAGCGTTACGCCAAAGTGATGGTACGAAGCCAATCGCTTCGAGGAAAAGGCCCTAATGCCATTCGCATGAAACTGATGCAAAAAGGCGTGCGGTTAGAGCCTAAAAAAGTAAAGGCCCTTTATGGTGAGCTTGCGAGCCGCTCGGAGTCGGAGGCCGCACGAGAGATTGTCGAGCGTCGCTATCCTGAGGCTTACACCGAACGCAAAGAAGCGGCCCGTGCGTTGCAAGCATTGTTAAGACGAGGATTTTCCTATGATGCCGCGAAAGAGGCCATTTCTCCCCCAAAAACTAAGTCATAATAAAGGCCAACTATGACACCCAGCAAGGCCATCGACGCCATTAACCGAAGGGGCGCGCTTCTCGTATTTCCCATGGATAACGCATCTGAGCCACCTTCGCTTTGGTCAGAATTCTTCCCTAAATCCCCCATGCGGTGGGAGTGGGATGAAAACGGCGATGACCGCGTGGCGCGACTCTGGCATCTGCGCACCGTATTATCGTCATCAAATAAAGTTGTTTACACCAAGTGGTACCGCGGCCGGGCTACGTTCTTTTCGAAAAAGCTATTTACGGCATTTTTGCAATCCTTCATTTCCCGAGTAAACCTCAAAGGCTCCGTAAGCCCGGAGGCCTTAGAAATCCTCGAGCTACTTGAAAACGAGTCTCCGCTTTCAACGAAAGTGCTTAAAAAAAATTCTGGGCTCTCCGGACGCGCGAATGAATCAAAGTACCAAAAAAGGTTAAAGGAGCTGTGGACCAAACTCCTCATCGTGGGGTTTGGGGAAGTAGAAGAAGGTGCGTTTCCGTCTCTAGCCATTGGAGCAACCCGAATTCTTTTTGAAGAACTTTGGGTCGAAGCGTTGAATCTGTCGTCTACAGAAGCAAGAAAAATAATCCATGGCTGCTTACCGAATGATTCCTTATTTTTGAAACAGTTCTACAAGGTACCAAAAGCTTCCACGAAGCAAAAAAAAGAAAAACCTGTGGAGTACATTTCTTTCGAAGACCTCTGAGGCATTTCTGGAAAGTCATGGGGCACTTTGCCGCATCAAGCCGTAGAGATTTCAGTGTAGGTTTGTGTGTGGGGGTCGAATTTCTTTAGGTTGACTTCAAATTCATTTATGATCTCGCAATTTTGTCGGCCATCGCAGCAACTAAAGGCGCTTTGATTTCAACTGGCATCGATTCTGCAAGAAGCCTTGGTGACAAAAGGAATGATTTTGATATGAGTAAGATTTTGACCGCAATTTATTTCGCTATCTCCATGAGTGTTACGTGTTTTGCTGATTGCTTCGCGGCCGATGATGTTTCCGGCAAATCCGAAGCGTCA
>CAYYYP010000087.1:0-4823 GCA_964475985.1 uncultured Oligoflexia bacterium | reverse complement strand
TTTAACAGTTGGATTCCTGGACTTCAGTGGGTGCCTGCCGCCCCGATGACTAGGGATCGGAAGGAAGGTCTTATATTTATCACTCAGTCGAAAAATGCCATGCTGAATACGTCACTCTTGAATCGTGCATTGTTAAAGCGGGGGACCTATCATTTTTGCATTCGCAACGTTTAGGGCGATTATATTTTAACGGCTGAGGGTTTTAGGCCCGATAAAACGCTCTCTTAGGGTCTCCTCATCGAGGCATCTCATTCTTGCCTTAAGAAGATCGCTGCGGGTGATCATTCCAAGCAGTTGTGGTGGATCCTCCACGGACACCACGGGAAGCCTGCCCACGGCATGAAAAGCCATCCGTTCAGCGGCGATCCGACAGGACTCCTTTGGATATGCAGTTATCATGGCGCTTTTGCCGACGAGAATTTCAGCCAATCGGGTTTCTTTATTGCCGTCACCGACTGGCAGCGACAGGAGATCCGAGGCCGTGAGGATGCCTACGATGCAATTTTTCTCGTCCACAACTGGATAACCTCGGTGCTTGCTTGCTTCACCCATGAATGCTTTTATCGCCTCCTGTACGGTAAAATGCGCCGGAATGGAAACCACAGACATACTCATGCATTCCTCCACGCGCACCCGCTCCAAGGGATCAACGCCATATTCACGAAAGACATCGTATCCTCGCCGCGCAATCTTCTCCGTCAAGATCGATCGTTTCATAAAAAGAACGGTGAATGCGTAAGCGGCTATGGACCCGGCCAGCAGCACGGGTAGAGCCGACACATCTTGAGTTAGCTCAAGGGCAAAGAGGCACGCCGTAAATGGGGCGCGCATCATTCCTCCCAAAACCGCAGCCATACTAACCAACGCCCAAAGCGATCCTGAGCCTACGGGCAGGAATGCACTTTCGATTGAGCCCAATGCAGCCCCCATAATAAGCAATGGCGCCAATACACCGCCTGAAGTACCCGAAGCTAGTGCAAAAACCCAAACCAAGGCTTTTACGCTCACAAGGCTGATCGTGGCGCCTAATGCAATTTTTCCTTGAAGCAGGTCACCGATCACGTCGTATCCAACCCCCAGGACGCGCGGTTTAAAGTACCCGCCAATTCCTACGACAAGGCCACCTAGGGCCGGCCACCACATCCAATGAATGGGAAGTTTTGCGAAGGCATCTTCGAGCTTATAAAGGGCGCTACTAACCACGCTTGAAAATGCCCCGGCGATGAGGCCGATCATGCCGGCGATGACAAGCAAACCAAGGGTCATTTGAGTATGGGTGGCGATCGGGAAAAGGGGACCAGTACCGAGCAGATAAGGCCTGAATCCAGCCGCCGTTATGCTCGCCAAGGCCACGGGAATCAGGCTGCGAGGCTTCCATTCAAAAAGCAGCAGTTCCACCGCGAGCAGGACGGCGGAAATAGGCGTCGCAAAGACGGCAGACATTCCTGCGGCCGCACCGGCGACGAGCAGTGTTTTTCTCTCAATGCTCGTGAAGTGAAACATTTGGGCTAAGATCGACCCCAGCGCGCCTCCCGTCATGATGATCGGGCCTTCGGCGCCGAAGGGGCCGCCTGAACCAATTGAAATGGCGGAGGAGAGCGGTTTTAAAATAGCGACCTTGGGCTGCATCAGGCTCTTGCCAAAGAGGATTGCTTCGAGGGCCTCCGGAATGCCATGGCCGCGGATTTTTTCAGATCCAAACCGTGCCATGAGGCCAATGATAAGCGAGCCTGCGACTGGGACGAGAATCACCCAAGGCCCAAGATGATTTTCCTGCGGCGTCCTCTCCAAGAATGAGAACTCCCCAAAGAAAAAGATATTTGTGAAAAAGCGGATGAGGCCCAAAAGCACAAGCGCAAGCACGCTCGAAAAAGCGCCGATGGCGATTCCCATCATGGATAACTTGATCAATCCCGGAGTATGCGAAAAATCGCCTCGTTCCAAATGTTTCATCTCATTTTTCCTCAAAAAATAGGGGTACTTCATCGCTAGAAAGCCCAGACGACTCAACGACCTGCTTGAGCCCTTCGGCAAGCCAATGCCTATTGGTCGATGGCAAACCTTCTATTGCCGCGATCAAGCGCTCTTGGATGGGTTCTGGCTTCTCTTTAATCAAGGCCTGCCCTTTAGCGGTGATCGAAATATCAAGTCGTCGCTCATCGTCTTTTGACGGCGTCTTTTGTAAGTAGCCCTGCTCACAAAGTTTGGTGACGACCACCGACACGGAACTTTGATGAGTCAAAGTTTTGCGGGCAAGCTCATTGAGGGATATTTTAACCGCGTCTTTCAAGTTCTGAAGTACAAAAAGCTGGGCGCTGCTAAGCCCGACATCCCTCTCGGCTGCCCGGGAGGAAACACGCAAGGCTCTCACGATGAGGCGGATAGCGTCCAGGATCGCTTTGGTTTCAGTTTGATGTGATGGTTTGTAATTCAATGGGATCCCATATAATAGTATCTTTTATGAAATCGCAAGTGACAATTTCTGTGAAAATTACGAGCTTTAGGGAAAAAGTCTCTCAAGGAGAGGTAGAGCAAAAAATATGGGATAAAAGGGAGCGTACGATGCGAGGCCTCAAAGCGCTGGGCGTCTCATGGGGACTCGCCGTATTTGCGGTCGTGATTCCTATCCTTCATTTCGTATTGGTGCCGCTGCTCTTGGTCATTGGTCCGTTTGCATTCTATTACGTAGCGGGCCAGAAAGAAATCATCCTTGGTGGCAAGGGGCTATGCCCTGAATGCGAGCGTGAGTTTGAAATCGTTCGATCAACGGCAAAATGGCCGCTCTCAGATCTCTGCAATCATTGCCATGCTCAATTGAAGATTGAATCAAAAGGCAGCAGGAACATTCTTATCAATGTACCGGGCTCTTGAGTCAGAGAGCCGCAGACATTTTATCCTCATCTGTAATGTAATGGTTCCGAAACCCCCTAGACCCCGCAGCCTTGTGTCTTTCACGCGGGGCCCTCACATCGGGAAATACGGACACAAAACTGAGCCTTTGAAGGTTTCAATGGAAACTTGGCTCTGCCTAAAAAGACAAATGTTGATGGGCGCCGACATGGGGCTCTTGTCCGCCATATAAATTAAATTAATTGCGTGCCTTTGAAGCCGGTCACTCTAACGAAACCAAGAGGATTAGTTGGCGATTTGGAGCAGTCGCGCTTCGGTAGGTCCTAGCTTAAAAACTATTCGGGGTCGCCAGGCCCGTCACGGGATTCATCAAAACATCGAAACCATGGCGGTAGAGAAACCCTTGCCGGTAATTGATGCCGCTCACTGCTGGATTCCCACCTCGTGCATCAATGGCGAGGGAATCGGAAAGCCGTGACATCCTAATGAGCTGAAGCGCGTGTCCCCGAGCCAGCCGATAGAATTGTTCTACGGCCAGGATTCGCTGTTGAATCACCACTAATTGTCCATTTTCCTCTTCAGAACCTTCAACGCCGCTTAATTGCAGCTGTCTTCTTCCATCAGCTACTGTGAGTCGACGTTCCCCCATGAGTTGACCTGAAGCTGCGTCCAGTGAATTGAGTGCGTTTTGAATATCATTTACCGCAGCGAACGCGTGAGTCGGGCCAAATTCGATAATGCCTAAGCGGTGGGCGAAATTATTACTGGTTATTTCGGACACTTCAAATAAGGGCCCACCTTGAAACGTGACATGAGACGCCATTTCTTTAAATAGAATGCGTTTGTAAAGATAGTCCCGGAAGTGCTCCACTGCAAGCCAATGACCTTCCTCGGCCGCCATCATGTGAACACTGTAGGTTCTTTTTGAATGTTGAGTGGCGAACTCCAGGCGCTCCCAAGTAGGCCGTACCGCCGTTCCCCCTGCTTCCTGTGGGGCAGTATCGTGAAATATGATGGTATACACATCCATTTCCGACTTGCGGACGATCGTAAGGTTTTTCTGCGGGTCAATGCTTTCGTCGGGAAATCGAGCTTTTAAATAATGCATCAACTGGATGATGGGCTTTTGAATACGACCCCAATCACGCTTCATTTCCGATTTGACCTCTTCCGGAAGTACTATCGGCGGGACTTCCGGTAAGTTCACCTCAATCTGGGACGGCACCTCGAATTGAAACTTCTCCTGCCAGCCGTTCCCACGTTCATATTGTCGGTCTCCCCACTTCGGAAATTGCCTGCCATGAGTGGTCCAATATCCGTCTAAGGCTTCCTGCGCCACCGGTTCAAATTCCGGTGGCAATTGATCATAGCCTGTCGTGTGACGTTTTTTACTAAGGTCGCCAAAAGCATCTAAACGCATGCGGGGTCCAACTTCTATAGTATGTTGGTGGAAGACAAGCCTGTTTTCAGGAGCGTTCATCGGATTTGGTTTGGGAGCTAGAGCGGGGACAACAGCAGCTATGGGGCGGGGCGAAGCAGGTGTGGCAGCCCTTTCTACAGGAGCAAGGGAAGAGGCAGTTATTGGCATTTGTGATAGGCCTGCTTGGGTCGGGACCGCCGCTGGAAACAGTTCCATTCTCTCTGGCCCTACAGCAGCGTCGCCCCTGCGTTCAATTGTAAATTCCGCCACTATTCTTTCATGCTCACTTCGATCGATTCCGCCCAAGGCCTCAAGGCAAGAGCGCTTCGTCTTATCTGCTAGCCGGGCAAAGAAGCCGGCTTGAGCGACACTGGAAAAATATAAAGAAACTAAAAAAATAATCGATGTAAACTTATAAAGTTTATAAACGAGCATAGGGCGCTTACTACCATAGTTGACATATCAAATCAACAATTGATTGGCGCTCCAGCCCTACGCCGTATTGCTTCTTAAATAAGTGCACTAAGACGCGGAGCTGCAATTATGAGTAAGC
>CAYYYP010000086.1:0-4986 GCA_964475985.1 uncultured Oligoflexia bacterium | reverse complement strand
GATTATCAAAAACTCCGCCAGCGGCACCTCGGCTCAAAGTGGATGTGCCCAAGAAGGAATACAAGGTCTCTTGCCTTACGGAATCTGAAGCTGAAATGAAATGATCGAATTGACGAATTTCTGGCGCGGAGTCTACGGCCCTGAATTCAAAATCATCATATACAAGCGGCAGCATTTGTTCGAAGTTCGGTACTTCAACTTGCTGCGGCCTGATATGGACATTCTCTGGCAGAGCCATCATGTAAGACAAAAGACCCCTTTCTTCAGCCACTAAAGATTCAAGGGCCCGTTTGTCATCGAGAAGTGCCAAGCTTCGGATTTCAATATCCCGTGATGTTCCCTGAGGGGCGCCGCCAACCATTTCGTGTGTTCTTACGACTATTAGTACTTCATCTAATTCTTGTTGAGATTGTTCAATATGAGCCAGTAAAGACTCATCCAATAGAAGATGAATATAGAGAGCCTTGGCCGTCATAACCTCGTTAGACCAAAGTGCCCGGTATCCCTCTTGCTCAGCATTAAAAAGAACTCTCGATTGTTCGAGTCGAAACCAATTTGCGGGTACTAAAAATGGCGCGATATCTTGAATCAAATTCAAGACCACATTGGCAACTGAGGCGGGATTGCCAGTGGTCACTCCTATGACACCATCAACTGCCACACTTGCGATATTCCAAATATTAAGTCTTGGCAGAAGATTCATACGCGCAACCTCAATACCTTCCTTGGCTTGGTAAACCCGAAGGGCGTTGGCGTAAACGTTGAAATTGTCGTTGCTGACTCGACGGACAAGTTCTTCGAGAGTTACTGTTCTCATGGGTAAGTGGTCAGGGTTGGCAGGCACAACCCGGTGAGGATTGACGCAAGACCCAGTCCCAAGGCCGCTAGTTGCCAGCGCAAGTGAGGAATTGAACAAAAGACTAATAAACACAATCGGCATCGAGGACTTCAGTTTCATGATCAATTACCTTGATGAAATGCGAGAGACGGAAAGTTGGTAGATTGCGGCATTTGTTGTGGGATGCACTTCACCACGAATTTCTGAAACATGGTTCATACGACCTTCTCGAATTGAAGCGGCTAAGCTTACCGCCTGAACAGCCATGTCTGCGGTTACTTCCGCTGCTTGCGGGGTGTTCGGTTCAGCTAGCGGCGCATTTGACCCAGAGGCTAACCTTAGAGAGTAGAGATTCGGACAACTTTCAGAAGCAATGGAAATTTCCCCGGTAATCATATCGGGGCGAATGTGTTCCACGCGACAGCCAACGGCACTAAGGCGATTGGCTGGATTCCACTGAACGACTTGAGCGCTGAGATAAAGGTTATTAAGATCTGCACTAATTTCATCAAGCTGCCGTGTGCGATGGACTGCGTAGGGCGGAAGGCTTGGTACGAGCGTAATGCGTACACTAAAACTTCCTTGTTCCGTTCGAAGGCTACCTTGATAATCACCTCGGAGCGCTTGATAGAAACGATGCCTTACCGCAAGGTCAGATTCCATTTCCGTGGCACGGCTTGAGAGATTGTCATTCTGCGCTGTAATCCCAGCACCTGCTTGCTCGCGGCCTTCAATTCTTGCTTTTTCAGCAAGTCTCTCATCACCAGAGCAGCCAGAAAATAAGACGAACCCCAGGCCTATGAGACCAAAGAAATGCAACTTCACTTGAATAACCCCCTACTGCTTTTAATGGACCCCAGCTTGGCTCATACGTGCCATTCCGCACGATAGCAAGGTGTGACAAAAATCATTTTTTAACCGAAAAAACGAGAGTTCTAGCCATTTCTGACTATCTCTTTATGAGCCATGATTTTGCTCTCAAAAACGCAATAAAGCGTAGGCAGCACAATCAATGTTAAAAGAGTCGACGATAAAATGCCGCCAATGACCACAGAGGCCAACGGCTTCTGAACCTCGGCACCAACCCCGGTTGATAGCATCATCGGCAGGAACCCAAAGATATCTACTAGCGCTGTCATAAGCACAGGTCTTAATCTAATGAGCGCACCTTTTTTGACCAAGGCTTCACCAGAAAGACCTTCTTTCTGAAGTTCATTAAAATAATTCATCAAGACAACACCATTGAGAACAGCGATTCCTGAAAGTGCGATGAAGCCAACCCCCGCTGAAATGCTAAATGGCAGGCCATTGAGCACTAAGCCCAACACTCCACCTACAAGAGCTAGCGGCACACCTGAAAAAATAATGGCCGTTTCAATGACACTCTTGAATGCGGCATAGATCATCATCAAAACTAAAATGAGTGCTAGGGGAGTTAAAACTAAAAGTCTTGATCTGGCCTCTTGAAGGTTCTTAAAATTTCCGCCCCATTCTAGGTAGTAGCCGGGAGGAATTTTTACCTTCGCGGTCACTGCGGCCTGCGCTTCCTCTACGAAGGACTCAGTATCTCTGCCGCGAGGATTGATCATGACCGCTGCTCGACGTTTGCCTTGCTCCCTCGACACAGAACTATAGGCCTCGTCAAATTTAATGGTTGCTGCTTCTGAAAGTGGAATGGTTGCATTGGTAGCAATGCCGACGGGTAGACTTTTGATGGCGTTGAAATCGGAACGATCTTTTTCACTTAACCGAATGACGATTGGGAATCGCTTGACCCCTTCATAGAGGTAACCGACTTCTTCACCACCCAAAGCCACGTTGACCGTTTCTAAAACCTCACGGTTTGAAACCCCGAGCTTCTGTAGAATCCCTTCCTTTGGCGTAATCTTAAGTAAGGGTGAAGTGCCTTTGAGTTCCACTTCGACATCACCGGCTCCGCGAACTTTACCAACTATGGCTGCGATTTGTTTTGTGACATCAGAAAGTTTTTCCATGTCATCACCAAATACTTTAACGGAGACGTCAGCCCTCGTACCCTCAAGAAGTTCATTAAAGCGCATTTGAATGGGCTGGCTAAGTAGCCCATTCTGGCCGGGAAGTTCACCTTCAAGTCGCTCCATAATAGCGGTTTGAAGTTCTGCTTTCGTGCGACGACTGCCATTTATTTTTGGCCACTTATCTTTATCCTTAAGCATGACATAGGTGTCTGAAAGGTTAACGCCCATGGGGTCTGTAGCGACTTCAGCAGTTCCGATTCTTGAGAAGGCCACAGCTACTTCTGGAAAATCCATTAAGATTTCTTCTGACTTCGCTTGAAGGGCAATGGACTGATCGATACTAATGTTTACGGGCCTGACAAATTGAACGGTGAGAGAACCTTCGTTGAGTTGAGGTAAAAACTCTCCGCCTAAAAATGAAAATAAAACGGCACCCAGTATTGCGGCTACGACGCCAGCTCCTAGCGTGATTTTCCGCCATTTAAGGCTCTTCGTTAAAAAGGGAGCATAGAGGCGTTTTACCTGTACAAGAAGCCATGGTTCCTTCTCCGAAGCTTTGCCTGAGAGAAAAAGGCTAGCCAGTGCCGGGGCTGTCGTAAAAGAAAGAATCAAAGCGCCAAGAACAGCGATGCTAAATGTCGCAGCCATGGGCGTAAACATCTTTCCTTCGATGCCGACGAGGGCAAAGATCGGTAAAAATACCACTACAATTATGATTTCACCAAACCCAGCGGCCGTTCGAATCTGAATGGCCGCATCATAAACGGTTTTTTTCACTTCTTCTCTAGTAAGTGAGCGTTTTAGGATATGAGTTTTTTCATGTACGAGCCGCACGCAATTTTCTAAAACGATGACAGCGCCGTCGACGATAATACCGAAATCAAGAGCGCCGAGGCTCATGAGATTGCCGGAGATGTTAAATTTTTTCATAGCGATAAACGTTATGAGAAGACTCAAGGGAATAGTGACTGCCGTGATTAGTGCGGCTCTGACGTTACCGACGAGTAAAAGTAAAACAATGATGACAAGTACGGCACCTGTGACCAAGTTATGCTCTACGGTGCCGAGCGTCGCATTCACTAGTTCTGATCGATCGTAAAGGGTTTCGACCTTGAATCCCGCAGGTAACCCTTTTTGAATTTCCTTCATGCGTTCAGCTACGCGGATAGAAACAACTCTGCTGTTTTCTCCCATGAGCATAAATACGCTACCAAGTACTGCCTCTTTGCCTCGCACAAGCGCGGCGCCAGTACGCAAGGGAGTTGCAAGTTCTACATTGGCGACATCAGCAATAGTTACGGTCTTAAAAGTTTCAAGAGTCCTGATGGGTACTGAGCGAATGTCACCCATCGTCTTAAAAATTCCTAAACCCTGGACAACAAACTGTTCTCCTGTTTGTTGTACGTAGCCACCTCCCACATTGCGATTGATGCGTTCAAGTGCGTCTTGAAGGTCGCTGAAATGCAACCCATAGGACGCCATTTTTCGAGGATTGGGTTGGATGTGATATTGTTTTTCGTATCCACCGATGGTGTTGATTTCAGCAACCCCTTTGACGGTGAGGAGCCTCGGTTTAATGAACCAATCTTGAAGGGCCCGAAGCTCCATGAGTTGTTTGGTTCGAGCCTCGCCTGACTCTATTTTTTCAGCTTCAATGACATAGTGAAAAATTTCACCAAGACCCGTACTAATGGGTCCGAGTTTTGGGCGAGCATTTTTAGGGAGTTGGCTTAAGACGCTTTGCAACCGCTCTGAAATCAGTTGCCTCGCACGGTAGATATCAATGTCATCTTCAAAAACTACTGTAATGGCTGAGAGCCCAAAACGCGTAATGGAACGTACTTGCTCTACACCTGCGATACCGCTCATGGCCGTTTCAATGGGAAAAGTGACATTTCGTTCGATCTCTTCAGAAGCTAAACCCTCAACGTTTGTATTGACCTGTACTTGAGTGTTTGTAATGTCAGGAACAGCGTCAATGGGAAGGCTTTGAAAGCTGAGCCAACCTAGTATGGCAACCACCGCTGTCAGCATTAATACGATGCCACGATGATAGACTGAGAAGTGAATGATCTTACCAATGAATGACGTATCACTTGCAGGCATGCTGATTTCCGTTTGATTGTTAGTGTCCATGACCTTCTCCTGCGC
>CAYYYP010000085.1:0-5672 GCA_964475985.1 uncultured Oligoflexia bacterium | reverse complement strand
CTTCACTACTCTTGATGCAATGCTCCTTAGTGACGGTATTTTTGCGGCGATTCGTAGGAAATTTTAGATCGCCACAATATAAATAATTTTTATTGTTATTGCGACTTTCCGTGGTATGTCGACTTCCTCATTAACCAAAAGGTTCACGAAAAGATCTCCCGCATTGAGTCTAGCGGAGGGAGAGGACATCCCTTATTATGAAAAACCTTAAAAACCTGCTCCTACCGCTAGCGATCCTTTTTCTAGGCTACACCTCTGTCGCTGCGATCCCACCTCATCCCCCGAAGCGCTGTGAAACCACGCTCATGGTGTGGCCTGACCCCGATTATCTAAACCACGATCAGCTCACTCTCCACGATCCTTATGCCGAGGCCGAGATCCGGGTACGACACCAGATCAGTCCCAACTCCCCAAACCTCGCGGAAGGTGGATTCAATTTAGTTTTGCTTGCCCAGGCCACTACCACTCTACCGAAAAGAGTAGTGAAGATACCTTTGGAAACTCCGATTCCATTTTGGACCATGCGCACCATCGAAAGAGAAAAATATGCGTTAGTAGAAGCAGCGTTTAGGAATTCCCCGCCCGGTCAGCAACTCTACATTCCAAGGCAAATCGTAGAAGACATGACCTCCACCGACATCGACGAAGGAATCGATGTGCGGGAATTCATCGATGGTCCTACGCTTGGCGAGCGCATCACCAAGCTTGGTTATATTCCGGAAAACACCGCTCGCATCATCGCCAAATTAAGATCCCTTCACCGGCAGGCGAAAAACTCCGTCGTGCGACGGGCCGGGGGCGCCATGACGACGGCATGCATCCGCGAGGAATACGCAGAAAAAAAACTGAACTATCGACTACTTTTTAATTTACTTCAGATGTTAATTCCAAAAACGGACGCCTATCCCATGGCTACGCTCAGCCAAGATTACACCATGAGAGTCGGCATTGATCCGGGTTTTGGATTTAGCAATTTAAGGTTTCAACTGAATGAAGACGGGTCTGTATCCGACCGACTCTATCTCGTGGATCCTTGAACACCTACGGGCTGAGCGCAAGCACGCACGGGCTGCTTTCCATCCACCACTTTCGTATGGCATCAAGGGCAACGTCCCTACCCGCCCGGATTCGACTCAAATCCAAGCCGTACCTTTCATGGTGTCGCACAAACTCGGCTAGTCTGTCTTGGTGTCCTTGCTCCACCCCTTCTAAATGCAGTTTAAAATACAGGTTAAGTGGACTTATTCTAGAAAGGACTTTCTTGCTTCGCTTTGCATACTCTATCGCAATTCCCTGCATCTTTTTGATCTCTGAAATGGCCACCGCTTCGCTAGCGTAAAAGGCTCCAGCTAAAATAGAAGCTGCATCCATGGCTATAGGCTGTGTAGCCGCCTCCCTGAAAATAAAATGGAATGCATCTACGAAATTTTCCTGAATTCAAAGATCACACAATTCCGTATTTTTTTGTGCCGTCGGCTCAGGGTCTGGTCGAATTATGTCAGCGGAATTTATTTTACTGCCTATTGCCGGAGATGACCGTCCAGAAACAATTACAATCAAACTCGTTAGTAGATCTGACGCCGAAGAAAAATTTCTCCATGAACCTTTATTGGCATGTGTGGTCCCATGAACATGTCCATCTCAAAAATTTGACGGAAGCTGTGCTCCAGTCGTTTAAGGATCATAGCCGATAGTGAAACCGTTAAATCTCAATTCCCGCCGTCAAAGAGTACCAAGCCGGAATTTTCCCGGAAAGACGGCGACTCACCTGGCTATAACCAAATTGCAAAAAGAGCGGATATTTATCTTGAATCCAAAGGAGATGAAACCCGACTTCCGCCCCGAAACGGAAAGCATCCACAAATCCTTTTCCGGTTGAAGAAACATGTACGTAATCGAGTGGGAGTTGAATGTAAGGCCCTGACTTTATGTGCGGAGCGATGAGACCTGGAGCAATGCCGAGGGACCACATGGTATTTGCCGGAGACCTGGTGGAAAAAAAGCCCGCCGCACCTACTTCTACAAAAAACATATCTTTTTGCAGCCGTTTTTTCAGCATGAGGCCAAGGTGCATATTGTGTTTGGGAGAAACAATCCAATCTCCCGTCGTAAGCACGGGACCTAGTCCAAAACGAAAACGCTGCCACAAGTTTGGACTGGTTGCCTCCTCCGCAGGTTCTTCGAAATGGGTCGGCGATTTAAAAGTTCGTGCTCGAGCCGGCTGCACATTTGCTGGTTTGGGTACTGCAGCTCTTGCCCTGGGTTCACGTTGACGAGAAGGGTGCACTGCGTTTTCTGAAATTGGCTCGACCCGTTCGGATGGGCCGGTCAGGTTTCTGGCCTGAAGGTTTAGCGAAAAAAAACTGAGCGAGAGAAGGAAGAATAATTTGCGGCAATACATGGACGACCTCTCCTTGCGTAGTGAATTATAGGCGACACCAAAAGGATAGCTCATTTTTAAAAAATGGATTTTTAACTCTGATTCATTTACCTTCGGAGTTTATGTTAGCCGCTCTATTTTCAACTTTGCTTGGCGCAAGTCTGGTTTTCTATTTTGGCACGCAAAATTTTGGTTTTACAAAATTTGTGTTATTTCATGCCATTTTGGCTTCCAATATCGCAGGATTTTTGGACCTTACCTTCATTACGCAAACGCAAAATATTCCCGCCTTAAAAAAAATATTCTCCGCCAGCATTTCCCAAACGTGGGTGACGCTTGCAGTTTTTTATTTTGCCATGTTGGTTATTCTCGGCCCGCATCAAATGATCTTGAGCTCCGCGGGGGCTTGGCTTTTGTTCCCGTTAATTTTATCCGCTGGGGTCTCTACCCTGCTTTTTGGCCCGCTGCAGGACAGCATCATGAAAATTCGTCAGCGCCGCAGTAAGTGAGTATCGAAAAACTTTTGTTCGCTTCCGGCAATGGTGCTTTTGCCTTCCACGATGATCAGGTAGTCCCCGGCCTCGACGGGCGCAAAATCGAATTGTATGTTTTGGACTTCCAGCGGGGCAAGGTTAGTAGCTGCGTGAATAATATCGCCCGTAGTTAAATTCATGGAAACCATGCCGGCCGTGATTTTGCGCGCACGAATTTCTACGATCAGTGGTTCCGCCCTTGCCTCGGCGTAAATATCTAAGTGGTGCAACACGCCCGACTCGCCGAATTTTGGGGATAGAAATTTAAGGGCCGGTGCCTTTGCCGCAAAAAGCTGAAGGCCCGGTACGGAAGCCAGACCTTGACCATAATCTTCGTGTTTTTCGCCCTTTTGCATGGACGCCGAAGCCGCCGTAGCCGTAAGGACCGCTTCTCGCAACATATAAGGTGAAGCCGTAGGGTCCGCCGTTTTTGCGATGGCGAAGAGCCCTGCCACGTGGGGTGCGGACATTGAGGTACCTTTGAGAAGACAGTAGTCACCACCAACCACCCGGGAACAACAAGAGTCTTTGCCGGATGCTCCGCACTTTTTGGAATTTAATGAAAGAATGCCTGAAACTTCGGAAATACCATTGAACCCACAGCCCGGGGCTGAAAGATCTAGGCGCCAGCCCGTATTTGAAAAAGTATAACAGAGTTCCCGGTCATTGGCGTGAGCCCCTACGGCAATGGCGCCATCCGCACTCGCGGGCAATGAGTTCAGCACATCGGAGCGCTCGTTGCCGGCCGCCACGACGACGGTGGTGCCGTGAACGGTGGCGTCATGAATGGAGGCGCTGAAATCTTGATAATCTTGATCGTCGTAACTTCCACCCAAACTCAAATTAATAATTGATGCGCCATTTTGAACGGCGTAATCCATTGCCGCCCGGATGTCGGACGTATCGCAACGACCTCGATTGTCACAAACTTTTAATGGCATCACCCGTACCCACGGCGCTACGCCCACTACACCAAGGGAGTTTCCCCCAATGGCGGCGACGGTGCCTGCCACATGAGTTCCGTGGCCGGCATCATCCACGGGATTATTATTTCCGGTGACCCAATTCCAGCCCATGAAGTCATCCACATATCCGTTACCGTCGTCATCAATTCCGTTATTTTCTTTTCCCGAACCTTTTTCGCCGGAGTTCAACCAGACCCGGCCCCGCAAATCCGGGTGATCATAATCAACGCCGGTGTCGATGATGGCCACCACGATCTCCCGCTCAGGAAGACTTAAAGTAAGATAGCTGGGCGCCGCATTGAGGTCGAGCCAAGACCAAAGATCGAATACTAATGCGTTCCAAGCGCCGGTGCTCTGTAAATAAGGATCATTTAAAACTTCCGGAATGAAAAGTTCGGTTTGGGTGTAACCAATGGGCGCGGGAAGATAAACTGCGCCTCGCCCTTCATTTCCGGTATTCGTGGCTACTTTTGTGGTTGGGGCTTCGGTGCCGCAGCCAACCATAGAAAGAATAAGGAATACAGAAATGGGAAAGGAAGCCGTTGAAGCGCTCACCCACTTTAAAACCTTAGCGAGTGGAAAAAATCGTTTTTTCCCTGAAGAAAGCAATTTCAGCATGACCAACATCCTTGTTAGTTCTTAATTGGGTTTGCACCCCCGTCACCATTAACCGGAAATCCGTGAGATCTTTTTCGTCCCGATAGTGCAGCCTCAGGACAACTTCCCCTAAACGTGAATAATATTTTACTAAGTGCAGTGTCACTTCAGGATGGTCTTGTGCATAGTTTTGGAATTCTGACCGACCAATGAATTGAGGCAGATGTTCCGTCATTTCCTGAACTTCCGATGCACCACGCTTTTTGAACTTAATGATGAAATCCCTGGATGACTGAGGGAGACCGACTTGTGCGGCTGCGGAGGAAGTTCCGGGCCCCACTATGGGAGATTCTTCCCTTGAGGAAGCCACAGAAAAATTGAGAACTGCCGCTCCGGTACGTTGCCGCTGTAAATTCATTTGTTCTTCTAGGTCCGGAGGGATTTGAAGAATGGCCGCCGAAGCGGAGGGGAATGAAAAGCCAATGCTGCTTGCTAGGATGAAAAAGCTTAAGAAGAAATTCTGCATTTCTCCAAGTATAGTTAATCAAGGCCCGCCATGGAATGGCCAAGCAGGATTTTGATGGACTCGCGCACTGCTTTTAATGCCTGGGCGCGGGTAGTTTTGTCCCCGATGCAATACTGCCGGGCGATATGAAGCCTGGCCTTTACTAATCGCATTTGATCCGCACTAGCTCCGGAAATCTGAAGGCTTCCGGCGGCGGTACCCGCATGCAAGCAACCGGCGGCATCATGTCGGTTATAAAAACCTAAATAAGAACTGCTGAGTTCTTTCGTAGATTCCGCTTGGGGATAACTTGAGGGGGAACGTTCGGAATCACCGATGACTTCCTTTAAGGGGGTAGTGTCTTCCTTGGCCAAAGGCGCTTGGGCCGAAAGGAATATTCCGAATATTATCAATATTTTAAGTTTATTTGTTTTTGCGGTTCCCATACTAACTTGCTTATCGACAGGGATGGGGAAAACTTTACCTATTTCCGTGGGTGGGAGGGGGGTTGGGAATGGGATCCGCGGGGGACAGTTACGGGGACCGGCCCAGGGACAGTTACTGACTCTGGTTCAGTTTCGGGCAGGCTGGCATTCAGGCACGGCCGCCTGGATTCAAGGTCAGTTTGTACAGGCAGGCGGCTATGGCATCGGAGGATTTTAGGTGAGTGGTGAAGTTATTGAGGTCTAGGA
>CAYYYP010000084.1:0-6216 GCA_964475985.1 uncultured Oligoflexia bacterium | reverse complement strand
TCAAAGGAGATAGCATTATCTTTGCCTAAGGCAACTATCATCTACCCAAACCTCTTGGTTTCGGTAGCGCCTCCACCTTTGAAGGTAAGCAATTGAATTAATTTATATGCCGGACAGGAAACCCTTCCCAGCACCCATCAAGGAATACCTTTTTAGACAGAGCCAAGTTTCCAGCGAAACGCTCGTAATTCCAGGTGAACTCTATAAAACTTAGATTCATGTCCATCCAGACCAGTGACATGGCTCTGCATGAAAGGCACAAGACTGCGGGGCCTCGCCGATCTTGGAACCATTAATTTTAATTTAGGGCTTCTTCCAATTAATTTTCATTGCTGAAAGTTAACACAGTAATTCCAAGGGCGGCTTGACGAGTTGTGCATTTGGAATTGAAAGAAAACTCGGTTGTTGAATTAAAACCGGCTGACTTCTTTTTTACAGTGGCCTGGTCTTTACCGATGAAGACTGGTTCAAATTTGATCATCTCTAAAGGGGATTCAAGAGTGAGGGTAGCATTAGTGATGGAAGCCAGTTTAGCTGACACAGAGATTAGAGCATTGCTGTCGCTGATAATTTCGTTGGGTTGGCTTTTGTCAAACTTCGCCATGACTTTAGGAGGGCCCGAGATGCAAGGAAACGAGCAATGTAGGTCGGTAGAGGCTGCGTCACCTTCAACCTTTGCATGCTTAATCTCAAGAGCGCCGGTCCCTCCACACTTGACAACTGCGGTCACTTTTAAGTTCAGTAATTTTACCAGCGGTAGAACAGCCGGTAACTGCCGCCATTAATATTAAAGTCAAATACGAAACGAAAGTTGGTTTCTTTACCATGGAGAGTTCCTTTACACGTTTGTTAGTACACTCTGCCTTAAATCATAGAACGAACCTCCCATGTCCTTAATTGGTAAATTATCACTTTCGCTAAGTACGAAATTTTATTATCTATTTAGGCTATAAAAATGGGCTTAAACAGTACTTGATTAATAAAGTACATTAATATATAATTCGCTCCACTATGTTTCCTAAAAACTCAATATTTAATGCTTTTCCAGTAATTGCAATCGCCTTATTTTTTTCGGCCTGTGGCGGAAAGGGCGATGAGTCTGGCGGGAGCGGAAGTCCCAAAAAGGTGAACATTGATTTAGGGACGATCAATGTACCATCTACAGTGGTTTCAGGAACTGATGATGCGGCTACGTTAGCCCATGCTGAACAATTAGAGAGAGACGCGCGTTGTGAGAATGGGATCCACTCCTTAACTGCTTCGGCTCGACTCATACCCAGTGCTGACATCTCAAGCGCTATGGAAACAGGTCAATGGCAATTAGATGAAGTCCTTCATTTTACCGCTACGGCATCGAGCTCCGTGCTGGCCGGCATTCATCCCGCAATTGGCGATCACAGCTTTTCAACGACTGCTAGCGTACAGTGCATGAATGGCGTCAGCTCGGATTATTTCGGCATTATTGATATCCAAGTGCCATTTCAAATTCGCCAATCGGACGGGATGATCACCACTTTCCTGCATAAGCATTACGAGCTTAATGCCAGTCAAACCATGGCCGACACGGATCCTGGGCGTGCGATTTTTGCCGCGGAATCATCATTGCCAAGCGACCGTCCTCTGCAGAATATCCAAGCCTACCAAAACAATCAGCGAATCACTCCCACAAATTATCTTCTGAGCGATGGGCGACTGCTTATCGTCGATACCATCTATAGCAGCTCGCAAATCACTCGAGTGGCAAAAATATATCAGTTAGTTCAGCCAGCTGCTCAGCCGCAACCGGAGCCCCAGCCACAAACTCAGGCGCAAGTTCAACCTCAACCGCAGACCGCGGCTCCAGACTCCAACGGTTGTGATGATCCGACTACTACCATCTTGACCGGAGCGACCGAACTGACGGGCAACGAGATTCAGAGTGTTATGGGCCACGGCGGCCATGGACTTTGGCGATTGAAAAATGTGACCAGCCATAGACTGAATGATTTCCAGTCAAGCGGACATCGATCGCAGATCGCCATGACCCATCACGACTCCACTCGCGAGAATTCTCAGATTTCTATAGATGCAAATGCTACCGTGGAATGTCTGCGCCAGGGTTACGTAATGGGTCCGTATCGCATCAGTATGCAAGATCCGATACCCTACGAAATTAGGCAATCTGACTTGGTGGCTTCCAGTCAGTTCCTTTACAGTTTTGATGCAAGCGAAAGCCGGGAAGTGCTGAATACGTCAACATCCGTGGGACTCAACCCACTGCAAATCGGGGATCGAGCGCTGAACCTTTATCTTGAAAATAGCGCATCAAGAAACGTAAAGCTCTATCGTTTAGCCGATCAACGAATCGCTATGTTGGTGACTTACCCATATGCTTCTAACGGGCAAACCAACACTCTGCAGGTTATAGGCACCTATGAATTGACGGCCGCACCAAGAACTCCAGCACAGTCCAGAACTCGAACGGCCCAGCCCTCCGCGAATCCCCGCCGCCGCCCCCAAGGACGTCATAGATAGAGGCAATTAGTATCAATTTACTTTGAAATCTGAATGGGTCTACCGCAATCCTGGCCACGAGGAATCATTCATGCAAAAGGCTTCGATCTAGCGTAACAATCCTTTCGGAAAGCTTGGACTTTGAATGCCGAACTCGCTGTCGCCAGGCCGTGATTCTGGCTTTTATTTCGAACTCATAAAAGCTTAGCTTTATGCGACCTCTCTGCGACGGCAAAAGAGCGTACTAATCATTATGCCGAGCAGAGACGCGATGGCGATTGCGCTCTGTGCCAGGTAACAGAAAAGAAGTGCCCAAACTTCGTTCTCGGCACCAATGTGAGGCTCAAGTCGGCTGGAAGTCGTCCGCACGTAGGTCAAAAACACCAGTGAGAAAAGTAGTGCGATCGAAAATATTGCTGATATCAGTAATGCCTTTTTCCTATCTCGCTTTCGTAGCCAGAGAAGAAGCCCAAGAAAAATAGCCGCAGGAGCCTGTGAAAACACCAGTGTCCCACCAGCTGCTAGCCGCAAGTTACCCCGAGTTGAAATGAGACCCGCAGCAAGCCCACCAAAAAGCCAAAGCGCTGAAAGGCCCGTCGAAATCCGCACCAAAAGATTCTGCCAATCCTGCTTCATTAGCCTGCCATACCGCAGCGGCGCTTCTGGCTCAAATTCAAAATCCACTAGTCATCGGGGTAGTTGCCGGTCTTAAACTTAAAGAGTTTATGGGTGCTGCCTTGGAAGACGTGCTTTTCGGGGCTCCGCCTTTTATGTCTTCGCTTTCGTGGATAGGACCCACTCTGATGAGTAGGGGTTTAGAATGGCAAAGTACTGCGGCGATTCAGGTCCGTTCAGTGGCTTGTTGTATCTACAATAGGGAAAACATTAGGGAGGATGACCGTCTGTCCGCGATCTGGACAGCCTCTTTCAGCAACTTGAGCGCTTGAGAGCAGAGCCATCAGATTCTCGCAGGTCGCATTAGCGAGCCTTGCGAATTCTGGTCGGTGCAAAAGTTCTTCTCTCAGTAGTTCTCGGAGGTTAGATTGTCCCGCTGTAAATGCTAGATCGTCCGGGTCTGGCGAATGATTGTAACGGGGCAGTGTGATGCCGAACCTAGAAAGCAAGAAGCTGATTTGACCAGCTGCCTGGGCTGCGCTTCTGGTAATTTCTTCATGCCTAGCGACCCCTCTGTGAATTGAGGAGACCCGCTGCATCTGATCAATGCGACGACGAAGTGAAATAAGGGATGCTTGGACATAATGCGCAGTTTCTGTTTGCTCCTCGGAGCCGGTAGTTCCTGCATTGGGAAGGTATGCTGCCAACCCACCGGGCTCAATGCATTCTTGAGTGGCAGCCAATAGAAGCAATCTGAATTGAGGATAAGAGGGTGAAGCGAATAAATCCCTGGCTAGTCGATGTATTTGATGACGGAGAATTCGCTCTTGTAATAGCTCGATGGGAGTTTCCCCGTCATTATGGATGGCGGTACCTATGTAATGAGTGGGACGAGGGGGAGAAAAGGTTTGCCCGCTATCGTCTTCGGTCATTTGTACCAAAGTAATTCCGTATTGAGGAAGAGCACCTAGGCGCGGATTATGATTCCAGGCGGCACGTAGTTGATTGAAGTTTCTAAATTCCTCCGTCCCCTCAAGAAACGCACTGTTATCGCCTCCGTAGACTCCGGGCCATAAACCGTATGATTCATAAAGGGGATTCCCATTATGGCATCGAATGCAGTCGGTAGGATGGTTATCAAAACGAGGCCTTGGCGGCCTGCGCTGTCCCGCCGCTAGAGAATTGAAGCTTATGAGTCTATAGTCGAAATCTTGGGACCGATTTCTCTGGGTGATTTCAACAGTTTCACCTGAGGTACCAGGTGCGTTGGCCATGAATGCCACCATCAAATCAGCACCCTGGTCAAAAAGGATGATCCGTGGATTTTCCCAAGATGCAGGACCCTGGGGACTACCGGTTTGATATCTTAAGATATACCTTTGACGCAGGCTTTGTGGCAGATGGGCAACCAGAGCATCAACCGATCTAATGTCATACCGCCGTATAATTTCTCTTATGGACTCGTAAGTCACTCTCGGCCTACGAGGTGGATCTGCACTGCAGAGAACCGGATTAAGCCAAAGCAGGAGCATCCAGCCGCACAATTTAAAGATCACCGTTAGCCGCACTTTAACCCCAATGGCGAGAGCCACTATTCACATTCTTTTCCGTTAATCCGTCTCGTTTTAGAAAAACTAAACTCCTAATTTTAGTATGTATATATTGAAAATGTTTATCAATAGGTAGAAATTATCGGCTTCTAGGTTCGTTAGCGATACATTTGATTCTAATGGTTCCGGAAAGCGGCGAGTCTGCCGAATCCCTTGTGTTAAAAGGTGGGGCATTGTTTTGGTCAACCGCCCGGAATGACAAGAGTTTAAATGGATTCAATTTAAAGGATAGCTTTATCGGGCGGCGAGGCTGCATATTCGGGCACCTTTAATCGCAGGCAGATCAAAGTGCCAGGGGGTCAATTCAAAGATTACTTATGTGGGTGAAGAGATGGTTAAAGTAATGAAAAGTTTTTTTCCGGCAAAGATTACCGATGTGCGGTGAATATAAAAGGCTTTTACCGTTGATAATTTCAGTAGTCTGCACGATAGGTCTAAGTGATGAGCCTTGCTAGATATCTATCTCCTCTAAAGATCGATTTATTTTCATCGATTAAGCCAATGGTTTATGGATTTTATTTATTTGTATTCTCGACCTTACTTACTCCTTTCGCCCAGTCTTCTGAGTGCGTATTAGCGCTCCTTCAAGATGTGCTTTCTTCATACGATTCTGGAGCCCCTGATAGTTTGGCAATTGATGCAATTTTTGTCAGGCAGATGGAAAATCAGTATAATCAAATTGATAGGGCCGCGATTACAGGGACGACAGGCCCGGCATATCGACGGTTACAGCAACAGCTTTTGAGAGCTGAATATCGACGATATTCGCCCAGAGTAAGACAACTAGTGGATGCGATTCGTCGAGAGGGTAAAATTCCTCTGTTTAGGGTGATTATTGGGGATTGGGTTGATCCCAGCCAACAAGCACCTTACGGCGATTACACTGAATCAGACGCAATGCGGAACAGCCTTCGCTCGCAGGGTAGATCACACCCGGAAGTTTGGAGAGTCCTACGCTCTCGCTTTCGACCTGAAGGTGTTTCAACAAGCTTATCGCTTACCGCAGGGATTGATGCAGCGCTAAGCACGCGCACCTTTGGCGGCAACGGAAAATTGCAAGTTGTAATACTTGCATGGGATGGCAGAAGCGGTCAGGTCGCTTCCAGATCCGGGTTTTACGGTACAGACCCGATGGAAATTTATCTGGATCCGCTTGCGGTTGGCACTCGAGAGGTCATCGATGCGACTCCTCAGTTTGCTCAAAATGTGGATAATCATCTTAACGGAAATTCGTTGGTCGGAAGACGTGGCGCTACATGGCCGTTCATTCTAAATCATCTTGGACAAATATCTGAACATCCATAAATCTCTATAATCCACTACTCATCGGGGCGGTTGCCTGCTTTAAACTTAAAGAGTTTATGGGTGCAACATTGGAAGACGTGCTTTTTGGGGCGCCGCCTTTTATGTCCTCGCTTTCGCGGATAGAACCCACTCCGTTGAGTAGGGAAAACAGGTTTACTACTGTGATGACAAACAACGTACTGATGCACCCAAA
>CAYYYP010000083.1:0-6344 GCA_964475985.1 uncultured Oligoflexia bacterium | reverse complement strand
TAAGGCCAAGAGTGATAAATGAGAGCACTATCCAAGAGGCACCCTCTGAGAAGCCTCAGGGAGCTGCGTCCGCAGAATGAACCTGGAATGCGCCCCTTCGCTCAGACACTCCTCGGAAGGGTAAATGAGCGACTTGGGTTGGTGGAAGACAAATAAGGTGAAGCAATAAATGCAGGCTATTCGTTAATTCGGGGTGACGAACCTACGCGCTCTTTAAAAATCCATTAACATGGTGATAAACTCTTTGAATGGACTCGATCCGACTACCCACTCTTGGCTTGTTTTTCGTCTATCTCTGGTTATTCCATCGAAAGAACGACGATTTATCGCAAATCAAACGACCAAAAGAGTCTCTGTGGCTGGGAACGTTTGCATGGGTTCTACTCATGTTTCTGAATAACTTATTGTTGAGCTATGGCTATTCCGTGCTCTTTCGCCAGGCTTTGGAAATCATCATTCCTGTCGGAGCCTGTTTATATGCTCGCGATGAAATGGCTAGCATTGGCTTGAGGACGGCCTGGAGCAAGGTCGATATTCTTTGGCTGATACCTTCGGGAATTGTTTTTACCGCCTGGATCCTTTCTGGCCCCACCCCTTCGTTTAAGAATATTCTGTTGGTCGGGTTTTTCTTTATATTTGTGGGATTCTCTCAAGAGGTCTTTTATCGAGGTTTTCTACAACCTCGCGCGGAAGCGGTGTTTGGCCCGAATTTGGGCATTATTTTTACTTCGATTTTATTTGCTGTGTATCATCCCATTTCAAAAATGGTCACACAGGGTTTTCATCATTCAACATTGGTGTTTCTACTCATTTTCGGATTGATGATGGGATTTAGTTTTAGATGGAGCAGGAATGTTTGGCCTTTAGCCATCTTTCACTGGGTTTTCGATATAGCAATAATGGTAAAATGACGTTGCGTTGGTTTTCTGTGATCGCCATCCGAAAATTTGAGCACTATTTTTTTTGATTTCTTTCGGCTGCAATAGCGATTAATGAAATTGTCTTTGCTTCCGCGCTCGTAATGATTTGATCGCTATTGGTTGAGTCTAAAGCTACTTTCACGTATTGAGGGCTTACGTCGAGCAACATACATGTTAGCGGTCCCCATGATGAGTTTGCACGGGTGCCTGCAGTGCAAGTTACGGTAGGAACGCCTTGAAATGGCCTCTCAAAATTGAGGATGTACTGGCAAGCACTTTTGCCACATCCTTGCACTTTATAAATTCTTGCCTGAACTTCAATGCCGGATGCAAATGAGCAAGGGACAAGTAGGGCTATTATCAACCACCAAGCTTTAAAACTGATCATGATTGCAATTGTAACTAGTAAATAAACTCGGTGTAAAGCAAATGCCATCGGCGTGACCTAATCTTAGCCAACTGCTTGGGTTAATGGGTATTAGCCATGGCCGGGGATCAGGCCCCCTTCTTTGCCTTAGACCTAAAATAGAACCCGTCCATTTGCCGATCTGGCGTTTGGTGAATCCGGCGCTTCTCTTTGTAGTCCTCTGCCGTCAGCGGTTTCATTTCTGGAAATTGCTCTTTGAGTTTTTTTAAAGCGCCTTTTAGCCGATCCTCCAGGGAATCAACGCTGATACGAAGTTTTTGGGCGATCTCCTTCTTTGAAGTACTTCCATAAGCGGTGTCCATGTAATACGCCTCCAGCGCTTGGCGCTGTTTTTTCGTTAAAACAGCCCAGAAGGCCTTAAATCGCTTGGCAAGAGGCGGCATTGTTTTGTCGATTTCGGCGTGAACTTTGGATTGGTAAACTATAAATTCTTGATATTTAAGACCAGGAGCGATCAGCTCCACCAAATCCTGCTCCGTAATATTGCGGCAAACGAGGTAAGCCGTAAGCTTCAATTTTGGGTCGAGATCATTAAAGTGCCCGCTATTATAGAGCTCCCTCACGTGGGATTGCCGCCAGTTCATCGGTGCGGCCCTGATGAGATCTGAAAGCGTATTTGATGCTGGGGAAATTTCCTGGCTGCGGGCCTTTTGCGCCTGGGATTCATATTGGTTTTGCCGTTGAACAAGTTCACGTTGGTAACGGGAAGCTTCTAAAGAATCAAAAACAAAACGCCTAGGGTCATGCCAGGGATAGGGCTCTTCGCGGCTGAGGCCTTCTGTTAGGACCTCCATCGAGAGGCCTACCACTTCGTCTGGCTCATGCTTAATCAGGGCATCATCAATGAGGTCTTCTTCAAGATTCTGACATCCCGTAAATTTCGTTAATTTACCGGCTGAGCGCTTATATACTTTGGTCAGTCTTGAATCCCGAAACCGAAAGGCGCCATCACAAGGAGTCACACATTTTACGGTGCTCCTTTTGATGGAGTCTGTGGACGTCTTTGAAATAGGGCGCCTTATGAGACTTCCAGGGCCCTTGGCAGCCGCTAGGTCTTGTTCATAGTGAGAGAAGCGTAGGTTCTTAAAGCCAAAGTTCAAAAACGCCTGGGAGCACTCACAGGCAGGGATTTTTATGATCTCACCATCTCTCTTGTAATAGCGCCCGGGGTGGCTGCCACCGGCAAGCAGGCCCTTTTGACGGCAGGGGTTAACACCTCCCTTTTTGCCTTTTTTGGTTCGCCCTGGACTGGGTTTTTGCTTGCTACTCATGTTTAGATTTTATCAAATTTGGGGCCCGGGGTAATAAAATAATTTATGTTTATAAATCAACTACATATGAGCCATGATCTACACGACATACCCCTGAAATTTACCCATAAGGTAGAAGCACCACTTTCTTAACAAGTGGATTTAGTCTTCAAATAATCAGAACGAATCAAATCAAAAATTTACTTCAACCTGCCTGGCACTCCTCCATCTTTTAAATTTGGGGTGCTTTGGCAGCAAAACTTTTTAGGAAATTTAGCATTATGTCGATTTCAGAAAGATTGTGGAGCCTCGTCCTTACGGCGCTCGCAGTATGTATTCTCAGTTACTTTTTTATCCCAAGACTCTGGCGGCCGATCGCAGAGTTTTTTACGGCCCTTTTTCTAGCGATTCTAGGTCTTATAAAAATGCTTCTCGTGGCAGCGATCGTAGTCGCACTTATTGCCGCAGCATTGATGATCCTTTACTTCATCGTCACCGAATATTTTAAACGCCGACGAGAATTTCATGAACGTGCCCAATTCAGTTACGATATTGCCCTTCGGCATCGAGAGCTTTTTGGTGAACTGCAATCAGAACAAAGATCTCTAGAGCGAAAGCTTTCGGCTATGCAGGAGCGCCTCAGTGCGCAAGAGACACTCGTTAGCCAGTTCAAGAAAATCCTCATGCCTGAGCAAGTTCACGCCAAACAACTTGATTCCATTAGCAGGGAGTTCGTGGGTGAAACTGTCCCATGGAACAAACTTCAGGGGTTCTCCAGCGGGCACTGGAATGAACCGTTGGTGGAAGACCTCGTAGACGATGAGATAGGTGATGCCGAGCCAAATGAAGAAGTGAACTACGACGATGGGTCGTCGGACTTTGATCATCATGGTTCTGAAAAGGAAGCGTGGTAACCCATGGCAACAAATCCTTTTCGTCTCACGAAGCGTGACCAATTTGTTTTACGAAAAATCCATGACTTCGGAATTTTAAGTTCCCGTCAGATTGAAAGCCTGTGTTTTAGAGGGACTGCCTCAACGACTGTATTGCGGCGCCTTCGAAAGCTCACTCGTAGTGGTCTTATCGTACGAAATCAGGGCATTCGAGGTGGCCCGCTTCTCTTTTGCCTCACACCCAAAGGGGCAAGGCTTTTGGGCTCCGATTTGATCTACGGCAAGGTCAATCCCTTGACCACGGATCATGAAGTTACTTTAAGTAGTGTGCGCATTCATTTGGAGTGCGCAGGTGCCATTCAGGCATGGAAACCGGGCTTTGAGTTAAGGCAAAATTTGGCTCGAAATACGGCCAGTAAAAAGCTCACAAAGGAAAGCCTTGAGATCATTCCTGACGCCATCATCGTAACCAAAACAAGGTCACTTGATAGCATCAGCGTTGCACTAGAACTTGAACTCACCGCAAAATCAAAATCCCGTTATTCAAAAATATTTGGTATCTATGGAAAAAAAGAGGGGCTTCAAAATCTCTGGTATATAGTCCCGCATGAACGGCTTGCCGGCGTTATTTTACGGGCCTGGGCAAGACACTGGTTAAGCAGACAGAGACCAGACTTTGTGATGGTGAGTCTCATTGACGCCGTCATAAAAGATCCAAGTACGGCACGATACCAGACCATTAGAACTTCAGAGTTGGTCAAAAACTGGATCACTCTGAAACCCGTTTCAACAAGTTCATCACTAAATGCAGTTCACAATAAAACTGCTCAGGCGAGAGCTCACCCCGTGAGCAGATCGGCCCAAAATCAAAATCTTACAAAAACTACTCAACCCATTGAGATCACAGGTGAATCAAGGAAAATAAAAAATCCGGAAATCCCGCCTTCTGGCCCTGACTCTAAGGGAGGTTTAAGGAGGGGGCCACCCTATTTATTTGATCGTGACGATGACGAGGTCTTGCCATGACCAAGCCCGTCTCCACTTCTTTACAATCAAGATCAAATACAAAAATACAATCACTAGATCAGATTGCTCTTCAGCCAACGCCAATCGACATGGGGCGCTACGAAGTTTTGATTGCGCAACTGGCAAGCCTTTTGTACGAACACTACACCCAATCTGAACTCCCATCCGAACCCATTGTTATAAATGCTGATGAAAGCTTAGCAACCCAAAGTGGCAACTCAAACAAACCGAGGAGTCCACACGATGGGTAATGCAAAGCAAATTTTCAAATCAGGACAGGCCGGGGCACACCGCATCGCCTATTACATTCGCGTGTCAACGGAAGAGCAGGCCGAGAATCCTGAAGGCTCCATCAAGAACCAGGAAGAGCGGCTCAAAGCAGCAGTTCAGCTCAAGAATATGGAATCAAACTTTGGCGAAGTTGTAGGTGTTTTTATTGATCGCGCCAAGTCCGGCAAAGACACCAATCGGTCAGAACTGCAGCGACTTTTAAAATCGATCAGGCAAAAAGAAGTTACCCTTGTCATGGTCAGTGAACTCTCCCGCCTTTCGCGATCCATAAAGGATTTTTCAGAAATCTGGGAGCTCATGCAAGCTAACCACTGTGGGTTCTTAAGCCTTCGTGAGAGCTTTGATACGACCACAGCCGCCGGAGAAATGGTCCTGTATACGGTCGCAAATATCGCCCAATTTGAAAGACGCCAAACAGCAGAAAGGGTGAGTGCCAACGTTCAATCAAGGGCCTCGCGCGGGCTTTATAACGGTGGCGTTATTCCATTGGGTTATAAGCTTATACCTGAAAAACGAGGATACCTCGCCATTGATGAGGAGCAAGCAGAAATTGTTCGCCGCGCATTTAAAATGTTTCTCACAGAGGGCACTCTTACAAAAGCGGCAACGGCTCTAAATAGTAAAGGCTATCGCTACAAACGAAAGATGCAGGGCGGTGGATCAAATTCAAGGCTTGGGCTTTTTACCGTCGATAACCTACACAATATTTTGCGAAACAAATCCTACATTGGCGTGCGTGTTTACAAGACAAAAAATGGGCCCAAAGAGACCAAGGCCGTATGGGATCCCATCATCGATGAAATTACGTTTAACGCCGTCCAAGACCAACTCACGGCCAATCATCGTCGAAAAAAACCGGACTCTCAAAATAGATACCCATACCTTCTTTCTGGGATTTGTTTTTGTGCTACTTGCAAAGACAGATTGGTTGGCAAATCCGCTCACGGTAGCACCACCAAGGTTGCGTATTATGAACACGGCTGGGCCACGAAGAGGCAGTCATGCCTTGTTAAAAAAGTATTTGAATGCCAGCCCCACAGAATCCCTGCCAGTAAACTTGAGCCGCTTGTGTGGCAAAAGGTAGAGGCACTTCTGGCAACACCTGAGATTGCAAAAGCCCTCATCACAGAAGCAAAAAAGATTCACGAAAATAGCTCGCAGCACCTCGAGGGCGATCGCGTAAAAACCAAACTTAAGGCCATTGACTCCCAAATCGAGGCCTTGGCCGAACGTCTATCCGAGATGCCAAAGCATCTAACCGCAGCACCGGTTTATAAACAAATGGAAAAGCTCGAAGCTATTCGAAAAGCCGAGCAAGAAAAACTAAACACTCTTTCATCATCGCCACAGTTTCATGACCTACCGGCTACGCTAGCGTCTTACGAGGCGTTTACAGCATCACTTGAGGCCATGAGCAAAGACCAGACCAAAGCAACATCACTGGAGGCCCTGCGCCGCCAGATCATTCAGAAACTCATCCACAAAATAGAAATCAAACCAGATGGGGTTACGCTGCATTACTATGTCGGCCAAAATC
>CAYYYP010000082.1:0-6447 GCA_964475985.1 uncultured Oligoflexia bacterium | reverse complement strand
GCAGCCTGATTCCAATGCCCCGCAGCTCGGTGCACTATTCTAATGAATCAATACGTACACGTACAGTCGACCGAATCGCCGCAAAAATATCCGATTCGTCGCATTTTTCGCCCGAGTGTATCCAGATCAATATACCGCAGCCTGGAGGTCCCGCCCGCGGGACTGGCGAGGATCGATCTAAGAGATTGATTAACACGAGTTGCGGACGAAGGTGCGCAAACCGATATGCCTGGTTTATAGCCTCAAGTGCGTTTGCATAACCTGAGCGCCCAATTTCTGAATTGCCGCAAGTTGATTGTGGGCGGCGCAGAGGAGTCTGCAGTTTTCCACGGAAGTTTCGCCACCTAATGCGAGTGGGCGAATGTGATCGATGTGAAGAAAGTTTCTTGCGGCACATTGCCTTTGCGTTTCTGGATCAACGTAGCTGCAGCGCCCCTGATCCCGGCGATGGACTTGAGTTTTGACTCCCACAGGAATGTATCGAGCATGTTTCTTAGATAGCTTCTTTGGAGAATCTACAGAAATATGAGGCGCAGTTTTTACCAAGGTACCGGGGTTAAACGGCGGCTTCGGGTGCGGTGGCGCCATTTCATTCGCTGGCGCGATTGTTGCTTTTGCTGATACACCGCTTCTTACATTCGCCGCGCATTTAGTTACGCGTGCGGCTTCCACTTTTTCTGATCGGTCCCATTTTTCCTTCGCCTTTGATTTAGGCTTTTGTAATGGGTCGCTTTTTTTCAAAAGTTGTGTCGCCATAAGCTCAATGAGAGCGGCATAGCCGCTCCGAGATTCTTTTTGATGGCTAAAAATCTCTTGAACACGTTCTAACTTTTTTTGAAGCTCCGGTCCGATGGTGAGGCGTACTTCAATGGTGGAGCCTTCGTCGGAAAACTGGGCGTTCTGCACTATTTTTACTTTTTCCGACTTGGGCGCTTGGGCGCGTTCGGGAGACAATCGCTGAAAAACGTGCTCGCATTGTACCTTCGATTTTTCTTTTAGGTTTTCCAAAAGGTTGAGTTTTTGATCTTTAGAATATTCTTTTTTGAAATTCCTCCGTTCAGAAACTAAAAAATCTTGCGCAGCGGCGGCGGTGGTTAAATTAATGGTACCATCCCTCAGGCCTGGCTCCACCTCGGGGATCGACCGCAAAAGCCTAGCGGCCGCGATACGCCTATGGGCGGCGCCGTCAGAGTAACCTAAATGTTTTACCAAAAATTCGTGCAAGCTTGAAAATCCACGTTGTAAATGAAGGCGCCTAAATTCAATTTCATTTATGGCGGTGAGTACCGCGGCGGTAGCTAATCTCTCGGCCGAAACTAGTTTAGTTGTTTCAATGAGAAGTTCATTATCATTCAGAAAGGATAAACTATCGCTAAGTAGTTTGTGCATTTGGAAGCCATATCACGGCTTTTTTGATCAAAAAAACGCGGCCTAGCTTTGTTAGGGCGGGCTCCCAGCAGGGTGGAGAACAGGGTCAAGACAGAGAGGCGTTTTGCGAGGCGTGGTCGCGAATTTAGACAGTTTGGGTTGGAGAAAAAAGTTCGTGATCTGTCTAGTTAGGAATTGACCGCAAAGATTGCCCAAGCACTATTTTAAACAATTTAAAAATTTTTTATTTTGCCACGCATGGTTTTTCCGGACATAGCACTGAAACATAGAACTAAATTATACTTCTGCGGGCTTCTCTGGAGAAGCTTCACAAAGAAGCAGATCGCAGGACTTCATCCGTTGATGAGGCTGTTGCCTGCAAAGCTCCGTCAACTAGGGAAGCGCGCCGCTCGCCCGGATGCCTGAAATTCCACCTAATTTAGCGAATTTGCGTTGCCTGGAGATACTTTTGCGACCAGTTTCAGTTACGACCGGCCCGACCGGCACAACTTGATTCCTACGCAAGCGAACTTTACAACTTGTTAGCAGTCGGGGACGACGGGCCCGTTATTTGGCTAGCGTCTAGAGTATTTCGTCAGGCCAGCTCGGCACCGCCCATCCTCAGTCCATTCGCTCAGGCGCGCGAAATAGCCCGCGTACCCGAACGCGCTAAATCCGCTCTCTTCTACATTATAATGAAATAAGACTAGGAGGTTTAGGTTAGCGCCTTCGAATTACTTGGAAACATCTTACCGATGTACGCGCTCTAAGTTCCCGCCCGCAAATTTCCTACGGGCCACAGCCAGCATGCCAAGCAGCACTGCCATATTCACAACCGTCGTAGTCGCGCGACCCGCCCCGCCGCCCGCACTGCCATCGCCGCCTTCGGAATCTCCATCATCAAGTCCCAGCGGCAAAAGCTGGCCGCAACCACCAAAGCCGCCGTCGTCATCGGAGCTTGAACTCGTTGAACCGCCGGAATCCGCCGAACCGGGATCTCCCTGGCGTGCGTAGGCGGAAAACTGGTCCGCCTTTTCGCAACGGGCGTTACCGGCGTAAACTGAAGACGGATTTAGTATCGCTAGGGCCGCGTCGCCTGAAGAAATCGCTACGTGAAAAAAGTTTTGTGAATCAACACTCGTGCGACCAGAGGGGTAGGCCGACGTTGGAAGCGGACCCGAGATGGTTACCTTTGCATAAACTGTTTGTGTTGATGAAAGGTTTACCGAAGTTTCACCATCAAAATTAACGTAGTTTGATGCGGCATTCATAAATCGATTTGGCACGGTATTCTGCCCACCGATGGAACTGCCCTGCTCAGTCACAAACTCAACGCTTGAATCCATGGGGGAATAAAGTGAATAGGTATTCACCACTGCACGTAGTGGCCCTTCGGGTGCGTCTACTCTCACATAAAACACGCTCCCCCTTGTGGCTGTGCCCGTGAAGGATGCCACTCCGTCATTTAACGTAACGCTAGCCGCTGACCCACTCGCGATGGCCGGAGCCGTGGAGTTCATGGTTCCGCAGGCGACGGAAATATTTCCGACTCCCGTATCGGAGCCTTGGGCTGAATAAACATTTGGAGAAAAGGTTCTAACAAATGGAATGGAAGAACTACCCGAACTGCAGACCGAGGTATTGATTCCTGCGTAATACCGGCTCAAAGAATTTGCACCGGCATAAAAAGGTGAAATAAGAAGCCGGTAGTGCCCGGCCTCCAATGCATTAAACCTAAATGTTCCGTCGTTATCCGAAAGCACGCCTGCCATTACCGTTCCGCGTTCAATGGAGATGGCTTCAACATAAGCACCAAACACTCCCGCTCCCGACGGCGCTACGACGCGACCAGAAAGTCCTGCGAGATTCGCAGATCCCATGCCGTAGGTTGAAAGCATGGCCGCCTGGTCATCACAGCTCAGTTTTGATTGCTCAATGGCCGTCGTGAATACCATGCTGCTCTGAATAGTTTGCGAGTGATCAAGGCCTAATGCATGGCCAATTTCATGGGTGGCCACATCACCTAAATATATTCTGCTTAGGGTAACCGTATCCCGGGGGTTCGCCGTAAATTGAAAACAATTATCGTTAAAGCGCAGGTCGGCCTTGCTAGCGCGCCCTGAACTTGAATCAAACCACACTTGGGTGATCGCCACCGTACCGCAGCCTAAACCTTCAGAACCTGCCGCATTGCTAGTGAAAAATATAGAATTGTCCCGGCCTACCGCCGAGCGGTTAGGAAACGAATTGGTCGAAGTGCCTTGATAATAGAGAAATTGAAAACCCGATAACGCCGCATCCTTCCAGCGTTGAAGGCTTGCCGTAAAGATTCCGAAAACAGATTCATCGCTTAACCCTGAACGATTGGTGGAGTTCGTTCGGAACTTAAGTTCCGTGCCGCGCCCCCAGCTGATGACCGCACCCGACGTTGCCCTGGTCGGGATGTGGGCCTGGACGGCCGGTGGGGGTGCGAGATTTAAAAGGAAAACTGAAATAAGGACTAAACGCTTGCTAGAACGGCATCCTGCCGAAATGAAAGATTTCAAAAGTCACTCCTTGACTCGTAAGCTTGGCCCGCCAAATCCTTCAGCAAACCGCCTCTTGAAAAGTACAACCTTAAATCAAAAATGTTGCAAGCGGCGCATGTAAAAAAGATTACGAAATGCGAAGTGCTCGTGCCGTTTTCGAAACTGGCCTCATTTTGACGGAATTTTAAGGGTTTCTAGCTTTGATTTTAAGCAAGATGTCCCTAAGTAGCGCAAGGTACGCTTCTTGGTGGCCTCGCTCAAAATTAAGGATTCGAATGCCTAAAAATCTTACGGTGTTGCCAGCATTTTCATCCGTAGTTTCCGTAACCCGTGAAACCAAGGCTTCAAAATTAATGGCCATGAAAAAATCACCCCGCGGCTCGATCTGCCCCCTTAACCTTTGGGAGGGTTCGATGAGCGTACTCCGGGGGTTTTCTGTGCGCAGAAGAAGTCCCGTCGGTGAGATGTTTACGATCTCAAGTACGATGAGTTCCCCTTGATTAGAAAGAATAGCGCGCGAAGGCATCGTTGGGATGCCGATTTCCTCAGGAATACGTGGGTATTTCCGTACATGGGAGGCTGGGATGAAACCGTGCGCACCGATGAGCCGCTTAAGCACTGACTCCGTAGTGGGCGTATGCTTAAATTTAATCCCAAGGTAGGCGGCCTCGGCAGTTTTTTCCGAAGTTAGCGTTCCTGAGATCTCAATCTTTGGGCGTTCTCCCGCAAGGATTTCAACGGAGACCTTCACTTCTCGTCCAAGGGCTAGCCGTGGATCAAATAGGGTCCACTTAAGACCCGTGATTCCGAAACTTGAAATGTTTTGGTTTACGTAAGTGAAGTTTTTTCCTTCTAGGGTGAAGGAAAAGTTGGCCCGCACGTAAACGTTTCGCGGCGACATCATTTGGGGGCCCGGAGCCGAAGCCTCTGAACTCATAGTTTCAAAAATAACAAAAAATTATTCAAATAAGTATCGTTGACGGCCGCGCCGGTTATTTTGCCCGTTCGTTCAGGGCAGAAATATCCGTTTTCGTGTGAGCGAGCGAAACTGTCATGCCCTGACCAAGGTCTTCGATGATGACGGCACCGGAGGCAATTTTTGCCCCGTCTCCAATGTTCACCGGCCCAAGGATGGTGGCACCGGCGCCAATGATGACTCGCTTACCCAAGGTTGGATGGCGCTTTACTTTCTGACGACTCACGCCCCCAAGCGTTACGCCATGATAAATGAGGCTTTCATCCCCGATTTCTGTAGTTTCGCCAATGACGATACCGTTTCCGTGATCCATAAAAACTTTTTTACCAATGAGCGCGCCAGGGTGAATTTCGATCCCAGTGAAAAATCTGGACCATTGGGAGAAGAGCCGCGCTAAGAAAAAAAATTTTTCTGAAAAAAGAAAATGACTGAAACGGTGAAAAAATACGGCCTTTAAGCCGGGATAACAGATGAGGACTTCTGGGAGGCTACGGGCAGCGGGGTCCTCTTCAAGGATGCGTTTGGCAGTGAGGAAATAGTCGCGGGGCGCGCCCAACAAATCCTTGAAGGCGGATTTTTCGGAACGGGTGCGTAAGGTTTCAGTCATATTGTGCCCATTTCCCCACGGAGATTGCAGTTTGCCAAGTTCGTCATTCCCTGGCATTGCGATTTCATGCAATTTTTACTTCTCCTTAGTATTTCCGCAGTATTTTTTTTGAATTTTGCGGAAGCCCAGGAATCAGCTGAATTTGATGACATAGTGGTAAAAGCAAGTCCCCTTCATCTTTGGGATGAACTTGATGCTACGACCACAAAATCAAGTGTGCGCAGGAATGCTGGCATTCCTGACTTAACCCAGCCTTTTTCAAGGCTTCCCGGTACTCAAGTCAACGAAGCCTCAGGCCTGGGCAGTAAGGCCACGGTGATTCCCGTGTGGGCAGGTTCAGCTGGCGAAACCGTAGTGAGCCTTGATGGTTTCCCGGTAGTTACGCCCCTGGGTACTGGGTTTGACCTGTCATTAATTCCAGCAGGTTTCATTTCCGATGTGGGCGTTGCCTTAGGGCTTGATGCGATTTTACCCAAAGAGCGCCTTGAGATCACTGATCTCAGACCAGCGCCCGTAGGAAGGCTTCTGCTTACGCCTCAGCGGGGCCGGAGCAATTTGGGTTTATCTTTTCAAGATCCGCTCACGGCAACCGCCTACGGTACCTATGCTTTTCACTTAAGGAAACACCGATTTACCGTAGCGGCCCAAACGTTAAGTTCAAATGGCCAGTACCATTTTCGGGATCCGGTCACCGGAAACTCATCGCGCAGGAGCCATAACGACGTTGCAAGTGCAGGAGCCGCGCTCAGCCACGCCTACGAAAGTGATTCTGGTTTTCGCGTTAAAAATCTCCTGCTAGCCCACCATAAGAACCGGGCGATCTCAGGGTCTTTGCAGTTTCCATCGAGCGACCGAGAGCGGGATGACTTTCATTTTCTGGGTACTAGCCTGCAAACAAAATATATTGGCACTTCAGTTTCTGGTTCACATTCTCGCGTGGGAACCTATGGCTCTGATTCCCTTTCCGC
>CAYYYP010000081.1:0-7173 GCA_964475985.1 uncultured Oligoflexia bacterium | reverse complement strand
TCACAATAACCAAACTGTTTCACCAGAAACTCATGAAGGCTAGAAAAGCCTGCTACTAAGTGAAGCCTACGCAGTTCAATCTCATTAATACACTTAAGCACCTCTGCCGTAACTGCTCGCTCCCTTTCTACAAGAGACATTGTAGTTAAGAGTAACTCTGCATCTTTTAGGTGTGTGAGATTTTGTTCCATTTCTCGCTTCTATCACGGGTTTTTAACGCGAAAACCACCGGCCCACGGGCGCGCATGAGAGTGAATTCTAAGAAATTGTCGGTCGATGATTAATTCAATAACTTACGAGTTGCAGTGCGAATCGTGAGCGAGATTCGTTGATTTTAAGTTCCAGACCTCGCGTCCTGAAATCTCATTCTGAAAACAGTGCCAAGAATTATTTTCAGAAATATGAAATATTTTTTCGAACATTGCTGATCAATAAAGTGCCCGAACGGTTCTAAATATGCACAGGTTTTACTGGGAAAGTTCGACGAACCAATCCCGATTAAGAAATTAAAACATCCCGGCACCAGTATAATGCCGATTTACATTCCTAGGAAAGCTCTGGCTCGCTTGCTCTGACGATTCCAGGTTCAAAATTAATGACATGCCTCAAGACAGGAAGCGGAAGACGGCCCAATCGCCCTACGACCACATTTCCGCCGATAAAAACTCACACGCAGTATTGTTCTATGCTCAACAAGCGTCTCTTGACTGCACTCTCAGAGCCCGAAGAAAATTTTATTTGCCCTGCCTGCGCGCCAAACTTTCTGCAGCACACTGTTCAAGTAGAGCTTCCTCCGCAGCTGGTTCTTCGCCATCCGCTGCAATTCGAACGGGGGCAGCTTCAGAATCTTCCAAAGAAACGCGGACTCTCTGACCGCCTTGGCCCCCGGATGCAATAGGAACGCCCATTTCTTCGTCGTAGGCGCGCAGCTGCCGATAGGCCCAACGGTGGAGTACATTCTTTGCGCGTTCGGGGCGAAGGTCTACTCCATTCACGGTGAATCTCTCACGAAGAAGTTCCGCTGCGGCAGCCCTTACCTCCGGCAGATTTTCTACGGCATCCGTTCGACCGCCCCTATACCTTAGGTACATACCTTTAAAGAATCCTGGTGTTTCTTCCCGTGCGTTGGTGGTTCGGCTAACGATTTCCCTTAGAGCATCATCCGTAAGTTCATAAAAATTTGTTCTCAAACGATTTAACAATTCAACTTGCTCCCTAGGACTTCTACTCTTTCTAAGGCGAGCGACGATTTTAGTTTGTGGCTCTTCGAACCTCACCAAATTTAGATTCGCCCGCATTTCCTGCAGTACCCGGGTTGTGGGACCCACTGCCTCATGGCCAGCGGCCCGGTAGGCTCCAGGTACGGGGGCATGATTGGCAGCACTCGCTTGCGGCAACCGATTGCGAAGCTTAGTGATTCTTTTTATTAAATCTGGCCGAGTCACCGGATAGGCCTGCCGACCGATGATTTCGGCCGCTAATACGCGGACGGATTCGATATCGTACTTTTCTACGAAGCGAAGGAGAACATCGAGGGTGGCTTCAGGTAGCGCATTTGAATTTCTAAATGTCTGCAAAACCTGGTGAATGAATGCTGAATCCGTAAGATGTACTAGGAGATCGGTCCTTGCCTCCGTTGAGGCGTTTAGAAATGCACCTTGGTTTTCCGTGAAAATAACGTCGAAGTTTTTGGCCTGGAATAGCAAAGTTCGTACTTCCGGATATTCTTCAAAATAAAAGAATATTTCCCTTACCGCTATTGCCGGAAGCCCCTTTTTTTTAGCAACCGTTAACAAGGCTTTTCTTGCCCTGGGGTTAACGTGCGAGATGGTTGCTAGTGCCACCAGAAGCGCTTCACTAGTGGATCCATTTTCAACCTGAAAAATATACTTTTCCAAAATGAAATTTGAATGGCGAGGGCCGCCTTGGTCGTGCTCGTCCCGGACACCCCACGCCGAAGCACTAAGAAAAACTCCAAGCACCAAGACTAAGATTTTAAAGCTCATCACACACTGATTCACATCCAAAACTTCGGAATCGCGAAGGATTTCCTGAAGCACGTAGCATACGATTTTTCTTCGGCAACTTTTGCCGTACACCGAGCAGGTCTGTGATGGTTAGATGATTACAAACCAGCCTGCCCTTCGTCTTTAAGAATGGACTTAGGCAGAAAATCCCTCATAAATGGGGGAAAAACTTCACCATGGTTAAGCTTCGCTTTAGCGTCCCCGATAAAGGAATGAGTAAGCATCAAACATCGTTAACTATGAGAAGTGTTTTGAAAAATAGAATACTAATTGCCATCATAACTATTTTCATTGGGATAGGATTTACCTTCCCGCAGAATGCCTCTGCAGCCTCAAGCCGAAAGAAATTCCTTATCTACGTTTCGGCATTTGGTGATCCATTTCCTGCCGTGCCCGGGTTCAATCTTGGCTACGAACCCACGCGTTGGTTCAGATTTGTCGGCGGCTACGGTTTCACGAGATATGCAAATGTCAGCGCTTCCGAAATTGCTGTTGGTTTTAGGATTTTGATTCCCAACCGCATTCTGACACCGGTCGTGGGACTAAGTTACGGTAAGGTTCGTGGACTGAGGAAGGACCGGATTTATTTCAATACTGCACTTGGAGAGATTGGTTCAGTTGGGCAGTTCAGCAGCGATACTTACACCTACTTGAGCGTAGGATTTGAAAAGAGTATCAGCGCTTCAGTGTTCATGGGATTTGGTTACTCAATTCTAACTTCGGGAGCCAGTGGTGGCGGCCACTTTCCATTTATCAATTTGGGCCTGAAATTTTAGGCCTATTCGTTTACCTTATCGTAATAAGTAAGGCTGTAATCGATGATCGAAGGGCTTTGCCGCAAAACTTGGATGATAACGATTTGTTCGGGCGAAATGCGCCTTAAAGCAAAACTATTGAAATTTGTATATCCTTCGTTTGCGCGCGTGTAAGCGTTAAACCCTTGCTGAACATTGGTTGTGATAAATGCACTCCCGAACCAATTACGTGCGTCAAAAATATTTAACTGGTCGGTCAAACTCCGGGTATAAGCGTTTCTGGACAAACTTTGGCTCAAAATACGGCCGCGTGAATCAAAGGCCACCATCAACTCACGAATGCCACGAATGTGTCCATCGCTGCACCTTACGGACGTAGGGAGATAACGTTTGATATGCTGCCTCTCAAAGTGCGGAGTCCCATCCGCTTGAAAGTTGATGAGCGAAGTTTCGGTATCCACCCTATGAGCCGAAATATTGTGAATCAGCATCATTGCGTTCAATGAGAAATGCGTGTCTTTTACATAAATGGCGATGTGATTCGCCTTCCAACTCCCTGTACCGTTGTCGCGCCAGATGCTGGCGTAGGAAGGGCCATCCACCGCAGTTCCCGGTAGGTCCAAATTCAGAGGGTTTGCATTTCCTTCAAAAGCTCGGGTGACCGCTTGCTGTTCGCTAATCTCAGAATTTCCGCTTGGATTAGAGTTCGCAGCTTGATCGGAATTGCCTCCGCAACCAGGGAGTGCCGTCAATAACGCAATCAAACCTAAAAATAATACACGGAACATAATGCAGGCATACTATCAGATATTCACATATTAAACATTATCTATTTAGATGTATGAATATCTGGATCTATCCGGCGCTACGGATGGCGTACCCTGGTAATCACGGATAAATATAGATAAACAATCCGACTGACCTGTCTCTGACCATAAAGCTCATCGACAATTGCATTTATAAACTGAGCATTTAGAGCCTCGGGATCCAGATTGCTACCGTTCTGCGAACGAATCAGACCTAACTGCCATATTACTTCAATTATGCTGTTTAAAAAGGGGCCTACATTTCTTAGGGCTCCCCCCAAAAGGAATTCCCCGATAAAACTGCGCGAGGGAGCCATGGCACCATGGGGTTTAGGGTGATCATATTTCCACCCCCTTACCGGTATGCGAGATGAAAAACTACGCCGATGTAGAGAGCGCTGGGCTTCGAAGGTGCTCCGTTCCGTTGCAGACATATTCAATAATATTGATTTACTCACCGCTTCCGGGTCTTTGAGTTGCAGAACCGCTACTAAGTCTGCAAAAAGCTCATCATATTCGGGAAGTTTGGGCAGGAGCATCTCATTTTCGGTCTCTGGAACACCCCCGCCAAGAAAGAATTCATGGTCTATGCCGAAGGTGTGACTAAGCTCCCGTAACTTCCGTTCATTCGCCTCGTATTCCGCAAAGGCCAGTCGATATCTCTGATAGGCCTCATCACTTTCTGGGGTCCGACTACGGGGGTCTACTTGGGGCGACCCACCTTGGCACGCCAAAACCGGCAACCAGTTCACCTTAGGGTAATAGTCTCGATGATAAGCCTCGTTTACCCGCTCCAAAAGATCGGGGCGTTTTTTCAACAAATCTAACGAAGCCGAGCCAAACCGTTCGCCGAGCCTAAGCATCAGGTTATAGTCTAAAATCGCATGTCCAAACTCGTGCAACAAGGCCGCGTCGTTCATGCGTTCAAATGTTGCAATATAAATAATTCCATTTCGATAACCAAACCGATTACCGTAATGAATTTTTAGCCTCGGGGGAATTTTGAGCGGCCGAAACGCCAGGGAAGCATCCTGTAGAGTTTTTAAAATCGAGACCTTTTCCTGTTCGTGGAAAATTCGTAGAGAATCATCGATGAACTCGATCTCGGGGACTAGATGAAACTCGCATTTCACAACCGCCATTGCCGGGGAGCAAAAGAATAACAGAATAAAAATGATGTGCAGTTTGAATGTCAGCGTCTTCAAAACAGCGCTTTTTATCATAAAGGGGCTAACCCTCCAATCAAATAAATATTATATATTTATGATTTATTCACCGATTTTCAGATTGTAGATTCCTTTCCCTTGATGCCCCCGCAAAGGGCTACTTCCATCGATGCCGTAATCTCATTGCCGGAAGGCAAATGAGAATGTTTGAATAATCTATGAGCAATAAAGTTTCACCGAAAACCAACTCACCTCATTCCGAATCCTTCCACTATCGCTTCCACCAGCCGCACGCCCATCTTGCGAGTGTCTTTGGAGCCGACTCATTCGCCCTCAAAGCCGAGGCCTTTGCAAGATTTTTTGGCACGCCTAAATTTTTGCTAGGCCAGACCTTGTTGGTCATCATTTGGATTATTCTCAATACCTGCGGAATCACGCATTTTGACCTTTATCCCTTCATTCTGCTGAATCTTGCTTTCAGCCTGCAGGCGGCCTATGCGGCGCCGCTGATCTTACTTGCGCAGACTAGGCAATCGGATCGGGATAAAGCCCATGCCGACGCCGACGCCAGGCATCGCGAGGCCATTGCCCAACAACTTTTGGAGCTCTTGCAACAAAATACCATTTTGACCGAACACACCAAAACACTGAGCATTGAAATCAAAAGGATCACGGCCGAGATGCATGGCAAACTTCAGTGCGGCACGCCGAATGAAAAAACATAATTCATCGTTAGCGAAAAAGTAGCAAATCCATAAAAAAATTGGGAACAACAACAATCCTAAATGAGGGGATGGGCGACGATTCTTATTACCAACTACCGTACCTGGTAAATGCGCACTTCGCCTGACGCTAGAAGAACAGCAAGTCTTGAACTGTCAGCACTAAAAGTTGCCGTGACGACAAATGAAGGCCTTTCCGTGGTATCGTCGCGCGGGATATCAATGGTCTGGCGCTCGATGATTTGCCCGGTATTTGAGTTGACCCCGTAAAATTTTATCCTTTGGAAATCTTCATAAAGTGCGGCTGGGTCCGACTTCGGTAAAATTACGAACACATTTCTGGTTGGCGCTAGCACGGGCCGTCCCGCCGCAATGGGGGAACTTGATTCCATACTTCCGATGAGCCTTGCATTCGCCGTAAAGATTTCCCCCGGGTCATGCCGAAAATTAAACCCCATCTCATAGAACTCCGCCCGCGAGATCGCCGGAAGTCCAACATGCGTTGAGACCCTAAGCATTGTATTGAGGGCTGGGTTTACCGTAATGGAACTAGGTTGCAGGGCCTGGCCTTGTGAAGAGTTGAAATTCGGAAGACGCGTTGTATCCATGGAATAGCGGGTCCCTCCCATCTGCATCCAAATGGGAAGCGAATCAGGAAATTCCTGTCCGTAAAACAAAAATCCGCGAACTCCTGAACTAAAATTGAATTGGTTTCTTGCGAGGCTAGAAGACGGAAAATTAACACTATCTACATTATACGTAGAAGCAGCCGCTCTCCAACTAAGCGTCCAAGTAGTGAGCGTATCTGGGCGCTCATCCGTAAAAGTAGCTATCAGAATATTCTCGCCAGAGGTGCTTCGGGAAATCTGCATGCGCTCACCCATGTAGCGGTGAACTATGCTTGCCTCCCGTTGACTTTGATCCAAGGGCACTCGGGTCGATGTAGCAGCATTGAACAACTCCACGTAGGGAATTTCCGCCGCCGCGACCAACTCACTTCGGGAAGGAACTCGCCAGATTCGGTTGAGTGGATCAACAAAATATTGAGCGCCGGACTCATCGGCTTGAAAATCATAGGAGAGATTTGGCGTCGGTGGAGTTTGTATGGAAGTGGTTACCAATAAAGTAGACCGCACATTCCTCCCGTCGTTGGTACTGATACTTAGGCTTAGGTTTTCATTGTCATCAGCGATTTTCAAATCCAGGCGACGATTGTTCCATCCGAGCAAGTAATCGACGAGGAACGTTGAGACTCCATCGAACTCCGCTGAACTGTAGAACGTTAGGGTAGCTTCGAAATCGGCGTTCAGAGCTGACTCGGTCAAAGTGCCGGAATTGTTTGACCCCGAACTTTCCATAGAAGGCAACTCAGGGGTAGGTTTAGGCTGATATTTGCCAAAGCTAGTTAAAAGGCGGCCAAAGCCATCTAAAATATCAAATGCTGTTTGCTGAATGGCCGGAGAAGCAAAAACTTGGGGCACCCTTCTGCGTGCGGCCGCCAATATGTTTGAGCAATCCAGGGCATCCAAGTAAGGGTCGCGATCGACCGGCGCCGCTTGGGCCTTTGGAACGGCCGCACACAGAAGACAAAGGAGGACCAAAGTAGTGCCGCGAAAAGTCATGGACGGCCGCTTATCATAGGCGTATCGCCTCATAAATAACCATCACCAAGGAGCGGAGCATTAAACTAAAGTTAT
>CAYYYP010000080.1:0-7992 GCA_964475985.1 uncultured Oligoflexia bacterium | reverse complement strand
AAACGACCGCCCAAACTAAAATAGCCCAAGCCCTAATCCATCAAATCAAAATCACTCCAGAAGGCTTTGAACTTCACTACTACGTTGGCCGAGACCAAATCGAAAGAGCACTCGCGAAAGCTGGCCCCCGGCCCTTTTATGGGGGCCAGGGGCCTACGATCGTAGCGTCCAAAACAGAAACGCCCGGCAACCTTTCGGGCCGGGCGCATTCTTCAGATCTTTTTTCGTTCCGTGGTTCGAACAGATTGACAAGTGGTGGGCGCTGTAGGGATCGAACCTACGACATCCACCTTGTAAGGGTGGCGCTCTCCCAGCTGAGCTAAGCGCCCACGCTTAGAACTGCTTCAATTGCTGAGAAGCACTATCCGGATAACACAGCCCGGGCAATTCTGAATAGAGTTTTTTATGCCCTCATTTAGGTTTTAAGGAGTGAAGCGCAACGAGCGGCAAAAACACGTAATACCTAGAGATTTGGGGCAAATCAGAAGCTCCCTTTAGAGTCCGGGGCGCCGCAAACCAAATCCTAAATGCCACCACTGAACCGTGGGAACGTGTGATAAAAATCTCGTGCACAAATAAATTTCCCAAGCCTTCGGATTTTTCAGCTTTGATGAGTTCTACCGAGTCTTTTATGACCGAACTTAAACGACAATTAGCTTGGCCTTTAAATCCGTCCCACACATTGTAGCCACTAGCTAATAGCTTGCAGTAGGGCCTCATAAACGGAACCAACTCGCCTTTATTCTTTTCATCCACAAATCGCAGGGGCGAAAGCACCAAGGCCTCATTGGAAAATAAAGTTTTTCGCCAACTTAGAAAATTTTTCTCATCTTTTAAAATGCTAGGGGGAAGTTCCGTCCATTCCACTACCTGAAATACCGCTAACCCATCACGCTTTTCGCACTGCAGCCTCACGACCGATGCTGAATCTTTTGCATTCACTCGGGCGAGTGCAGAGTTACTGAGACACCGAGAAAATTCCTGAGGCAGGCTAAACGTCACGGCCGTGTTGGTTAATTTTACTTCCTGCTCATGAAACCCACTCAAGGTTCTATCCAAAGGAAGGGAACGTTTGATTTGATCAATCACGGGCCTCAAGTGGCCATTCAGCAACGCATCGGCTTGCGCAGGCGAATACTGGGAATCCTTACCCCATTTCTTGGTTGATTCTTCGGCGAACGTGGGCAGGGAAAAAACCAGCGCTAAGGTGAAAAATAAGCCGCAGAAAATTTTCATCATTCTGCTTTCAATTCAGTCCAGAGTCTCTGCAGTACCTCATGACGTTCAGGATCATCATTACTAAATTCAAATTTAGAATATGTCTTTTCCGTCGGCCGCATACTTTCTGGCCACGGTGACGCAACACTTTTAACAACGGGGTAAGTGAACAAATGAATGGACTGCTCCGTCTGAGTTTTTTTACTGAGCATGTGGCGAATGAAACTCATGGCGAGAGTAGATTGAGCGCTACCTTTGGGAATCGCGAGATGGTCCACCCAAATTTCTCCACCCTCTTTGGGCCTTACGTACTTCCATTGTGGATGTTTTGCTAAGATTTGCCCTAGGTCACTGGAAAAAATTTGCGCCATCACAACTTCGCCTTCTACGAGCAAAGGTTTTGGCTCTGAAGTATAGGCTTTCAGCATGGTTTTTTGCTTTTTCAAAAGTGCCTTGGCCTTCTGTAGAGCAGCGGGACTCGTTTCATTTAGGGAGTAACCCAAATATTTTAGCGCAACTCCGATGACCGTAGAGGAATCATCTAACATGGTCATTTGGCCTTTAAATTCGGGATGGTCAAAAACCCAAGCCCAACTATCAACCTTCTCTTTGATTTTAGTGGAATCAAAAGCCAAACCAGAAGACCCCCAGTTCAGAGGCACCGAAGTCACTTTGGTTTTCTGCTCATCCAGGTAGGAAATGGTGAAGCGTGAATCAACGTCTTTGATTTCCGTCCAGTTAGCAACATCGACGGGAACAAGAAGATCTAGCGCCTTCAAAGTTCGAATCACGTAACTGGAAGGCACGATGACGTCGTAACCGCGTGCTCCTGCCTGAAGTTTCGCGATCATCTCTTCGTTAGAAGAATAATAACTCAGCTGAACTTTGACTCCGTGGGCCTCTTCGAATTCAGAAAGTACCGCATCATCAAAATAATTTGACCAAGTGTAAACGTGCAGAATCGGTTTTGTAGTCTGAAGTGGTGGGGTGGTCTTTACCGCATCGTTTGGCTTTTTTGAGCAAGAAACCGCCATAAAAAAGCATAAAACTAAAACGGGAATGGTCTTTAAAAATCTTAGAATATCCGAAGTACGCATGCCCACACGCTAGCAGAGCCCAAGGCCCAAGGGCTATTCGTTTTTCTGAAGACAGCCCACTGCAACCACGGAAACAAAAGTGAAAGCCAAAACCGCGGATGCCATAGCGTTAATCTCTGGACGGACTCCGAACCGCATCATGGAATAAATCCGTACCGGCAAGGTGTCACTATTGGGGCCGGCCGTAAAAAAAGTGATGAGAAAATCGTCGAATGATAAGGTAAAGGCCAGAAGGGCCGAAGCCAAAATCGCCGGCGCAATGAGCGGCAAAGTAATTTTCCAAAAGCAAAACCACGGCGTTGCGCCTAAATCGCTAGCCGCCTCTTCCAAAACCGGATCGAGACTTTTTAAACGGGTGCCCACCATTAGAATCACATATGGCAAACAAAACGTGGTGTGAGCTAACGTGACGGAAATCGTACCCAAGGTGAAATCAATCAGCACGAACCACAAAAGAAGCGATAATCCGATGACGATTTCCGGTAGGACTAAAGGTAAACCGATGATGGCCTCAAAAACCTTTTGTCCCGGCAGGTTTTTTTTATGAATGCCTTGTCCCTGTGCGAGGGACAAGGCCGTGATGGTCCCAAGCAGAGTGGATAAAACCGTCGCACCCGAGCCGATTACCACGCTGTTCTTCAAAGCGTTCAAAAACTCAGAATCGGTAAATGCGGTGCGGTACCAAACAAAGATATCGCCCTGCCCGCTCCAGTCAAAGGACAGCCAAAGCAACCAAAGCAATGGCGCATAAAGCAGAAATAAAATGAAACTCGAATATCCAGAAAGAATGACTGTACTTTTTTTAGGCCGATTCATTTTTTGAAACTTTTTCAGAACCTTCATGAACATTCATCCTGGTGTCGAAGATGAACTAAAAAAGCAACAAAACTTAATGCCACGAGGATCATGCTGAGGGCTGAACCAAACGGCCAATGGTGACTTTTCAAAAACGCTTCTGTAATGAGATTTCCCACGTACATCGTCTGGGAACCACCCAATAAATCAGGGATGACAAATTCACCAAAGGCCGGGATGAACACGAAAAGTGCACCCGTTACAATTCCTGGCCAACAAAGCGGAAGTAGAACCTTAAAAAAAGTTTTTGCCCGCGAGGCACCTAGATCGTAGGCCGCATCCATCAAAAGAAAATCAAATTTCTGAATAGTCACGTACACTGGCAAAATCATGAACGGCAGATAGTTGTAAATCATCCCAATCATAAGGCCCGTGTAATTATCCATAAGTGCTAGGGGCGAGTCGATCCATCCGTATTTCAATAAAAGCTGATTTAAAACTCCGGAGATTCCCAAGGTTAATCGCAGTGCGTAGACTCTCACTACGAAATTGGTCCAAAAGGGAACAATAACCAAGCCCAACAGCCACGCTCGCATAGTCTTTGACGACCTGGCCATAAGGTACGAAAATGGAAAACCTAAAATCAGACAGCTTGCGGTGGTGAAAAATGCCAACCACACGGAGCGAAGCACCATCTTGAGGTAAAGCGAGTCAAAAACTCTGAGGTAGTTTGTGAAATCAAGCGTCCACTCAAGTTTTCCAAAAGCACCTCGGTGGGCAAAACTCATGGCCGTGATAATGCCTAAAGGAAATATCAGGAAAAAAAGATACCACGTCAAGCCTGGAGCCAATAACCAAAGGCGTTTCAAGGCAAGATATCCTGAAATAAAAAAAGGAAATTAGAATAATTTCGCATCTTGAATATTCCAACCTACCACTACGTCAGCGCCCAAATTCAAAAGGGAACTTTTTTGAGACACGCCGCTGCGGTTAGGTACCAGCGCCACCAAAGTTTGATCAAGTTCCGGCAAAGTTACACGATACTGGGTAGAAGCCCCTAAAAAAACCCGCTCCACGACTTTCCCCTTAAAAATGCAGTCGGAAATGGCATGAGCCTCTCGCTCGGATCCTTGCGGCAAAAGATGCAGATTTTCTGGCCTGATCATGAAATTTATTTTTTCTCCGGATGCCAGTTTTTGCGGATCCCTTGCCTTCACTTTGGAAAAAAACTCAGTGCCGGGCTTTACTTCGAAGAGATTGCTCGCGCCGACAAACCTTGCCACGAATTCCGATGCTGGCTGATCATAAACTTGTTCTGGCGTTCCCACTTGGATCACGCGGCCCCGATTCATGATGGCGATGCGGTCCGATAAATTTAAGGCTTCGTTTTGATCATGGGTCACAAAAATAAATGTAATGCCCAGCTTCTTTTGCAGAGATAGGAGTTCGGTTTGCATCTCTTCCCTAAGCTTTTGATCAAGGGCACCTAGCGGCTCATCTAAAAGTAAAATATCGGGCTCATTCACCAGGGCACGTACGAGGGCCACGCGCTGCTGTTCTCCCCCCGAAAGCTTTACCGTGGACCGCTTAGCATAATCGTCAAGATGGACCATTTCCAGCATACGCATGACGCGCGCTTTAATTTGGGATTCAGGTACCCGTTTCATACGCAAGCCAAACGCTACGTTTTCAAAAACGTTGAGATGTGGAAATAATGCGTATTTTTGAAAAACCATATGGACGTTGCGTTTGTGCGGATGCACGCCATTTACCACTTTACCTAAAAGTTTAATTTTTCCTTCGGTCGGAATTTCCAAACCACTAATGAGGCGAAGGCAAGTGGTTTTACCGCAGCCGCTTGGCCCGAGGATGGCGAAAAATTCTCCGCGCTTTATCTTTAAGGAGAGTCCTCGAACGCCGGCAAACGTAGCATCTGCAACGGCATCTGCAACGGCATCCCCTGCGTCTACCGCACTCCCCACGGCTTGATCTCGTAGTTTCACGTCGCCTGAATAAAACTTCGAAACCCCTTCAAATTCCAACGCCCATTCTGGCGCTTCCGTTATTTGCATCCCAACCATCGCTTAAACTCATAGCGAGATTTTGTCACGGTGGTTTCAGCTTAAACTTGGAAAAAGAAAACGCCCCTGGAAAGAAATTTCTCCAGGGGCGTCTGCCTAATTTCAAAAAATTTAAAAACTATCGGATGAAGTTTTTGAATTCGCGACCCGGACGAAACTTTGGCACCGTCATGGCAGGAATTTTGATTTCTTTGCCGGTTTGAGGGTTTCTGCCCAAGCGAGCTTTTCTCTTGGAGCGGGTAAAGGTACCAAAACCGATTAAAGTGACGTCTTCACCTTTTTTTACGGTCTTTTTAATGGCAACCAATGCTGCGTTTAAAATCACAGATGTGTCTGCTTTTGAAAGTTTCGTGTTGTTCGCGATGCTCTTAATCAATTCTGCCTTATTCAAATGAACCTCCTCAAGTCGTGATATTTTTAAAAATATCGATATTGTCGATTGTTAGAGAAACCCTCATGGCTGTCAAGAATAGAAAAATTAGAAAATGAATTCCATTCCCAGAAGGCCAGCGACCCCATGGTTGGCGATGCTGATGCCGATGTCGTTTCCGTTCTCTCGAAATGCGGGATTTGCGCCTAAAAAGTCGCCGGTACTTGGATTGCTTAAGGATTGCGAAGCACGCAGTTCCAGCTCCATAAAAAAAGCAAACCAGGAGGCGACTCTCATTTCGTGACCCAAGGTTACCATGAGGTAGACGGGGTGCGCAGAGATCCCAGCGCTGCTGCCCAGCTCCGGCACGTCCGTATTTGAGACGGAAATCTGATCTCCCAACCCTACACCAATCAGCGTTGCAAGGTAAGTTCGTTGCCGCAGGTTCATATCCAACGTGTATTCAAGCCCCACCATAAGGGGCAGCGCTTGCTGAGTGATGTCTAACCCTAGGGTGTGCCAGCTTGTGCGTTGGTATTCCCCTCTTACGGCGAGGGAAAGAAAATCGCTGAAGTGAAAGTTCAACTGAGCCATGGCGAGCGGACCAAAACTAGAACGGTAAAAAGGGTAGCCCAAACGTAAGTTCAACGGAGGCGCCATCATGCTGGTGTATCCGCCGGCCACACGAAAACTTAGAAAATAATTACCTCTCTCACGGTGGGGCCTGTAATTATTCGGCCGATCCACGAGATCCTCCTGAACATCACCGTGACGCAAAACGGAATTAAATTCGCTGGGAATGATTTCCGACTGATGAATCCAGCCCGTATTTCCATCCGTGGTCCTTGTTTTAAACCAACCATCTCTAGCTTCAGATGAAATGCGCAGTTCCTGTCCCCGTTTTCTGACTTCCAAAACGGGCGCCTGAATATCGGCCTCGGCGCGGATCGCCGCCCCATCGTGAATGATGCGACCGTCTTGGGCCGCAAATGCCGCGCTTGAAAAAAGCGTGAGCACGCTTACGAGAAATATCTGGGCAAGATTTTTTATCCCGGATTTTTTTTGAGTATCTTGTTTTTGCCCAAGTCTCTTTTTTACTTCCTGAATCGCGCTTTGCAGCCCCAGAAGATTTGTTTCAAAGGTAAGAAATTTTTCTGCTTCCGTTAAGGCTACCCATTGGAAATTCTGATGTTCCTTTGGGTCAAGCACCGGTGCCTTTGGGTCATTTACTAAGGTTACAAAAACTTCTTCGCGCGCCGGGCCAAATTTTGATTCAAAATGAAATCCGTAGCCGGTTGGCCAGAGAGGACCGGTAAAAGTAAAACCCGTTTCCTCCTGGGCTTCCCGAAGCGCTCCTTCGGCGTAGGTTTCTTCACCTTCTACGCTTCCGGTGACCGGCTGCCAGAACTGACCGCGCTTCTCATTGGTTTGCAAAAGCAAGCCGTGGAAATTTTCCAAATCTCTGCCGGGGTTTTCTGGCGCGTGAAAAATCCAAACCTGCGCTTTGCGACGTAATTTTTTTTTGAGCTCTTCCATCGTAAATCAGAGTCTACCCATACCCCTAAGATTCGCGAAAGGTGTTTTCGAAAGCTTTACGAAGAGGTGCGGAAAAACCAGGCAGACTGCGATGGCGCATGACCTCAAGGGCATATTTCAGAGACTGAGGCTCCATGTCGGAGACTTTGACGTGAGCTGAATGCAGGCCTGATTGCTTGAGCACTCGGATGAAGTCATCACAGATTCCAATGAGTTCCCCGATGCGGTTCACTTGTCCGGTGAGCGGTCGCTCTGGAAAGCCCGTGCCATTGAGCCGCATATGATGCTGGCTTACGGCTTCTAGGGCGGCTTCCGGAAGTTCATTCAAAGACCTTAATATGCGTGCGCTCTCTTCGGGGTGGCCTAGGTAAATCGCTCGCTCCTGGGAACTCATGATGGTTTCATCCTCCTGGTAGAGGGATTCCGGTTTTCCAAAGAGAGAGATATCGTGCAGAAAAAGCGCGACTCCGATGGAGTTATGAATGAACTCGGAAGCTACGCCAATTTCCAGAAGCATAAGTGAGCCTAAAAAACAGACACTTATGGCGTGGTCAAAAAGTCTGAGATCCTTGATCGTGCCTTCGATGTCTTGGCGGTTCTGTCGCAGTTGCTGCACTACCGTGCGCGTTTGATTCACATAACGGGTAGCAAATCCTAGATTTTCCTTGGTGACGCCTAAGGTCGTAAAAAAGGATAAAACCTCGGTGCCCTGCTCAAGCACACGCTGAATCTTTGGCGCTAGTGGCAGGCCAGGGTCATTGAGCATGCGGTCGGTGATCTCATCGCAAAAATGAATGTAACGCTCTAAGTCAATTTTCAGGATGTAAAGCGTTTGCCCTGCACTATCGTGAACGTAACGTAAAAACTGTTCCTCGGTTAATACATCACCACGCCG
>CAYYYP010000079.1:819-8459 GCA_964475985.1 uncultured Oligoflexia bacterium | reverse complement strand
CGATTTCCCGCTGAAGCACCCAGCCAAATTCATTTCCGGTAATACTTGGGCCCGCTCGCAAAATCATGGGCCAGTTCAGCCCCGCCTTCTCTTCACCCTTACCATGGGCATAAACAGCGCCAATAAATTTTTCAATTAAGGAAGGTTCAACCCTTAAAGCCTGCTCATCCTCTGAGAAATATTTGGACTCGGAGAGGGTTTGAAAAATAGCGTAAACTTCAGCGGAATTTTCATTGGCACGGGCCGCCTCAAGAAGGGAAAAAATCTTTGGGTACCTAGTCTTCGCCTCCAATGCGGCACTTGTGGGCCTTCCGGTGGAACGCCGCAAGGTATCGGCGAAAAAGGTTTCGGTCGCGCCAAGGGCGCTTTCCAAAAGCCTGCCGCCTCCTTCTATATACGGCGCCAAAATCGCACCGGTCGGAGGTCTTTCTTTCTCGTTAAGTTCGTTACGGATCCGCTGCTGCAATTTGATGGAGAATCGGTGAACGTACGGCGCTAAGGCGGTTGAAATGCGATCCTGCTCTGCTTGCGTTACTTGCTTAAATTTTTTGAGCAATGGTCTTATGAATTTTTTTTCAAACCAGGAATTCACCACTAAGCCTGACTTAGAATCTATGATCCGTCCCACTTCCGTCAGCGCTTGAATCATGTCCGGTATGTCATTTGAATTTGCGATGATGTCAAACAAAGCTGCAAGCTTCTGAAAGGGATGAAACCGCCCTGCATTTTGCATATGCTTTAGGTACCCAGAGAAATTATTTAGGTCGGGCCTCGGACTTATTCCATCAAAGAGAGAGAGGATCCTCTCCATATCCTCGGAGCTCTCCCCTACCCGTTGCCGAAAATGGGCCATGGCCTGAATCCTCGTGGCATCGTCACTGGATTTACTTCCCAGACTCCTCACCATTCCGTCGATGCGCTCCATCAAGTCCGGGTTCGAATCGATTTCCCAAATAAAGGCCGATTTAAAAAAGGGATCAAAAAAATTTCGAGGTGCACGATGCGCCGCCGGAAAACAGAGCACATTCAGCAACCGGATTTTTTCAATTTCCGCTAAAGCCTGAAAAGTTTCTTGCCGCAGAATATGATCTAAAAGTCCCGTACTGGTAAGCTTAGGCAAAGATGCAGGCCTAGCTACCACTTCCATTTCACGCGGCAATGGAGTTGGGTCCGCGAAATTGACTTTGGCTTCCCGGGCTTGCAGCCAATGAATCATGGCCACCGCGCGCTTTTTGGCGCTATCCTCCGGCAAAAGTCCGTTAACCTTGCTTAGGGCATGGCCTTCGCTTTCCTCTTTCATCCTTTCATCGCTTCCAGCCATGTCAAAAAATGCTCGATAAAAAAATGCATACAGCACTTGAGTCAGTAGGTTTTCATTACTGCGTGCATTTATCGACTCTCTAGCCGTGGCCAGGAACCATTTGTTAAACTCGCGCGGATCATAACCCAGTTGAAAAAGGCGTTCTAGGACTTCGAGGTCAAGTTCAGCAAACTTGCCCTTTAGTTTTGATGAATCAGCGGAAGAAACAAGATGGTCAGGGAAATGTTCTTCGTAAAACCGCCTCACGAGACCTACGTAAATGGCATAACCTACAATCTGATCTACGTTCTGAAAAATTCGTAGCTCATCGATGAGCACGGGGAAGTACAAATGCTCCTGCGAAACGCCTTTATTCATATACAGCTGATACAGCTTTAAATCTTCAATGCGCTGATTGAACCGCGGGATGAAGAGCTCAGGATAAACTGGACTGCCCCGCTGACGGGTGAATTCCAATTCCATCACCCGGGCTTGAAGTTCTGCAAAGGTCTGTGGCGCATGGCTTTCGTTATCGGATAGGTTCGTTGGCGGGCTGCGATAAGGCGTTGTAGGGGGCGGAGCGGCCAAGCCGTACGGCAATAGGGCCCAAACGAACGCAGCGACGCCAATCATCCATAAACGTTTTAGGAGGCCCGCGCGCCCTTGGAAATACTGTTTAAACATGGTTTAACCCAGCGCGCTTTTATCTTAAATATTATTTGTTTACGATAGTTAATTTTATAAACTAAAAGTATTGTATATTCAGGACTTTAGGGGCTTAAAAAAACCGCAAAAGTCATTTGGACGGGCAGAGCTGATGAGGAGGGTCCGCCGCTTGCCCTGGTGAAGACCGGGGCATAAAGTATTCCAACATTCCAGGCAGTGGTGAGCCTTCCGCCGGAAATACGAACGACCTTTCCGCTGAACTGTATATCTCCGATACTATTGAGTTTCAACTCAAACCTTGGTTTCGGGACGCCGATTTCCTCCGGCAAAAATACATTGAAGAGAGGCTTTCTACGCAGCAAATTGCAGACCTTGTCAGTTCCGCCAGGTCAACTGTTTCGAAGCATTTAAAGGCGTTTAATATTCCACTGCGAACAGACGGCGAGGCACGCAAACTCAACAAAGCGAACCCAGCTTATGGCGAGCGTTGGCAGGACGGAAAAATCGTTCCGTGCAAGCGCGAGCAAGAAGTCATTGCGATGATCAAAAATCTCCGTACTCAGGGGATGGGGCTTCAGGCCATCGCTGATTTTTTGAATTCTATAAATACCCCGACCAAAACGAAAAAGGCCAAATGGCAGACTGCAACGGTTTGGTATGTGGCGCAGCGGTAAAAGGAAGGCCTTCGATGAATATTTCTCCAGTTACGGTGGTGCCGAATGGTTTTCCAGGACTAAAGCTTTTCTCCTGGCTTCACCTTACCGGCCTCATAGATATCAAGGAGCTTCAACACGGGTCCTGGGATCGTTCGTTCCCCCGTTTCCCATTGGCATATGGCACCAGCGGCGCAGCGAAACTCTTGAGCAAGATCACGTTGGGAAAATCCAAGATTTTCTCTGAATTTCTTCAGTCTTTGAGACTCACCTTTGCGGCCAGACGTGGATTGGGTTCTAGGCATTTAATCAAGGTCCCCTTGTATATCGTTCACAATGTGAGCGAATTTATTGGAATCTTTGATTGCCATGAGCTACGATCACATTGTGAGCACTCACTATTCTCAAACAGGAGACATTTTATGAGTTTTTTATTTGGCTTAATTCAGAGTGCAATTCGATGGGGAATGTTTTTCGCACTGATTGGTGGGCTTGGTGAAGCTACTGCAAAACTTTATTTAGAGGCAGGCCATGCTCGCGCCTGTGGACTTGTGAGTCTCCGCGCCCTCAATCATAGTCTTGTGGGGCCAATTAAGAAGTAGTTCTAACTTTGGGTTTTATCGCCGAGTACCTTCCCGACCCTTCGGAGTCATAGTCCGGGGGCACGTTAGTCGGAAGCCTTCAATTGAAAGGAAGGTCTTCCTATGGTTAGGAAAGTTGCTCTGTATTCAAGGGTTTCAACTTCAGATCAAAAAAATGGATTAGAAAGTCAAATCCGCGCCCTCAAAGAATATTGCGAAAGAAATCAGCTCGCTAATTTTGAACTCTATACTGATGAGAACTTTAGCGGCGCTAAGGTCTCACGTCCCAGTCTAGACCGTATGATGGAATCTATGAGAAAAGGTGAGATATCAACAATTATTGTTTATTCTTTTTCGAGATTTGCCAGGTCAACGACGCATCTTCTTTCTGCACTTGAAGAAATGAAAAAACTTAATACAGATTTTATTTCCATCACAGAACGGATTGAAACAAACTCTCCTATTGGAAAAGCTTTTTTTACAATTATAGCCGCGATTGCAACCCTAGAGCGCGAACTCATCGTTGAACGTGTAAAAAATGGTCTCAAAAATGCTAAAGCTAAGGGCATTCATATTGGCCGCAAAAAGACCAGACCTAGCGAATTGATCCGAACTCTCAGACGGTCTGGCTTAAGTTATTCTGCCATAGCCAAAATTACAAATGTGTCAGAGGGTGCGATAGGAGTCGAACTAAAAGTATGGCGTGATGAGTTGTCTCAAAAAAACCGTACAATTGCCGATGAAATCGCAGCTCATGTCAATGAAAGATTGTCAAAGAACGTCACGGATATGACCGTGCAAACTGCGAACGAATCTGATTCAGGAATCACAATATCCCTCGATATGACGCCTGTCGAGCTAGAATTCACTCGAATATAAATGCCGCAGAAACATTCCTAGAAAGCGATGCTGCAATCTAAATTGGATGGCCAAGAAGTAAGAAACGCCTACTTCTTGGCCATTTTTTTTGCATTGGTATTATTGCGAGTATCCGTTCCGTCCTAGGAAGGACTACGCACTTAGACTTGTTACCTTCGTTTCAAGATCCGCAGAATAAAGGGACTGATCTCACGAACTGAAGCAGGCAGGTCCGAGTTCTCATAAATAAATTCCTGTAAATTTTGCCTTACAGTCTTGTCGGAAGGAAGAAGGGTCAGGGCCTGTTCCCATGCAGATTTGGCTTGAGTCATCTCACCTATTTCAAAGTAGGCGTTCCCTAGATTGTTGTAGGCCTCATTCAAATGATAGCGATCGGTCTTCGGATAATTTTGAATGGCTATTTTATATGCCAGAATTGCGCCGTGAAAATCGCCTTTGCGTTTGCAATCAACTCCGCGAATATAGTTGGCGCGCGGATGGTGGGGATTCACTTGAAGTGCTTGAGCAAGAATTTTCATTGCCTTTTTTTCGTCTACATAACTTTGCACTACGGCTTCCCTAGAAAGAACCTCAGCAGTTTCTCCAAGAATTTCTTTGGCCTTTGCTATATGGTTCATGGCCTCGAGATGGAACCCTGATTGGGCAGCGGCCATAGCGCCTATGATGTCAGCAAAGCCTGGCTTGCAACAAAATTTGAATTTCAAACCCGAAGCGCAAGGGCAAGGGTCAAAGCTATCTGGGATGAAGTTGCGTGCAGATTCCCTGTCATCATCGTCTGCAGTTTCTTCCATCTGTGCATAAGGCAGCGACGACGGAGAAAAGAAATGCTGGGCAAACGATTCTCTTAAGGGCGTTAAAACAATTTCCAAGTATGAAGCTGGAACCACTTCAAGTGCCATTCCAAGTTGCGCAATTTCAACCTCAAAGTGTGGGATCGAAGGTTCTCCTTTGGCAATAAAGAGGCGTTTTGGCGGATGGATATACTGCTTTTGCGCTTGGGCAATCAAGCTCCGCACGTGAAGTAGCGTCGCTCCGTTTGGGTCTTGCACGATCTCTTGAGCCAATGCCAATCCGCTGGGAAGATCCATTAAAACGTAGATGTCGATGGGCTGAGTTTTTAATTCAGTGTCCAGTCGCGTGACGCACCAAGCAGGATTTTTTTCAAAGTCATGGAACTCAAAAGGTTTCATTCTTCTCCAGTAAAAAGTAATTTTAGTTGCTCAATTTCAAGGCTGCACGAATAGCAGTCGTCCATCTGAGAGCTTGATTCCTCTAAAGTTTCAATGATTTCCTGAATCTGCGAGCGGATCATATCGATCGGCACTCGGATGCTGACGAATTTAACGGCCGATACGATTTCTGCAAAAAATAATGCCCAACCGTCCTCACTCTCCCGCCATTCTGCTTCGAATACGCAAAGCCCTCGTAAGTCTTCTAAAAAAGCGCCAATGACGTGTGCATTAGGCTCCGTAAGGCTGCCAAATCGGGACTGAAGTACCACGACCGCTAACTGGTGGCTGAGACTTATGTCAGCCTCAGACCTTTGCCAAAGTCGCTCTGCAAGTGCGCTGGAGGACATGGCTTCAAGGACAGCCACAGTCTCTTCTCGATGGAAGCTAGCGGTTGGATTTATTTTTTTAAAGAGGTATCGAGATTTTTCAGAAGATACCATCGAGGCCACCTGTGCTTAAAATTTCTTCAAACGTAAAGGCAATATGCCTCTTTAGGAAGAGGCGCCGACGATACCTCCAGTTTATGTTTTCCTCAATAACTTTAGGTTGGAAAACGAGGGGGCATTTAAACGATTTCAGATGAAACGAAAAATGCACCAACTGAGATGGGCGCGAAATCACATCGGTTTCAGTGGTTTTTAGACCGAGTCTTCAAAAGCGTGCTCATCAGGGCGCCAGAAAGGGTTTGTGTCCGGGTCCGACGTGCGCACTTTGGCCTGAGCCTCAGTGAGCGCAGGCGGCACCGAATTGAAGTGCTTAATTTTGTATTTCGCCATTCAGAGTAATAACGGGGGTACTACCGGTCCAATCCTCAGTCCATTCCTCGGTTTCTACGTGGTTATCGTATTGATAAATTGAAGTCCTTTCAATTCGTCCCAACGTACCCGAAACAAGATTGATCTGTAGACTTACGGCTTCACCATTAGCACCCACTATCGCCGGTCCTCGCAGTGCTAGCGTCCAACTTGTGGGTTTTTGGCCATTTTTCGTCATTCCAAATGTACGAGTCAGCACGAATGCAACATCACTAAAATGTTGTCCCAAAATATAAAGGTCAGGGTAGGTAGCCGATGTGAAGGTCTCATCTTTTTGATAGATGTTCGGATCATTTTTTACTAATGGCGCTGGTAACGAGACTATGAGTCGTTCAGTCACTCCTTCACTTGTTCCCTCAAGGATAAGGCTCTGATGTCTGCATTCGCCGTTCATTTGGCACTGGCCCTCCGATCGCGTTGCTTTCCGGGTAGTCTCAACGAATTTAATTATCCAGCTTTTGGCGCTCATGGCTTTAAACTTTGAAAGAAAGTTTTCTTCTAAAATGGCCTGCAATCGATCGTCGGAATAGTATCTATTCCTCGGAGATGCCATTTCTGCAGGGATTTCAAAGGCTGTAATACTTTCGTTGCTAACATGAAAGCCGCCTAAAAGCAGACTACAGTGATCGTGCAAGTTGTGAGTACCAAAGTCACTCGTGCTTGCCGCCGCTATAGGTAAATACAGTAATGCAAAAAAAGATATAACTATGTACATTTGGTTTTTGAACATTTTAGATACCACCTCTTGGTGAGTAAGTACTTCTGCATTGAGAAAATCAACAACGCCATTTCGCTGGATTTGGTAGCACAGAAATTAGATAGGCCTATAATTTGACAAAGTACCCTGATCACAATTTCTTTATTTCTGCTACCGTCCTCTCAATTAATATGAAATGAACGCTATTTCACTGACCATGTTTTCTGCACTCGGCCTTGCAGGTCATTAAAGTGTATGGGATTTCTTTTCGTTACACTGGGGAGTATTTTGATTGAAAAGTAACAACTAAGGACGCTTTATGGCGAACATCAAAAACAAAGTAGCTTACAATGTCAGTGGTGATTTCTACGTCGACTCAAGCTGCATCAACTGCGACACTTGTCGTAAGTTTGCTCCAGCCGTTTTTGGAGAGAGTAACGGTACATCCCATGTAAAAAAACAGCCGCAGGTTTCTCAGGAAGTTCACCAAGCTCTGCAAGCTCTTGTTTCTTGCCCGGTTCATGCCATTGGGGCCGTTCACCATAAAGCGAACCGTGAGATCCTCGATTCGTTCCCCCATTCCGTTGTTGATGATATTTTTGTAAATGGATTTAATGCAGAGTCATCTTTTGGAGCAGATAGTTATTTTGTAAGGAGTTTCCAAGGAAATTGGCTTATTGATGCCCCTAGGTTTCACCCACTTTTGATTGAGAAGTTTCAAAAGCTTGGTGGTCTCTCCTACATTTTCCTCACCCATAGGGATGATGTTGCGGATGCCGAAAAGTATGCCAAAGCTTTTCATGCAAAAAGAATCATT
>CAYYYP010000079.1:0-809 GCA_964475985.1 uncultured Oligoflexia bacterium | reverse complement strand
AAGTTGGATGCTTCAGCGCAACCAGATTCCGAGCTGATTTTGCAAGGAACTGAAGATGTCATCATAGGTGACAGCAAGATTATTTTCACACCGGGTCATACTCGCGGGCATTGTGTCCTTCTATGGAAAGAAAAGTACCTGTTTACAGGGGATCATCTACCTTGGGATGACGACGAAGCAGCTTTACGCCCATTTCGGGATGCTTGTTGGTATTCGTGGAAAGATCAAATTGAATCCGTAGCAAAGTTAGCAAATTACCATGACGTAGAATGGGTTTTGCCTGGCCACGGACGGCGAAGATCTTTTGAAAAGGGCGCCTTCACTTCGGCTATTAATGAAGCTGTTAAATGGATGTCTTAGCAGAGCAACATCTACGGCATCGATGACCATGATTATTTTACGTGACCAGGGATTTAGCAGTGGAAAATTTAGGAAGACGTTTATTCCATACACGTCGAAATGTAATGGTACCAAGTAGGGGCCACTCCCACCATTTGCCTGTCTTGGCGGGCGACCTCAGCGGCGACTAAAGTGCCCATAATGACACGTCTTTCAACTGGCTAGGGTACAGTGACTCCGAAAGACGTGTAAATCCGGCCAACAACCCTATGAAGTTAGGCGCCTTTTTTCGCAGGCGAATCGAAGTGCCTGGGCTCAATCGAAAAGATTGGGTTTCCGTTTTTTATGAGACATTCTAAAACTGCCGATCTAAGGTCCGGGAAGAAGTCTAGGATTTCTAATAATGACCTCTTGTGGCCAGGCATCCCCCAAAATAATATCTGGCCGGCCTGTGAGCTCCCAGGCGATGT
>CAYYYP010000078.1:0-9698 GCA_964475985.1 uncultured Oligoflexia bacterium | reverse complement strand
TAGTATTTCTGGCGGCTTGAACGAGGCGTTGAAAATTTTGCTGTTCACGCCGAATGAGCGCACGGTAATTTTGCCATTCAACGTCGGCTGGATCAAGATTCGTGTTCCCGGCCGGTGGCGTTTGTCCAGAAGCCGCTGACGTAGGTGCAGCGGCCGAAGGCTGCGAACTTGGGGCGGTATTAGCGGTTTCACTTGCAGAGGCGGCAGCCGACGTCGGCACCGATTGTAAACTGTTATCGTTTAATAAATCCAGCCTTTCGCTGGGCAGATCGGAATATACATTGCCCCAGAATGCGGGTGCGGCGTGAACGATGGCGGCTACGCCTGCAGGCGCCGTTGGAGGAAACAATAGCGCAGCGGCGCCTCCAAGCACAGTTTCGGCCAGGATACCTGACTGATAAAGCCGATCGGCGCCGGCTTGTGTGTTCTGCAAAAAGTTATAAATCCGCCTAGCGTTAAGGGTGCGCCTCGCCTGAAGTAACGAGAGGCTTGCTCGAGCTCTCGGCATATCGCCCTGCTCAAAAAGCAAACGCGTACGTGCAAGAAGGGCTCGCATTTCCCGGACGTCGCCCCGGATTTGTTCTACCCCAAAATATTCTCCCGCGAAAAATTCGGATGCAGCGGCCAGCGGCCTTCCTAAGCCATACATGAGATCTTGACGGTTTCTCTGATACTCATCGATGACAGCCGCTTCCTCAGAAATATTCGTTTCGGCAAGCCTTAAGGCGCGCAGAAAACTCTGGCGGTCTGTTGCTAACTGGCCAAAGGAATTTAAGGCGAAAAGTCCTAGAGCACTGAGCGCCAAAAACTTAAAAATAAATATTTTATATTTAGTATGTTGCACCGACGGCTCCGCCTATAAAGAGGTTGGGTTCATGAAGCTGAAAAAAATCGCTGCCCCGCAATTCAGCGGCCGGGACTACCCTAGCCGTTTGCTCGGCCTGAAAAATTCCGCGGATGTAGGCGTTAATGCCAGTGTTAGCGATTCCTGCATTCACGCCTAAATGTCCACCAAAACCAAAGTTTTGATCGACGACCCGCTGCACGTCCACCAAACTTGGAATCGTATTGTAGGGTGAGGCGTGAGCGTTGATGGCCATTTCGGCATGCGCAAAGGAATTGAGCGCAATCATCAAACGGCCCTCAAAACTGAATCGCGGCCCGGCTTGCGAACCCAGGCCACCTGCGCCGTGGGCGATTCCGCCTCCGAAACCTGCGCCAAACCGTAAGGAAACCAAACTCACTTGCCCCGGCCGTGCACGCACTGAAACCGCGGGCTCATTGGGGGTGGCCTCTAAATCGCCACCGGTCATACGCACAAAATGGGCAACGACCTCGGGCGAAACCTCCAGGCTACTTGAACCGATGTTCAGATCCGTATCATTGAGAGTGAACTGACCACGCAGGATGGGCGAAATTTTTAGATTAAAAAACCAAGCGCCCACGGTGTCGCTTGAAATCGGAGTGAAAACTAAAGATACGGGTAAAACTTCAAGTGTGCCGGCAACGCGCAAGAACGGCGCGCCCATAATCATTTCCAGTCGCAGGGCCATTCCGCGGCGAATCTGATGAAACATGAGCCTGAAGGAGCTATTTCCGTTGGCGAGACCTTGCTCGGTATAACCTCCGCCTATTTCGTAAAATCCAGGCCCTAACAGCCGGTCGGCACCCGTTCCAATGGTTGGGCCACGGCCACGTTCAGAACCGGGGGCTCTTGGCGCTCGGCTCAGAACCGGAGCAGTTGGCCGAGAAGGTGTGGCCGGTGTAGTTGAAGTGCCGGAACTTGGGGAAGCGTTTCGATCAAATCCAAAACTCTCAGGGTTGGCTTCGGCGGCAGCCCGTTCGGCAGGCGTCATGAGGTCTGCTGCCGTCACTGGACGGTTGGTCGGCGCAGCGGCGCTACCGGTAGCTACCGGGGTTTGCGCAAGGACTTGGGCAGTAAGCGCAGTACTAAATATATATGTCAGGGTTACGCTAAGCCTTAGCGCCCAAATTCCACGTAGCATTTTCCTTCCCTCCCCAGGTCCAGAATCTATGTAGGCTAGAGGTGCAAGAGGGGTGCCGGGAAAGCCTTATTTATAAATGTTAATTGGTTATAAACATTAAATAGTTAGCGTGCTTCGCGGATCCGGGATTTACTGGTTACTGACTAAGAATTAAACAGAGCCCCCCGGGACTAACGGTCTTGTTTTTCGAAACAAAAAGGCCGCATAAATCTTTAATGTTTATGCGGCCTAATCAAGTTTTAATTTGGACTATTTAAAGGCCAAGGCTAGGGCGCGCAGGTGCTCTGCGAGCCGGCGCGTTTCGGCGCGCGGGAGCCCTAGGAGCTACAGTGCCTGAGCGGCCAGCGGGTGGCGCCAATACGGGCCTAGGCGGTAACAAAACGGGAGCGGGCTGAACGATCGGCGCCGTTACGGCTGGTGCTGGTTCCGGGGCCGGTGGCGGAGCCAACGGATCATGCGTCACATGGTTTTCATCGGTGTTCTCGCCAGTTCCACGCAACTGCTCCATGATGTTAGCGTAGCCATCCAAAATTACGGAGGCATGTTGCCTAAATTCTTGGGCTTCACCTGGCGTTAAAGTTACCGGACCACAAGAAGCGTCTGGATTCGCCACGCTAGCATCGCCTACGCTAGCATCGCCCACTCCTGCGTCACCGGCGCTTGCGCCTTGCGAGTTTGCACTGGAACAATCCCGCTGTTGAGCGCCCGCAAGAATAGCATCAAGTCTTGCTTGCTCCTGGGTCATGCGGTCCACTAAACCTCTTTCGAAATCATGGTCGCGCTGAAACAGGCGATAATACCTGGTAAAATCCTCATTCATTTCCCGCAACGTGTCCATGCCAGCGGCGCGAAGCGGACTACCTTCAGCATAACCCGCGTTCAAGGCGGCGCGAACTTCGGAAACGGCCCTTTCGCCCGCCGCCAAATTGGTGGCCGTAGCATTGGTGAGCCAGATTAAGTTTCGTAAGGAATCGTGGGTCGTATTCCGAATGAGCTGTGCTTCAGAAATGCGACTAGGACCGCTTGCGTCCATTGCGGGGCGCGATACTTGCGGTAAAAGCCTGGAAAATCCACGATAACTACAATAGTAGCCAAGGGTCACGTAGGCGCGAATGCGATCGTAAACAGTTCGTTGATAGACGTACCCACCGATAATAAAGGATGCGACGCCTTGGTCGGCAGTGTTCACTAGGGGTGCTGGCCCTACGGCAGGAAATGAATTTATCGATGCATCCAGACGCTCTCTCGTGAGCCTTCTAGCTTCGGCCTCGATATGTTCGGGCGCTAGCATATGTTCAGAATCAAAGGTCTGGGGATAGGGTTGGCAAGTGAGCTCTTGGGATGGGTTGGGCTGAATATTAGGAAGGATGACGTGGGAAGCCATGCCCGGAAGTTCAAAATCGGCGAAATTCCCCGGGGGAAGCGGTAATGCTGCGTCCGCCGGTGAAGGTGGGGTTTGCGCAAAAGCCGCGCCCGAAATTAAAATAGTCGCAATTCCTAACAGTAAATTTATTTTATTCATTCCAACAGCTTTCATTTGATCTCGCTTACCCATAATCCAACCCCCTAGGTACGTGAAACTAGGATTCAGGATCTATGCCATACGTCAGGCGCGCTTAGATTGGCATAAAATTATACGGTGCCGAATTCCAGGAATTTTAAATATGATTCGTTTACAGATGTATGAGATTTAAACAGGCCTATCCTTCCGGCTTATTTTTAAGTTTTCATTCAAGAAAAATAGTGGCTTATATTTAGTTAAACCTAAAAATGAAAATAAAATCACTATATCGGAACGTTTCAAGATCAATCGGCCATCGGCAGACTACCCTAATTATCGGCTATTGCGTTTTTCTTTTGGTTTTTCACGGGCTGCAGGCGAGCGTAACTTACCTTAACGGGGATGAAACCTTTATCTTGCTCGCCTGGGCGCAGCGTGGAATCAAAAATATATTCACAGCAACCCGATTAAATACCCTTTCGCCACCCCTTGATTTCTTTGTCGGGAGCGCAGTTTGGCGCTTGCAAGAAAATATATTTGGCGACCGAGCGGTTTATCATCTTGAGTTTTTTGCGCGCACCTATTGCCTCCTCCTAATGACGACTGGCACATTTTTTCTACTGAAAACGGTGGCCGCTATTCTCAATGACCTCTGGCTTTTTCTTGGATTCATTGCCGTATTTTTAACCCAGTCTGCGGGACTGAATTTTTTCTTCATTGAAACTAGGCTTTATGCCTCGCTCTTTTTCTTTACATGTTTGAGCTGGTATCTCTGGCTTAAATATTTGCAAGCTAGCAAAGAACAGAAGCATAGCTACCTGAAGGGTTTCTTGGTCGTTTCTGGTTTAGGTTATTGGTTTCATATTTTCTATTTTCCAAACCTGTTTTTACAACTTTTGGGACTGTTGGGACTGTTGGTTTTAGATAGGAAAGCAACCATCGCTAGGATTCAGGCTCTCCGAGAAAAATACTTCATCCTAGTTTTTCATACATTAAGTTTTGGCTTCTTTTGCATGATTTACAAATACCGAATGGCAAAACTTGAAAGCGCTACTTTTAATAGTTTGTGGAATAACTTCCGGCTGAATCCGTTGGCAATTTTTGAAAACTGGATCAGGAGTATGACCTTATTTTTTCCGGGTGGTCATCAGTCCATCCCTGCACTCCTGCCCCTAGTTTTGGCGCTGCCGCTCGTCTTTCGAAAGAAACTACATGGCTTTGGAATTTTTGCGATCCTGGCCGCGCAAGCCATGATTTTTCTAACTTTAATTTGCGCGTTTTTGGCATATCCACGGCAAAATTTTGATTTTCGACACGTTTTTTTTGCCATTCCTATCGTTTTTCTTGCCCTGGCATACACCGTAAAAAATCTGGTTGAATTACTTAAGGTCAGGCGTACCGCCGGTGTGGCTCTGGTTGCTACCGGAATATATTTACTCATCATAAATGGACATGTTGTCGCAAAGCAGGAGATCCCTAATTTCGAATCTCTTATCGAAGTGCGGAAAAGAATTATTACCCAAAATCTTAAGGCGATTGGTTACTTTGGTATTCGGGAAAATGCTGATCTCTCCCTCACCACGAATGAGCAGGGCGTTACATTGTCCTTTAATCACATCGTCACCCTAAAAGGATTGCACGCCTTACCTATCCCGAAAGAAGTCTATTCAGAGCATCTTCAAAAGTACGGCTTTTTATCCCGGCCCTGCTCCGAACGAGATGCGTTTGCACCTCTCACCTCCTACAATAACGATGCTCAAGTGCTCGTTGATTTTTGTGACTTAAAGAAAGTCGTGATCCGCGAGGCGAGCCCTAAACTTTAGGCCTTTACCTACCAATCCAAACGTTCTTTATCCCGGAAAAACCTACCGGTAGGTCCGTTATCCGGAAGCGTTGCAGCCCACACAATAGTTTCTGCCCCTTTTTCTACGGAGCGCTCAGCGTTCTCACCGCCCATGTCGGTTTTTACCCAGCCTGGGCAAACGGAATTAATAAGAATGCCCTTTCCTTTCGTTTCACTGGCTAGGGAGGCAGTCACGGCATTGAGCGCCGTTTTTGAAAGGCGATAGGCCGGATAACCACCGTCCATTTCCGAAAGCTGTCCCATTCCACTTGACACATTTACAATGCGACCAAAACCATTTTTAAGCATTAAGGGAATGAGTTTTCTAGAAAGCAAATATGCGCCAAGCGTATTGGTCGTGAAGGTCTCTAAAATTTTCTCAGAAATTTCCGCCAAGGAAAGCGTAGGCTCTGAACCGTCGATGAAAATACCGGCATTGTTCACGAGCACATCCACCCTGCCAAACTTTTCGAGGACCCGGTTCGTAAAACTTTCAATGCTTGCTGTTTGAGCGATATCTAGGAGCTCGAAATGAACTTCGTTTCCGGGCTTTTTTAGATTCCCTAAGATTTCTGGTGCGTTTGCGCCACTGCGTGCACTCAGCACCGTGACATAACCCTTCTCCGAAAGCTCCTTTGCGGTCTGAAGGCCAAGGCCTTTGAGCGCTCCGGTGATTACGGCAATTTTAGGCTGCTTCGAATTCTGTTGATGAATTGTTGGACACATTTCTTTACTCCTTAAATATCTCTTGAAGAAAAAGTTTCATTTGTTTCCATGAATCCTTATCGGCAGTCGCGTTGTACGCCACCGGAATGCCATATTTTTTGCCAATGGCGGTAGCTTTCGGATTTGTGAAAGCATGTAAAGCTTTGGGGTATGCTTTCAGGGTAAGAATCGCCTGACTCTCCTTCATTTCTTTTTGGAATGCTTCCACTTCTTCTGGCTTCACCATCTTGTCGGCCGCTCCGTGGAGCACCAACACCTTTGCTATAAACGGTGATTTCGCTTTTATAGAACTCGCAAGCCCGCCGTGGAAACTAACCACCCCTTTAAGTTTGTGGTCGTTCACTAAATGTCCCACTCGTGCGAGGTTCAAAACTTGGGTGCCTCCAAAACAATAACCAATGGCGGCGATACGTTGAGGATCCAGAGAAACGGTTTTCCCATTACTTAGATCCAGGGCTGCCGTGATGAATTTTTCGATACGTGCAACACCCATTTCCGGATTTTCATAAAACGGCCCAGCCAATGCTTTAGCGGCATCTGGCGTTTCGGCGGTTTTACCTTCGCCAAAAAGGTCCACCACTAAAGCGGCATAACCTAATTCCTGGGAGATCTTCTTCGCCCTCAAGACCGGGTATTCCGTTTTGCCCCACCATTCATGAACTACGACAACAAGGGGCAACGGACCATCTGACTTTTTCGGAAAAAAAAGTGTACCCCGATACTCGCGCCCGGCGTCCTGAATATTTAGTTGCAAGGACTCAAGATTCTGCACGGCCTTTGCGGAAGGCGAACTTATACCTAAAAAAATAAAACTCATAAACATCAAGAGAAACGTAAAAATCGGATTTGAATCTTTGCAGTACATAAAAAAACTTTTAACAAGCCCAATCCCGCAAATCCACGGAAAATCTAATTTAAATCACTTCAGTCCAGGGCGGGCTTACGGCAAATGCTGCGTTGATTTGCCCGACATGGGAATAGGCCTGAGGAAAATTCCCGATCTGGGTTTTTTCGTGGGGCAAATAATGCTCGGAAAAAAGTCCCAAAGGACTTGCCGCGCCCATGATGTTTTCCAGCACCTTTTGGGCTTCGGCAGTTTGACCAAGTTTCGCAAGCGCTTGCACCAACCAAAAAGAACAAATCAGAAAGGCCGACTGAGGCCGGCCAAAATCATCTTTACGCAAGTATCGATAAAGATAACTTGAGGCCATATGATCCGGGCCCAAACTCAAATCTTGCTGAATTCTTCGCATGGTATTCAAAGAGAGTTCATCATCCGGAAAACGAAGCACGGACAAAAGTAAAAGCGATGAATCAACGGTTTCATCTGCGGGACCATTACCTAACACTCCATTTTTCACCGCAGCTTTAACGGCGGAGTAGGCTGATTTTTTGGCTTTTCCTACGTCAAAATTTAAATTCTTTAAGAAGCCCCGCCGTTGAATTTTTTCGATGCGATCAAGTCCTGCCCAGCACATGAGATTAGAAAAGGAATGCTCCTGCCAACCATCCCGCAACTCCCAAAGCCCGGCATCCGGCACTGAAATATGTTTTGCGCAAAGTTCAGAAAGGTAACCCAGCAGCGACTCATTTTCGGGGGTACAGTGCCGATGAAAACGTTCATCAAGAAAAAGTGGAGAAAGGGTCAATACCATTTCGCCGTAGACGTCATTTTGAATGTGTTCCGCCGCCTGATTCCCACTGCGCACGGGCTGGTTGCCGTGAAAACCCCGCCACTCTTTATGGATTAGCTCCGGAAGTGGCAGAGTCTGGTCAAGTCGGTAGACTGGCCTCAATTTAGAATATTTACCCTGACCACCTTCAGACTTCTCGCCAACGTTGATCAGGAATTTTAAAAATCCTTCCATCTCTTCAAAATGCCCAAGATTATAAAAAGCGGACAATGTGAAATAGGCGTCTCGCAACCAGCAGAACCGGTAATCCCAGTTGCGCTGACTCCCATTTTCTTCAGGCAAGCTAGTCGTTAACGCTGCGAGAATGGCACCCGTATCCTCGTAGCAGTGAAGCTTAAGCGCAAGCGCTGAACGGATGGTTTCCTTTTGGTAAAGGCTTGGAATTGAGCAATGTTTTACCCACGTATTCCAGTAATCGATCGTTTGCTCAAGGAACGAATGGGTGACGTGAATGAGGTCGCCCTCAATGCCGATGTCCCACGTCAGGGCAAAATAAAGGGGTTCCTTGAGTACAAAAAAACTCTCCTCGCAAAGATAGGTCATGGGCATGTTTGTCGTAAGGCGCAGCTGGCTTTGCCGCATCTCATAACGCAAATGACTGTTACCCCGGATGGGCTTGGCATAAGTTTTCTCCCATCCGTGCACGGGCTTGCATAAAACTTTTAAATTTACATTTCCGGATACCGGTTCAATGATGCGAAACACATTGAGCGGGCGGTACATTCGTCCTTGTTGCGAGAATCTCGGACAAAAATCCGTAATCTTGATTTCAGATCCATCAGGCGTGCGCAGAAAAGTCGTAAGCACGTTCGTATTAGGGATGTAGGTCTGCCTTGTGGTGGCCTGCTCGCTGAGCTCGACAGAGAAGTGACCGCCATCCGAATCTAAGAGTTTTCCGAACACTGGCGGATCATCGGGCCGAGGAAAACAAAGCCAGTCCATGGAGCCACTTTCGTGAATGAGGGCAGATGCCTGACAATTCCCAATTAAACCGTAACGATACATGTTTGGACTGTATTTTAGTTTGATATAAAAGTAAAACCAGCACCCATGCGATTTTCAATGCGTTTCATTCTACCGCTTGCCCTGGTCATTGCGCTTATCGCGTATTTAGTGACACCTCTGATCGACCGACTCACCTTTCAATGGTTTGAAAAAGACCTCTCTTTGCGTTCAAGTTCATTATCGAACATCATTTCATCCCAATCCATAATCCCGAATTTAAAATCAAGATCAACGCCAAAGGTATTAGAAACTTTTGCGCAGATCCTGAAAGACGAACGGATTTTTGCCCTAGGGTTTTGCGACCAAAACCGTAATCTACTCTACAAGACGAGTAGTTTCCCAGATACAGTCCGTTGCAATCACCCGCCCAGCGAATTTGGTCTGAGTTATTCTACTATGTTGCGATTGCCTCAGGGGCCATTGCACATCGCCTTTGAACCTATGCGCAACGAGCTGGGACAACCGGAAGGCGAGCTGGTTTTAGTGCACGACATGAGTTTTGTGGAGCGTCGAAGTGCCGCCACAAAACGTTACCTGTTTTTGTTTCTTGCGGTGCTCGCCACCGTCATCTCGTCCATCACGGTGGTCATCGCGCAATTAAGCCTACAAGGTTGGACGGCGAGCTTGCGGGCCATATTAAGGGGCGAGGGCCTCATCACGAATCCGCTGCGCCGCAAAACGTTGCGGGAAACCTCGCCTGAATTACGACCCATCGTCAAAGATTTAAATTTTTTGATCAAGGAACTTCAGAGTGAACTCGCAGTGCGGGACGAAACGCAGATGAGCTGGAGCCCTAAGGTTTTAAAGCAGGTCCTTCAGGACGAATTGCGCGGGGATGAAATCCTAATCGTTTCCAATCGCGAGCCCTACATTCATGTGAAGAAAGACGGTAAAATTGAAGTGCAGGTTCCGGCCAGTGGTCT
>CAYYYP010000077.1:4171-9740 GCA_964475985.1 uncultured Oligoflexia bacterium | reverse complement strand
GCTTCCTACGCTAACAATAACCTATGATGAAGATGGGACCGTTGCAGCGCTTACGATAATGTAAATAATTTCAATATATTATAAATATATCTTGTCATTCAGAGTGTATGGCATTCAAATTTTTGAATACGTCGAGACAAGCACTAGCCAAGGCTAACATCTCAGAATCATTATATTTTATGAAGAGAAAAACTTATTGATGACTTATTATCATTCAAATTTTTGAATGATAATAAGAATTTTAAGACCATTCATAAGAACACAGACACTATTCATTTTTTATTTATAAATAAAATCAATGAACTATGGATATTAAATAAAAATGCGTCATAATGGCCCGCGCCTTGCTCTAAGCACCAAACGAAACGCATATGAAAAACTCATTTTATGATCTTACAAGATCCATCATTAAATCCACCCTCTTTACTCCGTTCATCTACGGTGTGCCGGTCATTCTACCAACCGGAGAGAAAATTCTTATCAAGATCAAGAGTCCTCAGAGATCCTACAAGACCACATTCGTGCATTCAAAATACTATTATTTTACTAAAGTCACCGGCGGCGGATTCAACGAAGTAGGACACGCTGAGGGTGATTGTCAGCTCATTACAATTCAAAAAAGCATCTCAGAGGCGGTCGAGAGAATTCTTTATCGATGCCTTAAAGGCACCGAACACGGAACGCTAACGTCAAACGGCTGGGCTACACATTTGAATCGGCATTCCGCAGAAAAAGCTGCCGTCGCCGAACTTCTTGAGCGTGATGCCGCCTTGGTGCACTGGCTATGCAAAAAACCACTACTTGAAATCGCAAATGAAGATACACCACAATGGATTAAGTCATGGGAAAATGAAAACTTGAAAAATTCAGAATTTCCTCATCTCCGCATCTTAGTGTCACAGCTCGGTCACGTCCCAACGATTTCAACAATGTTGATTAACGACAATGGCCACGGCGTTATTTCACATTGTGCGGACAGATCCCCGAACAGAGCAATTTATCGTGCGCTGGCCGAAACCTGCAGGCTCGCGCGCATGGCAACCTCTAAGCGCTACATTGACTCGTCTCTGGCTCGTACTACCTTGAACGAACATACGGATACGATTCTAGGACCTATTGAACATGCTGTAGCATTCGCACATCACCTAACATTTCCTGATTGGATCTTCGGCGAGAAGGTTTCAATGAGAGAAGCATCTTCAAAATGGCATTTGCATCTAAAGCAATTTACCCTCAACCCCATTTCATACTCGTTTAAAGAGGTCTTAACCTCTCCCCTTTCCTCGGGATATTGCAGCAGCCCAGACGTGCAAGATCTCTTTTTCGGCAAAACGACCAACGCCGAAAAAGCGAAGCATTTAAATGTTGGTCGATTAAAAAGCGTCAATTTGGGTGGATCAATTAATTTAGTCCCCCATTTCGTAGCATGATTTTAAAAGGAGTTCTGTATGTCAGTTTTTAAGAAAGTAACTGTAGTGATTTTAACATTTGTAGGTTTTTTTTCGGGTAGCAGTCGTGAGCTATTATCCTTTGCGAATGAGGAAAACAGTGCATCACCTGCGGGTGCCACCTCAACGCATAATAATCCTGATGGGGACGACACCGGCACCGGCGCTCCCAGCTCTGGATGAGACCCCGAAATTATGAAACTTAAAGACTGGACTCTAGTCCTTATGGCAATCTTTAGCATAGGAGGTCTGCTCGTTATGCATGATGCCGACGCACACCCTACACGAGAAATTCGAACGTATCTTTCATTTTCGCTTCCCATAGATCCTGCCAAGGTGTTCTCGCTAACGGATATGGATATTTCCTACGCATTAGCATCTACGCTTGTTGAGTTAGATGACACAAAGCAAATTGCAGGAGGTATCGCGTCGAGATGGACATTAATTGGAGACCGAACCTATCGCTTTCATTTGCGTAGGACCGCTTTGTGGTCAGATGGCAGTAAAATTCAGCCACAACAAATTAAGGCGAGTTTTGAGCGAGCGAAGCTGAAGCATGGCGGAGATCTGAAAGATGTATTCAGTCGAATCGCATCTATTGAAACTACTTCAGATGACACCATTGATTTTCATTTGAATGCGGCTGACTGAGCCAATGTACGGTGTCATAAAGCTCAATCAGCGAGGAGACCCTGATTTTGGCGTAAGTAGCGGACCTTTCGTATTATTACAGAGCAACGAGTCAGAAATCTCACTTGAGAGAAACCCTCGTTGGTTTCGAACTAACGAGAATATGGCCCAACGCATTATTATCCGAAAACCACCTGCAGGCGTAGAACTTCAAGAAACATTGCTTCGTGATGAATGGCCCAATTTGGTGGCATCACATTCACTTATGGAAGCAGGGCTTGATTCAAAAATTAAAGAGAGAAAATTTCATGTATGGCAACGTGATTTGGATCGTACATTTTGGTTTGTATACCTAGGGAAGAAAACGGTAACTGAACAACAGCGCAACCTTTTTCTCTTTTTATCGGTTCACCTTAATAGAGAAACAATTGTCTCAGGCCTTAAGGGATACACACTCGGAAACCAGGTTTACCCTCGCGGATATTCTCTTTTTGACGCCGAAAATAGTCCGTCCAATGAAGCTATCGAGTTACCTCCTGAATACAAAAATCGGAGCCTAAAAATTTTACTAAGCCCAGATCGTGTTTCACGAAGGCTAAAGGCAAATTTAACGGCAGCCATTGAAAAGGCTCATGGCAAGAGACCGGTTTTCATTGAGGTCCCAATTGGGAAAGTGACGGAAGCAGCTCAGATCGAAGAGTTCGATTTCTATATTGGATCCGTTGGTGTTGCCGATGCAAATATTGATGGCGCTATGTCTTACTATTTTGAGATGAGCCCGACATCAATTCCATCAGGTGAAGGACGGTACAATTTTGCTGAACGCCTTCGAAAAGCTCGCGCCATCGACGGTGAAGGAAAACGCGTTCTTGCTCTCAGATCGATCATTTGTGAGTCAGTACTTCTTGGCCATGCATTGCCACTTTTTCATTTTTCTACAAACGTTATGGCGAAGCCAGAAATTGATCTGTCGCGAGTACCTGTGACTGATGAAACCGTGAGTTTTTCTAAAGTGAGATTTACTCCCTAAAGTAAAACTTACGATGAAAACCAATCCAAGTTCAACCCTAAAAAAATATGTACAAACTCAAATCAGAACGTGGACTGTTCTTGGTGCGGGGATCAGCTTATTTTTTGGCTTTTTTGGACTCATCTATTTTGGTATCGCATCAAGTAGAAATCACGTACAAACGATTTCAAGCTCGGCAGCAAAGGCATTTCGGCCTATTCTGTTATCAACGAATAAAATTCGTGAGGTCGAACTTCAAATCAGAGATGCATTTCATTTGGATGCTGATGAAACTATTTTAGTGCGGGATCCAAAGTTCAGAATTTTCTACGAGAATGGAAATAACGCAAAAATAGATAAAGAAAAGCCCGCCTGTCCGGAAGTTTTAAAGACGTGTTGGAATTTTCGAAAAAATCAGATTAGCCATTTGGTTCCCATTTATTTTGATTCTGAAACCAAGGAACTTTACGGGTACTTGGAAGCAAATCTAAAACCAAATTACAATCTTCCTCTATTGTTTTCCCTCTTTCTACTTATCTGCGTGGGATTTTTTGTGCAAACCATAGGTTTATCAATGAGGCTCGTTCACCTCACGTCTGCTATCGGTGAAAGGCTCTCCGGATGGGCAAACCATATTAAAAGTCATCCCAAGGAAGCAATCGAGCACGAGTCCGTTCCTTTTAATGAGTTATTGCCCATGCAGGAAGCGATATATGGATTGCGTTCTGAAATCGAAAGTCTTGAGAAGAATGCAAAAAAGTCGGCTCAACTTACGATGATCCGCGGAATCGCGCACGACATTTTATCTCCTGTCTCCCAACTTAAAAAACTTATTTTTACGGCGACACACCAGGTTGAAAGTCAACAGTTCATAGATGATGAAATCACAAATGCGATTCACCGATCCTTGGAAAGGGTCACCAATATCGCTAGGCAAGTAAAGAGCTTACAAAGCGCACCTAGTGCCAACCCGATGGGCAGTTCAAGTTTCGATATTCTGCCAGAGCTTGAGCAACTCTGCCAAGAAATTCAGAATGAAGACGAATTTAAAGGCCTAAAATTGAACATCGAAGTTTTATCTAAAAATCAAAACGGAATGGAAGTCGCTGCCTCTCGGAATGACTGCCAACGGATCTTTTCAAATCTCATTCGCAATGCGGCGCAGGCATCACCTGCTGGTGGAAAAATATCTGTGGATCTTTCCAGCTCAGATGGGCGCCCCATGATTACGGTTTCCGACGAAGGAATAGGAATCCCAGACGAAATTAAGGATAAAATATTTGAAGCCGATTTCACCACAAAGCCAGGGTATGGCACCGGCCTTGGATTGCCGGTCGTTAAACACCTCTGTGAAAACAATGGAGCTATAGTTCAATTTTCAACAGAGCCAGGAAAGGGTTCAAAATTTAATATCATTTTTAGAACACTTGAAGGAGCAGTACTGTGAAACATCGAATTTTAATCGTAGATGACGATCAAGAAAATATTTCATCTACGAAATATCTGTTGGAGTCCCAAGGCTATGTTGCCAATGGCGCAAACTCTGGAGCAGCTGCTATCGAGTTACTAAAGAGAGCCAATGAACCATATTCTGTGATTTTGGTTGATTACTTCATGCCCGGCATGAATGGAGTCGAGACATCTAGAAATATTTTGTCACTCAATCCTGATCAAATAATTGCCATGAATTCCTGCGATGATTCAAAGGAACTTGTGAAGGAAGCGATGCGCACCGGTGTTGTCGACTATATCGAAAAGGAAATTGATCCACGTGAATTTCTAATCCGATTGGATAGCCTGTGCGCAAAATTCGATCAAACGACCAAGCCAATAGTTCAAGAGTCATCGGGAACACAAGATGAAGCAATTCTTCGAAAAAATGGTTTAATTGGTAGATCGAAGGCATTGGCCAATGTTGCTCGAAATATTGAACAGTTTGCAAATGAAAACGAAACTCTATTAATCACAGGAGAGACTGGAACAGGAAAGGAAGTCGTCGCCAATTCTATTCATCGAGTCAGCCATCGTGCTGGCCAACCTTTCATTGCCATCAATTGTGCCGCAATTCCGGCAAATCTTATTGAATCCACTCTTTTCGGCCATGAAAAAGGCGCATTTACCGGCGCCATCAAATCCCAAGCGGGAAAATTTCGATTAGCAAATCGCGGCACAATTTTTTTGGATGAAATCGGTGACTTGCCGCTCGATCTCCAAGCGAAGCTACTACGCGTCTTACAAGAGAAAACGTTTGAACCCGTAGGTTCGAATCGCTCTGAGAAGGTTGATGTGCGCATCATTACCGCTACGCATAGAAACCTGGAGCAGATGGTTAAGGAAGGAAAATTTAGGGAAGATCTATTTTATAGATTGAACGTCATAACAATTTCAATTCCTCCACTGCGGGATCGCATTGATGACATTGAGCCGTTAGTTGCGCACTTTACGGATGAATACAATAAATTAAAAGAATTCAAAAAACGAT
>CAYYYP010000077.1:0-4161 GCA_964475985.1 uncultured Oligoflexia bacterium | reverse complement strand
AAGAAGAACACTCTCGATATTGATGAACTACACATGGCCAGGAAATGTCCGCGAGCTTAAAAACATGGTTGAAGCTCATCTTATAAGATGCACAGGAAGTACCGTTAAAGTGGAGCATCTCGACAGCAAATATTTCAATAGAGACATGGCGGGCTCTGACTTAAAAACACTCGAAACAAAACAGAAGGATGAATTAAAAAAATTCATCGAAGTCCAAATCAGGGCTTCTAGCTCGCGAGCTGAAGCAGCTCGAAGATTGGGCATTGTCCCAAGTTTGTTACATTACTATGTCAAAAATTATGGAATTATGTCCGAATGAAAAGCCAATCCAATCAAGCTATAGAGGCGCTTTTAGCAAGGTCGTCCGTGAGAAGTTTTACTTCAAAGAAGATACCAAGCGACGTACTTGATTCTATTTTAGAAGCTGCTGCGCGAGCTCCTACTGGCGGAAATCTGCAGAACTATACCATCCTCGTATCGAAGGATGAGGACAGGATAAGAAAACTGGCGGCAATTCATTTTGGCCAAAAGATGTTTTTTAACGTCCCAGTTGTGCTGACCTTCTGCGCAGATGTATCCCGCACAACCCGATGGTGTGAGCTTAGAGAAGCAAACCCCGGATTTAAAAACCTATGGGGGTTTTTATTGGGCATGGCTGATTCGTTATGCGCCGCACAAAATACAGTCATTGCAGCTCAGTCACTTGGCTTAGGAAGCTGCTACTCGGGAGCAACATTTGTCCGGGCACTTCCCTTAATAGATTTCTTCAAATGCCCCTCAGGCGTGATTCCGGTTGCAACGCTGGCGTTGGGGTATCCGGCCTCTATAGAGACAAGCCAAAGGCCACGGCTGCAGCCTGAAGCTTTCATTCACGAGGAGCAATATCAACAGGTCAGTGATGAATTGATTCTGAAGCACTACGAACCCCGGGAGGCCCTAGAGTTTGAGTATTATCGCAAGTCTCTGGAACTACAGGGACAGGCCGTGGCAAAGGTTGATAACCTTGCCAAGATCTATACGGAACTTAAATACCGCAAGGACGACACTGAGTTGTTTTCGGAAAATTACCTACAGGCGCTTAAACGACAGGGATTTCTGAAGTAACGTATCCTGGCTAAGAAGACCACCATTCGGCAAAGAACAGGGCGATAGAACAAGTCTCGCGTCAACCGCAGCCATGGGAGCGGTAGCAAACGCCTCCTGGATTGGTTGAAAGAAAATGAAAAGAACGAAAAAGTGCTGCAGAGGGCTCAATTCAGATTCGGCCCCGACCTATAGGCACCGCAAGCCTGCGAAGCATTGATGCTGCCTCCTACGGATCAAAACAAGTCAAAGCGACCGAGCGGCCTCTCCTTCGCAAGATGGCTGTAAAAAAAGCACTCACCACAAGCCCTTTGTTTTAGAAGCTTTCGCTCAATTTTTTGAACGGCAATCCGCCATTTCGAAATAATTTTCCAGAATTTTGACTGCTTTTTCATTTCAAAAAAACTCATGATGCATTTGCCTCGAATTCAAGTGCATAATTTTTTGATGTAATTTGCTCCGCAGGAATCGTGTTTTAAAATATCCGTCTTGTTATTGAAACAATTTCCTTACGTTCAAATTCTTGAATTTTTCATGATTTCTGGGAATCACCTGATCCAATCGAATTCATTATCTTTTGCAGATCCACCATTCAAATTTTTGAATGTTTTCTTCTTTTCCGGACGTATGCATTTCCGGACATAAATATAATTTATATAACAGTTTCATATCACTACATACAGTTGGCACGAAGTGAATACACTTTTGCAATTACATAAGAGAGAGGGCCGCAACAAACTGCGGTTCGGAAACAAACAATCGCCGGAGGTAAACGCGATGATCCTTTCCTTATGTCCTAGATGCAATTGCTCAAGCTACGAAATTCTTAGGAGTCACAGTTACTGCGTGAACTGTAACTACAGTCCCAGCTTCGATCCTGACTATGAAACGCAAATTCCAAATTGGGCTTTGAAGGTAGTGACTTTGACTCAAACAAATCCCAACTACAAAGCAATCAAAGGTGGGTTCAAAAATGGATAAATTACAAACCAACACAATCCAGACAGAAGAATCTATTTCACTGCCAATCCTTGAGCGACCTTACGTTATGCCACTCGATAAGTCCTACAGAACAGTAACGTCTGAAAAGAAATTCTTGAAATTTATCAAAGCTGCCGCAAATTTTTTTAAGAAAGTGGGGCAAATCATTATGAAGCTTGCGAAACGGATAGACCGGGCAGTCCAAGAGGGCGCCGACATTCACAACAGGCAATTGCAATCAACTGATGAGCGCTATGCACGAAATTGGTTTCACATTCGTGGAGGAGTTTAATGAATGCATTATTTAAAAAACTAGTACAGGCATTAGCGGCCTTCTGGACCGCCATTGAAAAGGCGAATCGCGAAAACATTCAAACATATGATCGGCTCTCACTCATTAATGAAAATCGATACCAAAAACTTCTCCGAGAAAAGAAAGGTCCATTATGAATTACGAGGCTTCACGAAACAGCGAAAACGTTCAAGACCGAAAAAGCAGCAATGGTCTCCTTCTCGGCCTGATTCTTTCCATCATCCTCCACGAGTTTGTCTTTCTTTTGGTTTTTTTTATAACTGGACCGATAAAGAAAATCACTCAGATCTGTGAAGTAAAACTAGAACAAAAATTCATGATGATTACCCCTTGTCCGAGAACACCGTCAATTTACCCAGTAAAGGAGATCTTATAATGAAAAGCGCCATATTAATAACAGCCCTATTTATTGCTACCATCACGATTACGGGCTGCACTACCACGCCAAAAGAGAAAACAAATTTCCCGAATCTACTCCACCACCAGGGCCAGCTGGAAGATCGATAGAGAGAGGATACATAATGAGTGAAATTAAAATGATGCCGGCAGTATTAAAACAAATTCCCATTGCTGATTTATGGATTGAGATTGCACACCGATTCAATGTTAGCTTCGGAAAAATTCAGATGACTTTTCATGAGGGCAAGCCTTCTCGTTACGCAATGATCGGCTCTAGCGTGCCGAACGAAGAAAATAATAAATCGAAATAAATTCGCTTCTTTCCGATTAAAGGCAAGCTTACCTACCAGGAAGAGCCTTTTATCAATTTTTAATCGTCAAGGTGTCCTACTGAGGGATTGGGTTAAAATAAAACCCAGCAGCCATTTCGGCGGACTCTTCTAAAGAAATTCTACGTCACATAACGACGTCAGAACTTTCAATTGGAGATTCCAAATGAAATCGCTGAAATTAAAGGCCGCTATCAGAAAACCATTTAAGCATGGCAAGTGCACGACCTGCCATTCACTAGAACTGAGGGCGCAAGGCAAGCTCTGCAATGAATGCGAGGTCTATAGCAATCAAGACTATGTAGGCCAAAGAGATCTGCCCCTTTTCGGGGAAATGCTTGAAAACGCCAATTGTAAAACCAATGAGTTGAAAGCTCCCGATAACGAGGAGGCCGACCGAGTAATGGAACCTCCACCTTTCACTAGTAAGGAGAACGTCAACCAAGTGCCTTCATTTGCTGAGATTCTGCGTCAGTCGGATATTTCACCGGTACAGGCAAAGGTTTTGAATTTATACTTCTTAGACGAATTAAGTTTTTCTCAGGTTGGGACAAGTCTCGGTTTTTCAAAGCAGTTTGCCCAAAAACAGTATGTCGAAGCGCTCAAAAAAATCCGCAATTGGTTGACGATCTCCTTACTAGTGAAGGGGGATAAATCTCAAAAGCTTCCTTCAGCAGTAAAAGAGAAACCGTCCACAGGGATTCTGCCGGCCTATGGGCCCGTTCGTATCCTCAAACTAGATGATGCAGGCAACTTTAAGCTTATGGGCACTATTTCCATCATGGATCTTCAGTCTCGCAAAATGCCTAAAGTTAGCAAACCACATCTTAAGGCAAGTCATGGGGGCCGATGCCCTCGGTGCGAGGATCGGGTATTTTGCGTGGATGGTAACTTTCGATATTGCATGAACTGCCTGTGGAATTCAGATGCGGCAGAAGAGCTTTATGGGACCAATCAACTTCCTCCCTAAAATTCTACCCGATTTGTCACTCTACTAATTTTATTTATCAAACAAGCAGCAGCCACTTGATTTCCTTTCAAGGAAATTGAGGTGGC
>CAYYYP010000076.1:0-9883 GCA_964475985.1 uncultured Oligoflexia bacterium | reverse complement strand
ATTTTTCAAGATTCGTAACCTCGTTGGGAGCCGCTACAAATCTTGCACCCCGCTGTCAGAGCGACCCCCATAGGGACGAGATTCGCAATGTTATAAATGAACTGAGTTTACGTGCGGGGGCGGCATCAAAGTTCCCGCTGTTTCGATCCGCTCTGCGACGAAGTACGGGCCTTGCGGAAGAAAGTTCAGATTTAGTTCGGGAATATTATCGCGCAAGCGAAACAAGAGATGACGGCGCTTCCAACATTGACCTTTTTGGCCGTCAACTCCTAGGCCAGGATAACTTCCAAAATTATCTGAATACGCTCGATCGTTACCACCCAGCTTCAGCCCACTATCAGTGTGAGGGAAGCAGCCCTACCCGGGCCGCCCAACGTTCTAACGAACTTCAGACCACGGTAAGGCAATTTGCAAATCCTACTCCGCCGCCCTGTCCTTAAAAATGAATCGCCCGCTGCCCAACACTCAGCGCCGCTTCCTTCATGACTTCGGCAAGAGTGGGATGCGCGTGGCTTGAGCGAGCGATATCCTCGGCTGCCCCGCCAAACTCAATGACGATGGCAGCTTCGGCAATCATATCTGACGCTCTTGGCCCTACGATATGTACGCCAAGCACACGGTCCGTTTTTGCATCGCTTAAAATTTTTACGAAACCATCCACTTCATCCATGGCCTTGGCGCGCCCGTTAGCGATGAACGGAAATTTTCCGACGTTGTATTTGATTTCCTTCGCTTGGCATTCCTCTTCCGTGAATCCAACGCTCGCGACTTCGGGCCAAGTGTAAACGACGCCAGGGATGGCTTGGTAATTCACGTGACCATGTTGGCCGGCCATGATTTCTGCGGCGGCGATGCCTTCATCTTCTGCTTTGTGCGCGAGCATGGGGCCGCGTACGATATCACCGATGGCGTAGACACCCGGGACATTTGTTTGAAAGTGCTCATCGATCTCAACGCGTTTTGCTTTATCGAGTTTAACCCCAATGGATTCTAAACCTAATCCATCAGTAAAAGGCCTTCGACCAACCGCTACCAAAACATAATCTGGTTTTAAATTTTCTTTTCCGGCCGCGGATTCAAGCTCTACGTCCACATGACTACCAGCATTTTTTGCTGAAATCAGTTTGGTGGAGAGTTTGAAATCAAAACCTTGTTTGGCAAAAATTTTCTGAGATTCCAAGCTCAGCTGTTTGTCCATGGATGGCAGAATGCGATCCAGCGCCTCCACTACGGTTACCTTTGCGCCAAGCCTCAGCCATACCGAACCCATCTCAAGGCCAATGACTCCGCCCCCCACTACTAAAAGATGTTTTGGCACTTCGGTAAAAGAAAGAGCTTCCGTACTGCTCACGATGCGTTTGCCATCAAAAAGGGCAACTGGAATTTGAATGACGTCACTACCCGTGGCGAGTAAAACCTTTGCACAGGACAAGGTGCGGGCTACGCCATCGCTGGAGACTTCAACTTCAAAACCATCGGGCTTAGTGGCCAAAATTTTGCCGTGACCTAAGGCCCACTCAATTTTATTTTTTTTAAACAGCCCGGCTACTCCCTGCGTTAAACTTCGAACCACCGCCTCTTTGCGCTGCATCATGACGTCTAAATTAAGTTTAACGTCACTCACCGTAACGCCGTGGCGAGAAAGCTTATGTTTGGCGTGGGCGTAATGTTCACTGGAATCCAGCAACGCCTTAGAAGGAATGCATCCTATGTTTAAGCATGTTCCGCCCAGGGCTTTGCGTTTTTCAATACAGCAAACTTTCATACCAAGTTGGGCCGCGCGGATGGCTGCGACGTAACCGGCAGGTCCCCCTCCGATAACGATGAGATCAAAACGATTGCCGGAAGACGCAGTGGTGGGGGCAGAAGCAGTCATGAAAATGTTTCCTTCTTAGGAAACACTTTACCTGAAGTTTTTGCGATAATTCCAGGGGAATTCTTTATCCTTGGGAGGCCATTGCGTGTCGCAACAAAAAAATATAATTCATACCTGTGCACTTCAGCAGGGGGAAAATATGGGTCTGAAGAAAAACTTTTCGGGGCTTTGGGGTTTTATTTTTTGCGGCCTAAGCTTGTTGCCAACCTATGCGCTGGCCAACATTGTGTTGGCCGAAGTCATGCCGTGCGCAGTGTTACTTGATGTCGAAGTGTACGATGAAGTTCGACCCCGTGGCGCCCATTTACAAAAACTTTTAGGCACTTTGCGCGCGCGGCCCGACCTTCACGAAATACGATCGGTGGATGGAAACATAATTAGTTTGTCTACCCTTGCGCCGGAAGCCGTTTTAGTTTCCTCGCCGGAGTCGATGTACATTACGCGAATCACCCGCGAAGAAAAGGTTTTGCCGCTGTTTTATGAGGCAGTCCCTAGTTCAGACCTTCCGCGCTACGCCAGGGCACCCTTACCGACCACCGATCGAGAAAAACTTTTTCGGCTCATGGCCTTACTACCGGCTGGCCTTTATGAACTTCATTCACCTACGGGCGAAACATTTTCGTTCATTGTGCGTTATCTGGCCGAATCGGGATCACGTCCGTTTAATCAGTTGGGCTCGGAATACGCCATCGTTACGGAACTCTGGCCCGGGCTTGAGTTTTTACCCAGGACCGAAAGTAATTTCTTACAATCCATGATTGCGTTTTTTGACAACCGCCGCACCGTAGCCGAGAGTGTCAGCATAACGTTTAATGCTGACCGGGTAGCGTTTTCTTCATCCATCCAACATGCGCTAATCCGCCACAATCTTGAGTTGGTTTACGATGCCCAAGGAAACTTAACGCAGCTGTCAGCCCACAACGTAAGTTATGACGTGCTTAGATTTTACCAATTTAGAAACAACCGACTTTAGGTGAGCCGTCCAAATACTTTAATCAGACTTTTTTAGGGTTGTCTCATTTGAGAGTTGTGCACCGCAAAGCACCCCCTTCAAAAGATCTTCTTCCAACGTGGCCGTTACCAACCGGTTGACCACTGCATCAAAGGCTGTACTCTCCTTGAGGGTTGCCTGAAGCGCGCGAGCAAGCTCGGTTCGTTCTTCAATCTCATGCTCTAACGTCCAAAACATTGCTTTGACCCAGCCTTTAGCTACACGGAGACTTTCCATGAGTGCCAATGGAGGGCCCGTAACCAAAACCGCGTAGGGATTTTCCATTTCGTGTCTTAGGTTTTCGGGCACGAGTTGTTCAATCTGTCGGTTAACTTCAATCCCAAGGCCAGATGCCGTTCGACTTTCGAGAAAATTAAAAAGGTGCGGAACATTTTCCGAAAGAACTAACTCTAACCTATCGGGCCCAGCAGATTGGGTCTCAAGCAATAACTTTAGAGTGACGGGTAAGACCCTAAATTCAGAATCTTCCGCCAGCCTCTCTAACGTCGATAAAATAATGGATGGCGGCTCGAAGTCCAAACTTTCGGCCCCTACGTTCGGAGGCAAAAGGAACGATCCAAGTACGAGGATAAAAATATAGGAAAAGATACGCGTCATATAAAACCCAAAGTTTACCGAACATATCTTTAAGCTTAACCAGCTAATAATACAAGGGTCTTATAAATATTAATAATTTATATGGAACTGCTTCAGTTCTTAAAAATCGCACTAATAGTTTAAATTAAGGGTTTCCGGGTGTTCGAGATACTCTTTTACCTTAACCAAAAACGTCACCGCTTCTTTACCGTCAATTAAACGGTGGTCATAGGAGAGGGCCAAAAACATCATGGGCCGGATGACCACTTGGCCATCGACGGCGACCGGACGATCTTGAATTTTATGCATGCCTAATATCCCCGTCTGCGGGGGCGTCAGAATGGGAGTCGACAGCATGGAGCCGTAGGTGCCCCCATTGGAGATTGTAAAGGTGCCGCCTGAAAGTTCCTTGATAGAAAGTTTTCCATCCTTGGCTTTTTGGGCAAGTCCAGCAATGGCCTTTTCAATTTCTACAAATCCCATGGTTTGGGCTTCACGAATGATGGGCACCACGAGACCGCGGGGACTTCCCACCGCAATTCCTAGATCAACATAATCCCTAGTGATAATTTCTGAACCATCAAGGGATCCGTTCACCATGGGCACGTCTTTAGTGAGGGCCTCACAAATGGCCCGAGAAAAAAATGACATGTAACCTAGACCAACTCCATGTTTTGATTTGAAGGCTTCTTTATGTTGCGTTCGCAGCGCATTGACTGCGCTTAAATCGACTTCATTGAAGGTGGTTAAAATCGCAGCCGTATGTTGAGCTGCCACTAATCTGGTGGCAATGCGCGCACGCAACGAACTCATGGGCTGCCTTTTGTCGCGGCTATCTCGCACTTGAGCTACCGGGCTCGTTGCGGTGGCAGGGCTTGCGGTCGGAGCGGAGGAAGTCGTAGGTGCAGGTGCTTGGGTTGAAGCAGCGGGCGTTTTTGAAAGGCCAGGGCTTGAGACGGCAGCTAAGGCATCGCCCTTTGTGATCTGACCATGAAGCCCCGTGCCGGTAATGGAGCTAGGATTTAAATTATTTTCAGAAACAATTTTTCGCACGGAAGGCGCGAGGGCCATTTGCGTGTTGGAACCCGCGGAAGCAGAGGGACTACCGCCTGAAACGTTTGCCTGAGCTGCGGCGGGTGATTGTGTCGAAGCTGCTGCTTGAGTCGGAGCCTGCGCTTTTGCGGATGGCGCTTGAGCCACGGCGGTTCCGGTACCTTCCATGATTCCGCCGATGATGGCGCCGACGGGAACGGTTGAGCCTTCTGGTTGGAAAATTTTAAGTACGCCCTTAGCTTCGGCCACGACTTCCACCGTTGCTTTATCGGATTCAATTTCCAGTACAACTTCATTTAAATTTACGGCCGCTCCATCAGGCTTGGTCCATTTTAAAATGCGCACCTCAGTGATGGATTCACCTACACTGGGGGCCTTGATGTCAAAAAGTGCCTGACTTGCCATAAATTGAACGTACCTTTCTCATGTAAAACTTTGGTCGATGATGGCGCGCTGCTCACGCTCATGCCGTTTTGGCGACCCGACGGCGGGAGCTGCCGCAACTTCACGACCGATGTAATGTAAACTTTGCCCAGTTTGAAGTGATTGCACAAGAGGCTCGTAAATAGAGCGCCAAGCTCCCATGTTTTTTGGCTCTTCTTGAACCCAGTACACATCCTTCACGTTGGGATAACCGCTTAAAACCTTTTTCACCTGGGCTTCGGGCCAAGGATAAAGCTCCTCGACACGGACCAGCGCGGTATCGGTGCGCGAAAGCTTCTGCCGCTCCGCAAAAAGTTCGTAATAAATTTTTCCGGTACAAAACAAAACCCGTTTTACTTCTGATTTGTTCACGTCCCGGTCTTCTAAAACTTCATGGAAAACGTCGTCCGTAAAATCCTTAAAGGTGCTTACGGCAAAAGGACTACGCAGCAAACTTTTAGGCGACATGACAACTAGTGGCTTACGAAACTCCCGTTTCACTTGCCTTCTTAAGGCGTGGAAAATCTGCGCCGGGGTTGTGAGGTTACAAACCGTCATATTGTATCGTCCGCAGAGGCCCAAGAAACGCTCAAGCCTTGCGCTTGAGTGCTCAGGACCTTGACCCTCAAACCCGTGGGGCAAAAGCATCACAAGCCCACTGCTTCTCTGCCACTTGCTTTCCGCAGAGCAGATAAACTGGTCAATGACAATTTGACCGCCATTTGCGAAGTCGCCAAATTGAGCTTCCCAAATCACGAGCGCATTAGGCTCCGCTACAGAATATCCAAATTCAAATCCAAGCACTGCCTGCTCGGAAAGGTGGGAGTTATGCACCATATACTTAGCTTGGGAATCCGGACGGATATTATTCAATAAAATTTGTTTTGAGCCATTTTCAAAATCATAAAGTACGGACTGACGGTGACTAAACGTGCCCCGCTCAACATCTTGGCCCGAAAGCCTAACCGGAACGCCCTCGAGCAAGAGCGAACCAAAGGCTAACGCCTCACCCATACCCCAGTCGATTCCTTGCCCCTCATCAATCATTTTGCGTCGCTGTTCTAACAACCGTAAAAGTTTTGAATGAACATTGAATCCGCCAGGTGCGGTGGAAATGCATTTACCGACCTCACGTAAAACTTCGGCACTGACTTTGGTGGCCGGGACCGGAACGCCGAAATCTTGGGGCAGCCCTAATCTAAACTTTTTCCACACGCCGTCAAAGGCCGCGATGCTAGGTTTAGGTGCATCTTTTTTGGTGATGTGCTGGGCGTCGAGCATGGTTTGCAAAACTTGTTCATTCAAAGTGGTCACTTCGTGATCAGTGATAATGCCTTCCCGTACGAGACGTTCCCCGTAGAGGGTACGTGGAGTTTTATGGACTTTGATTTTTTTGTACATCAAGGGTTGCGTGTAAGAGGGCTCATCGCCTTCGTTATGACCGTACTTGCGGTAACAAACGATATCGATGACCACGTCCTGTTGAAACTTGCGGATAAACTCCACCGCGAGCTTGGTAACATTGACGAGAGCTTCGGCGTCATCTCCGTTGACATGGAAAACCGGCATTTCAAACATTTTTGCTAAGTCACTGCAGTAAAGGGTTGATCTTGAATCAATGGGATCCGTGGTGAAACCAATTTGATTGTTAATGATGAAATGCAGGGTTCCACCAGTTTTATAGCCCTTAAGTTTTGAGAGCTGCAACGTTTCGTAAACTAAACCCTGCCCCGCAAACGCCGCATCGCCGTGAATCAGCACGGGCAGCACTTGGGTGCGATCTGCATCCTTCATGCGCTCCTGCTTTGCACGCACGACACCTTCCACCACGGGGTCCACAATTTCTAAATGGCTGGGGTTTGCTAGCAATGCAAAGTGAAGCTGGCCACCGGATATGGTTTTCACGTCCGTGGAATAACCCATATGATATTTCACATCGCCTTCGCCGGCCGACTCGTTGTAGTTGCCTTCAAATTCTGAAAATAAAATTTCGTATTTTTTACCTAAGAGATTTGTAAGAACGTTAAGGCGTCCGCGGTGGGCCATGCCCATGACCACTTCGCGGGATCCGCGCTGGCACGCTTCGTCCAGCACCACGTCAAGGGCTGGAATTATTGCGTCTCCACCTTCAAGAGAAAAACGTTTAGCGCCAATGTAACGGGTGTGAAGAAAATTTTCCAGACCTTCAGCCTGGGTTAACTTTTTCAGTACATGCAGTTTGAGCTCTTTGGAGAGAGGTTGCTTAAGGACTCCGGACTCCACTTTCGAGTAGAGCCAGTTTCGCACTTCATTTTGGGTGATGTAGGCCGCTTCAACGCCAACGGTTTGGCAATAAACTTGCTTGAGTTTGTCGGACAAACCTTTTAGTGAAGGTTGGCTTGCCACTTGACTCGCAAGATTAGGGTCGACGCCCATTTCCAGTAACTTTGCGCGCCAAACTTCGGGTTGGGAATCATCAACTCCATTGCCCTTCATTTCTAGCGGGTCCAAATGAGCAAGCTTATGGCCTTGTTCCCTAAAGGAATGCGTGAGTTGATACATTTCCAAGGAAAAACGGTCACCGCTTGCAGCGGTTGCTGGCGAAGGGGGCGTCTGTGTTTGGTGCGCAGGTGACGCTACGGAATTCTCTGAAAATTCGGCACCTAGCTCGATACCCTCAAATAAGTAACGCCATGTATCATCAATGGAGTTTGGATCTTCCAAATAACGAGCATAAATCTCGTCAATGTATTCTGCGTTAATGGCCGTAAGATAACTGAATTTATCAAAGAGTTTGGTTGTATCCAAAATCACTCCAAGTTGAAAATGCTAGTCTCGAGATCTGCTTATACTTCTATTATGCCTGACTTTCCACATGAAGAACGATGGGAAATTCGTGCCTGAGCCTGATTAAAAAGATCAGCCGGTAAAGGCGTGGAACTCATAATCGGCGAGCGCACCGGTTGCGTCATAACGAAAGCAACCCGAAAAAAATTTTCCGTTGAACAAGGCCGGCAGAAAGATCCGGTCACCGGGCCAGAGCGGCAGTTCGTTTAGGATCGCAGTTTCGGAAAAAAATCCGAGCTTACCTTCAGAATTTTGCACTGAGAGGAGCTTGTCCTGATCAAGGGCTAGCGGAAGCATTGCCTTAAAAACAAAAACTAGCCAATCTTCATTTTTCGCCCGCTTAAAAAGTGGAAACTGTAAAGTCCCCATCATTTGGAATTCCGTTGACGAAAGCAAAACTCCAGATTCCTCGTGAAACTCGCGGATCGCGCCGGCCACGGCGCCCTCCCCGGCTTCGAGCTTACCGCCTAAACCATTGTACTTACCGGCGTGAAAATCATTTTTTTTCTGATCACGTTTCATCATAAGCCACATATTGTTTTTTTGCGGATCATTTAATTTGGCGTAGATAAGGGTCGCCGGTATGATTTTACGAGATCCCGATTCGTACTGATTCATAAAATTCCCGCTAAGAGGTGAGCCATATGACCCCGACCACATCCTATCCCAAGGGCAAGATCAAGATTCTCCTGCTGGAAAACATTCACCCGACGGCCGTAGAAGCCTTAAAACAAGATGGATTTCATGTGGAGATTCAGAAATCAGCCCTTAAGGAAAAAGATTTAATTGAGGTTCTCCCTAACGTTCATGTGCTGGGCATTCGCAGCAAAACTCTGCTTTCAGAAGAAGTTTTAAAACGCGGAAAACATTTATTGGGTGTAGGCGCCTTTTGCATCGGCACCAATCAAATCGACCTCTCAGCAGCGAATGCTTTGGGAGTGCCAGTTTTTAATGCGCCCTTCAGCAATACCCGTAGTGTCGCCGAAATGATCATCGCGGAACTAATTTTACTTGCGCGGCAATTGGGCGACCGAAGCCAGGAAGTTCATAAAGGCGAGTGGAAAAAACTCGCCACCGGTTGTTATGAAGTGAGAGGCAAAACCCTTGGCATTATTGGGTATGGCCATATTGGCTCTCAAGTTGGAGTGCTGGCAGAAGCGTTTGGAATGCGGGTCGTGTTTTTTGATATTTCATCGAAGCTTCCGTTAGGAAATGCTCGTGCACTGCCGCAGTTACCGGCACTACTCAAGGAAGCTGACTTCGTTACGCTTCATGTGCCAGAAACTCCGCTTACGAAAAACATGATGGGCCCGGTTGAGTTTGCCTTTATGAAAAAAGGCGCTTATTTGCTCAACGCCAGTCGAGGAAGCGTAGTTGATCTTGATGCTTTGGCTCTGAACTTAAGATCGGGGCATTTAGGTGGCGCCGCCATCGATGTTTTTCCCGAAGAACCAGAAGGCCAAACGACGGAATTTAAAAGTCCATTGCAGGGGTTATCGAATGTTTTGCTTACTCCACATATTGGCGGTTCAACCGAAGAGGCCCAGGCCAATATTGGCCGTGAAGTGTCCCACGCCCTTTTGAAGTTCATTAATACTGGGAGTACGGCCGGAGCCGTAAATTTCCCACAAATAGATGCACCTCCCATTTCAGGGACTCACCGTATTCTGAATGTTCACCGCAATGTGCCGGGCGTGCTTAAAAATATAAATCAGATTGTGTCGGATCTGAATGCGAACATTCATAGTCAGATTTTGAATACGGATTCTAAAATTGGTTACCTTGTCATGGATTTGGATCAGGATGTTTCGGAGCCCGTGAGGCTTGCGATTTCGAGGTTGGAGACGAATATTCGGACGAGGATTTTGTATTAGGGGGATGGGGGAACCTGGGGACGGGGAACTGGTTGGTCAGGTTACTGGGGACTGGTTTTCTGGTTACCGGGCACTGGGTCACTGGGAGCTGGTTTACAGGTTACTGCGCACTGGTTTACAGGGCATCGGCTGCTGGTTGACGGGGTTCTGGTTACCGATTTCGGCTCACAGTTAGCTGGGGAATTTTGGGTGCTAGGTTGCACCGGGTCTTGGGTTTAGAAGACGGTAGAGGTTTGCGCCTAG
>CAYYYP010000075.1:0-10211 GCA_964475985.1 uncultured Oligoflexia bacterium | reverse complement strand
CAAGTACCTGCACGGCGGCGAGTGCATTGTGCTGAGCGCACAGCAAACGACAGTTATCGGTTGTTGTTTTTCCACCAAGGGCTAAGGGCTCAATATGATCAATATGTAAGAACTTGCGGGCTCTACAGCGTTCGCTCGTCAGTGGGCTTATGTAGGTACATTGTCCGTTATCGCGCTTGCTTACGAAAGTTTTGATCTGGGCTGGCATGTAGCGACTAGGTTTTTTAGCTGACGGATCCCCAAGGATTGTAGAATCGTTAAACGGGTTTGGTTTTTTTGATGGCGACTTTGCGTATGCTTGCGCAAGAAAGTTTAAATCCATGGGTAAAGTGAGCTTTCCTGGGAAAGCTTTCGGCTGAGCTGTGAAGGCATCGCCATCAACTCCATGGACTTTAGGCGGCGACACGAGCGCGCTATTCTGCTGACCTCCATTTTGTGCTCTAAGAAAATCACTCTTGTATCCGAACTTGGGGCTTGTGAGGTGGATCTCTTTCTGCTGGTCATTATTTTCGGCGTCTTTTGGATTCGCAAATGATTTTGCCGCGATAGAATCTTGCGACACTTGTTCTCTTTTAGTTTTATTTCTAGCTTTTAAAAGTGGGTCTACTCTCTTTAATAGTTGATCCGCCATTAATTCAAAAAGTTCTGCATAACTTTTCTGTGATTCTGGATGATGACTTAAAAGCTCTTTAATCCTTGTAAGTTTTATTTGAAACTCAGGCGTTAGAGTGAGTAGTACTTCTAGGGATGATTCGTCTGTTGCGGATCCCATGACTCTCACCCTTTCTAGTTTAGGTAGGCTTGCTCGTTCGGGCGAGATCCTCTGGAACACCTCCTCGCACTGCCTTCTTGATTTTGAAGTTATAGAAAAAAGAAGGTCTTCTTTTTGTCTTAGAGAATACTCTTTCTTAAAATCTCTTCTTTCCGAAACAAAAAAATCCTGCGCTAACGCTACCGTAGTAAGATTTACCCTTCCCTCCCTTAAAGCTGGCGCAACGACCTGAGGAAGGGTCCTTAGTAACCTTGCTGCAGCAATCCGCCTGTGGGCTGAGCCGTCACAATAACCAAATTGCTTAACTAAAAACTCATGAAGGCTAGAAAATCCAGCTAGTAGGTGAAGTCTTCTCAGTTCAATCTCATTAATGCATTGAAGCACCTCCGCCGTAACGGCTCGCTCCTTTTCTACGAGAGTTTTTGTAGTTAAAAGTAACTCTGCGTCTTTGAGGTGTGAGAGATTTTGTTTCATTTTTTCCTTTTAACACGGGTTTTTGGCGCAAAAATCAGGGGCCTAACTTCGCATATGGGAGTAGATCTTTAAAAATTGTCGCTCGATGATTAATTCAACAACTTACGAGCAGCAGTTCAAATCGTGGGCAGGATTCATTGATTTTAAGTTCAAGCCATCGCGTTCTGAAATCTCATTCCGAAATTAGTGCAAAGAACTATTTTCAAAAATACGAAATATTTTTAATAGCTGCTGATCAGGCAGTTAATCAAATCCAATTGCCCCTAAGCTTTCCTAGGAAAGCCGAATTCAAAATTAAAACTAAACCCAACTATTTCCCAGCAACATTTTGTAGCGCGCCGACAAGGCAGAGCTTTAGACTCTCCGAAGCGTCAGGCAGTTCACGCACAGTATGTGCTGCACCCAAGAATTCTGTAGGCGCAACGCCACCATTTCTAGTTGCTTTGCGTATCGCTAACTCATGATTCATGTCGGCCTGAATGAAGCTAGTGGGAATGCCTCGCCTCATTGCGGCGGTCATCTCATCGCGAGCGATTTCACCTCCACCAATGGCTATGACCTGATCACTATTCTCAATCATTGCTCGCGAAGTCGGAGTTAAATCTTGCGTGCCTGGTCGAAAGCCTCCCCAAGCATCATCTTGCACATAGAAAACATGGTTCACATGCGGCGAGGGGGTGCCGTACTCCTTAGCCATTACAGATACAATCCCACTGGTTTCAAAACCCATCTCTTGGGCCAATGGATATACGGCGCCGATACCATCGGGTGTAGCACCAATGTTAATAATCGTTGTTCGAGGATTCAAGCGTTCCATCACCCTGCGTGCCTGCCGAAGCATGCGAGGCCTATCTTGATAGTCCAAACCTGAATATCCAAGAAATGTTACAACTCGTTTGCCGCGCGAACGAAAAAATTCAGAAATTTCGGCTTCGGTTCTTACTTCTGCCGGAGAGGAAGGATGTCGAACCTCAGCGGATTCGACGGCTGAGCCAGCTCGCCTAAAATTTCCATCACCAACAACTTGCAGACTCGGATGATCGGCAACTCCACGCACAAATTGTGCCGTCCCGTCCGTGACCAGGTCTGGAGTGGAAATCAATCTCTTAGCCACCGCATGGGCGTTCGGCGCAATCCTCGGGTCATTGACAATCGTAACGCTAACGTTGCGTCGCAAGGCCTCTTCGATTTCTGCGGTGGAGACGGCCCCACCTCGAAAATATACCATTCTGCCTTGGGTATGCTCAGCAATGTTCACCATAAGTGACCTGCCATTACGTTGTACCTCCCATTGATTCACGTCAGTGTCGGCGAACAAAACATAATCTTGTTCTGCAACTCCGTACTGTGCAGCGTTCCGGGAAACAATGCCTGCAGTTTTAACGTCGTGGTATCCAAGTTCTCGTGCAATTTCCGGTATCCACTCATAAGCCTGGCCAATTCCATCAGTGGTTCCACCGATGACATACATGGCGTGATCTCCGTTCGATCGCATCAGTTCACGCACCTGCGCTCGCACTGCATGGGGATTTTCGTAACCAAGGGCTGAGTAACCGCCAAGCACGGTGACCCTCCGCCCTCTCGCATGAGCGCGAAGTTGGTTATAATCCACAACCTCGGTACGCGTTCTTCGCAGTCTAGTAAGATACTCCCGAAACATTGCGTCCCGGGCGCGGCGGTTCTCAGACGCTGCAATTAGGCCAGATTGCTCGCGGTAGATTCTTGCCACTAATCCGTCTGCACCTTGGAAAGATCGTTCAGGAAGCACTTGGGCTAAATCATTAGCCGCACCTTCGGGGCCGTTCATTAAGCTAAATCGAGTTCCCAGATCACGCGCCATCTGGATTTCGTCTTTAAGGATTTCTCCTCCTCCCATAAAAATAACCGCACCTTGATGATTCCTTACGAACTGCAGTACCGGGCGGCTTTTACCAAACCAAGAATTTCCCATGATCGTGGCATGGGTAACCGGCCCAACTTCGGCCGCGCTGGCGCTTTCGACGACCGTGCCAAGTACCGTGAAACCACGACTCCTAGCCTCCTGGTGCACGAATCTTTCCACGCCATAATCCGTCGCTCCGGTGACAATTACCACTCGTTGCGGATCAAGTACGCTTAAACTCTGTCTGATTGCTTGAACCACCTCACCTTGATTGCTAATCGAAATGAGTGGCCAACTCTTTTTGGACGCGCCGGAAAAAAGAATCGGGGTTCTTCCGTTTAAAACCGAGGTATCCAGCTGGCTGGAATCCACAAATAAAATATTTCGCGTGGAGAGGTCTGTACGCAATTGGTTTTGCGATTCTAAACGTAATGTATTTATAGATTCTGCTTGGGCCGATAGGGTAGTCATTGCAACGTCGCGAAAATCTAAGCTAACATGCTTAACCGTATTCTCTGCGTCATTCACAACAAGTCTTGTCCACATCCGCGAAAGCTCGCCCTCATCGGACGCTACCGCATAAAATGTGGGCTGCACTGCAGAGCTTGTAACGGGGTGATCTGCAGTACCGACCAATATCGTTTCAAAGCTGGCAGCTTGAGCGGCGCCTATGATCTGCGCCGCCTGCGGGTCATCCGCCCGTACGACTACCCAATGTTGAGTCGGATCAATTCGAGATAGGAATTCTGAACGTAAGTTATTGATATCGAGGTTTGGGCCCGAACGAATCTGAATGACACGTTTATTCCCTTTAATTTGATCAACGGTTCCCACGGAACGATCGATGGCCAGCCTTTCCGTCGGTACATCGACTTGGTAATCCACAAGGATATTTCGGCTTCCCCGCAAAGGCACCCTGAGATTTACGGTAACATTTTCACCATTTTTAAAAAAGGAAGTGATGATGGGTTCACCTTCATTGGAAATTTCTATGGAAGTATCCGTGAGTTGCCTTAGCCTCTCAACGGACTCCCGCACCACGCGTTTGGTGTCGACCACATAACTTTCTGGGACATGCCTTCCGGTAGCCCGCGCCCGAGCCGCTACTCGAGTTAGCAAGGTCTGTTCATTCGCATCAACCAAAACGATAGAAGTCGAATATTCAGGATGAGTCACCCTTAAGTTCGTAATGATCTCAGAAAAATAATCGGTCGCTCGGAGCGTCCCATCCACAATGATGTTTTTCCTAGCTTCAATTGCACGTCTAAAAAGCAATTCTTGAATAATGCCGGATTCAGCGTGTACCAGCGATGCAGCCCGCGCTGGGTCGATTTGTTTGAACCTAGCATATTCTGGAATGAAGTTTTTGATCTCGTCTGGATCAATGACCAAGTATCTGGATTGATCCAGGTAACCTGCCGCCCCGATAGCATCAATGGCCGTTGATTTCCCGGCGCCCGGAGCGCCGGCCGTAAAAATAAGGCTGGGATTTGCGCTGGAAGTACCATGCCGCATAAACCTCTCGACGATCGACTCGTGAAGTGCGCGACGTTCAGCGGTATACTCACCCGAGGCCATTACAAAGTGTTGACTCGTATCGTAGAGGCCGCCTTCATCAGTATTTCCGCCCCTGACATCTGGAATAGCGCCACCTAAAATGAAAATCACGCCGCTGAGGATTAGGAAAACCCAGCTTTTTAGGCTCACTTTTGCAATAAAGTGCCTGGTAAGAGTTCTAGAATTTTTGCTAGCTAAATTTTTCATATACCCTAAAAACCGCGTTGCATTGGTCAAACGCCTGTATGGCAATTCGGCACAAACCTTACCATTCCTTAACCCACCCCCCAGCCAAGTTTGCCGCTAGGCATCAGCTGCCCGTTTAGTCTGACCTGTGTCCTATGGGATACTGTGGCTGAGGAGAGATCTGGATGGGTTCACCCACTGGCATATGGACATCGGTATCGGGCGGCATGGCCCAGATGCAAAACATGGAAGTCATCTCCAATAATATGGCCAACGCCAACACCGTTGGTTTTAAGAAGGATGAAGCCACCTTTAAAGAATATCTGACCTCCGCCGAGAAAGTCCAGGATCCAGTCATCGATATCCCACGCACCGTTTTCAAAGACTCTGATTTTTACCATTTCGATGGCCGTGAAAATGCAATGGTAACGGTTGATGGAGTTCACGCCAATCATAGCCAAGGCCATTTCCAAATGACGAACTCTCCGCTGGACCTCGCCATTGATGGGCCCGGATATTTTGCAATTCAAACGCCCGCGGGACTTCGGTTCTCGCGCGCCGGAGATTTCAAATTGGATGGCCGCGGCCAAATTGTAACCACGGAAGGTTACCCTCTTCTAGGCCGCGCAGGTGAGGACCCTAATGCCGCGGCACCCGCAACGCCTACGCAAACGGATGCGAATGGCGCACCCATCGCGGCCGCTGCCCCCATTCAACAAAATCCATTTGAGCTAGCTATGCGTGCACCAGCTTCGCAGGACATGCTCGCTCCGCCACCCACAGCGGATCCCAATGCCGCGCCAAAAAGCGCTGACGCCGGTGCCAAAAATACAAATTTAAAACCCATCGTAGTGAACCCCGAAATGCTGCATGGCCCAGGGATGGGTGGAGAAAATCATAAAGTGCGCATCACGGATGACGGCCAAATTTTTTCTGGCGACAATCTCTTAGGCACCGTGATCATCGCAGATTTCCCGGACCCCAAGGGACTTCGCAAAGTGGGTCAAAATCTTTTTTCAAACGAGAAACCTGACAACATCCCATCGCCGGGGAAAAACTGTCGGATCCGACAAGGTTTCTTAGAGCAGAGCAACGTAAATTCCGTGAACGAAATGGTGAATCTCATCAAAGCCAACCGGCTTTTTGAGAGCAATATGCGAGCTATCCGTACGTACAACGACATGGCTGGCAGGGAAGCGAATGAGGTAGGTAAACTATGAGAGCATTAGATACAGCAGCGACCGGGATGAAGGCGCAGGAAATGCAGCTTGATCAGATCGCCAATGACATGGCCAATATGAATACCGTCGGCTACAAACAACAACGCACGGAATTCAAAGACCTCATGTATCAGACCATCAAGGATCCGGGCGGCGAAGGTGGCGTAAGCCAAGCGCCCGTAGGAATTCAAACGGGTGCCGGAGTTGCGGTGGCCGCGCAGTATTCCATTCATGAACAGGGACCAGCCCAAGTTACGAACGGAAAAATGGACCTCATGATCAACGGTGAAGGTTTTTTCCAAGTTCAAACTCCTAATGGACTCGTCGCCTACACCAGGGATGGTTCGTTCAAAACGGATTCCCAGGGCCGGGTGCTGAACACGGCGGGCTTTCCCCTACTTCCGCCCATTCAACTTCCCTCAGATACAACTTCTGTAAAAATCAACCCTCAAGGAATGGTGTCCGTGACCACTTCCAAGGGCCAAGAACAACAAGTCGGGCAAATTCAAATTGCAAATTTCATCAATCCATCCGGCACGAGAAAAGTTGGCGGTAATCTGTTCATGCCAACCGTTGCTTCGGGCGCCCCGATACAAGGCAATCCTGGGGATGGAGTTTTAGGAACCGTTCAGCAAGGAATGCTTGAAGGCTCAAACGTCCATCCCACCGAAGCGATCATGTCCATGATTAAGACCCAACGTGGATTTGAAACCAACGCTAAAATCACCGGCGTCGTGGACCAAATGTGGTCCACCGCAAATAATATGGCGAAATAATGGTTCACTTTAAATTAAAAGTATTCACCTTAAGTTTCCTGGCGAGTTGCGCTCTGCTCTGCTCTCCAAGTCACGGTTTTGAGCGACAGATTCACCTCAAGCCCACCGTGGCCACCGTGAAATCTGAAATCTGTCTTGATGAAATGGTCCAAGATTCTCAAGACGCTTGGGTGAAGTTTGAATGTGAAAGAAACCCCCGCACTTGCTGCCTTTGGAACTTAGAAGAAAGTGCTAACGAGATGAAAATCTCCGTTTCGCAAATTGAAGACAAACTTAGAGAAAGTTCATTCCTTAAGGCGTCGGTAAGTTCAGCGTTCTCCGTACCTTCCCCCGGATTCGTGGAGATCCGCGTAGAACGAACCGGCCGGCCGCTTAATTTTGTAGACCTTGAGTCTAAAGTGAAAGCTGAACTCGAGCGCCTCAACACCATATACGATCAAGGATATGAATTGCAGGAAATCAAGTCTGCCCAAACTCAAATGGTGCCCCTGACTGCAAAAATTAAAGTGAGTTTTTCAAAATCGAAGCTTCAACAAATGGCTACCTTTCAAGTTCTCACGGAAGATGGCGTTATTTTGGGCTCCGCCCTGGTAAGACTGCAAAATATTAGACCAGTTATCCTCACCGCCCGCAGCCTTAAGGCCGGCGACCCCATCAGCGGAAAGGATCTCACAACCAAAACTATTGATATTTTTCTTCCAGAGTACGCCGCACAACTTCAAACCGCAGGCGGTGAAAGCCTTAAGGCCTCTCAGCTCAGCGAACTATCACAAGTGCGTGCAAAAACTTCGTTGCGGCAGGGCCAACTCTTGCTGGCTTCACACTTAGATCGCGCCCCTCTCGTTAACGCCGGTGAAACGGTAACTCTCCTTCTCACTAGCGATAATCTCAAGATTTCGGCCAAGGGCAATGTCCAAGGATCGGCAAGCCTCGGCGACACCGTTACCGTAAACTTAAGAAATTATGGCCGCACTTTTCGCGGAACCTTGCGAGAAGGAAAAGTTGTTGAGGTATTCCTATGATTTTTCGTTTCGGTATCCTGGCCCTACTCATCGTAACTACCGGATGCTCCATGCTACGGTCCATGCGTAAAGAATCCTACGATGACGAGGAACTAGCCATGGAAGCCAGGGCTCATGATCTAGCGAATCGCGAGAACAACGCATTCAACCAAAAACCACTGCCCCCCGCAGCCACCGTACTTGACCGAAGCATTAGCGCCCAGTTTGAAGGTACCCCCGTTGATTTAAGCGGCGTGCGCGCAAAGTCCGGCCGGGTGACGAAAGCAGATTTTGAAAACCTCGCCGCCAAAAATGACAACAGCCTTTGGCGCGAAGAAGGCCAGAACAATTACCTCTTCTCCAGCAACAAACAACGTATGCCAGGTGATCTCATCACCATCGAACTTGAAAAAGATTTAAAATTTGATCTCGTGAAAGAATTCAAAAAGTCCTTGCCCGAAGAAGACCAGGAACAATTCTTTCTTCCAGGCTGGATGAAGGAACCAGAAGATTTACCAATGGCCGCGGCAAAACCTACGGACCCAACGGCTCCCGCCAACGGTCAGGCAGGTGCTGAGGCAACGCCACCGGCGGACGGTCCTGCTTCCGCAACTGCGGCTGCCCCTGCGAAACGAAGTCTTGCGAGCCTTCACGCTCCCGCGATGGAAGTCACGGATACTCCCGTCATGGTCACGGGTGAAATTCTGCAACGCTACCCCAACGGGAACGTTCTGCTTCGCGGCGTGAAACGTATGCAATTCGGAGAACGTACTCGTAATATGGAAGTGCTCGCCATCGTGAAGGGCAAAGAAATCAGCGAAGACGATAAAGTAAAATCTTCCAGCTTTTTTGAATCAAAAATCCAGTCGGGCCAGCGCTTTTCAAAGGAATGAATCAAAGCCTCATGAAAAAAATTAAAACTCATCTTCTCTCATCCTTACTTCTACTTCTAGCGGGCCAGGCCTTCGGCGCCAGAGTCAAAGACATCGCCGCCATCAAAGGGGTGCGTGAGAACATTCTAATTGGCTACGGGGTGGTTGTGGGCCTTAAGGGAACGGGTGATTCGGATTCGGAGATCACTTCAAAATCCATGGTGCGGCTCTTTGAAAAAATGGGTGTAAACCTTGGCTCAACTTCATTCAAATCAAAGAACGTAGCGGCCGTGATCATCACCGCAAAATTGCCAGCTTTTGCGCGGGTGGGTACTAAAATGGACGTTACCCTTTCAAGTATTGGCGATGCAGGCAGCCTTGAAGGTGGAACGTTGTTAGCCACTCCGCTTCGTGGCGGAGACCAAAATGTGTATGCCGTAGCCCAAGGTTCTATTTCCTTAGGCTCCACCACGGATGGCGGAGGGAAAAACTTTCCCACTTCTGGACGCGTCCCTGCTGGTGGTACAATTGAAAAAGAGATCGAGGGGAGCTTCACTCAGAAAAAATCTTTCGTGCTCTCTTTGAACAACCCTGACTTCACAACGGCCGCTCGGTTATCAAAAGTGATCAACACTGAACTTGGAGGAAAATACGCCGTGGCAAGGGATTCAGGTACTATCGACGTCATTGCGCCTTACAACTACGAAGGCAGCGGCGTGGAACTTCTCGCAACCATCGAGAATATGCAGGTCTCCCCCGACAGCCGAGCTAAGGTCGTGCTCAACGAAAAAACTGGGACCGTCGTCATCGGCGATAATGTTCGTATTGAACCTGTGGCCATTTCCCACGGCGAGCTCCAAATCGAAGTGAGCGGACCTAAAGGTCCAAAAGAACGAGTCAGTCTCCTAGGTGGTTCTACCATCAAGGAAATCGTAAAAGCCCTCAATGCATTAGGGGCAAAACCCGCGGATTTAACGGCAATTTTTCAGGCGCTCAGAGCATCGGGCGCACTTCAGGCAGAGTTGGAGGTTCTATAAAGCGTGGACACGGAACTTCGTCGGTCACGGATGACCAAGATGATCACAGGAAACAGATCAGGCAAGGAAGCCACTCAGAAGATCCGAGTCTCGGTTGGAGAGGGCCATGGCGGGCTCTCTCCAACTATCCAACTCTCCAACCCCTCGGTTAGCCAGTTCCTTTATAAATTTTTAGTATTTATAGGCTTGGTATTTGCGTTCCTAACCATGAAGGTGAGGGACGCGCACTCCCAGATGGCTATTCAGCCGCCCACCGAGGTCCAGGCCGCGAAGGGCTTAGAATCCAAGTTCCTAGGTCAAATGGTCGAAAGCATGCGCACTACGGTGCCGGACGATGATTATTTGCCGAGGTCCCAAACGGAAAAAATTTACCAAGGGTTGTTGGATTTCGAGTACGCTCGTATGCTAAGTGAGACGGGCTCATTTGGCATCGC
>CAYYYP010000074.1:0-10913 GCA_964475985.1 uncultured Oligoflexia bacterium | reverse complement strand
GCAAGAACATCAAGATTGCAGGTGACCGATTGAATAACGACATCATTGGCTATGTGAGAGACGAATTTAAGATTTTAATTGGTGAACGCACTGCAGAACAAATTAAGCTTGGCATCGGTAACGCTTATCCCTTCGAGGAAGAAAAAACCTATGAAGTCAAAGGCCGTGACCTCATTGCCGGTGCACCTAAAACCATTGAAGTAAGCTCTGAAGAAATCAGGGATTCATTGGCTGATCCCGTTTCTTCCATCATTGATACGATTAAAACGGCTTTGGAGCGAACTCCTCCAGAACTTGCCGCCGATATCGTAGACAATGGGATCATTCTTGCCGGTGGTGGTGCATTGCTTGCAAATCTTGATATCCTAATCAAAGAGAAGACTGGCTTGCCCGTAGCATTGGCTGAGGATCCTTTGACCTGCGTTGTTCGTGGATCAGGAAAAGTTCTTCAGGACATGGATTTATTGCGGCAGGTCACGATCATCTAGCATGATGTTTAGAAGATACTGAGACGGCCCTAGCGATATGGCCTTTTGGTAAGTATCAGGAGGATACTTCAACGTGAGCGCAAAGGCAGAGCTGCAAGCTTCAGAAAAATCCGATAAAAAAAGTTATTTTGTTCCCGTAACGGATCTCGACGTTATCCGCGATGTTTTTCGCGTGGCCATGAAAGAACGCACGGCCCTGCATCTTTGGCTTAAGGACCGCAAAATCGATTTTGAAGGACGCATCTCCTACCTGCAGGGCAGGGTGTTGTTCGTGGATCTCCCGTCGCGTATTTCCAATGAAATTTGGGATCAGAGCTTCATGCAGGGCGTCTTAGAAGGGGAATCGACCATATTCGCTAATCTTACGGTGAATAAGTTTAATTTTTTTATGAAGCTCACGGTTCAGTCGCGCGAAGATCGAAGCCTTCGTATTCAAAGACCTGATCAAATTTATAAGTTGCAGCGGCGCACCTTCACGCGAATGAGGTTATCCTATGTACGTAAAATTTATGCCTCGATTAAAAATATTCAGAGCACTTTTCGTATCCTAGACGTGAGTGGCGGGGGCCTGGCCATTGCCGTGTCACCGGCTCAAATGAAGTGGTTTCAGCCGAACGATGTGATTTCCAATCTTTCCTTTGAGCTTGGCCGGAGAAAAATCAATGAAGAAGTGGTGGTCAAGCGGATCACTAAAGCCAAAGATGAGGGCGGAATCGCCATCATGAAGGTCGGGCTCATGTTCACGGATGGATCCATGGAAACCGTAAACGCCATTGAAAGTTTTATTCTTCAGGAAAGCCAAAACATTTTCTCAACCCTCGACCAATGAACTTCAGTTAAAAACGGATTCTCCCATGTCTACCCCAGCAAAAGCCCCCAATAGTCCCTTTGAGTCCATCACCGATGCGGACATCATTCGCCATGTCTTTACCTTTGCGTTTAAACAGCGCATTATTGGCCAGTTTTGGCTTAAGGATAAGGTCGTTCAATTTGAGAGCTGCATTTCTATAATGCACAAAAATAACGCCTACATCGATTTGCCCAAGAAAATCTCCAGTGAAGAATGGGATCAGAAGCTCGAAGCAGCCGGGGACGGCACCCTTTTTGTGAATATGTTCATCGAGAAGGCGAATATTTTCATGAAGCTCCATATCGTGAATCGAACTGATCGTTCGATTCAGGTCATGAAGCCCAACGAGATTTTTAAACTTCAGCGCCGTAACAGCATTCGAATTCGTATGTCTTATGTGAAACCGGAATTCGTTCAAATTCCATCCCTGAAGGCCGTATGTAATGAAGGAAAGTTCCGTATTATTGATGTCAGTGCCGGAGGTTTAGCTTTTGCGATGCCCGTTGAGCATGAATCAAAATTAACCCTTGGCACTCAGGTGGGCGAAGTTGACTTTAAGCTGAGCATTACGAGTTCATTCAAACTTAAATGCATCATCCGTCATTTCATCAAAATCAAAGATGAAGGCAAAAGAGATATTTTAAAAGTGGGCTTGCAGTTCGTGGAACCTGATCCAAAACAGCTAGCCATCCTAGAACAGTTCATCGCGCAGGAAAGTCGAAATCTTTTTTCCGCCCTATGACGGCGAGGAAAGAAGTTGGTTTACCCGAGCCAGGGACTCAAATGTACCTGCATCGCTCCACCAACCGGACAACATGCCATAGCTCAGGTTTCCCTGTTTAATGTACTGGTTGTTGACGTCCGTGATTTCAAATTCACCCCGGGCCGAAGGTTTTAGGCCGCGAATGGAATCAAACACGCCGCCATCATAGAAATAAATCCCGGTTACGGCTAAGTCGCTTTTGGGCTTTTTAGGCTTTTCTTCAATGCCAAGCACCCGATCGCCAGAAATTTCTGCTACGCCAAAACGCTGGGGATCCGAAACCTTTTTAAGGAGAATGCGAGCACCGGTTTTTTGTTCCCGGAATTTTTTGACTTCGGCCGTAAGCGAATCCTGGAAAATATTATCTCCTAAGATTACAGCACACAAATCACCGTGAACAAAGTGTTCCGCTAGAGCTAGCGCCTGGGCAATTCCGCCCGCTTCATCTTGCACACGGTAGGTGAAACGGCAGCCAAATTCCTTCCCGCTTCCAAGCAATCCCACGACATCGCCCATATGATCGACACCGGTGACGATGAGAATCTCCGTGACACCTGCTTCCGTCAGTTTTTCGACAGGATGGTAGATCATGGGTTTATGGCCAACCGGAAGTAAATGTTTGTTCGTAACTTTGGTCAGCGGAAATAGCCTGCTACCGGTTCCGCCCGCTAAAATAATGCCCTTCATATTTTTGCTTTTCCTTTTAATTTTTTCCACCAATCCTGACGGGTTTGATACCAGTCCACGGTTTGGCGAAGTCCTTCTTCAAAATTAATTTTAGGCGTCCAACCAAGTTCCCTCTCAGCTTTGGAACAATCAATGGCGTACCTGAAATCATGGCCTTTGCGATCCTCGACGTACCGCAAAAGCGATTCGTCTTTGCCAAGGACTTTTAAAATTTCATGGACGACGTCGATATTGCGCCGTTCACTTTTGCCGCCCAAATTATACACTTCACCGGAACGGCCCTTTTGAAAGACCGCCCAGATACCACGACTGTGATCTTCCACATGGATCCAATCCCTTATGTTTAACCCTTGGCCATAAACCGGAAGCGGAATATTTTCCATGGCGTTAGTAATCATCAGGGGGATGAGTTTTTCTGGGAAATGATATGGCCCATAATTATTGGAACAACGGGTCGTAACCAAATCGAGGTGATGCGTGTGGAAAAAGGAACGCACGACAAAGTCGGAAGATGCTTTTGAGGCTGAGTAAGGACTATTGGGAGCCAGGGGAGTTTCCTCCGTAAAGGCACCATCCTCGCCGAGTGCTCCATAAACTTCATCCGTTGAGATGTGAAGCATACGCATTGAAGTTTTACGACGGGTTGTTTCCTGGCGTAGGGCTTCTAAGAGAGTGTATGTACCCATGACGTTGGTTTCCAGGAATTCACGTCCGTTCAATATGCTGCGGTCCACATGACTTTCCGCCGCAAAGTGAATAACCCCATCTACTTTTTTCATCAGCTCGTTCACTAGATTCGCATCACAAATATCGCCTTTTACAAAACTGTAGCGGGTCGGATTTTCCGCAACGACATCCGTAAGGCTTTCAAGGTTGCCTGCGTAGGTGAGCTTATCGAGATTAATGACTTGGACTTTAGATTCGGCCTTAAGCAAGAAGCGAATGAAGTTCGACCCAATGAAACCCGCACCACCGGTGACAAGAATTTTAGTCATGGCTTTGGCTTAACATACTGTAAAAATAATTCACTTCCATATTGCTCCACACGCTTGAGGCGAAAGGATGGGATTTGACTCGCGGAAAAGCCTTCACCATCCACCAGAGTGGGAGCCGTTCGGCCGCCAACAATTTTTGGCGTAAGCGTTAAATTCCATTCGTCGATGAGTCCCGCTTGAACAAAAGGAAAGAGAGTGCCGCCACCGCCTTCCAGCAAAAGATTACGCATTCCCTTTGCTTTTAAAATTTCAATCATTTCAAAGGGCAAGGTTTTTAAATCTGTGAAGGTGAAGACTTCAAAATATTTCTCACACTCAGTTTTTAAACGGCCCGCAAGTTTTGCTGCCGAGGCTTTGGGTAAGAACAGGATGCGCTGGAGGGACGGATCCTTAAAAAAAGGCCAATTCCAGTCAAAGTCAATTTTAGACGCAAGCACAACATTTACCGGCTGCGGAAGCGGAGCCCTTCCGGCCGTAAGCTTGGTTTTAAATGGCAAGACTTGGCTGAGGCGACCTGCCTTTCTTGCATCCAAAAATATTTTGCTTTTAATTTTGATCGGGCCTTTAAAGCACCTCAGAGTGCCCGCCCCCATCAGCATGGCATCGGCGCGCGCGCGGTGAACATCCATGTAGAAATGATCTTTTTTAGAGCCTAGTGGAAAAAGTTCACGATCTTTAGTGGAAATTTTCCCGTCAAGGGAAATGGCTAGGTTAGTAAATACAAAAAATTTAATAAGCTTTTTTTTCGCCATGATCTTATTTCGGGGTGCGCCTTCGTTTGAGGCAGACCACGTAAAGCTCAAAACTTTCTTTTCGAACGCTTTTAGGACGCTCAATATGCACCTGTTCAAAAAATTCTTTCGCTTCAAGCTGGAAATTTTTAATTTCTCCGCCTTGGAAGATTTTTACGACAAAATGTCCGCCCGGCGCCACGAACTCGGAAGCGATGCGCAAGGCTTCCCGCGAAACCACAATGGACCTCTCTTGATCGGCCATGCGAATGCCGATGGTTTTTGGCGCCATATCGCTTAGGACCACATCAAACAGTTTCAGCCCCAGTTCTTCCATATTTTTTTGGAGCAAGGCTGAGTCAAATGCGTCAGCTTCTAAAAACTTTGCGTTCGCCAAGGTAAACCCTACTGGGGAAAGATCTAACCCAAGGATAAACCCCGAGTCACCGATTACGGTTGAGGTGTATTGGCTCCAACTCCCAGGGGCGCAACCTAAATCAAGCACCCGCATGCCGGGCTTGAGAATACGGTGTTTTTTCTGAATTTCTTCGAGCTTAAACACGGAACGCGCGGCGTAATTCTCGGATTTAGCTTTTTTATAATAAAAATCTTTGGGATTGTAAGCGGCCATAAGTCTTAAGACCGCAGCATAGATTTACGGGGTGATCTTTGTAAACAAATCAAGCAACTTAATGAAGGCTAAAAACACCGCCTGAGAGTGCTTTTCGGTATCGATGAGGTGGGCGCCGATCAGGAACTGGTTTGCATCCAGTTTCATGGTGTGAACGGCGCGAATCCTAAGTTTCAGAAAAAGCCCAGGATTTATGAAAAATAGGCAGTCAAGGGTAGCGCCCTTTCGAAACCCTGTAAGGCTCTCCGTGAGGATGGCCATGCCGCCTTCTCCGATGTCACGAAGGTAAAATTTTTGGGGGCCGACTTTAGGGATGCTGAGATAAACATGAAAAGTGTCTAAGATGACCCGGCGTTTGTGCCGGCGCCTCTCGTCATGCTTGATGCTCGTCATTTTTGAAGATACTCGGCTCTTTGCCCTTGGAGTTGCTTTGGAATTTGCTGGCATTCTAATCCCTCTTTATCATTCAGCTTGAATTTGTTTACGCAGATCGCCTAATTGGCTCACCGTAGCTTCTGCTTCTTGGACGTGGGTTGCGCGCCGGAGTTGTCCCAGCAAGTCGCCGGTACGCACATAAACTCCGCCTAAAACGTAGGTTTTTTCTAAGGTCTCCTTAGGCAAAAATACCTTAAGCCCCACTTGTTCAAGAATTTTTTTGGCTTGGTCGGCACGCTGGCGCAACTGAACTTCCCTGGGGTCGCGCTTCTTTTTGGGTTTATCCCCCGGCTGCCCGGCAATGGCTAAGTATTCAGAAATTTCTTTTCCAGCATCCATCATGGTGGAAAGGATTTGGTCCAGTTCCGTCACTTCACTTAATTTTTTCTGCCGGATGCTTTCGTTATATTCTTGGAGCGCTTGTCGATACGCTTCGTCCTTTTTGCCGCCTACGAAAAATATCTCTACATGGTGAAGTTTTTTACTCCCACTGCGGACCGGGGCTTGGTTTAAAATTTTTGTTACCTCGGCGGTCTGGCCATCGGACTCTTCCACGGTGAATACATAATCCCCGCGCACTAGGGACTTGCCTTCATCGGCCGTGAAACGCGGAGTCAAACCATACCCCTTGGTGATATCCATCACGGTAGATTTGATATAGGCCGGAGCGCCTACCAAGGAGCCGGCTTTTCCCAAGAGCTGCAAGGTCAAAACGGTTCCCTCGGGAGCATTGGTGGCAATGTAAAATTGCGGAAAGCCGCTTTCAAGGGACTGCGGTTTTTTAATTACCGCGACACTAAGCCCCGACTGAATGGGTTGAGTAGCAACATCTCTCATTTGGGTGACATCCTCTGGACTCAGGCCCTCAATAAAAGGAATTGGAGAGAGGTAACCTTGCATGTCCTTCGGTGCGTAACCGGCAAATTGGCTTAACAGTGGCGATAGTTTCTGGCCAGTTTTAGAAAAATAAGGATGAATCATCTGCCAGGCCGCATCGAAGGGAAGGGGAGGAAGATGGACGGTCGCCAATGATTTTATGGGAGTACGTTCTGCGAGAAATGTTCCGCCGCCCTTCGCTAAAAATTGGTACGCGCTTAAGGGCAGAACGATGAAGAAAAAGAAGATGAAAAGCGGGCTAAAAACGAAGCTCCGCTTGCCGCTAGCATTTTTAATTTTCTTCCTCGTCCGTTTTTCTGGCGGTTTGGTCTGCTCTTTAATTTCTCTTATGGCACCTAGCATTACGAAATCAGACCAGCCTGGATGCCAGAGCTTATCTTCAAGTCCGACTTCCCCTTGATTGACTTTACGAATGACCGCTTTGAAGGAAAATGGCCCTGTGTACTCCCGCTCTGAAAACAGGCAATAACCCGTATCTGAATGACTCAACTGACGGATGGAAACGTCGGCCGCATCACGGGATACATTTAAAGTTTTAGTGGCGGACTCTCGGGCGACTTCAACGCTACTCGTTTTGACGCTGGATTTTGGCTCCGGTGATGGGTCAATCACAAAGAGGGGCTCCGCCGTTAGAGAACTTTCTTGCGTTGGACTCTGAATGATTTGGGATGAGGTTAAGCTAGGTTCTTGCGGACCAAGAATTGGCGCGAAATCTGGGAGTGATGCCATGGGAGTCCAGTCATCCATTCCTTCCCGCCAAACAAAAGCTTCCGTCGTTGTTTTACCTTGTTCCAGTAGATCGCGAATATCTACTAAGGAGAAGGGACCTTCATGATGATCCACGACATAGAGAAACCACTTTTTCTCATCCATATGGGTTTAGTGTAGCATGAGAGCTACCTATGGGATCTAAAACTTCTTTTCCTCGCATTGCAGATTACTGGGAACTTTTAAGCGCTTTGAAATTGAATGAGAAAAATTTGGCGGCGATTGTTTTGCGCAGCGCTTCAGACGATGAAGGCGTTTTGAATGTCGGTGGCCGAGTGGGGGCGGGACTTGGGCCGAAACGAATTCTGAATCAACTTGGGAATTTCATTTTGGGTACTTCGGCTGAGTGGCAAGCCCAGTACGAATTTTTGAGAACTGGAAAAATTCCAAAACATGGTCCGCTTTTACTTAAGGAAGAATTTTTAATGCGGAAACCTAAGGGGAATAAGGTTTCGCTCGAAGAGCGGTATGAGAGTCTTAGGCGGGCTTTGGTTTTGGATTATGAATCCGGTGGGACTCCCATCGTCATTGGAGGAGGGCATGATTATGGTTACCCTCACATCGCTGCTGCGGCGGATCATTTTGGTGCAAAAGAAATTGGGCTCATTAACGTTGATGCTCATTTCGATTTGCGACCTTTCGAACGTGGCACCATGACATCGGGTTCACCTTATTTCCGTGCTCTGGAAGAGGGACATATTCTTGGCGCGAACTTTACGGAGTTTGGGCTCCAAGAACATTGCAACGATAAAAGTCTATTGGACTACGCAAAAAAGAAACGGGTGAGATCGGTTTTTTTAAGTGAGTTGCCTTTGGATTCAGAAAAGCGCGTACGGGCGTTTCAGCTTGAAATCAAACGGCTATCCAAAAATGGGCAATCCGTAGTGGTGAGTTTCGACTTAGACGCCCTATGCATGCGCGACGCCCCGGGGGTTTCGGCGCCTCAACTAGAAGGGTTTACGGCGGCGGAATTTTTGCAGATGATTCGCATCTGCGCACTGGCCAAGAGCGTAGTGAGCCTAGGATTTTTTGAAGTGAACCCGTTAGTTGATGAAAATGACCGCACCAGCAAACTGGTGGCTCAGGCCATCCATGGATTTACGCGCTTGCGAATGGGGTAGTCGTCGGGGACGATTCTTCCCAGAATTAGCCTTATCTACATAAAATGGTACCATAAATGTACATTTGGATGTCGTTTTATGGTACCATTTTATGTATAAGGTGGTTTTATGGCTCCTCACAAACGCCTGCGTCATGCACATGCCTATTTCCTTAAGCTGTCAAAGCTTTGGCCGTCCGTCGGCATGATCGGCGCACGACAGACCGGGAAAACTACAATTTTTAAGAATTTAGAACTGGAAGCTAAATATTCCTACGTATCTTTTGATGACGATGAGCTGAGGGAAGAAGCCGAAAATTCCGCAAAAGTTTTTCTTAAAAAACGGGATACGCCTTTATTGATCGATGAAGTCCAGAAAGTTCCTGCAGTTTTCAATGCGTTAAAACTCATCATCGATGCGGACCGCATCCCCGGAAGGTATTTCCTAACGGGTTCCACCCAATTTTCCGAAAAAATTGGGATCCGGGAATCACTTACCGGTCGGATCGGAACTATAAAACTTTTTCCATTTACCTACATGGAAGCGCATAACGAGGTCTTTTCGCCGCTGAAGTCCGTACTTCACAAACAGACAAAACTCAAAGTGCCGGCCGAAGACTTGGCCAAAGCCAGCATTGACGGGGGAATGCCCATCCCGATGTTCTTGCGGGACCGGGAGCAACAAAAGGCCTTCTGGTCAGGTTGGCTCGACACTACGATTTATCGTGACTTGGCCCATATGTATGGACGTGGCTATAAACCAGACATCGCTTTGCGGATCCTGCGCGAATTTGGCGTAGCACTTAAGAATGCGGAATGGCCTGGCCTAAGAAGTTTTTCAGCGCCCGCAAGAACTCTGCACAAATATCTTGAAGCCATGGAAATTATTTTTCTCGTGAATCGAATGCCTGCACACCCCAAGTCAGTAGGCGGTGATGTATGGAGGCTCTTGGATTCAGGATTAGCATGCTACTTGATGGGCACGTCCGATGGCGACGGGCCAACTCTCTCCCTTATGCGCCATTACATTCTGAATGAATTGGAGGCGAGACTTGAATATTCTGGTCAAAAGTCGGCATTTTCGCACTACCGCGCGGCCAAAGGTGCATCGATTGATTTTATTGATGAGGACTCAGGAACCGCCTTTCGCATCGTCACGAGCATCAAAAGGACGAAGGGCGGTTTCGGTTGGGATGAACGCCCATTGCGGGGAGCGATGAAAACCTTAGGACTTAAGCAGGGTTATCTGGTTGCGCCAACCTCGATCATTGAGCATCCGAAAAAGGGACAGATTGGCCTACTTCCCTGGTCTTATTGGAGCGGATGAACCGAATCTGCCACCGTAGGAAACTACTTCCCCGTTCTTCCGGAAAGCCAAAATTCCGAACAATTCATTAGGGTTCGTTCGTTTTTTTGGAGAGATTTGGTTTGAAATTTTTCGCGGCTTTCATAATCTATATTTTAATTTTCACCGGCGGTGCGTTTGCGTACACGCCGGAGGAAATCGATGAAGCGTTTGCGCAGTTGGAAGGTTCGGACCCAATTGCGCAGGCGAAAGCGGCGTACCTTTTGAGCTCGCAAATAAGTATGGGTTCGTTCAAATTTTATCCAATTTTTCCGATTCTAGAACGACTTGTTCGCATGACAAATGAACGAAGTTCCAGTGATCCGCAATTGTCGGCGAGGGCTAAAAAAATTATAAAGATGGGGCTAAACCATACAGAAAGAATTCGTACCCTAGTTCTACATGTAGGTGTCCCGGGCACCGAAGGCATTTTAGCCAAAGCTTTACTACAGGAGATTTTGCCACACCCGAAGGCGCTACGATCAATTCTGCATTCATTTAAATCGGGACAGCCTGTCCTAAAGGGGGACTACGCGGAAGTACTTTCGGCGGTTTCTCATGATCCCGAAGTTATCGCGGCACTGACCTCCGAGCTCAATGCAACCGCCAGCAATGAAATTCACTATAGAAAGACTTTAATTTTAGCCCTTGCCGGGTACACTAATACTAACTGCCCTCCCCAAATATACAGTGCCCATAACAACTACCTGTTTCAGAGCAGAAACATTATGGAACGTCTGGTTCATTCAGCAATTGATGGGAATGCGAAAGCAGATTTCCATCGTGCAGGCGCCACTGAATTATTGCTAAGGCTTTTACACGCTCCTGAAATGAGAAGTAGGATCCTCAAAGAGTTAACTCGATCCACCTTTTTCTCACCTGGGAATCGAACACATATTCGCGCACTAACGGAACGAGTGCTACCTATCCTCCGTTCGTACTATCTTGAGGCTCCCGGGCGCATCCCAATAACCACCGAAGAAATGACTGCCATGCAGACTTTTTTAAGCTGGGGCATCGGCCATGAAGTCCCACTTCAGAATTATCAAGACGCAGTCGAGTGCACTCTCGCAATGCTGACGCACGACTTAAGCCAGGTTAAGCATCTGGATCTGAGTTTTTTTGTGCCACCGCTAGCGGCTTCCATTTCGAGATATCGGGCCCTACCCGTGAACATATCGACGCCTTAGTAACAGTTTATTCCGGACGCCTTGGTTACACTTT
>CAYYYP010000073.1:0-11003 GCA_964475985.1 uncultured Oligoflexia bacterium | reverse complement strand
AAAAATTAATCCAAAAGTAGTGAGCACCGGAATCAGTACCGACAAAATCATATGCCACCGGGCAGGGGCCATTCCCGTTACGGGCAAAAACGCCCAACCTAACAGCATGGTAAACGCAAATGCGCTCAGGACATGGGAAGAAAAACTCTGGACCGAACTTTTTGCACGCCGGATCTGCGCATAAGCTAAAACCCCTCCCGCCGTGAGTTCCCAGAACCTTGCGGGCAATAAGTAAAAAAGATCGGACCTAGTTTGGTCTATTTCATACAGTTTATAAACCAGGGAAATTACCCCTAAGCCAAAAACTAAAACGGGACTAAATATTTTCTTTTTGCCCACGCACAAAACAAGCAAAATGGGCCACACGAGGTAAAATTGTTCTTCAATGCCCAGAGACCAGAAATGCAGAAGTGGCTTGAAATCCGCCGATATATCAAAATAATTTACTTCGCGGTTCAGTAAAATATTTTCCGAAAAAAAGGCGCTATGAAAAATATGTTTGCCTAAGGATTTAAATTCATCCGCCCAAAGCAGATACCTTCCAACTATGGCGGTAAAAACCAGCACCAACGCCAAACTTGGGACAATGCGCCGGAATCGATGCCCATAAAATTCCATGAAACTGAACTCACCTAAGTAGAGACGCTTTAAGATAATGGTTGTGATGAGGTAACCCGAGATCACGAAAAATACGCTTACGCCCGTAAAACCAGCGGGACAAAACTGCGGAAACGCATGAAAGATGACCACTAAAAGTATGGCGACAGCCCGCAGGCCATCGATGTCCGCTCGGTATTTCAGTTGAAGGATTCCAAAGAGATCAAGCCATGGTTACCAAACAAGGAGGGCTGGCGATGGAACCCTTCCAGTTCTAACAAGATTTTTTTGAGCTGACCGTGCCAAGTTTCCGGAGCATGGGAACCCATGAATCCACCGAGGGCTCCATCCTTCTTAATGACGCGGTGGCAGGGCACAAAAAGCGGGAAAGGATTCGATTTGAGTGCCGTGCCCACGGCCCTCTCGCATTTTGGTTTATGCATTTTCTGCGAAATCCAATTATAGGCCCGAGTTTCACCTAGCGGAATGATGCAAGTGTGCTTGAAACAAAGATTTTGAAATGAAGATAAGCCAGAAACATGGGCAACTTTGGGGTCAAAAAGATTCGGAAGGGGCAAACCTTCTTGAAAATATAAGGAAATGATCTCAGAGAGTTCCTTTGGCGAAATATTTGAAAAAGCGGCTTTAGGAAATGCGGTTTTTCCATGGGAGAGAAAAGCTTCATGAAAAATGCGGATTTTTTTATGAACTTCCTCTAAGTGATAAAGCGGCGGCACAACACGCAAAAGGTTTTCCGCCTCATCAAACAGCAGGGCTCCGGTGCCTTTTATTTTTGAAGGTCGGGCGGGCTTGGCCATGCGGGTTTTTGCCCGGGGCAAAAGGTGAGGAAATTCAATGGTAAAAAGGCGGGTACAGAATTGAACCATTTTCACGAAAGGAGCCTCATTTGGAAATGAATAGCATGAAATTTCTTTTGAGAAACCGGGCAAATGAAATTGGCTTTCATCTTTTTGGTGTGGCGGACATCAATGATATCGCATTGGCGCCACAGGCGCAGCGTTACGAAAAATGGCTCGAAAATGGGCACGGCGCATCAATGGAATATTTAAAAAGACACGCTGCAAAAAAAACTGATCCACGGCTTTTGTTACCCGAAGCAAAATCCATTGTAATGCTAGGTGCGGTTTATTCTACGGAAGAGCGGCCAGCCAATCGAGTTTCAAATTATGCTCAATCCTATGATTATCACGTGATTCTTCGAGAAAAAATTCAGGAATTGACCGGCACGCTTACTGATCCCGAAACCGGTACGAGTTTTCAAAATTATATTTTTGTCGATGCCCAACCGGTTTTTGAGCGTTTTTGGGCCTGGCGCGCGGGCCTGGGATGGATTGGGAAAAATACCTGCGCTATAAATAAAAAGGCCGGAAGCTACTTTTTCCTTGGCGGTTTCTTAACGGATTGTCCGCTGGTGCCGGATGCGCCCGCTACGGATCACTGCGGTCGCTGTACCAAGTGCATCGAGGCTTGTCCGACTCAAGCTTTAGTTCAACCACACATTCTAGATGCAAATCTTTGCATCGCTTATCACACCATCGAAAATCGCGGCGATGTTCCCGAATTCGTGCGTAGTCACACTGAGGGTTGGATCGCCGGCTGCGATATTTGCCAGCAAGTATGCCCGTGGAATGATCCACCGCTTGAGACCAGCTTTTTCCGCGAAGAAAATCCATTTTCGAAGTTAGTGCGCGAGCAATCCGGGGATCCCACTTCGGCTGAGTTAAAAAACTTAGATCCCGAAACCTATAAAAGTTTAGTGAAGGACACGGCTTTGGAGCGAATGAAATTCGATCAATTTCAAAGGAACCTACGGCTGCACGATTCAACGGGCGGAGAAAACCACTCCCATGATTTCTAAATTTCCCGCGTAGGCCTGTTCTACAACGATCTCAATTTCGTGTGACTCATTCATGGAAAGATTAGCGGCGAGTTGGTGCATCTTAGGTGTTGTGACTTCAAGGATGGTTTTTCGGCCCGCACCTAGCTTACAAACATTTCCCCGTACTTCGGGCCGTAGAGGTTTGCCGTCTAAAAGAACCTCGACGAGGGCTTGGGCCATCACCCCGCCGCGTTCATAGTTTTTTGAACCGGCGATGAGATAAATACTGGATGCTCGGCAACGAAACTTAAGTTGGGATGATCCCGTAAACTTTCCTTTAGAGTAAGCATCATTAGAAAAATCGACGCCCGTTGCCGTGGATGTCCAGGCACCGCAAAATCCGACTTTGCCTTCTGGCACGGATTCCGTAAGCGCCGGGTAAACCTGCTCGAAACCCAACTCCAAAAATTTTTGCATCGAGACTTGATGAATTTGGTCAAAGGAAAAATAGAGATCAGGAGTTTTAATATGACTAATCTCCTCGCGCGACTCGGGCGGAATTCGCGGGCAGGGCAGTCCGGGGAAGGTTTCCCGTAGTGCATTTTGAACTTCTTGTTCGAGCAGGTCAAACCCTTCATCGCCGACCTGGGTGTAAAGGACCTTGAAGTCAGCCGAGACCAGCACACGGGTGGGCCAATACCTTAACTGAAATGCGCGCCAAATGGCAAAATCGTGGTCATTGACAACGGGATAGGTAACCCCACTATGGTAAACGATATCGGCAAGAATTTCTGGTCGGGCGGCAAAATCAAACACGCTGTTATGTACCCCAATGAGTTCAAGCCCCGCACTTTGATACTTTAATAAAAGCGCTTTGGTTTTATCGAGAGTGTCCAAGCTTTGCGGTGAAGTGGAGTTCCAAAAATTGAATAGAAGTACTTTTCCTTTAAATCGCTCGCTCAACTGAAAGAGGAAAGATTCTCCTTTGCCGTCCACATATGCCGCAAGCAATGGTTCAGAATTCATCCAGAAAGGTTTGAGCTGCTGTTTGGCTTGAATAGTCGCAAAATCCGCGCTCTTAATGGTCTCTTCCGCAAAAAGGCTGGAAGACTGCATTTTTTCAAGCATGCTTTTTTCACGTTCAACGTAAAAATTGAGATCGCGGCCTAAGTCCATGAACTCGCCGACACAATCCAAGGCAGAAGTTTGTTTTTGATCTTCAGTCATTTTTGTTTTGCGGTCTCCATCTTTGATCGTGCAAACGAGGCGCTCACGATGCCGACGGTGCAGAGACAACCTATAATCAAAAAGGTGTGACGCAACGCCCGCACGAAGGCTTCCTGGGGAGAGTCGGTCCATTGAGCGAGATAACGCGGATAGAGGTACATAAGAATCGCGCTGCTAAGCCCGGTGCCGATCACTAAACCTAAATTCCGCATGGTCGCTAAGAGAGCGGAGGCGACCCCGAGTTGGCTTCGATCTACATCCCCCATGATGGCGCGGCTGTTGGGCGTCTGAAAAAAGCCAAATCCTACGCCAGATAAAATCAAATGAAATACAATCCAATGAATGGGGCTGTTTTCCCGAAGCCCGTACCAATCTACGCCCAGAAGGATGAGGGAAAGCGCCACCATGGAGATTCCGGCAATGGAGAAAAACCGGGAACCATGACGGTCGCTCATTCGTCCCGAAATCGGTGCGATGCAAAAGATAGTAGCCGGAATTGTCGTCATGATGAGCCCGATGCTCATGGCAGGAAGCGCGCGGATATTTTGGAAATAAAACGGCATCAACAAAGTAATGCTGCTCATACCCATGAACGCAAAAAAAGAACTGACGTTGCTATTGATGAAGAGACGCGAATTAAAAAGGTTCATATCGAGAATAGGATCATCAACGCCCCATTCCCAAATGATGAAAAGCAGCAAGAGTCCCACGGATCCTAGCGAGAAAAGCGCGCGCAGCACCGAAGGTAAGTTTAGGATGTTTTCGCGATCGAGTGCGATGCTGATTCCGATTTGGGTAAACAGCCAAAGAAAGGTGCCAAGCCAGTCAAAGTTTTGCAGGCCTTTGAGTTGCGCTCGAAAGGTCTCAAGTTTAGATGGGCACGAACCGTGGGGCTTCTGCCCAGCTGAACTTGCGGGAAGGCACCTTGCGCCACCTTTGGGCAGGTAACGCAAAGTTAAATAGAGTCCGATAAATCCAATGGGAATATTCGTCAGAAAAATAAAGGGCCAGCTGCTGATTCTCAATAAAAGACCACCTACGGTGGGACCCACGGCGAGGCCTGCGGAAACCACCATGGCTAAAGTTCCTAATGCCTTTCCTCGCTCAGACGGCGCAAAAGCGGCAGTAATGATTGCGGGCCCGTTTGACATGAGCATGCTTGAACCCAGGCCTTGTAAGGCCCTCGCAAGAATCAGCTCATTTATGGTGTGCGAGAGTCCGCAAAAAAGGCTGCCGATATTGAAAATTGCAAAGCCCACGAGGAAAATGGGCCGGCGTCCTAAAATGTCTGAAAGTTTTCCGAAAAAAAGTAACAGGGTCGTGATGCTGAAAAGATAGGAAATGACGACCCAACGTGAGTAAGCGAGCGTGGTTTGCAGGGATGACGTGATGGATGGCAATGCAACATTGACGATGCTTGAGTCCAACGTGGCCATGAACGTGCCACAGCCCACGGCCGCAAGAATCCACCAGCGCTGCTGAGATACGATTTCAGGCGTATGAGATTGCAAGGAATTTTGGGAATACATCAGTCACCAGTTTGGCATAGGCGATAGGTGGAGTCCATGAGGTCCATGAAGTCATCTTGCCCGCCGCGTAAAAAATTACGGGCTGCTAAATCTCAAAAGAACGGCTTCATATTCGAGACTCGTAGAGTATATGTGGGTAATATGGAAAAATTCGGAACTTCCACCACGCTTCCTGAACTCAAAAATATTTGCCTAAAAATGCGGGGCACCATTTTGGAAATGCTGACCAAGGCAAAGTCAGGCCACCCGGGCGGTAGCCTTTCCATGGTTGAGATTATAACGGCATTATATTTCCACGAGATGAAGCACCAGCCTAAGGATCCGTTTTGGGAAGACCGAGATCGTTTTGTGCTTTCCAAAGGGCACGGCGTGCCAGCGGTTTATTGCGCCATGGCGTTGACCGGGTATTTTCCCGAAGAAGAATTAACGACGCTTCGTCAAACGGGTAGTCGATTGCAAGGGCACCCGGATCGAGTGCGATTGCCCGGTATTGAAGCGAGTACGGGAAGCTTAGGCCAAGGCTTATCCGTGGCGCAAGGCATCGCCATGGCCGCACGACTGCTTAATAAAACTTACCGAGTTTTCTGCGTCCTGGGTGATGGCGAATGTCAGGAGGGCCAAATTTGGGAAGCCGCCATGAGCGCGCCGAAATTTGGTTTGGGAAATCTTACGGTCATTTTGGATTACAACAAAGGGCAAATTGATGGCCATATCAAGGACGTCATGCCCTATGAACCGGTGGTCGATAAATGGAAGGCGTTTAATTGGGATGTCCAGGAAATCGATGGTCATGACCTTCCCCAGATTTTGAAAGCCTTGGAGAATACGAAGGCTGATGCTACGCGTCCTCACTTCATTGTGGCGCACACCGTTAAAGGTAAAGGTATTTCGTTTATGGAAAATCAGATTGGCTGGCACGGCGTTGCGCCCACCGCGGAACAACTGGCCCAGGCCCAAAAGGAGTTAGTGTCATGACCCAAGTTTCCACGCAAAAACCTAAGGCCACCCGGCAAGCCTTCGGCGAAATGCTCGCGGAATTGGGCGAAAAATTCCCGAAGATCGTAGTTTTAGATGCAGACCTTTCAAAGTCCACGAAGTCAGAATTATTCGCTAAGAAATTTCCTGAGAGATTTTTTGAAATGGGCATTGCCGAGGCCAATATGATTGGCACGGCAGCGGGTCTCGCATTTTCTGGCCTCACTCCCTTTTTATGTTCCTTTGGATGTTTCGTAACAGGACGGTACGATCAAATTCGTTTGTCCGTCGCTTACTCCCAAGCTTATGTGCGCATCATTGGTACGCACGCAGGAGTGGGCATTGGCGATGATGGTCACAGCCAGATGGGCCTTGAGGACGTAAACCTCATGCGTGGGTTGCCCACTATGGTTGTGCTTCAGCCCTGCGATGAAGAAGAAACCAGGCAAATGGTTGAGTTGCTGGCAAGGCCTGCTCGTGAGGGGGGGCTTGAGGCTCCAGTATATTTGCGGCTTACGCGTCAGAATTTACCATCCTACCACGGCAAGGATTATAAATTTCGCCTGGGAAAACTTGATGTCTTAAAAAAGAGCACAAGCGGAGCTAAAAAGAGAGTGTGCCTTTTCGCCACCGGAGCGACCGTAGCCGAATCTATGGTGGCGGCCGAGTTGCTTGAGACCGAAGGCCTAGGCGTAGATGTCGTGAACGTGCCAACGCTGAAACCCTTTGATGAAGAAGGCTTTTTAAATTTAATTAGTTTAGGTTCATATGAATCGATTTATGCCGTCGAGGATCACAGCGTGATCGGCGGTTTAGGCACTGTGTTGGCAGAATCCTTGGCGGGCCGTGGTTCTAAAAAAGCAGCGCTTCCTCCTCTAGTGCGAATTGGTGTGCAGGATGAGTTCGGCGAATCCGGCGAAGCGTTTGAGCTTTACGAGAAGTTTGGCCTGTCCGCGAAACAGATCGTGAAACGGGTGAAGGCGCAGGAGTGATCGTGGCCAGGTATTTTTTCTAATTGTCAGCTTTAGGTTCCGTGAAATAGGCATAAATAAATGCAGTTGACTTGTTTTGGGGATGTGCGGTAGTCGGCCTTTTTGAAAAAGGAATGATAATATGCATTGCAGAACCCTCGCTAGTTTCGCTCTAATTTTCTGCGTTCTTGTCCTGAAAGGTTCATTTGCCTACGCAACCCCGGTTGAGAACTACGATCGGACATTTCCCAACGCGCTAACCTCGAATTTTCAAGTGTCCTCCGAGATGCTGGCCTCCAGTCCCAGAATATCATCAGATACTTTCGTTGAGCTTTGTGGAACTGTTTTTGCTCGTCGCTTGATCGGAGAAGCGTTAAGACACAATGCCTTACGCTTGTCTCTCCCCCGAGCACTACCGGTTACATTAACACCAGCGGCGAATGGCTCACAATTTCGAGCTACGTTCCCATCTTCAAGAACCGAAGGATATACGGCAATATTTCCGAGGAATTTTCAATTCGTTCCTGCTTTTGACGAAAATGGCTTTATCAATGGGTTAACCTGCTCTTTTGCCGGCCCATCCGATGCGGTAGCAACCGTGTGGGATTGGGGCAGCCATGAACAATTTGCAGCTACTTTTGTGGTGCGAGCGCAGTCTTCGGTACCGCGTGGGGGCCTTTAGATTGCTTTATTCATATCACCTGAATTGCAGCAACTCCGGCAAAACCACGGCCGTTTCTTGTACGGCAGCAGCAAAGAGATGGTTTACGGAGTTAAAGGAAATTCCCTCCAGTGAAGAAATCTCCCGTCCAAAAACGGTCCTGAAAATAACGGCGGCTTCGGGGCTAGTCGGTGCATAACGAAACACCTGGCCTTCGCCCTTCCTCACGGCCCGCAAAAGTTCCGGGTCCGTCCAGTGCGGATTAATTCCTGGGCTTCGGCTTATGCCCACGATGCCCGTAAGCTTGCCTCCAGACCAAAATGGAAACTGGCTTCTTCCCATTGAGAATCCCTTGCGTCATGGGATGAATTGTACATGACCAAGATTTCACTCTCGTGGAGATTCCCCTGAAGAAATCGCCATTCAACTATGACTGATTCGGCCGGAATCTTCTCCGTTACCGTACTGCGCGTGCCGTCCGCCTGATGCACTTCGCGCGTGCGGTCTTCATTCAATACGGACCGATATTTTATCCTAAGATTCCTGATTGCCGTTGATGGTGAGTATGGACCGGTTGAATAACGAAACTCAACTTCAGCGTTCTCATGGCCGAGTAAATATCGTTTATTCACTTCGGTGAGAGTGTACGCGTGCCTTCCGCCGGCGCTAGAAAATGTCCTCATTAATTTGAATCCATCACCAAGGTCCGCGTTTTTTACCTGGGGCGGGTCTCCCGCGTATCCAGCGGCGACCGAGGGGTCAGCATCACCCGGCAAATCTTTTAGAAGACCGGCATAGGCGTAATCTTCAAATGATTGCCGCCCATCTGGTTCGTGAATCGTTACGTAGCGTAGACCGTTGGGAAATTGCGTGAGGCGGAGATGAACCTTTGCACCGCCTAAGATTTGTTCCAAAACTGCGGGGTCGGGTTCAAACCCCAGGTCTCGCTGCTGCTTCTCGTATTGAGCGGCACCTTGGATGTTTGCGCCTTCAGCGGAAATCCAGTTCACCGGCAAATCACGAACGTTAATAACACCGTCGGAACTGACGAGAAACTCCCCACAAGCAATCGCCGCGAATACTGAATGAGTCCCCAGGGCTAGGCAGAAGGACAAAGCCATAAAATATTTTGAAATCATATATGCAGCGTCGTAAAATAACGTGCCGGCAATGTACATTGGTTTTACAAATTTTGATTTTGATCAGGGACTAGCGGAAAAATCGCCGGTGCGAAAACGCACAATGAGGTCATCAATGAGATCGTACTCAATGAAATATTTTTCAATTTTATAAAGTTCAGACAATTGAAAATTGCGTTTGCAAGAGGTTTGGAAAAATTCCAGGAGCGATCGCAAATCTTCTTCCACCGTAGGTTCAAAAATTTTCGGTACGTTTTCTTCCATGACCAGCCTAGTGCTCAATTGCTCCAGAAAAAGCGGGCTTCTGCCCACTAAGAAGTCCTTTAGACAGTTTAAGAATACGCCTTCTGCCATCACGTGGGCCTGGGGCTGGAAAGTCCACTCATAGAGCGGTTTATCCCGTAAAAGTTGCGTGGGTAACCTTGCCATGGGACCTGAGGCAAAAGAAAACCAGAGCAATCGCAGCAGCGCCAAAAAAGAATCGCGTAAAAAACCACGACCTCGGTAAACTCCAAAATACTCATAGGACTCTTCCCGCTCCATGGCGGCCGTTTGCAGTTTCAAGCGAATGCCTAGCCCAATGCGCGAAACTCCAATCACGTAATAACTTTCGGGATAAGTATTCATCACATTGAAGGGGGGCTTGAGTGATCTCAGTAGTTCGTTCTCACGTAGTAAAGCTGCCGTTTCCGTTTCAAGGATTTCAAACTCAATGAATTGAATCAGTTTTAACAGACGCATCACCTTCCTCGTGGCGCGGCTTTTTCGCAAGGTACGATACGACATGAGACGTCGTTTGAGGTTCTTAGCTTTTCCTACATAGAGCAACTGGTGATCTTGCCCGATGAAGCGGTAAACCCCTGGCGTCTGGGGTAAGTTCTTGAAATAGAGATCCTCAAAACGTTCCCGCAAGGGGTTTACGCTAAAAGACTTGCTCAGGAGATCCTTAGCTCTAGCCATTTGGGATATAAATTAAAACCGTTTTGGTTTGCGGATAGGCCTGGATGAGTTGCGCTGTAGTACACCATTTTAGTTTACAGTTCGGTTTCAATTTTTGCCAGTGAGCCTCATTGGTTATGAGCCAAGCGGGATGCGGTGCGTTGTCTGTGTAGTTTTCTGGACCCTTCCATTCGAACAGCTCGTGGGTCAAAATCGGCAGAACTTGGCGATCCGGATATTTCCTGTGCCAGAAGGACCATTCTCCACTGGTTCCGATCAAGTTGTGATCGAGCCCTTCGTGAAGAAACCAGACGGGGCCCGGCACCTCCGAGTTTTTTATCGTAGGTGCAAAACTTGTAATTTCGGGTACGCGGTCCTTAAAGAGCTTTATGGGAAAAAGCGAAACGGCCAGAATGAACGCTACGCTACCGGTTGTGATCAGTCTGGGAAACCATCTCCAGTCAAAAACCGATGCGATTTTCCGGAAGACGCTTAGGGCAATAAATAGGGAAAAAGCCGGATAAGCTGGCGCTATATAATACCAGAACTTCCACGGAACGATGGAAAACCCAGCGACAAAACCAAAGCCCAATAGAAAAATGAAAAGGGGTGGCACCGCAAGTTTCAACGGTAGCGCTTCCGCACCTTTACCGGCAGGTTTAAGTTCGAGGAAAAGGCCTAAAATCAAAAATGGAAGCCAAGGCCAATAGTACTGTTTAAGAATGGATAAGAAATAGGTCAGTTCTAATTCTTGTGCGTGGTTCCTCCCTTCTACGGCACTGCCTAAAACTTGAAACTTCCAATAAAATAACGTCGCTTCATAGACCTGGGGAATAGAGTTGATTACGAGCGCCAAGCTCAAGGCGCAAACCCCTAAAGTTAAAAAATAGGTGAGCAACGCTGGCATCACAAACTTCTTTTTCTCCGGCACGACAAAAATGAGAAAGGGAAAAAATAGGGTTGGCCAAAGCGCCGGGGGGCCTTTGGAAAACCAAGCTAGTGCCACACAGAGTGCGCAAGCCATAGCCAAAAGATACTGCGGGAGCTCAGATGGTCTGAGTCCTAATCGCAGCCCCTCTGATTTCCGCGAGATAAATTACAAAATGCGAACGGCAAAGTAAAGAC
>CAYYYP010000072.1:385-11190 GCA_964475985.1 uncultured Oligoflexia bacterium | reverse complement strand
TAACTTTAGTTTAATGCTCCGCTCCTTGGTGATGGTTATTTATGAGGCGATACGACCCTCATAGCTCACAGCTCACAGCTCACAGCTCACAGCTCACAGCTCACAGCTGGGGCCTTCCGCGTAACTTACTTCCCGCCTACCGCACCCCTCGCCTCCGCCCCCGCTGCCGTCGGTGCTTCCCCGTCCGCAGTCCCACCAAGATCAAGCTCAACCCGCACTCTCGCGCCGTCATTCTCCGGGGCCTGATCAAACATAGCATTCAGCCCCGCCTCGCACTTTTGCAAATCTGCATTATCCGCCAGGCTGGCTACTGCCCAGCGCACGAACGCTATTTCTAAACCATGCTTCTTGAGCCGCTTTTCTACTTGCTTCTCAGTATCTCGAGTAAGGTCCTCCGCATATTCCTGGTCAAATGCCTTGACGTCTAAAATATCTCTGCGGCTTTTAATGATATAATAAAACAGCACGGCCAACGTAATTTGGACTGCCGTCGCAATGAGATGATGGTCCTTTAATGCGGGCGGCAAACTAGGTCCGCCTCCCATTCCACCTCCAATATTAAGAATGGCCCATACCGGAAGATTAAGAATTGTAATGATCGCTTTCCGAGAAAAATTATCTGATTCAGCACTCCAGCCTACCAACTTCGCATTTCGCTCGGCCCCCGCCCGCCTGGATTGATACCGCTCCTCAGCTTGGCTCTCCGGAAAATAGAAATTTATGACAAGCTGTTTGAGTTTTCTAACCTCAGCCACGATAGTTGCGGCGTCGGAACTCGTCGATAACCCTGCGTTTCGCATGGGGCCTTGGCTGCCTTGAATAAAGGTACGGCGTGCAATGCCTGCTTCCCTAATCATGGTGACCACGCGTTCAGCCTGGATTTGGATAGCCATCTCATTCGAATCGTTTGGCCCACCGGACTCTAACGGCAGGGCTAGGCTTTTTTCACCAAACGCTAAAATTCCAAGGAATGAAAGGCTAAATAGAATACGTTTTAGACCGTTGGATCGGTGCATGGCTAACGGCGTGTATCAAATACTTTAAATTTAATCAATCAATGGAAGCCTAACGCCCCCGCCTCCGTAAAATATAGACCTCCATGAAAGACTGCGGAAAAACCCCACCGTTCATGGGCCACTCATAAAAAAATCCAGGTTCGCTCTTATCTACGATGGCTTCAAAGTCTTTTCGCCATCGCCGTTTCCACCGGCCCACCCGTGAAAAACCATTCCATATGACGTGCATCTGTTCCCGTCGGTAATTTTCCTCAACTACGATCGCTCCCGGGAGCAACCGAGGAAAAATGTATTCCTTTAAAATTTTAGATTCTGGCATCAATGCGCCCGTCGCTAGGATACCCGTGAGTTGATCGCCCGGCGGAATTGAGTTGATCAATTCCTGTGCCTCGCCCTGATTATTGTAGTCCATCGGGTGAAGCCAAATGAATCTAGTTTGGGTGCCCAATGCAGGATCTTTCCACTGCACCCGTATTTTGGCAGGCGTTCGGGCTTCCGGCAGTATTCTTACGACCTCCCGAAAGAACTCTTCATTCTGAAGTTGTCCCGTTGTGAATTCGTTTAAAAATCCACGATCTATAATTTGTACATTCGTTTCAGGTCCCAGGGCCTGAAGTCGCACGAGTATTTGCGTGAGAGGTTCAAGCGGATCCGCACCCCACCCAGTAAAAAGATCAACGAGGTGAAAATGTTTTGCCAGCGGCCAATCAAAAATCGGCCTAAAAATGTCAGGCCCCGAGCCAAAGGATATGACATGGCCATTCACGCCGATCTCTGGGCTAGCGTGCTGCCATTCCCGACCAAGGCTTTGGGAAAACCACGCGGCATCAGAAGAGTGCTCAAGGAAGGAATCTCGAGCTTCCAGCAAAGTTCTTCGTAATAAATGCGCGTGGCGTGATTCAGTCGATTCCAATGACCTTACGCCATAAAACTGAAGATAACTCTCACAACTTCTTCCTGCGTGGACCAGGGTAGGCAGGTTTAAGAAGAAGATTACGCCCAGGATCCAGGTTAGACCAGCTGACAAGTCTGACCCTTACAAACTTGCGCTCGTTTTAATTCCGGAGTCACCCGCCACCAAAAATGCGCCACCGGAGTTTGCCGTATGTTTTCATTCTGCAGCAAGTCCCAAGGCTTTTCTAAAACCGGAGCTTCTAGTTTAGCGGGCTCTAAAAATCGCATGAGTAAGGTTAAAAGCAATTCCCCCACGCCATAAGGATTTTTTAAACTAAACGAGGTCAACAGATCCAAATCATGATGCAGATACTTAGGGTCAATGGCCTTTGAACCATTAGCGCCAGCGTTATTATTCTCGGGCGTCTTAAACATTTCCTTCAATTCCCCAAGAATCAAAAGATTCATGAACGCTACCGAGGCACCGGCAGGGATTGCTTGGTCAAACAAAGTTTTGGGCCGTTGAATGAGGGCCTTCGCATCCGGATGATTTTTTGCCGTAAAGAAAAACCCGCCATTTTCTTCATCGTGAAAGTCCGCAAAAACTTTTGCGCAAAGTTTCTGGGCACGATTCCATTGCAGGCCTGAGGCCGTAGTTCCAAAAAGCGATTCAAACCTGGCAATGTCTAAACAAGCCCTAGTTAGAAAAGAATAATCATCAAGGCTTGCGGCGAACCTCGATTTGCCTTCGCAGTGGACACTTAAAAACGCACCATCTTCCTGCTCAAAAAGTACAAAAAGCTGGCTCAGCGTATTAGTAGCAAGCCCCCATACTTTACTTTCATGGGGTGAATTTAAAGTTTTTTCGACCACTGCCCACCACGCAAGGCCAGAAACCATTAACGCGTTCCAAGAACAAAGAATTTTTGTATCGGTTCCTGGTCTGGTTCGGAACGCCCGTTTTTCCAGTAAAGTGTGCCGAACTTTGTCCACTTGATCCTGTGCAATGTTTTCTCCGCCGTGGGGCGCCCAAGTTGCACGGTGAAGAACCGTCATGCCATCATCGGCGTGACCGTGGGGGTCATGAAAGTTACCGCTGGGGGTAACGCCAAATAAATTGCAGGCGCTTTGGAAGAGGGATGGTTCATTTTTAAACGCATCCTTTATGGAAGCTTCATCCCAAACGTAAAACCTGCCTTCTACTCCTTCGCTATCGGCATCTAGGGCCGCATAAAAAGCTTTAGCTTTCGGGTCAAACATTTCACGCTCTAAAAATCCAACCGTAAGCCTACCGGCCTCTATAAATAATTCTTGTTGTGCTTTAGTTAGGGCGTTCTCTGGCGTCAAAAGGACTTCGGCCATGAGTTGCAAAAGCAAAGCATTGTCGTAAAGCATTTTCTCAAAGTGAGGGACCGTCCATGCGTCATCTACGCAATAGCGATGAAATCCTCCGCCCACTTGGTCAAACAGGCCGCGGGTCACCATGCATTCAAGTGCAAAAATTACGGCGTCCCGGGATTTTTTAGCCAAGGCTTCGTCACTTTTGCCAAACGCAAAAGCCGATCGCCAAAGGTAGGTCAAATTCATGGTGTTGGGAAATTTGGGACCACCGCCAAAACCGCCGTCCGAAAAATCAACCGCCTTATGGAGCTGTTTTGTAATGTCTTCAAAATCATCGGCATTGGCCCTAGTTTTTTCCTGAGCCTTGGGGAACACTTCCATTTTTTTCAAAGTGTCCGTGAGCTGTTCTGCACTTTTTGCAATCACTTCGGGTTGTTCACGATAAAGCTTAGCAAGAGAATGCAAGACCCTAGGAAACCCTGGCCTCCCATGACTATCTTGAGGTGGAAAATAAGTCCCGCCAAAAAAGGGTTTTAGATCAGGCGTCAAAAAAACCGTAAGGGGCCATCCGCCCGACTGCGTTAGGATTTGTGTGACATTCTGGTAAATTTGATCAAGATCAGGTCGCTCTTCCCGGTCTACTTTAATATTAATAAAGTTTTCATTCATGATTGTGGCGATGTGTTCATTCTCAAAACATTCATGGGCCATGACGTGGCACCAGTGGCAAGCGGAGTAACCGACACTTAAGAGAATCGGTTTGTTTTCATCGCGTGCTCGCGTGAGCGCCGTAGTGTCCCAGGGATGCCAATCGACCGGATTATTTTTATGCTGCAAAAGATAGGGGCTAGTTTCGTTTGCGAGGTGATTTGCCATGGGCCTAAGACAACCTAATTTATACACTCTGTAAAAGAGAAATCAGCGGGAAATTGCCCACAGAATCCCGGTTTTTACATCAAATCAAATCTCATTTTGGTACGGCGCCAAATTCGCTTAAGACGCCAGGGCAGGGTGCCCACCCGATACGATGGGTCTTCGCCCCATTTAGAAATAAAATACTCTTTATTGTGCGCTGCGTGTTTATCGCCGCGACGTTTAAACTCACCCAGGGTCTGACTGCCGAAGTGGTGAATGAAAGCAGCGCCCGTAACTCCGTAACGAAGGCCCGCCTTTTTTAACCGATAGGCGTAGTCGGTGTCTTCATACCCGCCCACTAAAAATTTTTCATCAAACGGGCCAATGGTTTCCCAGGTTTTCCTCGGTAAAACCACGGCACAGAAGTCAAAATCTGGCCACAGGCGTTCCTGGTTTTTTTGCGTAAAAATTTTGCCCCGTTGTTCTAGGGGGTAATCAAGCTCGCCCGTGGCGGCAAAGGGAGAAACTAACGCAAGATCATGCTCCTTTAACGCCCAAGTGCAGGCCTTAAGCCAGCCTTTGGTCACTTGAATATCGTTGTTAAGTACCGCAAGCACGCTACCAGTCGCAGCAGTTAGTCCCTGATTCCAGGCCGGCGCCACACCCAAATTGGTTTCATTGGTAATGACCTTAAGTAAAATATCCTGGGGGTCGCAAAGTCTTCGTTTTTCCGACGCCAAATATTCCTTCGTCTCATCGGTGCTGTGGTTATCGATGACAATAATCTCAAGCGGTGGACGATCCGAATCAGCCTCTAAGGAATCAAGGCAGCCTTCCGTAAAGTGAACTTGGTTATAAACGGGAATAATGATGGAGGCGTGACCTGTAGAATCGGTCTCAACGTTTTTCATCGGCTGGCGAGTTTACCTTGGGAAGAAGGTTTCGTGGTTTCGCTCAAACGAGCCGCTCCCTCGCGCAAAACTTCAGCGCATTCCTTGCCCATCTTATCGACGATGGCGCCCACGGATTCCACGGAGTCCACTAAGCCTACTCCTTGCCCTGCACTCCACACGGACTTCCAAGTGGTTTTTTGCGCTGCGTTCTCCAACATTTTAGAACCGCGCATATAGATCAGGACCTTTGCCCATTTTTTCGTAAAGGCATTCTTTGATAGAAATTTTTCTAATGGATTTAAATGCAGGCCCATCTTTTCAATGTAAGGTGTATTGATCACTGCTGCCGGAGTTCCGGAAATGCGAGTGGTCATTACGATATCTTCGGGACGCGAAGCAACGATGGCATCTTTGTAGGCGGCGTCAACTTTAGCTTCCGTCGAAGCGATGAACCTTGTTCCTACTTGAACGGCGCTGGCGCCTAACAAAAGCGCTGCCGCCATGGTGCGCCCATCGGACACTCCACCCGCCAGCACGATGGGAATCTGCAGGTTTTTCTTTAAATACGGAACCAGAACTAGGGGAGAGATAGGGCCCGCATGGCCACCCGCTCCGCTGCACACGGCAATGACGCCGTCGGCGCCCAGATCCTGAACTTTTTTTGCGTAATCAAGCGTAGTGACATCGCAATAAACTTTCGCTCCGATTTTTTTTGCTTCAGCGATGACGTCCTTAGGGCTACCGAGGCTTGTAATGAAAAAAGGCACTCCTTCATCAATGCAGGCCTTTAAGTCTTCTTTCACTCGTAAATTTGATTTATTTACAATGAGGTTTACGCCAAACGGATGTCCCTTAAGCGCATTGCGAGTAGTCTTAAGGGCCTCTCGGAATTTTTCTGTCGTACGCCAATTTAAAGATGGGTAGGCCCCCATGATGCCAGCTTTAGCTGAAGCAATGATGAGCTCTTCATCGCTAACTAAAAACATGGGTGCATTGATGATGGGATAACGAAGGCCAAATGTAGTGGAAAAGTCGGTTTTAATTTCTGGTTCTTTGAGTGAAGGCATAGATTCTCATGATTACATTTGATTTTGGGTCGATTGGCAACTTTGGATAGTGTAAAAGAAAACTATGAAAACCTATCAAGTACCTGGCACCGGCACCGAAATTTACGGAAAGCTCAAAAGCAAAATTCAACAACTGCAACAGTCGGGTAAGCTTTCCTACGTTCAAAATCTTGAATTCAGCGATGCATCGCAAGAAATTCAGGCAAAGGGAACTGGCTACACGGCAAAATTGATCGCTGCCGATGGCAAGATCGATGTGAACCTGGACTTAAGCCTTCTTATGAAACCCATGCGCGGAACCATTGAGGGGCAACTTGAATCCATGGTTCAAAAAATATTCGCTTAATGATTGCTTAAAGGAAGGCTTTGCCGGTGGGCGGCAAAACCTACTTAGGGCAAAACCTACTTCCGGAATATTTAGTTTTTAAGTACCGCGGGCTTTTCGAAGAAAAAATCTGCGGGTTCATTCATAATCAAAATAAATGAACTAAATTAAATTGATTTAGTTGAGGGTCGCCATGATGGCGGCTCATTTGAGTTTACTCAAGCTAAGGATTAGCTGATTGATTCTGAAGAACCCGTTCATAAAATTTTTTAAACTCAAAACCCTTGTTTTGCTTTTTTGTTTTTTAGCCTCCGATATTTGTCACGCTGAATTTTTTCGGGATCGCCTTGAAGACAGCGTGGCGCCCGTCACCACCGATGCTTGGCCCATTCTCGCGGTGGGCGGCGGTTTGACCCTTGGGCTATATTTGGTAAAGCAGCCCAGCAGGTTTTTCCAAAGGGAACTGGGCGAAAGCAAACCCTTCGGAAAATTTTCCAAAATTGGGGACTTAGGCGGCACTTTGCTGCCAAATTTCGTCTATGCCGCAGCCTATGGGTTGCATTACCTTTTTCAATCCGACAACGAATCTCTGCGCAACGTTTTACTCATGGTGGAAACTTCAGCTTATGCCGTGGCACTTTCAACCATTCTTAAATTTACGGTACGTGAACAGCGCCCGGGCGGCAGTACAAATAAACAATCTTTTCCGTCTGGGCACGCGACCGCGGCGTTCGCTTTTTCATCGGTAGTCACCGGGCGGCACCATTGGGGCTGGGCCATCGCGGCCAATTCCTTTGCCACCTACGTGGCGGCGAGTCGCTTAAACGACAATCGCCATTTCCTTCACGACGTCGTTGCGGGCGCCACCATCGGCTTGAGTTACGGTATCGGACTTAACTTCGTTTGGAAAAAACGTTGGATGAAGGAAGATGCCGACAATAAATACGTGTCGGCCAGCGCACCGCGCATCAGCCTTTACCCAGAAATTTCCACCGATACTCGCGCCGTTATGATCAAAGCGACCTTCTAATTTACTCTACAATTAGAGATCACCTTCTACGCCGATGAGTCGTGCTACAAAAATTAAGTATTCCCCGATATTCCGCGGGTGCTCCCAAAGCTCTGCCTGCTGAAACGAAATTTTCCGGGCCCGGGGTAATAGGTCGTATAAGTAGTAGTCGCGTTTGCGCGTGACGATGGTTTGCGTAGTGGGCACTTCTGCAAATCCTGGGTTATCCTCACTAGGTCTAAGGGTGGTGATGGCCGTAAGCGTTTCACTATTGAGGCCTTCGCTACGCTGATCCCAGTTATAAGATCCTTCAATCATAGTATGACCATTGATGATCATGAATTTTGCGTGGATGGTGCCTTCGGTGGGATCTTCACTCCACTCTCGAATATCCACGCTTGCCGGATTGATCCGCATCAGCCTCGCATAAAACGACCTGCCCACGACCGAAAGTGGCCGCAAATCATTGGTCTCAATGCTGTTGGTAATTAGTGTTAGTTTTCCGCCCTCCCTGACAAACTTTTCCAGCGCCGCCATGAGCTCAGGGCCCGGTGCAAAATAGGCGTTTGCGATGAGCAGCTCTTTAGGTTCCGTGCGAGACGCATAATCGATGGCGGCTAGGTACAAGTCTTTGCCATGAAGTTGGTCAAGCCTTGGTCTATGATGAAAGAAGCGCGCGAGCACTTCTTCAAAGGGAAGCGGTACTGTGCGCTGCGCCTCGGGATCGTAGGAATAGAGATTTAATGGTGGCTCCACCAAATTTTCGGTTGGTGCGGAATTGGTTTGTGCTGAAGTAGCCCCAGCTTCATTTACGTTCTCTCCAGTTTCATCAAGGGGTCTTACTTGGATTTGCATGCTCAGAAATTCCGCATGGGCCGTCCGGGCTAGCGCCGCATACTTTCGTGCTTCATCCAGAATTACGTTGCTCATAAGCCTTGGTACCGGACTTGAAAAGCTTCTCATGAGCCTGGTCAGGCTTAACACTTCGATGAGCTTCGGGTTCACTTTCTGTAGAACCCAACGCAGTCCGCGATTAAAGAAATTAGCGACCTTCTGGGTCGTGCGTAGCCTAAACGTTGCGTTTAGCGGCAAAATCCTATCCTGCTTGATCCGCTCCATGTACTGGGAGTTCTGCATGAACCCCGTGATGTAATCTAAAATAATGGCGCCATGGGCTGCGATATCGGAGTCCGTCCAATTCTGTTTTGGTAATCCACCGATGCGCGCATATTCATTTGCTAAATTTGAACCTCCCATAAAAGCTACGGTGCTGGGGAGGGGTGGTTTTCCTTCGAGCAGCCTTCTAGCATCAATAAGGAAAAGTTTGTCATGGTAACGTTTGTTTACATTCGTAGCCGCAAAAATTCTGCGCCGTGAAAACACCGATTCAATGCCCAGCAAAAACCTATGATGAATCCATTTGGGATCAACCACTTTGAAGAGCTGCCGTAGGGCCCATTTTCGTAAGTCCGTTCGCGGTTCCGCAAACGCTAACCGCAAGCTGGCCAGGGTGAGGTTTGGGTTGGGAATAAAGAACTCGCTTATGACCTCAAGGTAAATCCAATCCCATCCGTTGATCTCCGCACCATTTAACCAGAGATCAAAATACATGAGCTGAGTAGCCGGATCCAAATTTGATAACGCATCAACGTTGATGGAGACCTTGACTCCTTCACGCATTTTTGTTTTGAGAACTTCCGCGATCAGCAAGCCTGTAGCATCGCCCTTTAAAATGAGGGCCTGAATATCGATGGTTTCCGTGGAGTTTAGAAGGGCCTGGACCCGCATCATCAAATTATCTTGTCCACCGGGCGCTAGGGCAATTTCGCATTTGCGAACCGGGTACACGCCGTCAAAAAACTGATCGGCCATCTGTGATTCCATTAAGAATGGCGGCATCTCTGTGCGGGCTAAGGTGTCGGTGCACCAGCAGGAAAAAAATAGAAAAAAGAAAAATCCAAATCTAAAGGTCAGTCCCGATGATGTCACCTAAAGCCCCCTACGCCACTGTGACCGCAGATAGCAGAGTCGCTCGTAATCGTGCACTAAAAAATTAAGCGATTTGGATTGTGACCGAGTTTCTATCTGGATTTTTTTTAGCAATCAGCTGAGAAGTACCCAATGGAAATGGAAAGTATGCAATTTAAAAAACTTAAACTCCTCACCGTGGCACTTCTAATTTTTCCATTTCTCTTTCCTGCGTTTCAGGCCCACTGCCAGGAATGTTCTCCAGAAGCGGCCCAGCAGGAAGCAAGTTCCTTGGAAAAAACCATCGACGACTCCCAAGCAGCGGAGAAACGCTGGGCGAATACCTGGGGGTTCATTTGGAGTGGTGCAACCGTCGTGCAGCTTGCGGCCATCCCACTGATGCCTGAGGCGGGCGACCGTAAGGATCTTGCGGTGGGGGCGGTGGGTTCCGTTCTAGGATTAATCCCCACTTGGATTTATGGCCCGCGCATCATTCGGGAAAAGCAACGTCTACGGGAAGCAAAGTCTGAAACGGATCCATGCATTAGACGCAATAAATTTTCTACGCTTCTGGCTGATGACGCGCAGGATAAAAAATTTCGGCGCGGGGGGCTTTCCCATGCTGGCAACGTTTTCGTGAATGTGGCGTTGGCGGGCGTACTCTCTGGAGTATTCCATCGTTCATCCTCGGCGTTTCTGCTGGGATTAACTGGAATTCCGTTGGGGATCGTAATGATTGAAACGCAACCGCATATTTCCTCGGATAAAAAGGTTGAATTAGGTGCGAATCTCTTCTGGCGTGACGAACCCTCCGCAAAAGCAAAAGGGCCTCACGCGCAAATATTCGCTAAATATTATTTCTAAACCTTTCCTAGTAGGTGGCAACTAGCGCAGTGGTGAAAACGGTGTCAGTTTTTGCAATTGCCGTTGGCGGTGGAACATTTCGGTAACGAACCGCGTAGGATACTTTTAACGAGAAAATTTTGTTCAGCGCAGCGCTAGTCGAAAATTCACCGTTTAAAAGCCAGTCGCGGGACTCCACCAAGTTTGGCAAATATTCTACGGAGAGTTTAGAGGAAACATTTTCATTCCAGCCGCGCGTAAATTCTGAATAGATACGAGCATAATGGAATTGCTTTGACTCCCCGTTGCGGCGATTTTCGTGGGTGAACCGATAACCAGCTTCCGTCAGCCACTCAAGACGTTCTTGTTTAAGAATGAAATATTTTCCGCCGCCATCTGAGTTGTAACGTTGGAAGTATCCGGCAAAAATATCGCTGTCTAATGACTGGCCAGCAAACAAAGCCCAACGGGTTGAGATTTCACGTTCGTAACGAAGCCCTAAGCTCCATTGTCTTGCCGACTCAATGCCTTGATTCCGAGTTTGTAAGTATTTACCAATGAACCTGAGAAGGTTTCCGGAGAATAGATCAGAGT
>CAYYYP010000072.1:0-375 GCA_964475985.1 uncultured Oligoflexia bacterium | reverse complement strand
AGTTTGTCTGTTTTAAATTATAACTTTGGGTGCGCGCATTTCCAGAAGTAACGACGATACCTACTTCTGACTCATTTTGCAGTTTAGGTGGCGGCACCGCGGTAGCAAGCGACTTTCCAGCATTGAGCTCTTGCGCGTGGGAGATGGGGCCGATGGCCGAGAAAATGAAAAGTACTAGTACAAAGAGAATTCTTAGAAATTGCATTTCTATTTCATTATTTCAATAAGGCGTTATGTCAAGAGTTTGCTAAATGAGTCTTCATTCGATTCTCGTGAAGCGTCTTTAACACCAAATCGATTTCATTTTGGTGCTCGATGTAAAATCGTGCCTGCGAGCTGGCCTTTTTACCGACCCTCACGGTTAGAATTTGAGGG
>CAYYYP010000071.1:0-11227 GCA_964475985.1 uncultured Oligoflexia bacterium | reverse complement strand
AGAAATGTTTCGATTGCACGCCGTTTCGACTCCAGGCGAAAAAGATTGAACCAGCCGTCCGAGAAGCGGTGCAACGGCTGATCACCAATCCTGAAGTCGCGGAGCGAATCATCAAGAAGGCGCAGGAGCTTCATCAAAATAGAACCCAAAACTCAGAAGCAAAACGCATCAAAGATAAAATTAATTCCCTTAAAGGCCAGCTGGAAGTCCTCGCCGAAAGATTGGCCGAACTTCCCAAAAGCGTTTCCGCGACACCGGTGTACAAGCAGATGGAGAAAATTGAAGCGATCATAGTCGAAGAGGGGAACCGGCTGCGGGGAATGAATGCCAATCCCGAATCGCAAGAGATTCCCGCAAGCCTTGCAAACTACCGAGCCTTCGTTACGGCGGTGAATCGTATGCTCCCATCGGCCGCCGAAAACGAAACGACCGCCCAAACTAAAATAGCCCAAGCCCTAATCCATCAAATCAAAATCACCCCCGAAGGCTTTGAACTTCACTACTACGTAGGCCGAGACCAAATCGAAAGAGCACTCGCGAAAGCCGGCCCCCGGCCCTTTTATGGGGGCCAGGGGCCTACGACCGTAGACGTAAAAACTGAAACGCCCGGTACCCTTTCGGGCCGGGCGTTATCTTCTGATCTTTTTTCGTTCCGTGGTTCGAACAGATTGACAAGTGGTGGGCCCTGTAGGACTCGAACCTACGACCACCCCGTTATGAGCGGGAAGCTCTAACCAACTGAGCTAAGGGCCCCACAGTCCATCACCGGCACTGAATTCCGTTCTTTGCCGGTAAATAAATTTTTACAAATTTTCCAAATTACCCGTCAATGAACGCTTTTAAAAATTTCGCGCGACTTGGATGCCTGAGCTTACGTAAAGCCTTAGCTTCAATCTGACGAATTCGCTCACGGGTTACGAAAAAGTCTTGGCCCACTTCTTCCAAAGTGTGATCGGACTTTTCGCCGATGCCAAAACGCATACGCAAAACTTTTTCTTCGCGAGGAGTTAGCGTAGAAAGCACGCGGCGGGTTTGCTCGGACAGATTGATGTTCATCACGGCCTCAGATGGGGAAATGGCCTTCTTGTCTTCGATGAAATCGCCAAGGTAGGAGTCTTCTTCCTCACCGATAGGCGTTTCAAGCGAAATAGGTTCTTTCGCAATTTTCAGGACCTTACGGACCTTCTCGACCGGAAGCTCCATCTTGGCAGCAATTTCTTCAGGCGTTGGTTCACGACCCAAAGCTTGGATAAGCTGCCTTGAAGTACGCACCAACTTATTGATGGTTTCGATCATGTGCACCGGAATGCGAATCGTGCGCGCCTGGTCGGCGATGGCGCGGGTAATGGCTTGACGGATCCACCATGTCGCGTAAGTAGAAAACTTGTAACCACGGCGATATTCGAATTTATCGACGGCTTTCATGAGCCCGATATTTCCTTCTTGGATGAGATCCAGGAATTGCAAACCTCGGTTCGTATATTTTTTAGCGATACTCACTACGAGTCGCAAATTGGCTTCCACTAATTCACTCTTCGCGTGATCCGCTTTCATCTCACCGGAAAGGATGGCGTGATAAAGACTCTCGAGATGATCGAAGGTAATGCTGCATTCCGTCTCGATTTTCTCACGCTTTTTATGAAGCTCTTCTTCATGCTTCATAAGGGACGCCACTTTTTCCGGCGTAGTCATGAGGTTGCGTAGAATGGCAAATCGGTCTTGATCGGAAGAGGAATAACGCTTGAGCAGGGCGCGTAGCTCTTTAGAATCAGCCACTTCAAAAAACGCAAGCAAACGTTTTTCTTCGTCCTTGATGGCAAGCAGTTGTTCACACCAATTCTTAAGACGTAAAGTAAACCAGTTGATGGATTTACGATTGAACGCGAGCTCCAGAAGGATTGCTTCCATTTCGGAAGTCTTTTCCTCAAGCTCCGCACGAGCACTCTCGCGCTCTTCCCGAGCCGCTTTCTTATTTTCAAGCACCGTCATGAGCTGATTTTGGGCAGTAGCGAATTCGTGCAACTGCTCCACAACGGTCATGATTTTGTTGTAGTAGAAACGCTCGTCGTCGAGATTGACTTCTTCATCTACGCCACGAATGACGTCTTTAACTTTGACCTTGCCGCTCAGCATGCGGTCTTCAAGGTTCAACATGGCCGTAACACCTTCGCGCGTATTCAGAAGGGATCGTAGAATTTCGATTTCGCCTTCTTCAATGCGTTTTGCAATCTCGACTTCACCTTCACGGGTAAGCAAAGAAACGGCGCCCATTTTTTTGAGGTAAAGTTTTACCGGATCCGTACCTTTAAAAACTTCTTCTTTTTCTGCTTCCTCGAGGCCTTCTTCGGAATCCCCTTCACCTTCGCGCTTGCGATTAGGATCGATAACATCGATATCGGCATCGCCAAGAAGTTGCATGAGCACATCGAGGCGCTCCACTTCAATGACTTCTGCGGGAAGTAGATCGTTAATTTCTTCGTAAGTCAGCGAACCGCGTTGGGCACCTAGCTCAAGAATCTTTCGGACGTCTTTTGCAATATTCTCTAAAAGACTAGGAACTTCTTTCAAGATTTCGCCAACTCTCATCATATCGTTCATATCCTTTTTTTAATTCCAACCTTGGTTGCGAAGCAGTTCATCTAAACGCCTCTGCAAATTCGTAAACTCGTTGAGTAAGAGAGCGATCTCATCCGTGCTGGCTCCCGTTGCTTCTAAATCTTTAATGCGGTTTCGGACTTTGTTGCGCCTTTTTTCAACTCCTCTGCATCGCAGTTTGTTCACAATCCCTTCGAACGAAACTGTTTCTGAAGAAGTGTTTCCACCGGTCTTACCCATGAGTGCACGGAAAAATTCTGTCTTCACATCGGCGGGCGAAAAACCTTCTTGTTCCCACGTCGTTAAACATGCTGGTGAAAGCACCGCCTCCAAATCAGTATAACTTTTACTGTATTTCACAGGCGTTGATTGCGGGGAGTCAAGTGCTGGTTGCACAAACTCTTCAAAAAATTGGCTTAGGCCCCTTGACATGAAGCCTTCCCTTATCACATCGGGTTCTAAAAGCTGAACCATTAAGTGGGGCTCCGTCAGCACATGTTCAAGAAACTTGAAGTCCAAATTATCGAAGGTTTTTGCTTTCGTGTTGCGCACCGATATTTCTGTAAAACTGCGGCGGGGTTGGCTCAAACCTTGCTTAGTTTTATTCGCTCTTTTCATCTGAAGTTGCTGGCGCATGACCTGAACATCGATTTGAAAAAATGATGAAAGTTCATCCAGGCGAAAAAGCAAATCCCCATCGTTGGGCAACCACGAAAGCCATTCCAAAACTTGATCCAGGGCCTGTCCCTTTTCTTGCGGTTTTGAGCCTACCTGACGCTTTAAATCGACTAGCGCCACATCCAAAAGGAGAGGCGCACGATGAATCAAATCTTCAAATGAGCTTTTGCCTTCAAGAGCTAGATATTCGTCAGGGTCGATCCCTTCAGGAAGCCTAACCCCACGGACCAGATGGCCTTCGTGCAAAAAAGTTTCCATTGCCTTACGTTGGGCGGCCTGGCCCGCCCGATCGCCATCGTAAATAATTATAATTTTATCGGCTAACCTTAAGAGTTTTTTTACATGTTGTTCGGTGAGAGCGGTGCCTAAAGTGGCTACAGATGCGCAAAAACCTGCTTGGTGCAGGGCGAGTACGTCCATGTAACCTTCGACTACGAGACAGCGCCCTTCTTCCCGAATGAATTTATGGGCCTGAAAAAGTCCATAAAGTTCCTCAGACTTCTGAAACAGGGGTGACTCTGCGGAGTTAATGTACTTAGGGATCGGGGCAGAATTTGAATCAGGATCTACTTGGGCCGCCGCGATAATGCGCCCCCCGAACCCGATAATATGACCTTTCGAGTTTGCTACGGGGAACATAACCCTGGAGCGGAATAGATCATAAAATCCATCCCCCGACGGCCTTGCCCGAATAAGTCCAAGATTTTGGGCCAGATCAAGCGGAGCCTTTTTAGACTTTAAAAAATCCGCAAGGTCTGACCAATCCGCTGATGTGCTACCTAAAAAGAAATTTTTAATGGTTTCTGGGCTTAATCCCCGGTGAGTCAAATATTCAAGGTAAGGCTCACCAACCGGCGACATTAGTTTTTGATGATAGTACTGAGCCACAAAGCGATTGAGCTTTTGGGCCATTTCCTTCGCCTGTTCTTGTTCCGAAACTGCCGCGGAGGATTTTCCGCCATGATGGGATGCCAGCGACCCCAAGGATGAAACGTCAAGGCCAGCCTTTTGGGCGAGTTCCCGCAATGCATCCAAAAATCCGATGCCAGCTACTTCCTGCAAAAACTTAAAAACATCCCCGCCCTTTTGGCACCCAAAACAATAAAAAAGGCCACGGGTATCCGACACGGAAAAAGAGGGACTTTTTTCCGCATGGAATGGGCAAAGCCCGGCCCAACGTGCGCCCTGCTTGCGAAGGCGAACATAATCACCGACTACGGTGGAAATTGGCACTTTCGAGCGAATTTCTTCGATAAGCGGGGATAAGTCCCGCGGAGACTTTTGCATTCTACCTGACCTTGGGTCTTAACCGGAAAGCAGTTCCTTGACGATCTGGTTCACAAGTTTACCGTCAGCTTTGCCGGCAACCTTGGGCATCAAAACCTTCATGACATTGCCCATATCTTTTTGGGTTTTTCCGCCAACTTCTGCCACGGCCGCCGTAACAAGTGCACGCACTTCGGTCTCGGTCATTTGGGTTGGCAAAAAGCCCTGCAGAATCCCAAGCTCTTTTGTTTCTTTTTCGACGAGATCTTGGCGTCCACCGGTGGTGAATTGTTCGATGGAATCCTGTCTTTGTTTTACTAATGACTGCACAATTTTTTGGATGCCGGAGTCGTCAAGGTCGACACGGTCATCAATTTCTTTTTTGCGGACAGCACTGTGGAGCATGCGAACTGCTTCGAGGGTGAGCTTGTCCCCGGACTTCATGGAGGCTTTCATCAACTCTGAAATTTTGAGTTTCAACGGGGACGGGGTTGGTGTGGAAGAGGCTGGTTTAGTTTCCATGGATAAAGAATCTCCGTATAATGCGATAGTTTGAAATGAAAAGAGGGCGCATTCATGAGGGATGTACCCTGAACGCGCCCTCTTTAATTAAGGATCAAACAACTAATAAGAAGGGCCCATTTTACGAATTTTCTTCATAACTCGTTTACGGGCGGCTATTGCCTTTTTCTTCTTACGAACTGTGGGACGCTCGAAAAATTCTCTCTTTCGAACTTCAGAAAGGATGCCTGCTTTTTCGATTTGTTTTTTGAAACGCTTCACAGCATTTTCAAAAGGTTCGCCTTCATTCACTCTAATACCTGGCATAATATAGTCACCTCCTTCCCACGTTAATTTTTAAAGCTGTACAATAGACCAGGCTTACTTCATGGGGCGACTTAAGGTCAAGAAACACTTATGGCGGGGCTCAAGACGCGGGAAAACTAGCTCTATTTGCGGGAATCCATGATAAATGAGGCCCCTATGCTCAAACCTCCATCGGTTCAGAACGGCGAGCAGATCTATTTGGATTATCATGCCACGACTCCCGTGGACCCTGTGGTTCTTGAGGCCATTTTACCCTATTTTTCCCAGATCTTTGGCAACCCGGCCAGCGAAGCCCATGCTTGGGGTTGGGCTGCTCAAGGGGCCGTGGAAGCTGCACGTAGTGAAGTCGCAAGCTTTTTGGGTGCTAAGCCCGATGAGATTCTATTCACGAGCGGGGCTACGGAATCTAATAATCATGCGATTTTAGGGGTCATGCAGGCTGACTATTTTGCACAAGCCGAAGCGGATGCCGCACTACCGAAAGGGCATATCGTTACCGTCGCCACCGAGCATAAAAGCGTTTTGGACCCGGTCGCACATTTAAAAAAACTTGGATTTAGCGTTACCGTACTTCCGGTGGAGCCTGGAACGGGGCTAGTTAAGGCGGAAACCGTTCTGGCAGCGCTTCAACCGGACACAAAGCTTGTGTCGGTAATGCTTGCGAACAATGAAATTGGCACCATTCAACCCGTTCAAGAAATCTCAAAAATCACCCGTCCGAGGGGAATCGTCCTTCACTGTGACGCGGTCCAGGGTGCAAGCTACCTTGATTGTAATGTCGAAATTCTAGGAGTTGATCTGCTTTCGCTCTCCGCCCACAAACTTTATGGGCCTAAGGGCGCTGGGGCGCTTTTTATTCGGCGTAAAAATCCCAGAATTTCCTTAAGCCCATTATTAAGGGGTGGCGGGCAGGAACGGGGTCTGCGGTCGGGCACCCTAAACGTACCGGGAATTGTGGGCCTGGCAAAGGCCTGCACTTTGGCCGCAAAATTAAGGAAGGAAGAGGCTCAGCGGCTTCGGAATATGCGAAATCGACTGTGGGATACGCTAAAAACTAACGTTTCCAATCTTCGTTTGAACGGCCCCCTAGAAAATCATTTACGTTTACCCCATAATTTGAATTTTACGGTATCGGGCGTCATGCCGGAGGCGCTATTGACGGATCTGCGTCACTTGGCGCTTTCCACCGGAAGTGCTTGCGTAGGAGATAGTTCATCCCATGTTATGAAAGCGTTGTATCCTGAACTCAGGGATGATGCGCCCCATTCCTTAACGCTACGCATTGGGCTGGGCCGATTCACGACGGATGCTCAGCTGGAAAAAGCCAGTGAGATTTTAGTCAGCCAAATTTCCAAAGCGCAGGAAAAATTTAAAAACATTCATTCTTAAGAGGAAAATTTAAAATGGAAAATCAATTGATCATGTTGACCGAAAAAGCCGTGAAACAAATTCGTAAACTTCAGGAAGACGATGAATCAGCGCGCAATGCGGTCTTGCGCATCGAGGTCGTGGGCGGCGGATGTTCTGGCATGTCCTATAAGATGAGTTTTGATCCTACCCCTACGGAAAAAGATAATGTTAGTGAAACGGATGGAATCAAAGTCGTAGTGGATCCAAAAAGCGCTTTGTTCATAACGGGTTTGGAACTGGATTTTTCCGATGGCCTTAATGGCACGGGATTCACTTTCAATAATCCCAATGCCAAACGCACTTGTGGCTGCGGTACATCTTTTTCAGCGTAAGCAAGGAAGACGACATGCCTAAAATTTACTGGCCGCAATTTGAACGTACCATTGAAGTAGCCTCGGGCACGACCTTGTTGGATGCGGCATTGGATCATGAAATTCCTCTGGAACATGCTTGCGGCGGTTTTTGCGCATGCACGACCTGCCATGTACATGTAGAGACTGGCGCAACCGGCTGTTCCACCATGGAAGAAGATGAAAAAGAACGCATCGCTAGTGTCGATCTGTTTACGGATGCCTCGCGATTAGGCTGTCAAACCAAAATATTTGGTGATGTGACGATCAAAATACCGGCGATGTAAGTTCGCTGATATCCATGTTTCGAACGTCCTGCAAGAGCTGTTGGCAGTTAGCGAGATTCGCCTTTGCATGAACGATGATGTCTATGGCTTCTTTCTGAGTGAGTTTGCCTTCTTTCATCTTTTGGCAACACTCAAATTCCAACTGATCCGTGTGTATATATATGCTTGCGTGTTGCGGCCAAAGATTACTGGAATCGTTGCTCCCCCCCATGCAAAGCGGAATGTAGTGATCAATCTTGAAGTCCGCGCGATTCATGGATCCTACTTTGCATCCCAGGGTTGAATCGTATTTATTTATAATTTGCCGTTTGGTGGCGGTACTTACTTTCCGCTGACAGTACGGAATTTTTTCCGGGTAGCGATATTCGGATGGCGTTGTGCAAAGTGCGCCCGGGGTTAAGCCCGGGTCCGGTGCCAGAGGAAAAGTACAGTTTGCTAACGAAGAAAATGAAAACCAAAAGAAACTTAAGCCCCAAAAAGCAAATTTCATTTACACCCTACGCCCCCGCGTGCCTCAATTTATCCCGTTTGATTTTTGCGGCGTCAAGGGCGGTGCGCAATTTAAGTACGCGGCTACGCGTTACATTTTCGCAACCATTTCGATGCCCAGCAGCTCGCAGCCCTTTGCGATGGTCACGTCGAGGGCCTTTAACAGCAGGAGATAAGCCGCCAGACGCTTAGGATCACTTTGCTGCATGATGGAAACTTTTCCATAAAACGTATTGAAGTCCTGGCAGGTTTCAAACAGAGACGCCGCGAGGATCGCGGGGGAATTTTCCCGCACACCCCGCTCTACTACGGAATTGAACTCAAGGATCCGAAGAATTAAAGAGCGTTCAATTTCGCCTAAGAAAACTTCCGGATCAATTTCGGAAACCTTGGGCGTGGATTGTTCGGAAACCTTGCGCAAAATAGATTTGATGCGCACAGAAGTGTAAAGCAAGTAGGGCCCGGTATCGCCCGTAAATGCCACCCACTTAGGCAGGTCAAATACAATTTGTTTTTTAGGATCCGAGGCGATCATGCCGTATTTAATGGCCGCCACCGCAATCCGGCGGGCCGTGGTTTGTAAATCTTGACCCTCACCCCAGGACACGGGTGCCGCGCCTTCATTTTGTTGGGAGAGAAGTTTTGAAATTTCACCAAGAAGTAGATTCTTAAGTTCGGAAAAAAGGATGACATTCCCTTGCCGTGAAGACATTTTTCCCGAAGGTAAAGTCACTAGACCATAGGAGAGGTGAAAACAATCCTTGGCCTGCTCAAAACCCATTCGTTCGAGGGTTTTAAAGACTTGTCTAAAATGCAGGTCCTGCTCCGATGCAACCACGTAGATGGAGCGTTTGATTTGAAAATCTTCAAATTTTCTTTTTGCCAGAGCGAGATCGCGTGCACTGTAAAGCGTGGTGCCATCCGTTTTGAGCAATAAGAAAAAAGGTAGCTTATCCGCTTCCAAATCTACGCCGATCGCTCCTTCGGATCTTACAAAAATTCCTTTATCGAGAAAGGCCTGAATGGTGGCTCGGCTTTCTTCCAACATTTCTGATTCAAAGAAATAATGATCAAAGTGTACGCCTAACCAGTCATAGATATTTTTAAATGAATCTAAAGACCACTGCCGAGTATTCACCCAAAGGGCATGCCATTCGGGGTCTTTGGCCTCAAGAAGTTGCTGCACCTTTGAGATTTCCCCTTGCAGGGATTTTTTAGCTTCGGGACTTTCGGCTTGGGCATCCTCTAATACTTGGGTTGCTGCCGTGTAGAATTGGCCAAGCCATTCACCGAGGTCCTGGGCTTCAGATTGGATTTGCGAAACCGTCTGATCCGCTCCTTGTTTTTTAAAATACCAGAGGCACTTTGCGACATGGGCACCATCATCGCCGGGGTAATTGGCGGCGATGACTTCAAACCCCACATGTCGGTTCATGCGTACAAGTGCGTCACCGAGGGCCACATTTCGACAATGGCCGACATGAAATGCCTTATGCGTATTGGGCTGCGAAAACTCGATCATGGTTTTGGGCTTCGTTGCCGCGATGGAGGGAGACGCGGCAAAAAATTTTCCGTTCAGGATATTCGCATTTTCAGTTTGGAAGGCTACCGCCGAATTGAGAAAAAAATTTACGTAAGGACCGACGGCTTCAATTTTTATCACGGCTTTTTGATCGGATTCAGGGAGGGTCGCTAACTCGGATTTAAAAAGTCCTTCTAATTCCTTAGCGAGTAAAGGCGGAGCTTTTTTCAGGGCTTTACTGAGGCGAAAACATGGAATGGCTAAATCACCCATCTTACGTTCGGCCGGAACTTCAATGTTGATCTCCACCTCTTGTCCCAAGGTTTTAAGAACTTTCTTTAAAAGCCCGGCGACAATTTGCTGGGACGTAGTCCATGAATTTATAAATGCTGTCTCAGAATGATTTGCGGTCAAGCTCAAGATTCGGCCCTCTCTGAATAGATAAATGAAAAGGCAGATGAAACGCCATTAAAATCACCGTCAGTGTGAGGGACGGGAACAGAAAGAGGTGGGGAGCTGCAGATATGGCGGTCCAACCCTGAGCGGCCAATAACCCTAGGCTCACATTAGGGGCCTGAAGGCCAAGGCCTAAAAAGCTTAAAAAACTTTCGGCTAAAACGATATGCGGAATCTGCGATAGAAATGCCGAGATCAATGGGCGAGAAGCGCCTGGAATGACGTGGCTAAATAAAATCCGTGGACCTGACGCGCCCAAAGCTTTGAGGCCTTCGACGTAACTTTCAGAATAATGCTGACGCACCAAAATTCCCGTAAGCCGAGTCATGGTCACTACGGCCGATAGGCTTAGAACTAAGGCCATTCCCCCGAGGGAGGGGGTAAACACTACCGAAAAAATCATGGCAAGAAGCAGGGGTGGAAGAATGCTTAGGGCGTCTAAAGTTCGGTGTCCTAGGTTTTCGATTCGTCTGGGTAAAGTGCAAAGAAAAGCGCCTAGCGGAACGGCCAAAATGGAACAGAGAAGACCGGAAAAAAGGGCAAGCAGCAAGGTTGAGCCAGAGCCCTGAAGCGTGCGTAAAAAAAGATCCCGTCCGAGTTCATCGGTGCCAAAAAAATGACTTAAGCTTGGGCCTTCGAGGCGATGAAACAGGTCAATGGTCGTGCTCACGGTAAACTGAGCTTAGCACTTTCATGCCCGCAATGCTCCCTTAGGCGCGGGAAAGCCTTGGATCTAAGCGGTATTCCAAAAAATCTGTAAGGAGCCGCAGACCCATGGTCAAAAATCCGTAAACAAGTATGGAACCCATCACGACTGGATAATCCCGCTGTAAAAGTGCCATCACAAAACCACGTCCCATGCCGGGGAGCGCAAACATGGTTTCAATGACAAAGGAGCCTGCGAGAATTCCCGGCCCCAGGGAACCTAGAATATTTAAAACGGGCAAAAGCGTTGGCCGCAACATATGGCGCATCAGGATTTGGAGTTCGGTTAAGCCCTTGGCCCGCGCGGTCCTGATGTAATCCATGTTTTGGTTTTCCCTAAGGGTTGAGATCCAAAGCCTACTCAAAATGCAGGTGGGACGAATCGACAGCGCGATAACCGGTAGCACAAAGGATTTTTTAGTTTCAAAAAGTGCTACGGGAAACCAACGCAATTTTTCGGCGAAAATCAAAATGAAGATTCCCGCAAAAAAGTAAGTGGGAGAAGAGATCCCCAAAAGCTGAAACGCTTTTATAAATTTCTTTGAAAATTTTCCGCCAAGTTCGTGCCAAAGGCCTAACCCTAGTGCTGAGCAAAAACTGATACCAAGGGTTAAAGCGCCTAATAAGGCCGATACGTAAAA
>CAYYYP010000070.1:0-11360 GCA_964475985.1 uncultured Oligoflexia bacterium | reverse complement strand
TTACCGGGCCGAAAACGCTTGATAGGAAGTTCACAAACGTTTGAAACAGACTCATTGCACGAGGCAATGGCTTTATTTTCATCAAGGGCCACGACACCTTCAAGTAAGGTGTCAAAAAGAGCGAAGTTCATCCAGTTCAGCCTCTACTGGAATGATGACATACTCCCAATGCCTGGGAAAGGGATTGGAAGGCTAGGACGACAATCATCAGAGCGATGCCCGGCATCAAGGAAAGGCTTGGGGATTCAATGAGGTAGTCCCGACCTTCCGCGATGAGGGCGCCCCAACTGTTTTGACCTAACGGACCACCTAATCCTAAGAAGGATAATGATGCTTCCGCCAAAACCATAGACGACAGAGTGGCCGTCCAGAGCACTAATAAGGGCCTTGCCAGGTTAGGCCAAACTTCTTTAATGAAAATTCTCTGGTGCGATGCACCAAGGGCTACGGCAGCCTCAATATTTTGCATTGACCAAATTTTCCTGAAGAGAACCCGGACGAACCTAGCCTGGGGGGCCCATCCGGTGACACTCAAACAGAAAAGCACGGAAGCGGAAGAAGGGGGTAAGAGGCTTGCGAGCAGAATGGCCAGAAGCAAACCTGGAAAAGCTAAAAACACGTCGATGATTTTCAATAAAATACGCTCAAGTGGGGACGGTAGAACGTTAGTCAAAATCCCAAAAATAAGGCCAAGGACGCCAGAAATGATGACCGCCAGAAAGGCAGTGCCGACGGTCGGCAGCGTACCGTAAAAAATTCGTAAAAGGAGATCTTGGCCTAGAGCATCGCACCCCAGGGGATGGGTGAAACTTACGGCACAAAATTGTTCAGAGAGATTCATTTGCGCCAGCCTCCGGCATAAACCTTAGGGCGAGCCGTTCACCTAATTCGTTAAGCACTACGGTTCCGGCCGACGTAAGGAGGATGATGCTCTGGACTACCGGATAATCCCGTGAGGAAATGCTTTCAAAGAGCAGGCTGCCTAGCCCTGGCCAATCAAAAAGGGTTTCGGTGATGAGCGCTCCCGCGAATAGATGTCCTAGATGTTGAAACGAAAGGATGCTGAGCGCTGGCAAAAGATGCGGGACGGCGTGCACTAAAAAAACTTTGGCGGAGGACAGGCCCTTTGCCTTTGCAGTGCGAATGAAATCTGCGCGCAAAATGTCGTCAAGCAATGTTGAGCTGGTCCGAAATAGGAAACCACAAAACCCTAGGGATAGGGCAATTAAGGGCAACACAAAACTTTTGGGACCTTCCAGGCCAGCCACCGGAAGGCCCGGACCATGAAATGAAAAAAGGTAAACCAAAAGAGGCGCTAACCAAAAAACCGGAATTGCTTCGCAAAACAGTGAAATTTTTTGGAGCCTTGCCAAGTTTTGGCGCTTAGTCCGGAAAACAAAAGTAACGAAAAAATTAAGCGCAAGGGCCAAAAAATTTGCGAGGATGATGCTCGCAAAACCAAGCACGAGAGTGGGCGCAAGCCGGGGGGCAATGAGTTCTCTCACCGGCGTTTTTCGAATCAGTGACGTTCCCAGGTCCAATTGGGACAGGTCCTTCAGCCAAACTAAAAATTGTTTCATTGGGCTTAGGTTTAATCCTAGTTGTAAACGCAGCGTTTCCGCGGCTGGGGAATGGGCATTCGCGACGCTTTCCTCACCTAAGAGAAAAAGCACCGGATCGCCCGGGATGAGCCTTAACGCCATGGACACCAAAAATACTACGCCAAGCACGGTGAGCAATGTTTCAAAAAATGATTTTATGAAACATTTTTTGAAAACAGGACTTAAAAAATTATAAACCGAGAAAAACTTTTGCCTCACGTTCAGAGGCAATCTTTCTCACGACCACTTCAGGTTTGCCAGAGCTATTTAGAATGTTGAAATCCACCAACGCGCCCGTGGAAGTGAGGCACCATACGGACTCTCGGCCATCAAGTTCAATGCGCAACTGTTTGCATGCTTCGCCGTTTTTGGCCGGACGGTCCCCCAGGACTTTTACGGCGGCGGTCTTCGTTCTGTAATCATGCAATTCAGGATCTTCGACGAGAATCGGGAGGTTAAGTTCCTTGTTCGGTTTCAAGGTTTTCCAGTTTACGGAAACATATACCGGGAAAAATACCTCGAGGATCGTGCCGGCACTTAAGTAACGTTTCAAAGTCTTTGTCGTTCCAGTTTTTCCGAATTTCGCTTTGATGTTCATGGTACCGGCAGAGGCGCCTACGAGGTACGCACCGTCATAGGACTCATCACCGGTATTTTCATTTCCGGTTTTGGTGACATTGAATGCGATGGGCGTGAGGTCATCTTTAGCGATCGCTCCCACATTTTCTTTGAGCACCGTGCCGTTCTCCCGTTTCACCATTTCGTAACGATAGGCATAGCCTTTGTCAGTATGCTCAATCACTTCATGGAAATAACCCCACGGTTTTCCCTGGGCGGTTATGGAGTACCAAGCATCATTGGCGGCGAAATGCTGGGAACCGGCGCCGATCAAGGTTGCGATTGAAAAAGATGCCAAAAGAAGCAGCAGTTTTTTGCCGTGCCGAGAAGATGAAATATGGGTTTGCATGATTTTAATTCTGAAGGATGTGGCGATAATAATAACTACGGAAAGTTTCGGCCGGGAAAAATTTTCCGCTTCTGACCATTGAACTTCAGGAAAATAGGCAAAAAGCGCCACGTCCTGGCAAAACTAGAAGCGCAAAGCTTCAGGGATGGCCAGCATTATCCGAAGGATATCATGAGTAAGGATCTCTCGTATGAATCCCAAAACCGCAGTATCACAAATGATTGTCCCTCCGCCGGACTCTTGGTTTGAATCCATCACGATTTACGTGGCCTTTGGCTTGGTATTCTTTGCGGTCTATTACATCGTACGAACTTTCTTTCAGGAAGAGCAAACCCTCTCGGCCTCTCAACTACTGGGTGAAGATGGACGCGAACGTAAAAAGTCTTCAGATATCGTAATCAAATATTCACGTCCGTTTTTCTCAAGGTACGTCGTGCCCATCGTGCAAGGCATGAAGTTAGATGAGCAAAGAAAAGACGCTAAACGCAGGCTCATAGCATCCGGGCTCATCGACGAGTTACGGCCCGATGAGTTCCTCTCCATGAAAATTTTCCTGGTGCTGGGGTTCCCCGTAGTTATTTACGGATTTGCCCTTTTGGGAGATCAACAGTTTCCATTTTGGGCATACTTAGTTTCCATGCCGTTAGGTTACCGATACCCTGATATGATGGTGAAGGGGCGTATGACATTGAGGCAAAAAGAAGCCAAACGTGCCATGCCCTTCATCGTTGATCTGCTGGCGCTTTCCACGGAAGCCGGCCTAGATTTTCTGGGCGCCATCGGAAAAGTCGTTCAAAAGGCTCAACCCAGCGCATTGGTGGATGAACTTGGGCAGGTTCTTAAGGAAATTCGCATCGGCGCCTCCCGAGCAGAAGCTTTGCGGGAAATGGCCGCGCGGCTTGATATGGCGGAGATTTCGTCCTTCGTGGCGATTCTAATTTCTGCCGATGAGATGGGATCATCCATCGGGAAAGTTTTGCGTCAACAATCCGAACAGATCCGGCTCGAGCGTACCTTAGCGGCGGAGCGCGAAGGCGCCAAGGCCGCGACAAAAATCCTAGGCCCCATGTTTTTGCTCATTCTACCGGCCATTTTCATAACCTTAGGCGCACCCTTCATCCTTAATCTTATGAAACAGGGAGGCGGCGGGTTCTAAATGAAAACCATTCAAGTTTATAAAAAATCCGATCTCGCGCAGCCTTGGGTGGATAAATGTTTTCTGGCCCGTGACCTCATTTCCCGGACGAAGGGGCTTTTGGGGCGCGACGGTTTGAGCCCCGGCGAAGGAATGTGGATTGAGCCTTGCAATTCCATCCATACCTTCTTCATGCGGTTTCCCATCGATGTCCTTTACCTAGCTAGAAACCCGCTGGATTCTGAGAACCCCGGAGCTGAGTACCAAGTTTTAAAAATCTCTTCCGAAGTGGCTCCATGGCGTCTGCATTTTCCCATCTGGAAAGCGACTGCCGTATTGGAATTACCGGCGGGATTTGTGGCAAGCCGCGGTCTGCAGAGGGGAGACGTTTTATGTATAAAGTCGTAGTGGTCTCAGGCCCTTTGCGCGGGAACAGTTACTCCCTCCAGGACGGGGAAAATATTCTGGGACGGGCGACCACCAGTCAGGTGGTTCTACCGTCAGCTAAAGTTTCAAAAAAGCACTGCACCCTTAATGTAAAGGGCGATCAAGTTTTTGTGCGAGATGAAGGCAGTTCCAACGGCACCTTTGTTAATGGCACTCTTACTAAACTTAAACCATTGAAATCGGGGGACCGCATAAGCCTTGGTGAACATGTTTTAGAAATCGTAAAGCTAGTCACGACCGTAAAAAAAGTTTCCGGCGGCGGATCCGTGGGCCTCGACGTTTCCGTAATGGCGGGCCTCCCTTTGAGTATGCCCGCTTCCCCACCAAATTTTGGCAAGGTTTTACCATTTCCTGGAAATTCGCTGGGTAATACCATGGCGATGGGTGCACCCGCAGGACTCAACGGACTTAGCCAAACGCCAAGTTCAACGGAAACGGTAAAGGCTCCGCCGAAGGACCTCATCGAACGGATGAAGGCCCTCTTTGAGCGCTACGTCATCAATTTTCTTTTCACCCTCAATGAAAAACATGAATGGGCAAACCTCACGCGTTCCCTAGTTTTCATCTTGGTTTTAGTGACTGCCGCCGTGGGCGTATTTCCCATCATCGATAAAACCCAAGACCTCCTACTTGTAGAAGCGCGAAATCGTGCCCAATCTTTGGCAAGGCTTATTGTGGATCGTAACACCACGGCCATCTTAGAAAAAAGTGAATCCAAAATCGACGTAAGTTTCGCCGAAAAAGAAAATTCAATCTTAGCCGTTTACATCGTGGATATGGACAATCGTATCCTTGCCCCCGCTAAGCGCGTGAACCAAAACCTATCGGACGGTCAGGAGGGTAGATTCTCCAATCTTACGCGACGCTGGTTTGAAAAATATGAAGATGCCCAAAATTTTTCCATGCCGAGATGGGCAAAGGACGGTTCGCTCGACGTTGCCTATCCTGCGCTTACCGGAAACGTTTTAGGGTATGCTGAGCCCATCAAGATTTTGGACCCCACCAAGGGTAAAAATGTGGTCGTAGCCTTAGCCCTAGTATTTTATGACCTCAACCGAATTCTTTTAGATGAAGCCACTGGACTCATTATGTATCTCACGGCCGTGATCCTCGGTTGCATCATTGCCGTGGGCGTCTACATTTCAATTTATCGCCTGACCTTGCGTCCCTTGGATCATATCAATCGTGAGCTTGATCGCGCCATGCGCGGAGACATCATGGTGATTGAGAACCCGTTTAAATTTAAAGAAATCAATCCCCTCATTGAAACCCTGAATTTGGCCATGGCCAAAGTGAACGCCGCACCGGGTGCCGGCAATGCTGCGGGCGGAACTGATGGTGAGGAATTCATCGGATTCATGAAGGCCGTTTGCAAAATGTCCCCCGTGGCTACCATGATTTTGCGTGGGGATCGTCGCATAGAATATTTGAACTCCGCCATGGAGGAAGTGACTGGCATGCGTAACGAATCGGTCATGGGCCAACCGTTTGATTTGGGCGTCAATGATCAATCATTTATATTGATGGTGAATGACCTACTAACTAGATGCGTAGTGGGCTCCACCGATGGCGTTACCGAATCCTTAGAGTTTTCGGGCACAAGCTATGGAGTTGAGCTCTTGGCTTTAGGTAGCCCCGGTGCCGAAGCCAAAGGTTATGTCCTAAGTCTTAGGGGAGGCGCATAACGGTGGGTAAAGGCGCTTTACGATTCAAAACTCAAACCTTGGATCGGCAACCTTCCGAAAGGGGCCGCTTACGTATCGTCGCGGGTCCCGATGCCGGCGGGCTTTTTGTGCTCACGAGCGAAAGGGCGACCATTGGCCGCGGCGAAGAAAATGAAGTGGCCATTCCTGACCTTAAGCTCTCACGTAAACATGCCCTGATTACTTTCTCCGCTCAGGGCGTGATGATCCAGGATCTCGGCAGTAGCAACGGAGTCGTGGTGAACGGAAAACCCATGAAACAGGCCCTTTTGCGCAGCGGTGATCAGATTGCCATGGGCATGAGCGTCGTGGAGTTTCTGGGCACGGATTCCACCAGCCAAACGTTGACCGCACCGCCCGTGAAACTCGATGCAAAAACCCAATTGAAGTTAGTGAGTGCAACCATTCCTAAGCCCGAGGCCACGGCGTCCCTTAGGGGTACGGCTACGAGCTCGACCACCGCCGCACCGGCCGTGCTGGAAAAAAACAAAAAATTCATGATGCTCGTGGGCGTGCTCCTTGTCTTGGCTTTCCTCATGCCGCAGGCCGAGCTTCAGGTGAAAAAGAGAAAAGCTCGTTATGAACCTCCGGCCGAAGTGAATCCGGTCATGGATCAGCTGCGAAGATTTCTGCCGCAGAACCAACGCGATTCGGATGTCGTGAAGCGCGCCGAAATGTACTTTAAGGAAGGTTACCGGGAATACGTCGAAGGAAACTACCTAAGGGCGAAAATAAATTTCGATACGGCGCTGCAGATCCATCCGGATCACCGCCTAGCCCAGCGGTACACAAAAATTATTGAGAGCGACATGGAGGATGAGGCCAAGGACCACAAACGCGCCGCAAAACTCGATGAGGCCGCCAACCGCAAAGGTTCGGCGCTCAATCATTATGACGCTATCCGCCGCCTGTATCACATGACGCCTAAACATCCGAACTATGTGGATGCCGACAAAGCCTACGAGGCCCTCAAAAAAGAGATGGCCGCCCAGCGAGAGAAATAAATAAGGAAAATTTATGAGCGCACTAAAAATTCGGATCACGAAAGATGGAGAGGAAATCAAGACCTTTGGTTTTGATGACCTTGAAAAATCAGAGATCCTCGTGGGCAGGGCTTCCGACTCCGATATTCGGCTGGAAGACCGGGCCATTGGTAGGAATCACGCAGCTTTTAAAACGCTTCAGGGACAGAGCCCGGATCGTACGAACGTGATCCAGCTGGAGCGTCGCACCAAATTTGGCAAACTTTTTTTGAACGGCAAGGAAATTGGCGAGTCCGCCATGATTTCCTCCGGGGATGTCATTCGCATCGCCGATTATGAAATGAGTGTCGAAGCGGCAACCGGAACTTTGAAAAAAAATTCGGCTACGCAACCGACGCCAAAGACGGAACCTTTGGTGGCCGAGAATTCGGCTTCGGCGTTGCCGTCCGCAGCGCCTTCGGAACTTGAGCTCGCCCAGGCCATGGGATCGGAAATGGCCGACTCCGGGGCCGTTAGCGAAGATGAAAAAACTTCGTTTGTCGCCATCGCAAAACTCCGTGTGTTTCTCACGTTCAAACCAGGGCAAGCCCTGGTCGGGGAAAACGAAGTCCTAGAATTTGAAATGACGAAGGATGAAATTGTCCTTGGTCGGGGAACCGTATGTGACGTTATCCTTACGGATAAAAAGGCGAGTCGAAAGCACTGCGCCGTTGTTCGTACCGGTGCGACCTACAGCATCAAAGATTTGGAATCCGGTAACGGAACTTTAGTGAACGGCGAGGAAGTCTCCGTCCATGAACTTTCCAGCGACGACGTGATTAAAGTAGGGGATTCAGAATTTTCCTTCAAGGCCGTGAACAAAGACTATTCGGCGCAAGAAGAAAAAGGTGATTTTCTTCAGGTTGATCATAGCCAAGAATTGGCAAACGTTGACCAGCCGGAAGTCATTCAAGATTTGCCGATGGCCGATTTTGCGCCGCCTACGCCAGAGGCAGGTCCCTCCTACGATTCCCTAATCCCACCTCCCCAAACGGAGCAGGTTTTAGCGCCCGCTAAGCCAAAAAGTTTGTTGGAAAAATTTCGGGCATTGCCTAAAGGCCGGCAAGGCATTGTGGCCGTGATCCTGCTCCTAGGGCTTTGGGCCTTAAGCGATTTCATGAATGAAGATCCCGATGCGGCAAAAAAAGCCGCAGCTACATCCCAAAGCACCAAAGGCATTAGCCCCCAAGAAAAGGACTTCCAGCAATTGCCTAAAGAAAAACGAGATTTCGTACTGCAGACTTACCAAATCGTACTGGATCAGATGAATCACCGTGACTTTGACGGTGCACTTAACAATTTGGATAAAATTTTCGCCATTGCGCCCAACTTCACTTACAAGGACGCCCGTGAACTTGCGGAAGTAGCAAAAAAGGGACGTGAACTTTTAGCCGCTCAAGAAGAAGAAGAGAAACGTAAGAAAGAAGACGACGAGCGTAAAAAGAAGATCGTTGAACTTGAACGCATCGCCCAGGGATTTTTTGATCAGGACAAACGGGATGAGATGGAAAATGTTTTTGTGCGAATTCTGGAACTTGATCCTGAAAATGCATTGGTAACTAAATTAAAATCATTCATAGATGATAAAGCGGCCAAACAAAGGACCGATGCCGAAGAAAAAGCAAAGTTTGAGAGCATGCAGAAAATCATGCGGGACGTGCTTGAGGAAGGTAACGTATTATTCAAACAAGAGCGTTACTATGAAGCCATGGATAAGTGGGCCGAGGTGGCCGGCGTGGGCACCGATGCGGGCATCATTCAGGAGGCTAAAGACCTCATTGAAAAAGCTAAAGCGGAACTTCAATCCAAGCGGGACCCCCATATCAATTCCGCAAAAACCGCCTACGAAGCAAAAAATTATACTTTAGCGCGCCAGGAATACAGCGATGCATTGCGGATCGACCCCAAGTGCACCGAGTGCCGTGAAGGAATGAAACGCATACAACGGGATGTGCATGAGCGCTCCCAGCGCATTTACATCGAGGCCATCATGGCCGAAAGCGTAAGCGACCTGAACCAAGCGAAAAAGAAATACCTTGAGTGTTATAAAGCCTCCGTTCCGGAAGATGATTACTACGGCCGTTGTTGGAGAAAATATTATCGGTTCATCACCATCGAAAATCCCCAGGATGCCACGCAGGAACTTGAAGCGGCGGGCGTGCGTGCACCGGCATCTAACGTAATCGATGATGAGTACACGGATCAAGTCCTGGAGAATTATTAAATGAAACCAGAGATTCAAATTCGCGCCTACGGCGGGCTCACCCATCCAGGCTCCGTACGGCCGCTTAATGAAGATCGTTTTTTTGCTAATCCTGAGATGAAATTTTTTGGCGTTATTGACGCTTACGGCGGGCAAAATATTGGAGATGTGGCGGCTAAGACTATTTTAGAAAAAACCCAAGAGTTCGTAAAGCACGGGCTTGGGGATTCCGAGGTCACGTTGCCGTTCGTTTACCGACGTTGTTATTCCAACGACGCGAACATCATTTTTAATGCCATGCATTTTGCAAATGAATGGCTCGTGGGTGAGAACGAAAAATTATCTATTAACGCGAGGGCAGGTGCGAATATTTTGTGCGGTATGCTTTTTAAACGCCGGCTTATTCTCGCCAACGTTGGCCTTTGTCAGGCATTTTTGGTGCGTAAAGGTGCCGTAGTGGAATTGCTGAAGCCTCGTTCCTACAATCATGCACGCGGCTGGGGACGTGGTCATTCCACCTCGGGTGAAGTTACGGTTTGGCAAAAAAAATGGGCGTTTCCTTTGGCCGGCCTAGGCCATTTTAGGGATTTAGAACCAGAAATTTTTGAACTTCAAACGGAGCCGGGTGACCTCATCCTTTTCTGCAGCGATGGCGTCTACCCTTGGCTTAAGGATGAGGATCTTTTGGCCTTTGGTGAAAGGATCAGCCAGACTTCCGCCTTGGATGAGCTCCTCAGTGAGCAGAACCAAAACCTGCTCGCCATGGCGAGATCCCGTGGAAGCGAAGATAACCAAAGCATTGTGAGTTTGTTGTGCAGCCGCTTTTAGCGTTCAGTATAGGTAGGTGCGTCAGCCAAAACACGGGCTTAAATCATTGGGTAATTTCTGCTGGGCAAAACCGGCAGGGGCAATCCACCGAAATATTTCGAAATGCTTTTGAAAAAGACCATTCAATATTTATAATTGGTAGTTGGGGGAGTGCTCCATGCAAATCATCGGGGAAAAGGGCATGAACGGTTTTAAGAATTTAATGAAGCGCTTCATGTCCGAGGAAGACGGCCAAACGACCACGGAATACATTCTTCTCTTGGCCATCGTCGCATTCATCATCATGCGTCTGAAGGGACAGATGGAAACCCGGCTAAAGGGATTAATTGATGGTGCTTTCGATCGTGCCGATAGGGAACTCACTACGGGTGGTTAATCGAGGATTTCGTTTGTGTCGACGCGGTCTTCAATTCAGCGCAGTGGTATAGGTTTAAAGCAATCCGGCCAAGCGACACTCGAATATGTGTTGATGCTGGGTATTGCCATCGCCATTTCCATCGGCATCTACAGCGGCTTTTACAGTACGCTGCGCACGGGCTTTAAGAATTTGAATGCGGAGCTTGAAAAAAGCCTGCAGACCGGCAATTTCGAAGAAAACGTGAATGGGTGGGACAATAGTTATCAATGAACTTCTCTTAACCCTATTGAAGTTTAAGTACGCCACTTTATTTTTGGCCCTGGCGCTGGCCGCGTTCATTGATTTTCATAAAGCAAAAATTCCAAACCTTCTCACCTTCCCACTTTTTTTCTTCGCCCTGGGTTTGGCGTGTGTGGGGTGCGTGCACTTCAACTATCCTTTGATAGATTCATTTTCGGGCCTTCTTCTCATGACCCTAGTTTTTTTTCCGCTCTTTGTTTTCCGGGTCATGGGTGCAGGCGATGTGAAACTCATGATGGGGGTAGGTTTGTTTCTTAGTTTTACCGAAGCCTTCGCTCTGCTCGAGTACATCCTTGGCGTCACCATCGTGGGTGCGCTCATCATTGTGACTTTTCGTGGACGGCTTTCAGAATTCACCCGGCAAATTTTTCTCTTCGTGCGTTCGGTCTTTAACCCAGGCCTTGAAATACAGTGGCCAAAACTCGATGACACTAGCCGTGCACCCTTCGGGGTGGCTATTTTTTCAGGCTATCTGCTTTGGTACTTCCTTCGTTAGAATGAAGAGTGGAGTCTAAGCTTGGGAACTAAAGCAAAAAAAATGCAAGCCGGTCAGAGCACGCTCGAATACGTCCTTCTCCTCGTGGTGGTGATCAGTCTTGTTGTCTTAGTTATGCCCGGACTGGGGCCGCTCATTACCAAAATTCAACGGGAATTTAACGATCGGTACAAGGCCGCTTATCGTTACGGAGATCCGCGGACAAAGGGCTACGATAATGATGTAGGTTTGAAATACCATGCTCGCGGGCAAACCTTGGGCGCCGGCGGCGGCACCGGAAATTTTCGACTTCACAGAAGG
>CAYYYP010000069.1:0-11576 GCA_964475985.1 uncultured Oligoflexia bacterium | reverse complement strand
CATGCTTCACGGAAAACGCCATCGTACACGATACGGGCGAAGATCTTAAATTTGAGGGATTAACCGCAATCAAAGCGTGGTTAGAAAAAACGCGCATCAAATACAATCTGCAAACCAAGCCCATCGAAGCCACAGGAAACGGTGAAGACATAGAGCTGCTAGCCGAAGTCTCCGGCACGTTTGACGGCAGCCCGTTGAAGTTTAGATATAGGTTCAAGCTGACCAAAGAGTTGATTACTTTCCTGAGCACGACTTATGTTGACGAATGATCTGCACACCCATCATAAACGATTTAAATTTATATTTTTCTATCATTCTAGCTACTTGCTTCTGCTCTAGAATCGATGAGAATACTGCTTAGTCGAAAATGCCGCTATATATAATCAGATCTTATTGATATAAGAACGCCCATGTTTCGTCTGTTAATCGTGTTTGCGATTTTTAACCTAGCGCTCCCAAATGTTAATGCGGCGACGTTCTCCCATTGCGCAGCAGTTTTAGGTTGGCAACCAAACAATTCGAATCCGTTACCGGAGATGAACGAAACAAAGGCGCTTATTTTAAAAATGCTAAGTACTGCCGATACCGAAATGTCTAGCCTTCAAATTTTTACTCTTTCTGGCGAACAGGGCAGTGGAATCGAAATCTACCGTGCTTTGGGGCAACTCGCGGACGATGGCCTCTTAAGTTTCTATGACGATTCTTCAGAGGAAGTTCTAGCCCGCAGAGGAGGGCGTCCACTTAGATTTTTCTCAATAACAATATATGGCAGACGGATTCTTTCATATTGGGAGGATTATGTTCTTGGGAATTCGCTGCAGGAAACAAGATTAAAAAGCAGAGTTTTAGAAATATTAATACAAAAAGGGCATGAACACGGCATCCCTATTAAATCCTTAAAAAGACAAATCCTAGTACCCTGGTATGATAAATATATTTTCTGGTCCGCGGCATTAAATGAAATGTCTAACGAAGGCCTCGTTGTAATTTCCAGAAACATAGACCAGGAAACCATAACTGCTACCGACCTAGGAAGACGAGCATACAGTGTCCACCGCCTTAATCATTTTTTTTAAATCACCCACCATCGAGTGAAGAGAACCGAAGCGAGATCGAGCGAAAATGGTGCGGAGAGTTGGAAAGTAGACGAACACCCTGGCGGCTTCTTTGGCGGAACAGTAGTGGTTGTGGTGGAGTTTGAGGCGTGGTCTGAACCAAAGGCGCTGTGCCAGGCCGATCTAATGGCATTGATGACTCGTTTCGGGAACTCTGAGCGGGTTGCCAATACCATAGGAGCCAGTGAGGCCTTTGTGCGGCAGAGCGTGCAGGGGAGAAAACACACGGTAAGGTAGGAATTATAGGATTCAGGGACTATAAAACCATTGGGTCTGTGTGTTGGGCCTACGTAATATTTAAAAAGAGCACTGGTATCCGATTGACTAGACAGCCCAAAAATAAAAAGATCTGAAAAAAAAGCTTCACTTCACGCCTGCACAACGCCTTTGCGCCATAGACCAAGCCTGAAATAATGCCTCAGCTCTTTTTGAAGTCTCTCCAATACAAGAAGCGACAGCGGCATTATCCGTATTCAAGGTGAAGCCATTGCATGACGGATCAAAGCGCTGCCCTTTTGCTTGAACAAGGGGGCGCAATAACTCTGCTCTGAAGCTTCCACAGTCATTCTGCTTCATTTTTGTATAACAAATATGAGCTCGCAGATCCAATGTTCGTAGTGGCTGCTTTTTGCACGAGGATTCTAGAACAATGCAGTCGCTCGATCCATGCAAATTACGGCAAATGGAAATGGGCACCCCCTCTGCGAGAGGCACAAACATCGTCATCATGGTCAAAATCACGGCCGCCGGTTGAATTTTCCAATAAAAGTTCATTGCATCACCTATTCATGCTGCACATTGCCGCAGGAAAAGCTCCCGGGTTTCGCCCAAGTGTCGGTGGAGAAATCGGCACACAACCAATAGCAGTTCGTACCGACGCCGATCCGGCAAAATTTGAAACGCGAAAATGCGCATGCGGATGAGCATCATCGGGAATCGTCTGGAAACTGCAGAAGCCTGCAAAACTAGTGATGACATCGGCTGCCCTTTCCTCCTGCCCTAAACTTGACCGCGCAACGGAGCCCAGGCGTTCGTCTTGCAGAGCTTGAACCAAAACCTGTGAAGCAACATGATCCGCAAACGCTTCACGAGCTTGAACAACTTGGTAGAAACCGGCTTCCCTTAGCCGTCTGGCGCTTTGCCTTCGCAGCATAGTCTGAATTTGGCGAGCAGCGGCTGTTCGATGAGGGATGTAAGGAACAACCGCACCGGAGCGCATAAGATTGTTAAAGTGGTTGCCGCCGTCATTTTGTAAAGCGGGACACATGGACCAAAAACCAAGCCCGCCCTGAACGGAAGTAGCCCTGAGGGCCCTGGCTCCGCATTGAGCTTCGTGAAACTGAGGCCAGCTCGGATGAATTGCATTCAAATATGCGTCTGTTACTTCGGCCATTGCGTCAGTACTCGTGCTGCGTCGTACCTGTGAACCTGCGACCCGGCAATGATTCTGGCGCCGTGAGATGGACTGCTGTTGACCGGCACAAGAACCTGCTTGGGCAGAACCCATATCGCTCGAATCATACAAGCAGTCCATGAACGAATTTTGAACTTGAAAGAATTGATTCAGTACTTGAACCTCCTCAGTTTGGGGCAACTCACAGCGCGAAAAATCCATCCGATTCATGATTCGCGATCCGATGGCGCAGGGGTCAAAATGATGCGCGATTTCATGGAGTATAATGGGCATCATGGCTTGTGGATTGACGGTATCAAAATTCAGCAAAAATGCCGGGCACACAAAAAATGCCAGGTTTTGCCCCCTAGGAAGCCATTCGGAGTTGATGGCAAATGCATTTTCCATGTTTCGACCCGAAAAAATACTGAACATACCGGCACCGCCGCATGATTGGAAAATCAAACGCATCCAATTCTCGTCGGACGGAGAAGGAGGACTGTGCTGGAAAGCCCTTCCATCAAAAGCATAAATATTTCGTATTTGTGAGATAAGTGCAGCCGGTGCAGGCGGATTCAACGACTGCAGATGCCGGGCGATGGCGTCCTTCGCTACCTCAGTCATGCGCAGGACCTGCTTGAAAGCTTGCGAATGAGAGGATCTCTACCCTTCATGGAAGGCTTAACGAAAAAGCTGTCACCAATGTGAGTAATGCGCTTAGTGAAAGTTTTTCCAAATACCAACCTTGGATGAGCTGTAAAGATCGCGTTACTCAGAAGTCATCGTTTCATGCGGCGTCAAGCCTGTTTCCCGGCAAAGATTATCTTACGGATCTGCACCGTTTTTTAACAACGGAGAAAAGCCCGCTTGGAGCTATGGGTTTGGCAAAAAGCGAGTTCCAAGTGCTCCATGATAACGAATGTACCATTGCTGATTTTTATACACTTGCTAATGAAGCGCTTTCACTAATTTTTGAAGCGTCTCCGATTTGCGAGGCTCTGTGGGGCGAGCTTGTGACCCAAGTCATCCCACTTGATCCGGTGTCAGCAGAAACTAAGGTGCGATACTTGGGCAGCGGCATTAGCAATCATCGGTTTCGAGGTGCAATTTTTACTCATCCACCTACACCCGATGAATTTAAAGTCGAGGAACTCGCCATAAATCTCATTCATGAATTGGGCCATCAGGCATTGATGGTATATCAGTACGCCGATCCCATTTTTGTTTCTGCTCCTTCAACACCGGTATATTCTGCAATTAGAAAAGTTCACCGACCGCTGATTATGAGTTTTCACGCTCTGGCAGCACTTACGTTCATGTGCGAATTCACAAGACTTGCGGCGCAAAAATTCTCTGGCTCCAGGAAAAAGTATTTTGAAAAACGATTGCAAGAAATCAACTTTGATTTTCAATTAGGCCTTAAAGCCGTTGACGACATTGAATTCACTGCATTTGGCCGTCGACTTGTTGATGAGATGAAATCTGTCCTTCATACTGCGAGGTCTGCGTGAAATCCATTGCCCAACTCGCAAGCGTTCACAGCTTTAAGGCAACACTTAAAATACTGGGCCTTTTTAGCGGGGTGCTGTTTTTGGCATTCGGAATTTTTCTTGCTTGTGAAGTTTCTACAAATTTGAATTCCGTTTTTAGATCGATTCATCAAAATCTCTCCCAGAGCGTTCAAGTGGGGGATGGTTTTCAAATTCGAAAACTTCTAGGTTCACTGACAGAAAGTGGCACTGTGGCCACAGCGATAGTTTCTGATTCAACAGGGGAAGTCATTGTAAATTCTGGCAACACTGCTCCAGAGGGAACTTTGCTTTCCATCAAAAATGGAAAAATTATTTTCTCAAAAAAATATCCCTTAATCGGGGCAGATCAAACGAATTTGGGAAATCTCATTCTGCAGAAGCCGCTTTCGCTAATGCCTTTCTTTTACCTCTTAATTCTTACCGGGATCTTGGCTATAATTTTGTTACCCCTCATTCGGAACGAGGTTGCGGCTTTTGCCCAAAGGCTCATTCGGCCAATTGAAGCGCTTCCCGGCAAACTATTTTCTGCATCCTCGACTGAATTTGGAAATGATTACCATGATGGCATTGACGAGCTAGATCAGGTGTACCGACGCCTTGACGACCTCAAGAGGAAAGAGTCGGAGTTGCTTTTGGTACAAGATGACATCAAGCAAAAAGAAAAACTCCTCTGGTTATCGTCACAAGTGGCTCACGATATTCGTTCTCCGCTATCAACTCTGCAGGTATTACTTGGAGAAGTAGGCGGTGTAGATACGAAAAAGAAAAATCTCATTCAACATGCCTTACGCCGCATGGATGATATTTCTCAGGATTTATTGTCTGGGGATTTTATCAGAGCTGTTGCTGACGGAGCAGGTAAGTCTTTTGAAATCATAAGTAACACCTCATCAAAGATGTCGACCAAAGGTATCGTTTCTGCTCTCGAGCTTTTGATCGAGGAAAAGAAAACTGCCATTGGTAAAGATAAATTTATCGAATTTCATCTTGAATATACAAATAACAGCGATGATTTTGTGGTCAGTGGCGATCTCTCACAACTTCAACGCATTGTTTCTAATCTTATTTCGAATTCAATCGAAGCTGTTACACAGCAGGGAAGCATCTGGGTAGATGTTGCCGCCCAAAAAAGTGGTCTTGAGCTTATTGTGAGAGATACTGGTAAAGGGATAAGTGAAGATTTTCTTGCAAAACTTGGAACTACACCGCTCTCCTTTAGTGGAGCAAAGGGACACGGACTTGGTGTGTTCCATGCTTTTAAAACGATTGAATCCTACGGTGGAACGGTAACTATTAAATCAGAAATTAATGTTGAAACCGCTGTGACATTGCGACTTCCAATTCATGTGCAGTCGGCTGGAATAAAATCTGTTTTAAACAAGTACGTGTTAATTGATGATGATGTCATGATTCGTGATACCTGGGAGATTTCTGCCACATCCCATGGCATCGATTTCGTGAGTTTTCCTGATTATAATTCCTTCATCAATGATGGGTCAGCAATTTTAGAAAAACAGGCACTGGTATTCATCGACGAAAATCTTGGTGACGGTATTTCAGGAAGTTTACTTATTCCCAAAATTAGGAACCTTGGATTTAAGAACGTGTTCCTTGCGAGCGGTAGCCACATAGCCAATTCCGATTCAGGAACTCACGGTAAAATGCCACCATGGCTGTTCATCCCGCCATTTGAGGCTAATGACTCCTACGATGGGGATGCCCATCGGCGTATTGTTTCCTGAAGATGATGCGTACCGTTCTTTGACAATTTTATATAGAAATTTACGATGAAAGATATTGATCGATTAAATTTGAACGCCAGCAGCGTAATGCTACGATCTGGCTCACCCTAATTAAGTGGTACTAACCCGCGGATACAGAGACTCTGAACAACCGATTTCATAAATTGTGACGATTGGCGCTCTGTGTCCAAAATATTTTGAGTCCTTAAATTCCGATAGATAGATTTGGTGGTTATGGAAACAACAGAATTACAGAAAACAATCGTTAAAGTCAGCGGCATGGATTGCGGGGATGAAACTGCAGCTATAAAAAAGGCACTTTTATCTCTAAATGGAATTTCTGCAGTTGAGCCAAATCTTGTAAGTGCTCAAATTGTGATCACCCATGACTCAAAAGTTTCACGTCAGGAAATTATTAAAAAAATTAATTCTACCGGTGTTTCTGTCGATGAGGCAGAGGCGTCAGGTAAAACTATATCGAAATTCAATCGCCGCAGTTTCCTGGTTTTAACATCCGGATTTTTATTGGTAACTGGCCTTGGTTTAGGTTTTTTTGATTTGATTACAGAAAGCGTACAGAAAGGAATTTACCTTTTTTCAATTCTCTTAGGTGGCGCACTCATTGCGCCGAAGGCATTTCGTGCACTAAAAACTTTCACTCTCGATATGAACGTTCTTATGATGATTGCAACCGTGGGGGCCCTTGCAATTGGAGAATTTTCTGAAGCCTCTGCCGTCGTCTTTCTTTTCGCATTTGCCGAACTTTTGGAAAGCTTTAGTCTTGAGCGGGCACGAAAATCAATACAATCACTTCTAAAGCTTGTTCCCGAAATGGCTCTCGTCAAGGCGAACTCTACACCTGAGTATTCAGAAGTACCGATAGATCAAGTAGCTGTCGATGATGTGCTACTTGTGAGGTCCGGAGCAAGAATTCCGCTCGACGGGATCGTCACCTTTGGAAGGGCCTCTATAAATCAAGCCCCCATCACCGGTGAATCTTTGCCTGTCGAAAAATCAATCGGGGACAAAGTGTTGGCCGGAACCGTCAATGAAGAGGGTTCAATTGAGGTCAAAGTCACTCAAGACTCTCAACACACAAAACTTTCCCAAATTATTCGATTGATCGAAGAAGCTCAAAAGCAAAAAGCCCCGACCCAACGTTTTGTGGATAAGTTTGCAACTTACTATACACCATTTGTGCTCGCACTTGCCGTTGGTATTCTTTTGATTCCACCTATTTTTTTTAATGGTGATTGGTCCACTTGGATTTATCGCGCTTTGGTTATGCTCGTCATTGCATGCCCCTGTGCTTTGGTGATTGCCACACCTGTATCAATTGTCTCAGGGCTCACTGCAATGGCAAAACGAGGTGTCCTCATCAAAGGTGGTGCGGGCCTTGAGGCCATTGGTAAACTCAAAGCACTTGCTGTCGATAAAACAGGAACCATTACAGAGGGCGTCCCTAAGATTCTTAAAATTTATTCCATGAACGGCCATACAGAAGACCAGATCCTCTCAATCGCCGCTTCGATTGATATGCATTCGACGCATCCTCTGGCACGAGCCGTGGTGAGTGAAGCAATTGCACGAAAGCTTACAGTGACTCAAAGTATTGGATACCAATCCACCAGTGGCCGCGGGGCCGAGGCCGTCATTGATGATCATTTTTATTTCGTTGGAAATCACAAGTTTGCTCATGACAATGCCGTCTGCTCAACCGACCTTGAAGCCCTTCTTGCCTCCATCGAAGATCAAGCACAATCAGTTGTGATCGTTGGACATCGACCCCATGCGGGTTGCACGGGCCAAGTGATGGGAGTGCTTGGCTTGGGAGACGCCATTCGAACAGAGGCAAAGCAAGCAATCCTAGCTCTACATTCTGCGGGCATTCAGAGCGTCGTCATGCTCAGCGGCGATAATCAGCGCACCGTCGATGCAATTTCAAAACAAGTGGGCATTGATGAAGCTTTTGGTGACCTTCTGCCAAGTGATAAGGTTCTTAAAATTAAAGAATTAAAGGATCGTTACGGTTCAGTTGCGATGATTGGCGATGGCATCAATGACGCGCCTGCAATGGCAAGCGCAAATTTAGGTATTGCCATGGGAGCGTCAGGAACTGATACCGCCATTGAAACTTCAGATGTCACTCTCATGCAGGATCAACTCTTGGGAATCGCAGATGCCATCATAATGGGGAAAAAAACCTTACGCGTGATTTGGTTCAATACAGCGTTTGCCCTGACAACAAAACTTTTGTTTCTTGGTCTGTCAATTTCAGGCCACACTAGTCTTTGGCTTGCGATTGCTGCGGATACGGGCGCAACGTTGCTTGTGATTGCCAATTCACTACGGCTGCTTCGGTAAATTGAATTTATTGGTGAAATCAGGCCGAATCTATAGGCATTTTTGATCTATAGATTTTAGTACATGCCTATCTTATCCTATTAAGTTAGGGGAATCCATTGATGCGCATCCATGCCCGAATTGCTCGCATACTTGTGTATTTTTTTATAGGAATCTCGAGTCTTTTTTTGAAACAGGGCAAAGCGGACTGGTGTGCGGATCAAGGCATTCGCTGCAGACTAGATAGTATAAGCCGGAGTATTGGAAGCTCAGCTCCTATCGGACTTGCGGTAAGAGAATTTCCTCAGCGGTTCGAGTCTTATATCAACGCGCACTGCCCTGGGGGCGCGAATCGCAATCGAGCTGAAGCCTCTCTTATCTGTGGTGAGCCCGCCTTAAGGGGGCTTTTACAAGATATTACTTTTGTAGGTCTTCCGAGTGCGGGTCGACTGCTTGGCCTTCCACAAAATGGGATGAGATTAATTCATGACTGCGCTGGCGCTCATCTGCAAATCAGCCTTGATCTTATTCAAACTGAATCTGGATTAGCGACACTCATGGAAATTTTGGACGGCTTGATTCAGAAAACTATTCTAACAGGGTCAATGCGCCTTTACTCTGCTATTACAGAGGCTCAAAATCGGCCACGATGTGGTGGTTCCTACGTACCCGCAGTATCCTACTTATTTCCAGTGGATAGGCGGAACAACAGACATTTTAGTTCAGAAGGAGTAACTTTTTTTGAAATCCCTCGAGGTGCGTTTGGATCTGTGACCTCCCGCAATGAAAGAGAACTACCACGAGCAGCAATCACAAGCTCTTGCTTAGGGGACGACCGACCCTCTGGTGATTCATTGAGAGAGAGCACCGGTTCGGCATTGCTTGGAAGCTTACGTTCAACTTCAATTGCACCGGATAGGAGCACCAGCAGTTCGGCTACTTCACGCCAAGCTGCAGAAATTACTGCGAGCAGAGGCGAGACTTTTCAATCTGATTCATTGACCGACTATATGACATATATGGAAAGGTTGGACGAAATGGAGGCGGAAATACAAGGGAACTGCACTTATACTGCTCCCGCTGGTTACGAGTCGGGTTCTTCACAAGCATGCGAAAGAAGCATGGAGCGTTACAATCGACACTCAAGAAGTGGACGGTTTTCTAGAGAGGATATTGGGCTTCACGAAAGAGACTTGGCCGAAATGGCCCGAAATAGTCGGGACGAAAGAAATGTTCTCAATCACGAATGGCGCGCAGATCGCGCGCAAATCGCTCTAGCAACATCTCCGCCTCCAGGAGTTTCTGTAGAAGTTACCTATGAAAATATGACAGAATCTAGCCAAGCGATAGTGCAAAGATGGTTTGGCCGGTGTACGACTAGTTCAGCTCAAATTTGTAATTGCCAATCGGTCCTAGGGGAATTGATTGAGTTTTTACCCCAAAATCGAATTTCAGAAGCTCGAACCTTGATTCGTGCAGCGTCTTGCACTCCTTCGCGGTAATACGTGATTGCGCTTTCACCGCAGATGTCTACTTAATAGGAATTTTTTCCCATGTTAATAGATGACAACTTTATTCCGATCCATTATAAACTCATGAATATGCATCGGCTGCTCGCTTTATTGTTAATTTCAATCTGCTTTTTGAACACCCTTGATAGTGGTGCCGAGTTTCTATCTGAAGGCATTCAAAATCAATCCTTGCGCGCCGCGCCAAACCAAGTGCAGTCGATTTCTAATGCAAGTGACGGTATCTCTGGAGACGATCGCAGCCACCTAATTTCTCATTGTGATGACTGCAATAGCGGAGATGCATCTAAAACTTGCACCCATTGTCATTTAGGGCACTGCCCTTTCACGGTAGGCTCATCTCACGCTTTTGTAGTTCCACAAGTTAAAGAAAAGTTTTTGTGGCCAAATAATACCTCTTATTTTGGCTCTTTTGTTTCCAACCCGATCAGGCCCCCTCGCGCATAGCGCAACAGACTTCTCTTGGTCAGTTTTATTCACATTGACCAGCGCTAGTCTGGATGGCTTGTGTTTTCAATACGCCTTCTCTTCTAAAGACTTGGCGAAATCATAATATCGTTGAGCCGCTGAGCATTGCCTCAGTGGCTCAACTCTTGGAGCTTAGATGGTTTGGAATCTCTTTTATTTTCAAAAAATTAAATTTTTAAGCATCGGGATACGGCAACGCTTTTCGTACCTCTTGCCGCTCCCAGTCTTTCTTATTCTTGCTTTTACCGTAGAAGCATATGCCGAGAACCTTACCCATCAGGCGCATACAGGCGAAGAGGGATTAGGCCACGTTCACGGCAGCCACCCCGAGTGCCCACTGCCCGCCACAGTGCAAGACATCCTAACCTGTGCTCGGGAAAATCATCCTGACGTCAAGCGGGCAAGGCTTGCAGCAAGTCAAGCTCAGGCACTTCCAGGCGTAGCAAAGCAAATTCCAAACCCTGAATTTGAAGCGCAATCAGTCTATGGAAAGACCTTGGGCGATCAACAGATGCAGACTCAAATCTCAGTCGTGCAACCCATTGAATGGGGCGGGAAAAGATCAGCGCGTGTTCGTCAAGCTGAGGCTCGTGGCCGGCAATCTGAAGCCGATGTGACGCAAGCACAAACAGAAGTAACGATTCAAACCGTACTAAGACTTTATCGATTGAAACAAATCGAGAAAGAAAAATCCTATCTGCAAGAAGCCATCAATACATTTTCAAAACTCATTGCACAGTACCGAACAAGGCCTCGGCTAACACCAGAACAGGAAGTGGGCCTTGCTACATTTGAGATGGCGAGATCAGACACCAAAGTGAAGCAATCAGCCCTAGTTCAAGAAGAACGAGAAATTGAGCATTATTTTCACATCGCCACAGGGCATGGTTTAAAGGAAATACAAAGCTTCTTACCAAGCGCCCCTGCACGTTGGCCTGCGATCGCAGAGAATGCAACAAAAGATCTTCCCTCTCCTCGGCTAGGTCGACTTGTTGCCGATCATGAACTTTCTCTAGCAGATCTTGATCTGGCAAAAAGCAGCGCCTGGCCCGAATTTAAAGTCGGTCCCATGATTCAACTGCAAAACTATGGTGGCATTCAATCCCAACTCTTCGGTTTTCAGCTGAATCTTTCCTTGCCCGTTCTTAATCTCAATGGAGCTGGAAAAGCTTACGCCGCTAAAGGCATCGCTTCAACGGAAGGGTATATTGAACTCCTGAAGGAAGAAGATGCTCACGAGCGTGCCGAAAAAGTACGCGTCTATCGTTCTGCCGTAGAAACATTAGCAGAAGACGCCATGCCCGCAGCTTCTCTTGAGAAACGTCATCACAGGGTGGAAGCGCTCTCTACTCGAGGACTTGTCTCGAGCTCACTTGTTATTGAAGCCCATCGTCAGATGATTGAACTCGAAAAAAGTCGCAACGATCGCGAACTAAAAGCCTTAGAGGCACTAT
>CAYYYP010000068.1:0-11757 GCA_964475985.1 uncultured Oligoflexia bacterium | reverse complement strand
GTGAACATATCGACGCCTTAGTAACAGTTTATTCCGGACGCCTTGGTTACACTTTTGGGCATAGGAGAAAACTATGCCCTGGAAGGAAACTAAGATTGTGGAAGAGAGAATGAAGTTTATAGCGCGCTACCTTCAGGGTGAAAAAATTGCAGGTCTTTGTAATGAGTTCGGTATTTCTCGAAAAACAGGGCATAAAATTATCAATCGATACCAGAGCCATGGAGCTCAAGGACTCTACGATAAAAGCTCCATTGCCGTTAGAAACAGAAAAACCACCCCTCTGGAAATTCAAAAACAAATTGTAGCGCTAAAACGAGAGTATCCGTCTTGGGGCGCACCTAAAATTGCTGAACTTCTTAAGCGACGCTATCCGGAAATTAAGACGCCAGTAATTAGTACTATTCATTCCATCTTAGATAAAAATGGTTTGGTTACGAATCGAAAAAATCGTGCCCGTTATAAAGCTCAAGGCACTCATCTTCGATCAACCACTGCTCCCAACGATTTATGGTGCATAGATTATAAGGGAGAGTTTCTGCTTGGCAATAAGCAGTACTGCTACCCATTAACGATCTCTGATCATTTTAGCCGCTACTTACTGACCTGCGAGGCCATGACGAATACCAAAGTGACGCAAGCATTCCCTGCTTTTGAACTCGCATTTAAAGAATATGGGATGCCACTTGCAATCCGTTCGGATAACGGGGCTCCATTCTCCTCACGAGCACTTTTTGGGTTAAGTAAACTCTCCGTTTGGTGGCTACGCCTGGGCATAAAAATCGAACGCACTCAACCAGGTTGCCCACAACAGAATGGTAGGCATGAACGGATTCATAAGACTTTGAAGTTAGAAGTTTTGGGCACCAGAAAAGCTAATTTTTTGCAACAACAGGAAGTTCTAGATGAGTTTGTTGAACAGTATAATCAAATACGTCCTCACGCCGCCCTAAACATGCAGACACCATCGGAAATATACCGACCCTCACCCAGAACTTATCCCAAGATTCTAACCGACCCGTCTTACGCAAACGCTGATAGAATCGCTAGTGTAAGTGGTTGCGGAGCAATGGCGATTGGACGTCAGAAAAGAGTCTTTCTCTCAGAGTCGTTCGCACATCAACCGGTAGGACTTTATGCTCAAGATGATGGAATATGGTTGGTAAAATTTATGGAATACGACTTAGGTTTCTTTGATGACCAAAGTTTGAGGTTCACTCCAGGAGAAAACCCGTTTATTAATGAACTATAAAAAGTGTTACCAAGGCGTTCAGTATAATCTGTAACCAAGGCGTCCGGAACGTACCCCCGCGGGCGATACATCGGTAGAAATGAAAGGATATCGCGCTCCCAGTATGCCTTCCTTGACTGCGGAGGAAAGTAGCTTCATCGATTCCATGCGACCTCTCATGGAGCGGATCAGTCCACTCCACGGCATTGACCTGCAGACCCTTGGCGAAAATGAGTCTATGCAGTTACGACTCCTTAAGAATGTAAGCGCTCAATTTCATTTGCCGGACAATTTGAGGGAACTTATCGTGCCGGGTGATTTTGCAGCTTCTTTAAATTTGTTAGTGCAAGTTGCACATCCTACGGATGCATTCATGCGGCAGTTCGGGGAACTTGTTTCAAACCTTGAACTTTCATTGGGGCGTCATCAGAGGGGCAAATTCACCAGGGTTTTAGATTGGATTCTGCGAAGGAATAAAACTGAGCAGAACGCACGCGCTAAACAAGCAACGTTTACCTCCGAACAGGCCCGTCACGCTCTGCGTGAGATCGAGACGCGCACTTTAGAAATCCGCGCCTTGATGGAGCGCCATGCGAACCAAAAAACCTTTCGCGCGATGCAAAGAGGGCCAGATGTCGAGCGTGTACGGGTAGCCGCAGAATCAACCACCAGTGAAGGCGCTCGAGTGAGGGTTGATACTTCAACAGAAACGCACTTGTCCACTAACGCCGCAGAGGAAGACCCGGCCGCTTGTTTAGCTAAATCCTTAACCGCCCTTGCGGCAGAAAGACGGCGATAGATGGGAACACCAAATCTTTACGTCATACTCCTGCTAGCTAGCGCTTTCCTCTTTGAATCTGCGAGTAGCCATGCCGGGAAATGGCCTACGAAAGAAGAACGGCAGGTTTGGGGCCGGCAACTTTCCAGTCCTGACCCATTGGTGCGCGAGGCTGCAGCTCGATCATTCTCCACCATCCTTGCAATTCCAGCCGCAGTCGTACACCCGGACTCAACACCGAGCGATGGCCACACACCGACCTACCCAATATTGGACTCCCTTTTAAATATGGCCGCGGCGACTAGGTATACCGAACCGTCCCAAGGAGCTGCGCGAGCGGCTTTAAGAATGGGTCTTCAGTCGGGCGACTCGGACGTCATCCATGCGCTTGTCCGGTATTCGTTGGAACGGCAGCCATATACAATAGAATTAGTTGAGTCTCTATTACAAGAAGGGATTCATGACCTAAGAGTAGTAAACGCGATTTTATTCGGTTGGAACAATGGTATTGGTGCACTTCCCAGCACGCCTAAAGTTCGGAAAAATTTGCTTCTTGTCCTTATGGGATTCGCTTCCCAATCCATGACCAGAAACATTTTGGATACATTGGACACAGTTTTAAGAAAACAAACTCAAAACTACTCTTTTTCCAAATTGACGCGCGATCTTTTTAAATTGGTAATAGGTGAAATTGAAACGGCCCGGTTGGATGCAACCGTGATGTTGCGCCGACTGTTGTACATACCGGAAGTCAGGCGCACCTTGTTTTCTGAATTCGGGCAAATGGAAAGGCTGCATTTCATAACCGGAGACCATATTCATACCCCGGCAGAACGTTTTTTATACTCGGGATTTTTGTTCGGCAGTTTGCCCGACCTCAAAGAAGTATATTTACGATCTACCGTTCCGCTCTCCCCAGAGGAGGCAAACTACTGGCTCAGCGAACTACGCACACATTATGTAAAAGAGGCATCAACGGACCTACGTATTTTTGAAGGTGCCATGGCGGCGCTCACGGGGGATCTAAATGATGTGCCGAAACGTCAACTGTCCGCCATCATTGAAATTCTAAAATTCCCCATTCAACGTTACCGCACGCTCAGACAAAACGAAATCAGAGCAGAAGTAACTCATTTTAGGAAAGCAAGTTCTCATGCGGGTTCAGATATGGACTTCACGACCCGGGTGCAAGCAGCGTTAGAAATGTTTAATCCGTTTCGTGGCGTCAATCTTACAACTTTGGGCGAATCTGAAACGGATCAGTTGAAGCTATTGGAAAATTTTAAAATACTTCTCAGCGTTCCGGAAAATTTGCGTGAGCTCACCGCACCTGGAGCTTTAGCTGTTGCGTTTGACCGGTTAGTTACGATCGAGTATCCCACGGACCAATTCGCCGAAAGTTTTGGCGCCTTTATTGATGAATATGCCGAGCCGGCCAGCAGAGGCCCTCATTCAAGGTGGTTCTCGACGGTACGTGAATTTGTAAGCCAAGGGCTGGACACCTACAATTCCAGAGGAAAGGTTCAGCCTATACCTACTGAACGTAAGCCGCGCATTTCCAAAAAGCTGCGCCAAATGGTTGGTCGTGAAATTAACGCGCGGTTGGAACAAATAGCTGCGTTGAGGCAACGTTATGATGAACAAAAAATTTTTCGTGATATGCAAAAAGAGGCCGGACCTGAGCAAGTGCGCATCGCGGTAGAATCATCCGATAATATAGAGGCCGACAATGCTCGCGTACGCGTTGCCGTCGAACCGAACACTGACGGAAGTTCTGAGGCAGCGGAAAATTCTGAAGCTGCCGAACAATGCCTTGGTGAATCCCTGGAAGGTACCTTGAATCGCATGGCGAGAGAAGGGCCACATTGAGATACCTGAAATCATTGCTTCCGATTTTCTGTTTCTTACTTCTACCCTCCGGTGCCGCCGCAACCGATTGGCCCAGTGCCGACCAAATTCGCCAGTGGCGATCCGAAATTTCCAGCCCAGACGCCGTGGTTCGAGGCCGTGCCAGTGCGTCGCTCTCGCGAGTTTTGCTTATGCCGGCCACGGATTATTACACCCGCGACAGCGCGGTCATCGCAAGAGGAGCGCACATCGGCCCTCAGATTGTCTACTCAGGGGGCATGAGGGATGTCCCAACCTTTCCGGTCCTTGATCAACTTATAGGGATGACTCTGCCCGTGTTAGGTCGTGATCCTAATCCTATCGCCGTTCAAGAAGTGTCGAATATCCTGAGGGCAATACCCGATGCAGATTTGGCAGCCCTTATGAATGCAATGACAGCATACTTTTATAATCATGGAGCAGTTGGGACTACGCGGGCAGACCGATACCATCGCGCTCAGTGGTTATTGTGCGATTTGGTTAAAATTCCCCGTTTTTTGGCAGCTTTTTTAGATTTCTATCCGACAATGGGAAGCCATGATTTACCGGAGCGAGTTCACCCAGTTTTGGCGGAAATTGCCCACGATCCTCGCGTCGTGACAATTTTAACGTCCGAATGGAATCAGATCGTCGGCAATCGTCCTGCTCAACTAGCGGCACGGAAAGCGATACTTTTGACAATGTTGGGCTTACCTAATGAAACTGCTTCGCCGGAAATCACAGCGGTCGTCGATACCGTGCTACAAAAACAAAGACGAAATTATTCCCTATCCCAACTGACCCTCGATCTTTTTCACCTAAGTATCGCTTCTCGCCAAAATCCTAGTCCCATGGCTGCCGAACATGTTTCGGAAGCGATATTTCTGAGTTTGATACATTATCCCGAAGTTAGGCGCACCTTACTCTACGAATTAAGCCGGACGGAAAAAATCCGTTTTTTCACGGCGGACCATCTGCGTACCAATGAAGAACGTTTTTTATCTTTCATGCTTTTGCGGGAAATTTTTCCTTCACTTACAGCTTATTACTCACAAACAAAGCCGCAGATTTCCGCAGAAGAAGCCGATTTTTTGCTCGCTGTTCTACGTTGGCCACACGACTCAGGATCAGAAAGAGGTCTTCTTCACCAGCAGGCTGTCGAATGTGCAATGGCGGCGCTGGCAGGTGATTTCCGTGGGATTTCCAGGCGAAAAATCGGGACAATCATAGAATCCCTTAGGGAACCGATTCAGCGCTACCGAACGCTTTTGGAAGGGCAAGCCGCGCCAGAAACAAAACATTTTAGGGAGGCGGCCCCACCAGTCCATCGCGAAAAATCAGAAGCAGATTTTATGCGTGATATGCATGTGGCCTTACAAAGATACAATCCATTTCACCTCGTGAATCTTACGACCTTAGGAGAAATCGAATCCGAACAGGTCAGGCTTCTGGAAAATTTCAAAAATCTCCTTCACATTCCCGAAGGCCTGCGCGAGCTCACATTTCCCGGTGGTTTTGCCGCGGCATTTGATCGACTGGTAGCCATCGAGCATCCTACGGAACGATTCGCTGCAAGATTAGGCGCATTTATTGATGAACACGGCACCCATGAAGAATCAAATTGGTTTACTCGAGCTCGAAATCTTGTTGGGGAGCGGTTGCACGGGACTAATCTTTTGAGATCGACGTCACCCCTTCCCACGGAAGGAGCCATTCCTCTTTCAGAAAAACAGCGACGCGCATTAAAGCAAGAAATCAACGCACGCATGGAGCAACTCGCGGCTTTGCGCCAACCTTACGACGAACAAAAAACCTTTCGCGAAATGCAAAGAGGCCCTGATGCCGAGCGGGTAAGAGTAGCGGACAGCGTGTCCGCCGGAGGACCATCTCCAACAACGCAAGTTCGAGTTGCGCCGGATGAGGAAGTGTCCGTGCCTTCTGGGACCACGTCCCCAAACGCAGACCTTGATGACAATTGTTTAAACACGTCACTTGGAAATACGGCAGCTGCACATCGAAGGGAGGGACGTTGAGATACTTCAGGGTTTTAATTTCCCTTCTTTTCCTAATTTATTGCCACGCAGCTGGCGCCATTGACTTCCCAACCGAAACCCAAGGTATCGAATGGAGAGAGCAGTTGATTGATTCCAATCCGGAGATATCTGGTGCCGCAGCACGCGCCCTGGCACCTCACATTGGCGTACACGCGAGGAGCTTTTACCGCCATTATTATGGCGATGATATTTTCAGTAGCAATCAATTTGGCACCATGACGCGATGGGTAGACCTACGAGGAATTCACCACGCAGTACCTACATATCCGATCCTTCATATCCTCCTGATGCAAATTTCAAGAAGTTCAACGTCCCTCACGAACCGAGAAGCAGCTTTGGCAGCGCTTCGGTCAGGCCTGGCGGGAGTTGGCAATGTTGTCAGACTATTGGCTCCTTACTACTTAAGTATGAGTGCTCACATTCGACCCCTATTGCTGGAACATATGGACGATCCCGGAGCCCTAGATGCTTTACTCCAGGAAATTGAAAATACAAATCCACATCTGCGGAGTGATTTTATACCCCTTTTAGCTGAATTTCACGAAGACCCTCGCGTAATTGCTTTCCTCACCGAGCAATGGAATCACACCAAGGAAGGCGGCGATAGGAACGTTGAAGACCGAATTAAAATTATTCTTGCCTTAGCAGGAATTTCGCCGAATGCAGTTTCGGTCGAGGCTGACCTTGCACTGAGCTCCCTAAGTTCAGGAAAAAATTTGTCGCTAGCAAGAGTGACCACCGAACTTTTCAGGATTGCAATTTCCGGTTCGGTGGTGAAATCGACACCTCTTAATGTTGCGCGCGCTGGAGCATGGGAATTAATTCCCCGTCTTTTGAACCAGCCAGATATACGCCGTACCTTTTTTGAAGAGTTGCAGAAGACAGGAAGCAATAGTTCTTGGACGGGTAGGCCCCAACGAAATTCTGACGAAAACACGTTGTCCCTAGGGATTTTGAATCATTCCTTTCCGTTTTTGACGGCAGGCTTTTTGAGATCAAGCGATCCCATTCCGCAGCGGGAAATCACTGCTTTGCTCAAGTTTCTAAGGATGCCTTACGCGGCAGGTTCACAATTCGAAAAATTTCACGATCGGGCGGTGGAATGCGCCTTTGCTGCATTGTCCGGGGATTTAACGGGGGTATCGACCCGTGAGGTCAATGCCCTTCTCGGTTGGGTAACGATGTCCATCGAAAGATATCACCGGCTCGTTGAAGCCGAACGCGTGCCCGAGGTGACGCATTTTCGTGCAGGACAACCAGATGCCCTTTCAGAAAACAAGATCGAATTCCGGGATGGAATGCGCAGAGTTATGGACCATTTTGATTCATTTCACGGAGTCACCGTAAATGCCCTCGGAGAAAGCGAACTCGATCAGATGGCACTCCTAGAAAATGTTGAACGTCTGATCCACATCCCTGAAGCTTTGCGTGAATTGACCTTCCCCCGTGGTTTTGCGCAAGCTTTGGATAGGCTCACCTCCATCGAGCACCCCACCTTCCGATTCATAGCTAGATTTGAACGGTTTTTTAATGAATTTAGTGGGGGCCTCGAAAGTTCCTATAAACTAAATACGTTTGGGCATGTCATCAATACGTTAAAGGCTCCACTCACTAGAATCATTGGGCAAGGAAATGTGATGCCAAACATTGCGTTATCGCTGGTGCCCCTTACCAGAAAACAGCGCATCGCGTTAGCCAAGGAACTGAACTCACGCGCAGAACAATACACGGCGCTATGGCAACGCTACAACGACCAAGCCATTTTTAGGGACTTGCAAAGGCGTCCCGTCCCACAGCAAGTACGCATCGCAGATGGTGTGACCGAAAGCCCCGAATCTGACCGTTCCCGCGTACGCGTAGCGTCCGAAACTGATACTCCAGTTTCTCAGGCGGCTGCGAGTATGGATGCAGATCTTGATGAAACCTGCTTAACTACGTCACTTAGAAAGACCGCCGCGGGGAATGGACAGGGACGCTAGAGACTATATCAATTGATCGAGCCAACTCGCTAGGGATTTGATCTTTACGCCACGAATTTCTTTTTCGCGTTTCAAGTTAAAAACTAATTGCAAAGATTCAATGGGCTTCAATCTCAAGTGAAGATATTCCAAAGCTGAGCTCAGCTGATCATCCGTTGCTTTTACCTCAATGCACCATTGAACTTTGCGATCTACAACAATGACGAAATCGACCTCCCGCTTTTCTCGATCTCTGAAATAATGTAGTCGACAATCTTTTCCGCGAACATCGCGATGAAACTGGCAATACTTTAAAAGGGCACAAGCTACGGCGTTTTCAAGTCGAGCTCCCACGTTTTCATTTTCATATGCAGATGCGCAGTCATAAAAATAGACTTTTGGCTCTTTGCGCAAGCTCCTCGCTAGACCCTTTGAGTAAGGGGATACTAAGAAAATTACGTAGAGACGCTCTAGCAGCTCAATCCATTGTTTCACCGTCGGCGGCGAAACCGAGAGGTCACTGGCCAAATTCGCGTAATTGATTTGTTGTCCCGCCCGTTCCCTTAGAAGTTCTATGAGAAGTTTAATTCCCCGGAGGGAATTCGTTTTGCTTAAATCACGCAAATCCTCCTGAAGCACTAAATCAAAACGATCATTCCGGAGCCGATCGGCATCATCCGGCTCAAGAAATGCCTCAGGGAATCCTCCGCATTTTATGAGGCGATGCATTCGGTCTTGAGCACTCATTCCTCGAAGGAAACTACGTGACTCCGAAAGATCAATGGGATGCAGACGATAATGAAAGTATCGGCCCGTAAGTGCATCGCCCTGATGCTTGAAAGTATCAAGCTTAGCGCTGCCGGTAATCAAAAGTGGCGGGTTATTTTTGAACTCGTCAGCAATCCCTTTAAGGAAATTTTTCCATTTGGCAAATTTATGCAGCTCATCCAACACCACTAAGGAAGCATCTTTCGGCCATCCCATGGCCCGGATCACTTTTTGATCCGCCCGAATATCCCAGTTGAGATAAACTCCGCCTGGTTCTGCAAGGCCTTTAGCTAAAGTAGATTTTCCGCATTGCCGGGGCCCAGATAACAAAATCATCTTTTTCTTTAGGTCCCTTTGAACAAAAGGTGTCAAATATCTCATATGACAATTATAAAGGGAACTTTAGAAATGTCATGACAATTATAAAGGGAACTTTAGAAATGTCATAAACGTGAATTCGGTATGAATCTGCAAATCTGGGATTCCGGCATAACTTAACCTTCTCCTCAGCAGCTTTTACCCACCTAAAATACCGAACTTTATTCCGATGCATATAAAGCCATGGCTTTAAGCCGTATAACCCAACAAAAATCTAAGTTTACGTTTTCGGAGGTAAAAACCTCGAACTCACTAAGCGTCATGAATTCAATGATCCTCATTGCGGTTTTTTTCGCGAGCCACAGCTGCCCAGCCGCTCAGCGAAAAGATGCCGAATTGTGTTTTTCACGTTCATTGCGGGCATTCGTCGCCGATCATTCGAATAATAAATCTGCCCGCATCCCACGCGCCATTCTACCGGCCCTATCCTTTGCTGAAGAATGTGGCTTTGAGATTTCTGATATTAAAGAATTCAAACAACTATCGCACAGCGGAGTCGTATCTATTGAGTTAAACGACGGCCGATATTTCGTTGCAAGGGCAACAACTAAGCATGCCGATATTGAATTTGAGGAATTTGCCGGCGCTATTCTTAGAAACGCACCAGAAGTCCATGTTCCCGCTCTACGAAGGTTGAGCCCACAGGCCTCTCAGCAAATGCACGGCGCCATACGTTCCGACACCGTTTCCAGTAGATTGAGCAAACACATACAGCCTCCATATTCGCTAACGGAACTTGTACCCGGTGAGCTAGGCGAAGACTTTTTAAGGCGCTTGAGGGCGGAACAAAACACCTACGCAGCTCGTGAAACACATCTTCAAAAAGCTATCAAAAATCGAGAAGTGGCTCCGGGGAAAATTCGGCAAAGACTGAGCGATCTTTGGGTCATCTATAGGCTTCTGGGAATCAGTGATTTTCATGAGTCCAACTGGATTCATTCAGATGGCATAATCTACGGAATCGATTTTGCTTTGATGACTTATCACTTTCACGAAGGATCTGAGATCGAGGCTAATATGCTGCAGCAACCTTATGGCGGTAAAGTCGCCCCTCCCGAAATAGTTCCACATCTCTTTAGCGATGTTAGCCCTGCCATAAGGCAATACCTAAGAGATCTGACGCCAGCCGTAGTTCAAAGGATCGCTGACAGCGTAGGATTCACCCTTACACCAGCCGCCTGGCGCGGAATTGATCTGCGGAGGCGAAACATACTTGACGGAATACGGAGTGCGCACAGATAGGCAAATCCTGCCTCCCTCGCCCGGCAGAAAACTTCCCTTAAGGTTCCGCTCGGTTTCCTCGATGAGTTCCTTGGAGGGCATACTCAATGAATCCAACGGACGGAAACTCTGACAAGCCAAAATTGATTGATCTCGGGAAAGTGCGCGAAGCCAAAACGGAAGAGAAACGCCGCAAGTATGAGCGTGTTCTGTTCAAAAACTTACTGGGTGTATACTGCGTCGCAGAAGAAGATGAATTGCGCGCCGTAGAACTGGTGGACGTCAGCGCCGAAGGGTTGAGTTTTCAGCTCCCCGCCCACTCCAAAAACCTTGCCACTTTCGTAACGGGCAAAGAATGTATTTTCAGATTTTATTTCAGTGAAGAAACTTTCATCCCAGTTGCATGCAGGGTGGCAAATGAGCGGCACTGCATCGAAAACGGATCTACCTACGTGCGTTTCGGTTGCGTTATTGACCAGACGCTCCAGAGCTACGGCACCTACATGTGTTTCGTCACATTTTTGACAAAATTTGCGCAAACTGCGCAGGTTGATGACGAAAAACAACGCGTTCGCTATTTTTAAACAGCGTAGAAAATAGGGCTCGATTGATCGCTTCGTGCTAAGTCATAATATACTATGGAAGCACTTGTTGATTTTTTAATCCATCAACCTTGGTGGGCCATTCACGCAACGCTTTTCGGAGTTTTATTGGCCTGTGGCCTTGGTATGCCCGTGCCAGAAGACATCATTCTTTTCACAATGGGTTATTGCGCATACCTTGGCCTTGCGGACCTTAAGCTTGGCATTTTTGTTTGTATGATTGGAGTGCTTGTCGGCGATGTGACCATCTATTTCTTAGGTCACCACTTCGGAACTAAGCTCACCCAAAAAGGTTTTTTTAAACGCATCCTTCCGGAACACCGCATGGAAAAAACGCGAACCCTTTTTCATCGCTGGGGAAACAAACTGATCTTCGTAGCGCGGTTCATGCCGGGGCTTAGGGCCCCCGTTTATTTTTCTGCCGGTACCCTTCAACTCCCCTTTAAGATTTTTTTCCTTTACGATTTTTTAGCCGCCATCATCTCCGTACCTACGTTTGTTTATTCCATGTATTATTTTGGCTCAAACGTGGAGGGCGTGATCAAAAAAGCTCACCAGATCCAAGGCGGAATTGCTGCTTTGATCATTGCCATTGTTGCATTTTTTCTCATCAAACATTTTTATTTTAAGGAAAAAGAAGCGCCGCAACCCTAATTGGTTAAATCGTTTTGAATCTTTTCTTGCGAGAAACCCTGCGTAGGAGATGGTAAAATTCTTTCCAGGCTTCTGGCATATGCCTTCTAATTATGAGGTTTAAGACGTAGACCACGGCCCACAGTACGTACACAATCAACACTTCTTCACGCACGTTCGGCAGCAAAAATTGCACGAGCCAGAGCACAAATAGTCCACAGGCCTCAAACAACTTGAAGCGAAGGTCGGAAAGAAATAGTGCACCCAATGC
>CAYYYP010000067.1:0-12012 GCA_964475985.1 uncultured Oligoflexia bacterium | reverse complement strand
TTGAAATCAAAATCAATAGATGAATATTGCATAATGCAATTTTTGGGGGCGGAGCCCTATTAGGCAACCTCTTGTGCCCTGCAATATGTGACTAAAAGTGAGACAGGAGTGCGCTTGCGGTGAGCCACCTTCTCCGCCTCGCCAGACGCGAAAAATCCTGCGTGGTGCCGGTTTCAATCCAGACGGCGTGGGGGAGCTCGGCGCTTCGCTGGAGCGGGTGGGAGGCTAGGAAGGGAACGGGGTTGGGGGTTGGATTAGAAGCGCATTGACCAATACTTAGAGATACGGTGGTGTCAAAAAAATAGCGGACCAAATTGTTGGTCTCTATAAATTAGGGGAAAATTCATGAAACTTTCTATGCTTTTAATAATCGGTATATTGGCAGTGACTCCTGCATTTGCAGACGACACGGCCGAAAATAGTAATAAGACAACGGTAGAACATTCTAAAAATGTGTTCACTGGCTCACGGACCAAAACAGTAAAGCGTCACCGCAAAAACAAAGATCTCAACGGAAGTGGATCTGAAAGCACCATCACTGAAGAAACTAAAGTTGAAAAGGATGGCGACGTAAAAAAAGACATTAAAATTGAGAAAGAGAAAACTCACTAAGAGTTTGAGTGTGTAAGTGAATAAATACGAAAAGTGCGATTCCGTCGAATCTAAATAGATTTAGATTATATAATCGTCTGCGCGATGAAAGCGTTCGCGCATTTGCAGTCATTGAAACCTCTTTCGAAAGTTTCTAAAGTGCAGCATTATTCACCCAAGCGAACCGCCAGGGATTTTGCGATACACACGTCATCTGCATCAGTCCACTCTGCTACATCTTCCGCAGGTAGATAGGGCGCTTCTTCCGTGGGATTAACGCGCAGACCGGTGGAATCATCCCCTGCGCGCAAAGCCCGCGCAGCTAAAATGGAGTCCACTTCTTGATACAACGCAGGCCTTACGTCGACCGGGGTTTCGGCGGGCGCCGCGGATGCAGTGTCTTCAATGCTTGGACGAAGTGTATTTGGTCTTACTGTGGCGCGAGTCAACGTTTTCAAATGCGCGGCCTGCCTCCGAAAAAAATTTTTGAACGAACTTGAGTGAGTTTCCTTATAATTCATAGCGGCAAGCCGGTCGAGGCGTCTTTGTATCCGTGGCGAAGCGCCGGGAATGTCTGCCAAAATTCTCATGACTTCCCTACGTGCCTCTTTGTTCTTAAATGAGTAGTCTAATAAAGCCGTCTGCAATTTTTCGTCCGCAAAAGCGGTAGAAATTTGAGGTGTCGAGGACATACCAGTCGGAACAGCAGCGTCTCGATATCCAACGACCTGGCTATTTGCGGTTTGAATATCTCTATGAAATTGCCGCACGAGATCAAAAGCTGTCTGTTGAATCTGCGGGACGGAACTCTTTAGAGCTGCAGCAAGTTCGTGAGCCAACTCCGCAGTGAGAGGTACCGGATAGTTACGAAACCCTGCGGCGACGGCCAATCGTACATTCATTCGCTCACTACGAAGCCAACTTCCAAAGGCCCGTTCCACTTCGGGCGAGCTGCGAAGGTGCGGGTATAAAAACTCTACAAGCTGAATCTGGACTCCGGGATTAGCGATCGTGGGAATCAACTGCAAAACCGCAGGGATTAAATTTGCATGAACGGCGATGGCATCCTTAAGCGCTTCTGCCGCATAAAAAAGCGTGTCTTCGCTGTCAAAATCATTATTTCCTCTATGTTTGTGTAGATACGCCAAAAAGAATTTTTGTAGATCTTGCTGAGTGACGACGGCCGGAGTCAGAGCAGCTATTTGCCCTCCCACGCCGATATCGGTAACTTTCCATCTTCGTATTCTTTCAAGCAGGTTCTGCTGAAGCGCAGGATCAGTGGCCACACGAGCTACATCACTGCTTTCGGTCGCAACCGGGCCCGGGCGCGCCGGTATTGCCCGTAAGAACTGCTCTCGGAAAGCGCCATCCGCTTGGGCCGTGGCCTGCAACACATTTGTCGCGAATTTGTCGTTTGCTTTCGCAAGCTCAAAAAGTTTCTCTCTCAGGGCGCCCGGCCGAAATACAGAACCTGAAAGACCCCGCAATACAGACATGTTGCCTTTCAGGTTCTCAAGATAGGCAAGAATAAGCGGATCAAATCCCGGATGAGATTGCAAATGAGGGCCAACAATTCTCAGGATATTCTCTTCTCGCCAAAGAGTGCCCTCCTGACCCGCCAACCTAAAGCTTTCAATCAAATGGGCCATTAGGGCTTGATCCTGAGAAATGCTTTCATAAAGGCCAGGAAGGGGCTTTATCAAGCTCTTTTCCGTTAGAAAATCTAAGACCCTGGCTTTTTGGTCCGAAGTTAAGCTTGATGTGTCTTGTCGCAAAAGCACTTGGCCCAGCACCTGTGCAACGGCTTGGTAGCTATCCCACTTTGCATCATCTGACGCAATCCCTTCAAAAGCCCTATGAAGTTGTTCAACGCAAGCTTGAGGGTTTGCCCGGCACGAAACTTCCAGGGCTCGTTGAAAAATATCTAACCTTAGTCTGAAATAAGGAGGCTTGAAACCCAAGCGGATGAATTCTGCGTAAACCTCACCTGGTATAGTGGATCTCTCTAAACCTGCTGGCAAAGACGAAAAAATCCCGGCAAATCAGGTCTGGGCTTTTATGATCAAAAACATAATTGCCACAGGGAAAAAATATGAAGTGCGTCGCGATAAAGATGTTTTCATCGTCTGTTTGTAGCTCGGAATTGCGACGGGGTTTGTTGACTCGGCAGCTTATGCCGCCCAGACGAAGAGCAAAGTTTAGAGTTGATCGGTGGCTCTTGGTTAAGCCATAAATATAAATACTTTACTTATGGGACTACCCCCAAATCACTCGCAGTTTACTCCGCCCGCCTAATACCAGCTTCGAGCTGCTGAATAAGTTCGTTAATCCGAGCCCCCGGCACAGATTCGATTAAGCGCTGATGGAGCCTGAGCAAGGTTTCGTTACCGGCCATGGACTCCGGTTGTTCCGGCGCCGCAGGCCGCAGCCATGCGAGCAAGGTTTCATACAGCTCTCTGCGGCCAGTAAAGATTCCGTAGTCGGTATTGTACGGAGAAATACCAAGTAGCCGGTTTCTGGCACCAATGCTCATGCGCCAGAAATCATTCCGAGGGCCGCTTAAAAGTGTCATCACGTTTTGGCCTCCGATAAAAGCATCAAGAATCAACTCAAGGCACTCTTCTTTCCACTTCGCCTTTAGGACGCTTCTCATCTCAGAGCCTGGTTCATACAAACCAAAAACCTTTTCGCTAAGCGAGATCCACCATACTCGAAACTGCCCGCCTTCAAGCGGTTCTTGTTGATCCAGTTCAAAAAACCGCCGGTAAAAGTGGGCGTAGGAATCAAATACTCTCCAGTTGTGAGTCGAACCATCCTCGGCATAGCGGCCACTTCCAAAAAACCGCCCCGGGGTTATATTGACGGCCTCTGCGACCGGTACGCCAGCCGGGATGAACGTATCCTGACTTCTCGTAAACCGTAGGGCATCTCTTACAGCTTCCTGAATCCAGGTTTCCCGGACCTCTGGAGTCACAAGATCGGAATCAAGTGGGGCATCAAGTAGACGCAGATTTTTAAGCCACGGTCTCTGGGCTGCGACTTGCGGAGTATTTGCGTAGCGATATAACGCTAAGAAATATTCGGAAGTATTCCTAAAAATTCCGCTCTTGGCTTCATCGCCAGCTTTACGGCCGTGTTCTGGACGGCTTGCCATTCGGCTCCATGAAATAGGAATTACGCTGCCGTCTTGGGTTAATTCTGAAACTCCCACAAATGAAATTCGTCGGTGTTTTACGGTGGGAGAGACCCATGGCCACGTCGCCCGGGGATGAAGTTCTTCGCCGTGAAGGCGATCCTCCTCCATATATTTTACGGACAATTCAAGGGCTTCTTCCTGCCAATGTGGACGTAAAACATTTAATTCTTCATCCGAGGCATTGGGGAATTTAATTCGGTGAAGGTAAAATGGAATACCTTCAGCGATCGCCCGCTCCTTAAACATAATCCAGAACTCAGCCCAGGTAACGGCGCCAAAAACTTCAAGATATCGGATCCCCACCACATCCCGAGTGGGATCACTTTCAGGCGGCGCATTTAAAAAATGAGTGTTTCGCCCAGGGAGTTGTCCAGGATTTCGTTTCAACCATTCGAGGGTCTTCTTTACTGCGCTTTCTACGACAGAAGTTTCTTCTACTAATCCATCCCAATCGCTCGGAAGGGATTGAGGCCCGATACCCGGCAAGATCAGCGAAGCATGTTCCATGAATCCAATACGATTGCGAATGATAAATCGTTTTAATGTACCAAAGCTCACATTCAATTTGTTTATAATCAGGTGGGCCGAATCAGTACGATGATCTCTTAAGTAAATCCAAATGGTCTGTTCTTGAAGCCGTCCGTTGATCTTTAAATAACCATAGTTGACATCAAACACGTCGGGTTTAAGGAGAGGGCGCACTTCATCCGTTAGGCCAATTGCTGTGAGTTTATGCCGAACTGCACTAGGTGTTCTTAATACAACGGCCGATCCTTTTACAACCACACTAGGCGATGAAAGAATCTGGGCAATTTGGGCATGGCTTAAGTCTAAGTCGTGAAGGTGCGCTAAGAGTTGTGTTTCGTTATAGACTTGGCCCTCGTAACTTACTGACCTATCCCAGCTCTCGCCCCGAGGTGCGCCTTCGTGAAGGTGATGGCGGACAAACTCCAAAAATTGTGGACTCAATGCCGGTATGGGCCTTCCTTCGGCTTGGTCTTCACGTAATTTGCGGTAAACTTCAGCGGTTGAAATACGTAGCAAGTACAATTCACGGTAAACGACACCTATGGAAACGCCCAGCTCGTTGGCCATTTCGGGGACCGACTTTCGACCGACGTTTTTGAGATAGAAATCATGATGGCGCGCTGCCGGATGGGATGATTTTAAAAATTGCAGAAAATAAAAGTTCGAAAGAAAACGTTTTATCTCATCCGTTGATCCGGAGATGTCGGAATGGACTTCAAAAATTTTCATGCCGTACACGGTAAGCACCATGATGCCTTGATCCGGATTAAAACCCCAGCGCTGGCAAAAAGATTCAAAGTGGCCCCTAGTAACTTGGGCGGAAGCAGCGCTTTTATCCCGGGGCAAATGTTCATAGAATTCAATGATCGTGTCTTCAAGCCCTATGAGCCAAGGAGGCAAAACCCTCGAGCGGCCATCCTCGCCGATGATCCGGAGGAGGTCGTAAATATGGGTAAATTCCTGGCGTCCGGCGAGAGTTTCACCAAGGCCACCCAAAAGGCGATCACACTCAGCGGCGGTAGGTAACGCAAGGCTCGAATTCGAGTTCATGGCATACAGCGAATGGGCGGCAAAAGTGTGAAACCCAAGGACTAAAGCCAGGCCTGCAAAAAAGCCCGCCCAGGATAGGCGTAAGAGTTTAGGACAGCGGGCACGCTTTCGCATCTGGGGATTTTAGCATGACCCACACTAAAACTAAACAGTTTTTATTTATGACGTTTTACCCCGAAAATTTTACAATAGTGAGTTGGCCCCAGGCCTGGTAGGTCACCTTGAAGTCTATGCCAAATTTTAAATCTAAACTTTTCGTGATTCCGAGTGTCATTTACTTAGTCGGCCAAATGACCTTCCTTAACGCGATGGCAGCTCCCCCGCCACTTCCCCGGGTTGATGATACCACCCGGTCTGACAAGATAATCATCGACCGCCTTACCACTTTGCTTTTAGAGGACTCGACCTCCGACCAGGCTGATACAACTAATAATTGGATGCCCATGATTCGAGTAGGGTTGGGCCTTCCTGAAGAGACTCGCGATCGAGACATTAATTTCAACAGACCGATTGATTTTTTTACGAATTCCAATGGACGATCCTATGAAATTAAAATCAATCATCGTCCCTACCCGCTCCGCGGAGAATATGGCGATCCAGTAATTTATCGAAATTTTCCGGTGGTGGAATTTGTTCGTCATTACTCGGAATTGCAGTATCCTCACCGAAATACGGTTAATCGAATTGAATATGGGTCTGCGCCGGTGTTCGATCGGAGGATCAATTTAGCTTTGCTGAGCGTCCTTGGCAAAATCCAGTCCCGCGAACAACTATTTCACTTCATTTCCGAAAAAAAACGCGGCCTGTTTAACTATGCCATCGATGATCCTTCACCTTTGAAACTAGTCGCATCAAGCGTGCTCGATGTGAGAACCGTCGATCTTCTAAGTTTCCTTTGCCGAGAATTTGTCGCGGAATCGTATAGTCGTTTTTCTTTGCTTATATCTGAAAAGGAGCAACAACCACTTACCGAATTAATAGAAAAGCGCGACGCGGATAATACCGAGGTATTGCCACGCATAAAGATTCCCCTACTAGCCGATTGGTTACTCCAGCGCAACCTTAGCACCGGCGTTGACACCCGAGAAGAACTGCTATCCCTTGTGCAGGATTACTTTGGCACAATATCCAGCACGGAATTTATGGGCGAAGCTGCTGTCATTCGCAAATCCCGTCACCCTCAAGTTGATAAATATTTTCAAAATTCCCTAATCGGCTGGATTCGGTTGGCCCATTATCTCGCAGCTTGGCAAAATTCTAGTTCCCGTATCCGGTTTTTAAGCAGCGAAGAAGTTGCTAAACTCATCCTGGTTCCAGTGGTGATTGAGTTTCGAGCGCGGTATCAAACACAAATCAAACAGTTAAATAGTTTCACCGTGAATCAGATTAAATACGGATTTTTAGGCCGGGAATCCGTGATCATCGAATTGCCGCTCAAACTAGAAATTATCGCCCTTAATAATTTACTCGATGCTGCCAAAACAATGCGGGCCGAAGCTCAAACCCCCAAAGGCCGAGCTGCCGTCAACGAGATCGAAGAATTCATAGCAAAATACGCGGTACTCAAGGAAAACAGTCGCGCACACCGCTGCGCACTAGATTTGTTATGATTGATTGCCATAATCTAAACTTTCCGATGAGGATTTCGAATAGAAAACTTTTCTTGACGCCTGAGCACTGCTCTAGCTACGAGAGCATCACGTTTGTTAAAAGCTTAGCAAAAAGCTGAAGCTGGTGAGAATCCAGCACTGACCCGCAACGGTATTGAGAGGATGGTCCTCTTCTGAGTCCGAGCGCACTGCTAAGCCCTAACATATGAGATTGGCTCTTCGAGGTGGAGGGCGGTCCTTCTTTAGCGCAAGCTATTGCCATCGACTCCATTCACTTCCTGAAAAGCCTTCTCATAAGTTTCTCCGTGGAAATGAGAGTTAATTTATGAACTTAGTTTTTTTAAATAGATTGATGGTTACATTTTTATTTAGTTTCATTCCTGTCCGGTATTTTTTAAGTCCCGCCAACGCGACCAGTTCAGAGGCCGCATTTACTTGCCAAGGAGTTTATCGTCCACGGGAGCGGGATGAAGGTTCCTTTAACTTCAATCTTAGGTTGGAACTTTTGCAAGCCAGTTGGCGCGGCCAGTGGAGGCCTGGCCATAGTCTTGTGCCCTACAGCGTGATCGGAACCATGCAGCTTCAGTCCCCGGAGCGGCCTGGCGGTAATTGGTTATTTTTTTCGAACTCTAACATGGGCCTTCGCTACATCTCATTTCATTCTACCCCTGCCGAGTTACCGCAAGTAGGTCCGCAAAACTTGAACCCCGGGCGAGAAGTGCTGGTAGATATTGGCACGGCTACCGAATCTTTTGTGGAGGGCAACAGTGGAGTTGTAAGAGAGCTTTCTCCCGAGATAAGGGCACTCTGCACTCGCAACCCCCAAGAGTAATCTTCGTGTTAACCCGTTCGGGGCAGCGTATGACGTTCTTATAGTTATAATTGAACAAGTGCTCCGAATTGGTTAACGAATTGCTCTGTGAATTGGCTTCGCGGCATAACTCTATTAATTTTCTTTTCTTCCATATCCATGGTTTGGGCCACGCCTGAGCCTAAAAATGCACGCTCGGAATGTGACCGGATTTTCCTCACCGGTTCGGCTTCGGTAAGGACATCCACGAAACAGGAACCGGATTTGCCGCTTTTTGAGCAGCTGCGGCAACAAAGCGAAGTCGTTGATGCGGCGGATTCAAGGGTGATCACACGTTGGAGCGATATAGACGAAACTGTGCACACATTTGAATCGGAGCCGGAAAATAAGGTAACGAGAATTTATGCAAGCCTAGAGAGACAGCCACTTTCGCCCGAGCAGCTGGAAGCTTTACAATTCATTGCAACACGCCGCACGCAAATTCTGTTTGTGCGAGGGCTGGTACGAAAAACCGCCGAGTACCATAGAAATAGAATTATTTTTGGAATTGAAGGCTCTGAAAGCCCAGAAGCACTAGGCTATATATTAACTCATGAAGCAGCTCATATAATTCAGTACGATCAAGATGACGTTCTGGTGGCGCACCGGGAGCTTGAAGACATACGGACGAGAATATGCAAGGGAAACCCTTCCTGCTCCAACATGGTATTGGGTAATTTAAGCTTGGAGACCCTATGGGATCTCGTTCATTATTACGCAGAATTACTTGCTAACCGCGTTTCCCATCCAGAAAATTTTGTACTGGTTACGAATGCAAATTACCCAGGCTTAGCCGAAAAAGTTTTGAAGGATCCTGTTCTGAAATTACTGCCGGTTGATTTTCTGTGGAACCTTACGCCGCAGGCCTTCGATGAATTTAGGAATTATGTTCGCGCCGAAATTACCCGCGCCGTAGCTTCATTGCGGAATGCCAGGCGTTAATAAATCCTCGATTCTAGTTATTGGATCGTAAATACAATCTGCCGATTGTTCTGCGGCAGCGCTCGAGGCTGTCGCTGATCGAGCGGTGGAATTGCCTGCAACATACAACTCCATAGCAAACCATTGCTGGAGCTTTGGGTGATGCGCACGGTATTGCACCCTTCGCTCACGGCTCGTTCTGCGCAAAGCGCTAAGCACTGATCGATCACGTTTGTAGAGCGTGGCTGCCGGACAAGCTGACGCCGCGCTAATTCGTATCCGTTAAATATAGCATTGCGGTGAATCCGATGCGGGGCCGAACTACTGCTACAACTTTGACAGCGCCCCAGAAGGTCAACCGCTAAATTACTTCGGACTAGCGGCAACAAAACGGTGAGTGAGGAATTCTGCAATACCGTTGTCATCGTGGGGGTTGGTATGATCCGATTCTCATTGTCCGTTGAAAGGGAGGCCGGAGGAAGGTGTTTAATCCAGCAGAGACTGCGACCTTGCGAACGCGTACCTAGCAACTGAACGCTGAAGGCATTGCAAGCATTAGTTGGTGAAGCATGAAGCGCTTGGGCAGAACAGCGTGAACGGCAAAGAGCTTCGGCGTGGCTCAAATCCGTTACTCCATTCATTTCGGCCGCGGTAAAGGCGAAATGACCTTTGTCGTAGCCTTCGATATCCGAGTTGACGAAACGCCAGACGGGAGGAGCTGCCGGTACGGATAGGTCTGCATTGCGGCCTGGGGAAGTTGAAACACCGGGTTGGCTATTGGGCGGCGCCTGGGTACCACAACTAGAAGCACCAAAAAGATTATGCCGTTCTACCGCACCTTGAGCGATGCAAAGTTTAGCCGCAAAAACCGTGTGATTTAGGCCTGTTTCGGAGCTTAAATTTAATCTATCTAGTGGAAGTTGACCAGCATGCCTTAGATTAGGGTACCCTTCCAAAACTGCATCCTTAACGAGTCGGCAGCTGTAGGGCCTTAAGGGTCTCGAAGCAAGGTCAGCGTTGACATATGGTACGCGCGCTACTTGGAAACCAACGCAATCTGTACCGGCATTGTTGCAGGCATCGCGACATTCATTCGTATTGTGAACGTACGGATGATTCGAAGGCGGCGAGTAGATACTCAAATTGCCCGAAGTTACAATTTGATAATTTTCTAAAGTAGGGGCAATTTCGTCGTCAATCAATCGGTGAATCTGAATCGGAAAAACTCTTAAATAGATGGCAGGAAAAAGGATGTGGTTGCCTAAAAAATCATTAGGTACACCCTCATCTGCATAAAACGAGTTACTAATACTGGAGGTAGTAGGAACTGAAAGCATCGGAAAGAATACGATATCAAATGCGGTTCCACCCGCTCGATCGAATTGCCAGCTTTGGTAATCAAGTGGAATTACATTGTTACCATTTCCATTAAGGTAGTTAGCCATTTCCTCCCGACCGGAAAAAACATTGCCCATCAGAAAGGCATCGGCGGAAGATAAAAGCCTACACTCAGCTTGGGTGAACTGCTGATTCCGGATGAAACCCACGGCCTGACACCTTCCACTACTTTGGAAATCCAACTGGCACGCCCTTACACAGGATTCAAGCTGGTGTGGCCCCATTCTAAGTCTATAAAACTCAGTGGCGTGAGGTGGTGCCGACAGACTCACGGAATGAACGGAGTCGCGGACCGGCAAAAGTAGATCCGTAAGGGAGGCTATACCCGGTGCGGACGTAATAACGGGGCTTAAGTAAAAAGTATACTTGTGGGTTCTGGTTTGCTCATTTTGGACTGCGTAAAGAGGAGCGCCTTCTCGTCCCTGAAAGCTATTTCGGAAAACTCCAATAATGCGGCCGCTAAATGGACTTTCATGTCTACATCTCACGTTGCCAATGCCCAAACTCGGATTATTGCCCGCCGATTGCGCCTCACCGCACCCCGTCACCCCCATGCCGACTCGGTAAGTATTATGTCCGTTCGCATCCTCCCGAGTGCGCAGCGAATGCGCAACATCCTCAGAATGAAAATCCATACTTCGTATGTGACCATTAAAATCCACCCGGACAATCTGGCGCTGAACATCTATTTGAGAAACTAAACCCCAAATTCTGCGGTGACTCCCATCCCTTTCGTCACGCATTACTGCTTGCTGACCGACGCATATCGTTCGTCCGGCAAAAGCCCCACAGTTTGGTCGACTGGGTGGAGTTTGCGCATAGAGGCCAGGACTTAAAAACATTAAAATAAGTACTCTATAGATAAGCTTGGTCATAATTAGCGTCTTCTTCTTTCATCAAGGGAGTTTTCGAGACCCACAGGTATCTCGGCCACATCCGCCTCGGCGTCAGACAAGTTCTCAAGCGGAATGGTCTGATCATCTGATTCAAAATTTACCCGAACAGGCAAAAGTAATTGGCTAGCCAACTGCGGGTCGGTTCCTTCATAGGCTTTTTGCAAAAATATTTTCCAGAGGTCCGCAAAATAGTCTCCATCAAGAGCCGTTTCTGACATTTGCTGCAGCCTCTTCACGCCTAAAAAATAGGCAAACGGCAAGACCGCCACAATTTTTAGACTTGGATGATCAACAAAGAAAAAATCTGAATTGAGGTACCAAAGTGCCTTATAGGAGGCATAAAGCAGAAGGATGCCCAAAGTCCACGTTCCCATTTTTGCCCGGCGCGAATGTGATTTATTTTCTACCCGGTACATCGTTCCGTAAACCTTTACGAGGATGTCCCGCATTTCTGATGGCGGATTGGCAAAGAGCTTAATGGACATGGCTAACCTTTGCTCCTTAGTAAGCTTCGCTTGGGCCCGGTAGACTACACCAACTGCGTTTTGATTATGATTGCGAAGTAAAGTGTCTAACCCCCCCTCCCTCTGGAAATATTCACCTAATTTAGTGCCCAATTTAGCCACCTCCTCCGCGGCTGCATCGGGAGTCAATTTAGGTTCGGTGGTCAGTGAAGCGTTGCAGATTTCGGCGGCAATACCCGCGGAAAGTGGTCCCATGGAACTGAGGATCAACTTCTGACGTTCACCATGGCCCGCTGCGCAGAGGCAGCTAGCACTTATGCCCAGGAGCATGGCTAAAACTAAAATAGGGAATCGGACTATAACCCACGGTTGCTGCATAACCCGTGCGATATAACAGAGGCTGAAGATCAACTCAATCAGTTTATAAATTTTTATAATTTAATAGATTCGGCGCGAATCGCCGCAAAAATACCGTCACTAAGGAGCATTGCATCAAGAGTAGTGAAGA
>CAYYYP010000066.1:0-12840 GCA_964475985.1 uncultured Oligoflexia bacterium | reverse complement strand
GGAATGATTGGGGGCGGACAACTGAATCACCTTCTCACTAAAAAATACGGCAGCAAACGCATCTTTAAGGGTGCGCTTTGCCTTCAAGCCGCTGTGGGTTTGGTTTTTTTCGTAGGTTCAGTTTTGACTACGTTTGGCCTGATTCCGACCATTTGTTTTCTATTTGTGCTGCTCGCCTGCGCAGGGGTCGCAGGTCCGAATGCTACTGCACTCGCGTTAGAACCCTTTTCGAAGAATGTAGGAAGTGCATCTTCGCTTTTAGGATTTCTACAATTGAGTGTTGGCTCATTGGCGGCAGTACTTGTGGGAATATTGGATATGAAGGGCGTGCTGCCTACCGCCGCTGTGATTTCTGTATTCTCAGGCGTTGGCGTTATTTTGCTTTTGAGTAGTGAATGCAATGAAGCTACGTAATGTGGCTTAGTCTGGGTAATTTAGACGCTCAAACGTTTGTTCGTCGGTCGCTTCGTATCGGTTCGTATACATAAGCTCGTTTAGGTACCTTTGGTATTCCCGCAGTTGCGCTTCCGTTAGCCTTGCCGTCGCCTCCTGATCAAAGAGCGGGCGGGTGCGCAGGACGTTGGTGCCATCCGACACTACGCTCCAGAGATCTCTAGCGGTACAGCGCCTTGCGGGGCTTCCCACTTGCTCAGGGTCCACGGCCGTATCAAAGAGACTTCCGTTCTCAGCGCCTGGCCTTCCGTAACAGTAATCGGGCGCTACGATGAGTTCCCGTCTGCGATCGACCGCCGGGGCCGGTGGGTTTCCGCGGCTTACAATATGCGGAACGTTGGTGATACCAAGGGCTCGCCCAAGTACTCGCCGAGAATTGGAACTTGAATCAATTCCGCCTGAAGAATGACGAGGCAGTGCGAAAACGCGGTTCGTAATGGGAACGGCAAGTTGCCGGTAAATATTATTTTCTGAAGACTGGCCGGGATCAGCGATCATGTTGCTGCGGCCAATGCGAGTTAAGTCTTCGCCTTCAACCCGCGCGCAAGTAGGCATGGCGGTGGTAAAGCTTGCATTAAAACATAGGCAGCCCTGAGCATTAGTGCAAACGTTTCCATCGGCGTCGGCCGCGTTCTGCGCAATACGAACGACGGGTTCACCGTTGTGATCAAATAAGTATTGGTATGAACAAGATTGATTTAAGGGCAGATTTGCGCAGGCCGGATTGGCTAAAGTGTGCCGAATTCCAATAGCCGTGGAGGAATTGGCTACGTTTGCCGAATTTGCGGCGCTACGGGATTGAAAGTTAAACACTTGGTTGGCGGCCTGCCTTTGTGAAGCTAAGATTGTTCTTCTCGCGGCAAGTCTGGCCCTTGGCGTTGAATCATTAGCCGTAGTGGCCGTGGGTTCGGCACCTGTACCAGGCGTTGCAGAGGCCACGGTTCCATCCGGATTCACGGTAGCGTTGGGATCCGCTTCTGCGGCCGCAGTATTTTGGCGATTCACCTGAACATTTTGTGCGCCAGGGGGAGCGGCAGTTCCCGTACCGGGAGTTACGGCTTGCGTAGTTTGTGCTTCGGGCGCTCTGGCCGCAGCGATTTGTTGCGCTACGGGAAGCGTGGGCGAAGGTTCGCCCGAAGAATTTACTTCGGCGGCAGGAGCGGTGCCGGCGTCGGGGGCAGGTGGTAAATGATAACTGGCGACAGCGCGCATGCCTTGTTCGAAGAAGCCGTGTTCGCCTCCCAAATCACATTTTCTTGAACCTGCGTTTCCATTATTTGCAACGCCTGGTGGCCCGAACATGTTCATAGGATCCTCTACGCCCAGCCGGCCTGGGCCATTGGGTCTGCAACCTAGAACTGATCTCATAGAGGGGTCTCTGATCATCAGCTGAAACATTTCTTGGCCATCGGGAACGGAAGTTGTAGAAAGTCCGCCGCGAGAAGAGCTTCTCATGTTCAGGCAATAAGGTCTGAAAGTGAGCGCTAGCTTAAGCTTGGATTGATTTGCCGAGTTGTTGACTCGACGCTGACACGCAACGATTGCCTGAGTGCCGCGGGCTGAGTTATAGTCTTCGCAAAAGTGATTCCAAGACGCAATCTCAGTGTTATTCATGAACCACCCACTTGCCCTTAGGGAAGCTTCACGCGCAGCGGTTAAATTTCCTGCAGCTTGATCCCCTACCGCCGCGTGTCTCTCACTTAAACTTTGCTGATAGTTCGCTTGCGCAGCCCAATTACCGAATGCTTTGCTGCCCCAAGTTTGGGCTTCCAGAGCGTTCGTCTGATTCCCACCCTGAGCCCCAGAAATGTCACTAAGGTTTCTCGGTGAGGAACAATGATTCGGAACGGTGGCCCCATTAGTAGGTGCAGTGAACGGCACCGATGGTACGCTCCTAATTAAACGAAACCGTCTCATCGGATCGATTTCCTCTCCACCCGGCTCGCTCATTTCAAGACTACCGCCAGCAAGCCCTACATATGAAGCAGGTGTGCGCCTACCCGCCCATTGCGGAGTGCGCAAATAATTTTCGGCAAGGCATGCCCTTAACGGATGGTTGAAGCTTCCTAAATTGAAAGCTGTATTAACTCTAGCGCTATCGGCAGTGGCGCCAGGTACCGGCAGGTTAATCTGCCTATGTTCTAACGAACAGCTGTCAAGCGCGTGGCCTAATGCACGGGACAATTGCAAAGCTAATCTTGATTGGCCAATCCCGCCGGTGTCCAGTGCTCGAGTGCTTTGATCGCCCATGGTGAGAAGCGCCCGCGGGCATGCATAAACTACAATGCGACCACCGGGTCTGCGCACAACAAAAACGTTATCGTCTTGGCCAATGCAATGAGTGTTATTGGGCACAGCAAATTCCGCTTCATTTATGGCGCGTTCAAGCTCAGGAGTAATTACGGAAGCAAGGCCTTCGTTGTTTCCGCACCGTGGAGCGACGGCGGCCCTTTCCGCCGGCGAAGTTGCACCCCGGGCAGTTGCTCTAGCGACGGCGCTAGCTTCGGCAGCAGGTGCTGCGTTTTCACCGGTTGCGGCGGGCGCGGCTGGCGGCGGCGGGCATTCTGCCGCACGCATCACTCCATTTTGGTTAACCAATTCCGTCCCCCGCAGCGATGCAATCATGGACTGTTTCAAATTTGAAAAAAGGGTTCGTGCAGCGGCATACTGTGGTGCAAGCTCTTCTCGCATATGGTGATGAAATTCATTTTCGCGGTGAAAACCATGTAACGCTCGCGACCAGAGATCACGGCAGGTGTTGCATTTTTCTAACTCGCCCGTGGGCAAACGACACGCGGCGGGAGTTGAGTCGGACTCTGCGGGCCTTGCACCAATAGAAAGCGGAACGTCCGCCGGTAAATTCCGAACTTCGATTCCGCCGCGCCTTTGGGCCGCAGCCGCGGAGGCCGAAAGCCTTCCTCGATTTGCGACATCAAATGCGGCTGAAGTGCAACGCATGGTCGTGCGATCAAACACACCTAAACACATGCGACCGATATTGCAGGGATCATTTCCATCTTCATTCTGACCGCGTGGCGCGTGCTTTAAAGATGTCTTCGTCATGGCGATTTGATAAAGCCATTGCTGGTAGGCCTCTCCTTCGCGCATATTTTGCTGAGAGCAAACGGCGTTAGCAAAACTCGCCGGGTCACAAATTCTTTGATTTCCACCGCGGGTGCCCTGAAATTCAGAATTGCCGAGCATGGTTTCAAAACCACCGCATTGAAAGTCAAGTGGAGTACCGGAACTTCCTTCTTGATAGAAAGAGTTTAAGACTTCAGGAATAGAGGCCGCTTCACCACCGACTTGGTCAAAATGAAGTTCGCGTGCGCGGTCTTGTGTGTCGGCGCCAGAACGATATAAATTTACGGGTTCTCCACCGTTAAAGGGAGGGTGAGAACCGCTGCCCCTTCGTGGACGACCACTGCCCGACGAACGTGCCGGTGCGGCCGTTGCAGGTGGTGTCACCACAGGGGTCGGCGACGGTGGAGCGTTTTGCCCCAAGCCCTCTAATTCCCCAACAAATAAACTTAAAAGTACCAATACAAGAAAAGCCCCAGATCCCCGCATCATCCTTTTAGTTTAATTTTTCTGTCAGGAATTACCAGCATCCTTTTCTTTTTTTGCACGGCTTCTGAGCCATAGACTTACTTTCCATTTAAGAAGCAGCCGCTTACATAAATAATTATTATTCACTTTTTATAGTGACCGCCATATCGGTTATTAGATCGAATAAAATAAAAATCCGGTGCCAAGTACTCGAAGTCTTTTATAAACTTGAACTGTTTATTTAAATAAACATTTTCTATTTGTACTGTAGGCAATTTTTTCCCTACAATAGAAGGAGGGGATCTGGGAGCGGCGGCTTAAGCTTTATGGCTTTGCCACCGAAAGGGCTCATGAGGGGGTTTAATATTATGACCAAACGCATATGTATTTGGGCGATTCTTTTGTGGGTGCAAACCTTCTCGGTAGTAGCTTGGGGGCAACCAACGGGTGTGAGACCTCAAAGTGAGAATATGGGAGGCACAATGCTGGGAGGATCAGGCTCGCCTAGCGGCACTACGCAAGGAGGAACTACCGGCGGCGGCGCTACACCCGGTCCCGTAGAAGCATTTATTGACGGGCCAGTAGTTTACCGTTCCATGGATCCCAATCCGAGCCGCGCCGAGCGAAGAAGAATACGGGAACTCAATGCACATCCGCAGGTTCCTCATGTTGAAACTCCGGAGGAACGCACCGCCCGAACAGACGCGGAGGACCGACAAAGTTTAGCACGTGACATGGTTTCGGATTTAGATCATGACTCCAAACAAAGAAGATTACTCGAACAACAGGTTGAATCCCAAAACGCTCGTGACCAAAACCTGGATCGTTTAATGGATAGAGCTGGGAACAGCCCGAACGACCCAAACCGCACAACCGCCGCTGACCCGACTGCGGCAGCGCCGAGCGCAACCCCGACCAACGCAACTACCAGCGAACCTACGCAGCAAGGCCGATTAGAATCCGATCAAGCGCGCGCGCAACGGATCAGGACCGTGAACAACACCGGGCCTTTCATGGACCGCTGTAAACTTGCGTGTAAAAATGGCGAAGGGTATCTTCACGATTTCGTAGAAATCATTCCGGCTGCGGCACAAAGCCAAGTGGCTAGAAACGCTGCAGCTTGCGACATCGCAAAAAATCCTGCCGTACCTGGCCAGGAGGCGGCCCACACCGCAGCTACCACTACCTGCGATCAAAGCTGTAACCACCACTGCGACCTCATCGCGCGAAATGGCCGCGATCATGAAAAAAGTCTTCAACGTGCAAGCACGGGTTACGCAAAACGGGACGACTCCGGATGTAGTGATGCAGGACTTGTCCTTGCCGCAAATAAATTCATGAGCGACGCGCAGTATGTTGATTCAAGTGGCAGACATTTTGATCGTCGGGCTTTTTACCACTGCCTCAATAACGGCGGTGGCGACGCCAACCAAGCAGCGGGTGATTTCATTCGTATGGACACTGCTATGTGTACAAATCTTAAAAACGATAGCGACTTTGAAAATCAAGCAAAATGCAGTCGCACCAAAGGTTTAAATACCGTATCAAACGCGACTGCCATGGCCGCCACTAGCCTGCTTTCAAATTTCGGCCAAAACAGCGCGAGAACCGCGCAAGCGAATGTAGAAGCGGCGCAAGCGAAAGCTGCGGCAGGCATTGAGACATTAGACATCCACACAACTGCCATCAACGAAGCGGCGCAAACTCTGGATAAAGTTGAGGCGGCCGAATCCACTACAGCCGGAGTTTTAGGAATTCTTGGCATCACCACCCTCATCCGGTCCCAACAACATAGCAATACGGCAGATCGCATTGCCGCCGCAAGAACCAGCGCTGGCGATGCCGAAGCCACGGTCGGCGCCGACGACAGCGGCCGCGCGATTCAAGGTGGTGCAAACGCGATCATCGCCCTCAATGGAACCGGGGCAAAAAGTGCGGAAGGTGCCGAACGCGCCAACGCTAGCGGTGAAACTTATACGCAGCTGGCGCAGCAAAAGCATCAAGAAATGGCCGATACCACTTCAGCCCTCGGTGCCCAACTTCTCATTCAAGCGGCCCAACATTCAGCCCAAGCTTTAGATTACGATGGAAGAGCCGCAGAAATGCGAAGACAGCGCGACTCGCTTTCCGGCCCGACGGCCGACCGACTTACCACTCACGCGCCTCCTGGTGGTCCCGGAAACGATCCAAGCGATCTTCCCCCACCTATCAACACTTCGCCCCTCGGCAACGCCGGAATCCAAGAAGGTTACGCAAAAGCTGAAACCGATACCAACACCACATTAGATACGGGCAGTGGCCCAGGCATTACGCCTGGACCAGCCGGTGGCGGAAGTCCCCAAGGTAGTCTGGTTGGTGGCGGAGATTCAAAACCTGCCGGCACCGCCGGATTTGTGGCAGGCCAAGGTGGCGGACAAGCCAGCGGTGCAAGCACCGGTGGTGGTGGTGATGGGGCAAGGGAAGCGGCCGCCGAAGCAAATGCCGAAGACACTTTAGCGACGCATGAAAAAGCAAAAAACATGATGCTCGGAAGTGGTGGCGCAGCCTATGCCGCCGCAAACCGTGGCGCACGTAAGAACGATACGGGCATGGATATCAGCGGAATGTTAGCCCAACTCCTCGGTAAAAAAGGTGACGCCGCCAAAGACGGTGACGCAAGTATTTTAGACGCCGCAAAAAATGGTCGTGCCTTAGCCGGAAACGGCCAAGAAGGCGCAGATATTGGCGATAAAAACGGCAACCTGTTTGAGCGCGCAAGCAAAGTAGTGAGCTTCGCCTATAAACAAGGAAAATTGAGATAGTCCTGACTGGAGAATCAATGAAAACCAAGTTTCTAAAAATTCCGTCCGCCCTTCTCATTTGTAGCCTTATGGTTTCCTCAACCACTCCATTTGCAAACGCAGCATTGCTGGACCGCCCACCAAATTTAGTAGCATCGTGTGATCCGTACCTGGAGGAAGGTTCTACCATCCCCGCCGCTTGCCGTGACGCCACCCTAAATGGTGCGTGCACCGGTACAAAAACTTTACATGATGCCGTAGTGGGCTCCGTTGCCGGAAGCATTGCTTACGGCGCAACTTCGTTAGCCTGTTTGGCCGCCTGCATTTGGCCTGCCGCGCAAATGGGCTGCACTTACGCCTCTGCGCTATCTGGAATTGGCGATATGCTTTTGGGCCAGAACATTGGTGGCGACGCCAACCGTTATGTTCGAGAAACCGAGAACAACCAGCATGTGCTTGAGTATCTCGATGCCGTAAGAACCATAAATCAAATTGGTTCCATTGCATCCACTCTTTCTGGAGTCGTAGGCATGGCTTCCGGTAGCGGAGGCACCGCTGCCCGAAGCGCCGCGTGCATCATGATGGTTGTAGGTGCAGGACTCTCCATCACAAAGGGAGTGAACGCCGACATTTTTTATACGAATATGCAGAAGCACGACCAAACCATCGGTGAGTTGGTACCGAATGTCGACACCATTGCTTGTCGTTCGCCGCAGAATCAACCGGGAAGAGCGCCATCGGGTGGGCCCAATAATTCAGGCGAATCTCTAAACGTAAATCCTCTAGGCATTAATCGATTGGCAAATTCTGGGCCCAACCGAAATACCACGGAGCAACCTAACAGCATGGCAAACGTTATGGCCGGTGCTTCCCGGGCAACGTCCGGCGATAAGTATCAAAACATTCGCAAGGACTCGCTTGGCAATATGAAAAATGCCCTGGCGAGCATTGAAAAAAATTTCGGAATGAACGCCGATCAACTTATAGGTGCGTTCAATAATGGAGCATCGATTACCGATCTTCTGAGCAAAAGCACTTCGGATCCCGCATTTCAAAATCTCTTTAAAGAAATAAGCGCAAATAAAGGTAAAATCGCAAGCGTATTGGGCGGCCCCAATGCCGCAAAAAATGCGCTAGCCGCAAATTATACTTCAGTTAACCGTGGCGGCGGCGGCAAGGGTAACGACGCCTTTGTCATGCCCGACCTTTCGGCTCTGCTTGGAAAAAAAGGCAAGGGTGGTGCAGCTGGCGAAGATTCACTTAGCAACGTGAGCACCGTAGGTTTTGGAAACACCCGCGATAACGGCACCGATATCTGGCACAGCAAATCCACAAAAAGTATTTTTGAGATCGTAAGCGATCGTTTTGTTAACGTGGTGCAACGCTTCCGCACCGAAGACTCTCAAGTCAGGGCCGAGACGGCCTTCGGTGTACCCACCCAAACGCAAACGCCAGAAAATTCCAGCGTGAAACGAAGCCCCGCCAGCACTAATCATTAATTGGGCGCGAAAACTTAGAAAAAGCGTAGTATAAATTCATCAATGGGTTCTTGGTCCCAATATAAAATCTCACTAGACCCTTTGAGTCGTGCGCTAAAAAGCTTAAACGACGCTCTTCGGGAGCCCTTCTCGCCCATCGTTCGCGATGCAACGATTCAACGGTTTAAAAATGCGTTTGAACTTTCCTGGAAAATGCTGAAACGTTATTTTCACGTGAATAATCAAATTTCCGAGGCGAACTTAAAAAATATTTTTAGGGAAGCTGGAAAGCAAGGCATCATTGAAAATGTCGAGCAGTGGTTTGAATTTCTGCACTTTCGAAATCTTACTTCCCATACCTACGACGAAAGTACGGCTCAAGAGGTTTTCGAAGCTGCAAAAAGCTTCGCTGGAGAAGCCGAAAAAGTCTTAAGGAAGCTCGAGGTTTTGATTGGTTAAAGGCCTTTCCCCGGAGGAATTCAAAACCGTACAAAAAATCCTGAAATCGATTTTACCGCAAGGAAGCTCCGTTAAAATATTCGGATCCCGGTTTTTTGGGAGCCATAGACCTTACTCCGACCTAGACCTTGCGATTATTCTTAAACCGGAAACCCTAGGTTCAGCGCCTAGGCTAATTGATCAACTTTCTGAATCCTTTGCGCAGAGCGACTTAACTTTTCTAGTGGACTTACAGAATTACGAAAAGCTTTCGGACGAGTTTAAAAAAATTGTCGATGCGGACAACTTTGAGTTCATAGCGTAAGCATCACTCCAGCGCTAAACAGGTGCTTTGAATACGCGTAAGCTTCGCGGTCCTTAGAAGTCCTAGTCGTAAAGCTATAGCCCCCCTGGAGGGCCAAACGGCCAAGCAATCCTTGGTGATTCACAAAGTAGTGCGTGAGCGTAAGCGATGGAGAATATTCCTTCTCATAACCGCGCTCGGGAAGCTGATTCAGCGTATCAATGAGGGTAAACTGCATATTCAAATCAGCGCTCGTGTTGTAATAAATGGGCGGCACCGAGTACCCTGCCCCTAGGCGGTAATTTTTCTGAGAATAAACTCTAAGATTGGTCCACTGCTGCTCCATGCCCATCGTTAAATTTAAGGCGTGGGAATTCTTTCCAATAAAAAATGTTTGCGACCCCGTAACGCCTGGCGCGAAATAATTTAAACCACGGTTTACGTTCTCATTTAGCTTAATATTTGCCTTAAGCTGCGACACTCCAATTTGGGGAAAAAGAATTCGGTAGCCCACCACGGGGTTTAAGGATCTCGAAAAAAATAATTGGCTATGTTCAGATTTCAGATCCCTAGTGTTGTATCCGAGTTCTAAGTCCAACAAAAATGCGGCGGGGAGCACGGTCGCTCGGCTGCGCCCGCCCCACTCGTGCTCAAGTCTGGTGCGCAGAGCTGGCGTAAAACTTAAGTTGTCGTTGGCAAAGATTTCAAGATTTCCGCGATTAGCATGATAGGTCGCGTCGAATGCAAATTCAGGTGAAAGAATTAAAGTTGCCGACGAAATGGAAGGCCTTGCCTCCACTTTAGCAAAAAGCGAAGTCACACTAAGAGCCGACGCCTTGTTACTGACCTTAAAAATACGCTGGTCAGGTTCGTTCATAACATTCGTGTCATACTTTATACTCTGGGCAATCCTGAAAACGTAGAACTGCTGGGGCTTACGCGTAGAAACTGTACCTGACGCATCATGAACCTTTGACTCCTCGTACAACCGCGCAAACCGTTCCCGAATCTGCGGGGCTAATTCGGAATTTGGATCTTCAGCCAACGCCAGCTCAAAAGTCGGAATCACTTCATCACGAATGGAGACGCGGTTCCTCTGGGAATAAAAGATTTCACCCTTTTGAAAAAGCGCCGCTTGCCTGAGCTCCTTGGAAGCATCGGACCGCTTCAGTAATTCATCATAAACTTTTTTTGCTTCATCAAGTTTTGCTGCGACCTGCAAACTGTACGCTGCAAAAAAGAGGGACTGTGGCGCCATATGCCCGCGAGTTGCGGAGTTTAGAAAAAACGGCACCGCGGCGAGAAATTTTTTCTGTTCATAAAGAACCTGCCCCGTAAGGAAATCAAGGTGCGTGATCTTTTCAGCAATTCCTTTTGACAAACGTTGCGCCCGCAAAAGGGCCAACTCAGCTTTTGAGTTCTGGTGAAGACCATGTAGGCTAAGCCCAAGAAAATAGGAGACTCTAACATCCTCTTGCGGAAGAGTTTCTAAAAGGCCGCTAGCTTTGAGGTAACGGCCCCGTTGCGCTTCGCGCACCCCCTGGAAAAACTGGGTCTCTTGATTTTTTGTCATTGCGGCTAGAGTGTAATCCGAGGTTATGGCTAAACCTAAAATCAAATAAATTACTTTTAGCTTCATCAAATTCCCCGCACCCGAAATGTGACGGTTGAGTGAGGATTTCGTTCGGGCAATGCTTGGTAGGTACCAGGGATATAACGAGGGTCACAGTAAGGAGGGCAATAAATACTATCACGTTGCGGAAACAGCGGCGCCCCAGCATTAAAATATGGAACGTTTCCTGGCCGATTCCCTTCACCGCGTTGGCCAGTATTTGTCTGCGCCTGAGCAACATTTTGTTGACGCTCGCCTGCTGTAAACATTCTTCCTTCCGTGCCACCGTAGGTGGTCTGCGCTCGATCCATGGCCGTAGCAACGGATTCGCCGAGCCTTTGGGCAGGTGCGTTCATACTGCTTGGAAAAACTATTTGCCCCGGTGGAATCTGGGGAGGAGCCACTCGCGAACCGCCGCCGGCAACGCCCGGCGCCGAAACGGAGGCTAAAGCTACGGCTGCGGTAACGGGAACCGTAAACGTTTTAGTTAGCGGGTCAAATTGACTCCCCGGTGGTGGTGGCAAATACGCTCCCGTACGCACATCGATTGCTCCGCCCGCCGGAGGAGCTGCCTGCACATTTGAAGATACACCCTGAGCATCCGGGCGCGCAGCCTGGGATTTAGCTTCTTGATCAAGTGCTGTTTTCACTTCGTTTTCCTGCGCTGAATTTAAGAAGGCTTCCTTTGAAAAAACATCCTTTGCGCTGGGAGCTAAGGCCATCGCCGAAACCCCAACGGGCATCGGAGCCGTATTCGTATTGGCCGTCGTCAAAGCTGAAACACTTTGGGCGATCGATTTTTGTTCAGCTAGATCCCTGGGAACGGCCGTTGTGCGTTCAAGAATTTCAAATTGCAAAGGCGATAACCTTACGGGCATAGAAGGCAAACTTTGATCCTTGGTGACCAGCGCAACTTCGCCGGGATTCACCATTACGGTTTTGGCGGCGAATTGATTTTCACGAAAAGTTTGGGAAAGATTCCGCCCTACTTCACCTGAACTCAGCTTTGCCATTTCCACTTTTCCTTCATAGGTCAGAAGCGAACTTGAACCTCCGCCCGGTGGCACCATGACTTGGAAATCCGTTCCCCTCACACCCATGGCGGTGGATTTTGTGCGAATTACGGCCTTAAGATCACCGTTTATGGACTTAGAAATTTTGGCCCGCAGGCTGCCAACAAAAACTGAGATCAGGCTAGGTTCCCCTCGCACGTATTCATCAACCTTAATTGAAGTTTTTTCCTGCAAATGAAGTTCGGTGCCATCCTTGAATAAGATCTTTGCCTTTGCGTTTGACCCAGTCCGCAAAACATCACCCTCAAATACGTTTCCATTCTCATTGAGTACTATAAACCGTGAAGCCCCTTGGTTCTGAGTTTCCACCACCCCCATTATTTGCACTAGATTTCCCACCACGGTACCTGCCCCAAAACTTTGGTGGCAGATCAGCGATAGGGCCAGGCTCCAAACAGGAAGAACTATAAAACTATTATAATTTATAAATTTCATAATTTTACATTTTTACTTCCATAAGTTTTTCTCAAGAATCATTCCTCCCCTGATCAATCTAAATTTAAAGTCCCCGGTGCATAAACCGCAAGGTCCGGAGCTTCAACTCCGTCTCGGAAAACCGATCGGCCCAGTACGCCGTCGGCGGACCCGATGCCAAACGGGAAAGTGTAGCGATGATACGGGACCGCACAGATGGAGTCCGTAAAGGTTAAAACTTCAAATTTTATGGGGCGATCGGGCACACCGCCTGCGCCGTAGGGTAAGGCGCTCGGAAGGCCTGTGGCCAGCAGATTTATCGCGCTGATACTACTAATACAAGGAGTGGCCATTGGTGTATGACGGGGCTCACTTTCTCCGCGACCATCAAAGTCATCACCGAAAAAAATAGCAAATTTTAGTGTCAGCGCCCCGGGCGCCGTTACTGCAATAGAAACCGACGTAGGCCCTGGGTTAAATGGAGGATTAGCGCATGCCCCGGTAGTGACGGCGGAACTCTCTAGGGCCATTTCAATATTACGGCCGGCCCCGTTCAGGGATACGGCGCCCGCATTGTCGCCGGCCGCTACACCACAATGAAGCCTAGGATTAGTACTTGCGGGCCCTAAGGATTGTTCGAACCCCACCGCGTAAAAATAGTAAGTTCCGTTGGGAAGAGTCCATATGACTTCACCACCGGGGCCAAAAATTCTTCGACCAATGGCATTGGGCTGCCCCA
>CAYYYP010000065.1:0-14667 GCA_964475985.1 uncultured Oligoflexia bacterium | reverse complement strand
CGGGATTGTGCAACCAGGACCCAGGACCCAGCAACCCCAGCAACCCAGCAACCAGGACCCAGCAACCAGCAACCGGTCCCAAGTCTGCCCGCGTGCCGGCCCCCGGCCCCCGTCCACCGGTCCCGACCCCGCTCCCGCCGCCTGTCTAACCCGTAGACACATGTAAACTATAAACGTTTATACAGCCGCCTAGCTCCCTCTCGACCGCGTCTAAAGCCCCCTGTACCCTTTTAAAGCCCTGGCCTGCATCTTGCTTTTCTCATCCGTAGGAGTGTGTCCCATGAACGCTAAAATCACCCCTGCCATGAAACGCAGTGAAGAAAGTTACTTCGTAAATAAGCTATATTTAGTCATGGCGATGCTCTTATCCATGGGCATTACCTGGCACGCCCTTGGTCAAACGCCTCCGGCTCCCAACCCTGCGCGCCCCCTAGCCAGCTACAATGGTGGAGCAAATCTCATCATCCCCGTGACCCGTATCCGGGAGTACATCCGAGAGTTTTCAATGGAAATCGTTGATGGCGATAACGGCCCTAAAATCGAAATTCATGGTTACGCACCTAGACGCTGCCTTGATTTTCTTAAAGTAGGCCGCGTCGAACGAGTGGCGGAATCCCAAAGATACGAAACTGAAATTTACGCCCGTGCCGGCACCGCCCCCGATACCTTCGAAGCCTGTTACCAAGCTTTCCAAGCGGAGACCCACGGACTTTGTTTGCGCAATCGTGATGCAAACGATCAATATGCCTGCCAAGAAGTCAGCAGCTATTTTGAACAAGAATTGAATCACCAAACCGCAAGCCTTACCCCAGATGCTTCCGGTGATGTTTATCTTTGTGCAGAAAGCCCGGTTTTGGGCGAAGATAAGTCTTGCGTCAAAGCCTCTCGCCATCGCTGGATCAGTGCAGCCGAACGTCGCGCGAGCGTTCGTCATCATCAAGAACTTGCCGCCTGTGAAAGTGCCGAACAAGGAAACACTGACGCCATTGAAAGATTACGCAATCTCGCCCGCGACGAAATGGGAGATAGCTCAACTAGGCTTCTGGAAATCGCAGACCGTTTTGCCCAAGAAGCTACCGAGCGTCAGAATCGCGAAAGATTGGCTGAGCTTGAACGGGTTTCAAACCTCCGAGTAACTACCCTCGCTGAAGCCCAAGAGAAGTTAACGGCGCTCACGCGATTGAGTGAAGCACTGCGCACGGACCGAGAAATCAGGATCCGCATTGCCGATGAGCTGATGGCACTTTCCCGCGCGGTACGAAGCATTGAACAAGATAATTTAAATAGCGATGAAGATTTGGATTCCGATGATTTTGATGATTCCTCGGATCGCCGGGTGAGAAGCCATGCTTCCAGAAAGCGGGAAACCCCACTTCAATTTAATATGAAACGTTTTGCTATGATCGATGACGTGCTTAAAGCGGCGCAGCGCCTGGGCAATCGCGATGCTGACCTCTTGCGCAGACAAAATGCAGTAGAGCGATTGGCTTACGCAGGCCAAACTCCTGGCGCTAACTATGACCGTGCCCGCAACCAAGCGTTGCGTGCCATCGGTGGTGCGGTTTCAAGGGCAAATCAAGCAAGAAATGGCGATCAATCCTACGCAAGGTTTCTGCAAGATGCTGCGCGCGTGACCGGCTTTACCGCCGCAAATTTGCAAAATCCTACACTGGCTGCTCCCATCGATCAGATGGCATATAACGTACGCACGCAGGCGCAAGCCCGTACCCAAACGGCCTACGCTTTCCAAAATGCGCCCGCAACGAATCTTAATATGATGCTTTCACCGTTTGGCAATCAGCTAAGCCCACAGCAGCAGCAATGGGCGTTTCAACAGCAGCAAAATGCGCAGTTTCAGCAACAGCCGCATCCCCAGCAACTGCAATTTCAGCAACAGCAGTACCAGCAACAACAATATCAATATCAACTGCAACAATACCAACAGCAGCAGATTGCCCTAGCGAACCAAAATATGGCTCTAAGTGCATTACGCTCGCCCGCAATGGCCTTTTCCTTCGGGCAGCCACCTATGCAGCAACAATATTTACAACAGCCGTTCTTGCAACAGCCGCAAGCTCTCGCATATCAACAAAATATGTTCACGCAAAGCCAGCTCCCGGCGCAGTTCCAGCTTCAACAGCCGCAAATGTATGTACCGCAACAGTATCAGTATATTTCCCAGCCGCAGTACATCACCCAACCTCAGTATTACGTACCTCAGATGCAGGCCCAACAGTATGCGGCTCCCATAGGCCTAGGTTACAGCTTCGATATTAGTCTCGGTTTTAGATAATCAACTAATCCGTAAGGCCCGGGTATTGCGGAGCTTGATCACCGGTCATTGGTTCTGCAACTTCTAGGCAAGCCTGAGGAAACACGCAAGCCTCGGCCGCACTCACGGCCGTAGGAAAGTGATTTCCACTTCGCTTAACGCCACCAAAAGGCAACTTTGCGGAAGCCCCTACGGTTGAACGATTCCAGTTCAGCACACCGACCTGAAGCTCGTCTGCCGCATATTCAAACTTTTTGTGATCCTTAGTGAATACGGCAGCCGCTAAACCGTATTGCGTAGCATTGGCCAGTACGATGCCCTCATCCAAATCTCTTACGCGATAAAGGGCGACGTTCGGCCCAAAAATTTCGTTCTGCTGATAGACGCTCTTTTTTACGGCACCCAATGCATTGTCCTGAACTACACAAATGGATGGCGTGACATAAAAACCTTTCTCGGGGCATTCGAGCTGTTTTCCACGCATGATCACTTCGCAGCCCTCTCGCTCCGCGATGCCAGTAAACTTAAGGTATTTATCTACCGCAGGTTGGTCGACCAACGGGCCCATGAACGGATTATCGAGTGGATGCCCTATCTTGAATCCCTTGGCGCGGTCATGAAATTTTTTCAGGAACTCATCAAATATTTTGTCCTGCACCATGACGCGGCTCGTGGCCGAGCAACGCTGGCCACATGTAATGAAGGCGCTAACCAGCACTTCTAAAATGGCCGAATCTAGATCACTATCTTCAAGGACGATGGACGAATTTTTCCCGCCCATCTCAAGGGCTAAAAGCTTCCAGTGATGTTGTAAGGTATCTTGTTTGATTTTAAGGCCTACGTCGTAGGAGCCGGTGAAAAGAATCCCATCGATGCCTTCATGGGTTGCGAGCCTTCGGCCCACTTCGCCATTGCCCTGCACTAAGTTAAATACGCCGCGAGGTAGGCCTGCGCACGCAAATGCTTCGGCCATAAGTTGGCCAGTACCAGGTGCTTTTTCGGAAGGCTTAAAAATCACGGCATTGCCCGTCGCTAATGCGGGAATGATGTGCCCATTGGCCAAATGCCCCGGAAAATTGAAGGGGCCTAGCACGACAAACACGCCATGGGGTTTGTAGCGACATACGCCTAAAGTACCTTTCATAATTCCGGGAATTTCATAATTCCGTACTGTCTTCATGCCATCCGCAAGCGTGACATCCACTTTATTGATCATGGTGGCGACTTCTTGTTTTGATTCCCAAAGCGGTTTGCCAACTTCGCGCGACATCGTCTCCGCAAGGACCGGTTCCAGGCGTTTAAGTTCGGCGGCATATTTGCGCAACGCTTCATTGCGATCGGCCTGAGGAATTTTCCGCCATTGCTCAAACCCTTCTCGGGCGGCGGTGACCGCGAGGTCAACATCGGAATAAGAAAATGGAAATTCACCTAAATCATCCATAAAGTCGGCCGGGCTTTTGATGCTCAATAGACCCACAATATTTTTCATTTGATCTTTAGGGCTGCGAAAAGAACCTGCGATGTAGTTGCCTTTAGGAGAGAGGAGGGAAGGGTATTGTCGTGCCATGCCTTAATAATAAGGCATAAATGCCACGGCGTCACCTGGGGCAAGCTTAAGTCGAGCGGCTTTTTGTGCGGAAAAGTGCACTTTTTTAGCTTCCAAATCAACTTTGGCGATTCCCGATATCGCTTTGAAAGGCCGCCTTTTTTCGGGCGTCATTGCCGTTAAAAGCCCCTCGGCATGGTGAGCTGGTAAGTCCTGATCTAATGCAGGCTCCACCAGGTCGCCGGCGTAGGTTAATTGGGCTAATTTTTGAATGGGGATCAAATCGCTGAAATTTGCTTGCAAGTGAGGACCACCATCAAAGGGGTCCACCTGGTTCTCATACTTAAAACCGATTTTTTTCAGCATATGCATGACGGGCTCGGTATCTTTGCTGACCTTGCCGATGGAATTACGGGCTTCGGCCGTCAAAAAAGTCACATAAATTTTTTCGGCCGGAAAAAGGGAAAGAATGAATTCCTTATTTTTTGAACTAAGGTAATCCGCCTCCCAATAATCCATATTCGTAAACCTACGACCGATGGCTTCCCAGATCGCAGATTTCCCCTTTTTAGTAAGGGGCGGCAAAAGTTCTGCGTGAATCCTCTCTTTGAAGCGGTCACGGAAAAGTCCGGCGTACAAAAATCGCACAAAGGAAATCTGGCGCCCAATGCGTTGCTCTGACAAATTCCTTACTTTTGGATCGACGATCAACCCACCAATTTCTGAGGGCCCATCGGTGTCTGTATGGAGCGTAAGTGTACCGTGAATGAATCCGGTATTTATGGTCTCACTGAATTTTTGTTCGTTAGCCACCTGAAAGTAAAAATGCGGACTCTCCCGAGTCCCATGTTGCCCACTGATCATGGACACGCCAAGGATCGTGTGGTCGGCAAGGTCTTCGGCGACAAAAATATACTTGCTTTCGGGGCCCGATATTTTGCCTTCAAACGATTCCTGAGAATGCCGAATGCGTTCTTTCCAGCTCGCCGTATCCGAGGGAACGTTTAAGAAACCTGGGTGCTTTTCCGCCGCCATGGTGGAGAGGTGTTCAAGACCACCAAGGTCAGAGTCCTGAACTTCGCGTACAACGATCATAAACAATGCCTCTCGATGAGCCCGATATAAAATTCGATGGCACGATCTAAATGCTCGACGGGGACAAATTCATTTTTTTTGTGACTGACGTCCGGTGACCCAGGCCCAAAGGCCACGACTTCGTAAGCTGCCGCGTGAAAAACGCCCGCCGTTGCGCCCACGACGAAGTTTTGGGCGTCCGATCTCGTAGCCGAAATCTTGGTGTCTTCACCCAGGAGGTCCTTAGCGGCATCAAGCAAGGGGCTGTTTTCAATATCTAGTCCCGGATTGAACCCCTGGCGCATGATCTTCAAATTGTACTGCGGGAATTCTCCACTCAATTGATTCCATTGATCGCGAAGTTTTTTATCAAAATCGTCGACGTTCATGGAGGGCAGAAGTCTGACTTCAAAATCCAGATCAAGGGTGCCCGGGAACGAAGAAGGCCTGGCGGAGTCCACCATGAGCAAGCACGCCGTAGTTCCATGGGGATAAAACCGGTCAGCGCCGCTTAAGGCATCGGACATGGTCTGCGTAGCGGCCGCGATGGAATGAATACTATTTTGCAGTCGGTCCATGATTTTTTGGACCACGATCATGAGATCTTGCGGCAGGAACCGAACGCCTGATTCACCGAGGCCTCCGTATTCAATGAATAGGGAATCTTGTGAATGAGCAGAAAATTTTGGCAGCAAGGTCTCTTCGGCAAAACGCCTAAACTCTTCAAAGGAACTCGTAGGAATGAAAAATTCGGCAATGGCGTTGGTGGAAATGCGTTGGCCCGGTTCACCGGCCTTCAGCTCCGTCAATCGAACGTCGAAGTTTGCATTTTGAATGTCCTGCATCGCGCTTACAAGAGCAAAAAACGCATCCTTTTCCTGGTCCGGGTTGGCTGCGTGATTGCCGAAACTTTTCGTTTTCAAAACGATGCGGGTATTGAATCCCTTCGCATCCCTTTCCTTAAGGCTAAAGCTTAAGGACGCCCGGTACCAAATCACACTTTTGTGACGAGCAATGGCCTGTAAGTTCGTAGGCTCACCGACCACAACGGCTCGTGGATTTACGGCGTAGGATTTCACCAAAAATTTTGCGCCAAACGCCCCGATTTCTCCGCCGGCTAACCCTACGACATAAAGCGGTTGCTTAAAAATTCGATTCCTCAGGATTTCACAAGCTTTGATGATGCATAAAAAATTCAATTTCGCGTTAGCCGTGCCTAGTCCAGATAATCGATCTTTTTCGATAGTGAGTAACGCAGCATCCTCGCCCCAGGGGCTCGCCGTATCGAGATGAGCCGTCAGCATCAGCCCACGTTTAGTCGTGCCGTCCACCAGAGGGTCACCAAGGCTACCAATGAGATTGACTTGGCGTTTGCTGACACTATCGAAAGAATGCATGACGGGCTGTAACTGAACTTTAAAACCCATGGAACGCATAATCGATGCACATTGGGCGGCAGCGGCCTCGTTGCCTTTTGTGTAGGTGGAGTCCGTTCCAATCAACTTTTCCGCTTCTTTTAAAAAGGAAAAAACTGGCGATGGAGCAATCGTGTTCGTCGTGGATGCGCCAGTTTTTGGATTTGGCGTATTTTGGGGAGTACCTGAAACATCTGACATCATTTTGAGTATCTTTCGTTGAGAATGCTAGGTCCCGCTTTCGGCCGTCTTCTCCAGGGCTTTGTGAATCAAAGAAAAAACATTCGCCCATTGTTCATCAGAGATCGCACCCCACGGAGGAAGCATCCGGACGCGGTAAGGTCCATGTCCGCAAAAAAATGCGATGGCACCTAAATCAAATAAGTTTGAAAGGAATTTTTTGGTTTTTTCAAGCGAGCCGTCACAGATTGTAAATGCCACCATTCCGCCTACGGTGGTGTAATCCACTAAGTGTTTGCCTACGGGTGAAGCCTTCAGCTTCGCAAAAGCATCCTGCGTTTGTTTTTCCAGGGCAGCGACGCGACCCTTAGGCCCCACAAAATCCTTCTCCAAAGTTTTAAGCACCCAGCTTGCGGCTTTTAAAGACAAAGTGGACCCGGCAAAAGTGCCGGATACCAAACCGGCCTTAGGGTTGAGATCTTTTGTGTAAAGCACAGCGCCGGTTTGCAAAAGTTTTGCGACGGTGACGACGTCGACATATTCATCAAGACCAAATTTCTGATAACAAAAAACTTCGCCGGTACGGCCAAACGTTTGTACTTCGTCATCCCATATATAGAGGCCTGCGGCTTTTGCCTCCTTTAGGATGGGCACCCAGAATTCGTGCGGACCGAAACGAAAACCACCTTCGCCCTGGACTAATTCAAATTCCAAGGCGCAAAATTTTCCGGGATAACGGTGAAGTTCTTCTTTCATGAGGGCGATAACTTGTTCTGCTTGGGATTGTGGGGAAAGCTTACTCTTGGCGTCAAAGTAAGGAAGATAGCTAACTTCTCCGTAGGTTGGTTGTCCTTGACGATAGGCCGGATTATCCGTGATTTCTTGAAGGGCTGTGGTGCGCCCCGCAAAACAATCTTTAAAGGCAAAAAGCCGAGACGCCGGTGATTTTTTTTGTCGCAAAATTTTTAAAGCAATTTCATTTGCCGTGGCTCCGCAAGTCGTAAGCCACGCATGTTTCAAATGACTTTTTGGCCCGGTCGCCGCGATCAAGTTTTCCAAAAGGTTGGCGTACTCGGTGCTTGGGCTTAAATTCCCCTGCATGATGTCAGAAAAAGTAGAGTCGAACAGAGTTTCGGTAAGGCCTGGATGGCCATGCCCAAAAAAGTAAACTCCAATTCCGGTGATGAGGTCAAATTTTACACTGCCATCGCCAAGCTCAACAAAGGGGCCAAAACCCGCCCCCGAACCGATAATGGGATAATAAAGATCACGGCCGCGAAGCGCCCCAACTTTTTTCACGGCTTCGTCGTAGGAAGATTTATTTTCCGCCAGGGCCGGCTTCGGAGCGTTCAACGTCGCTAAAATGGTATTTGCGCGAGCTAGGGCGCCACGCTTGTGATCTAGGTATGATTGATCGGTAGTGAGCTGTTCAAAAACAGTTTTTGCCATGCAGCGAAAGGCTAACATAGGCAGTATAAATGTTGCAAGAAAGCCCCCTTTTCCCTAGGCTAAAAAGCGATGAGTGAGCAAACAAATGCGCAAACGACCGAACAAACTGGCACGCAGATTTTTAATGCAGGTGTTGCTGCGGCGCAAGGTGGTCAATGGGGCCTGGCACTCGCCCAGTTTGAGCATGCGGAACGACTGGGTGTACAGCACCCGAAGTTAAGGCAATATCACAGTTTAACTAAGGCTAAGGCTGCCTCGATGGGCATTGAAGATCACTCCTTTTGGGGTGGATCCCTCATGCCGGTAGCAAAATTTTTGGGCACTCCTTTGTTACTGATTCTACTAGGGGCGCTTCTTCTTTCCGGAGGACTTCTAGTCCAAAATTTCGTGAAGCAAAAAGTAAGAAGGTGGGGACATTTAGCTGGGTACGGAATTTCGATAGTCCTAGCGATTGTCGGTTTAGGCGTCCTTCTCGCCGCCGCGAGAGCTCCGGAAGGCAGGGTGGCAAAGCCCATGGCATCCTTACGCAGCGGGCCGGATAAATCGTTTGCCGAAATTTCTCAATTGCCGGCCGGAATGCCCGTGAATCCTACGGGTGAAAAAAGAAGCGGTTGGACTCAGGTTGAAGTGGCACCTACCCTTGGACAAACGCTACTCGGATGGATCGCCAATGAAGATGCGTTCTTGGAAGAATCTTCATAACCGGCTAAGGGTAATTTTATGAAAAGCCTTTTTTTGGTTTTTAATTTTTTGATTTTAGTTCCGCTCTTACAGTTCGGCTGTTCCTCTAGTTCCGTCGATGAAAACAATCCCGAAAGCATTTACAAAGAAGCGGAAGAAGATATTTCAGATAAGCGTTATTTGCAGGCGTTGGAGAAGCTTCGCATCGTCAAAAATAGATTTCCCTACAGCAAGCTATCGACCTCAGCGGCATTAAGAATCGCCGATGTGCTTTATTACGAAGAATCCTACGCGGAAGCTGCCGCCTCCTATGAAGTGTTTCGTGATCTGCACCCTAAACACGAAAAAGCCGACTACGTTTTGTTCCAAATCGGGGAGAGTTACTACAATCAAATGCCATCTTCCGAAGATCGTGATTTGACGCCGGCGTCTAAGGCCATTGAGAGTTATACGGAACTTGAGAAACTTTTCGCAAATTCGAGCCATTTGCCTACGGCGAAAGAACATTCGTCAGAAGCTACGGAACAGCTTTCCCAGAAGGAAAGGTATGTCGCCGATTTTTATTTCAAACGGGATAATTACGAAAGCGCCGCTACCCGATACGAAAAATTATTTAAGAATTACGCCAATTCCAAATCAGAAGAGCACGCGATGTGGCGTTACAGTCAATGCTTAGCGAAACTGGGGCGCCGTGATGAACTCAAACACGCCAGCAGTTTGTACGAATCCAGGTTTCCCAACGGTAAATATTCAAAAAAAATTCAGGAGCTTTAACTAGTGCTTCCACAACTCAATGCAGAACAGCTTCAGGATTGGATCCGCACCCGGCATTTTGATGAGCTTCACCGTACTTGCGATGTTTACCTCAAACATGACGACGCTTCGGAGCACGATAAAAAAACGGCGCTGCATCTTAAGGGAATGGCATTCTACTTAGATAGCGATGTGCCGAGCAGCATCGCTTGTTTTCGGCGAGTGCTTTCCATGGACCCAAAATTCACTGATTCGGCAATTTCCTTGAGCATCATCTACAACGACATTGGGCGTTACGATGAAGCCAAGCGCGTGTACGATATTGCGAACCAATCTTTGGTGCAAAAGCGGGTGGGGTCGGACTTTGATTTAGATCGGAAATTTGCCCTAAAGCATATTGAAATGGGAGATCTGTATTTTAAATTCCACCGCTACGATGAAGCGCTTGAGGATTATTTAAAAGCGCTGACCCTTGAACCGCAAAATTACGACTATCGCATTAAGGTAGCCAAGGCCTACGCAAAAAAGGGTTTTACGAGCAGGGCCATTCAAGAGCTTGAGCAACTCTGCCATGAAGCACCGGACTTCGTGGCCGGTCGAATCCATTTAGGGTTAATGCATTATTCTTTGGGCAACATCATCGATGCACAACAAGAATGGGAGCGGGCCCAAGCGTTGGATCCACTTAACCCAGAGATTCAGGAATACCTGCGCATGGTGAAGCAGGCCACGGAGACTACGATTTAAGCACCATAATGGTGTTCTAGTTCTGCTGAGTCGGAGTGACTTGAATGGCCGTCGAAGCCAAGGCAGATTTAAAATCCTGCTCGAGGGCTAAGACTTGAGGACCCTGCGGCGCAACATTTCCGGTAGAAGATGCGGCATTCTTATTTTCCAAGGTCATTAAGTGCATACGGAATTCTTTGAACATGGGATGCCTTACGGAATATTCCTGTTCTTGCAAAACTACCTGCCTGCCCACGCGCTTTTTTAAGTGAAATACCAGGGGAGCCTTTAAGTTCGCCGTCATTTCCGCAACGTTATTTGGAATAGTGAGGATTGTAAAAACCACGGCATTTTCGTTGGAGGAAGTAGGTAGGGTATTGTTTCTCGTATGAGGATCATCAAACTGCAGCGCGCGACTTTCCTGGGGAGATAACTTCACGCAGTATTCTGCCTTAAAAATCTTAGGCTCCAGAATGGGAAATGAAATGCGGGGATCTTCGAGGGCATGAAGCCATAAAAGCAGGGTGTCATCGCCTGGATCCACGATGCAGAATTGCCTTAAATGCTCAAACCCAAAAAGACCTTCGGGTAGGGTGATGATGTCTGAAACCCCGACTTGCAACCAACCAAACCTCGCGGAATTTAAACGAAGAGTTCCCGGTTTGAGGGTTTGCTCAGACTGACTGCGAGACACTCCTGTGTCCTTAGATTTTTCTGCATCCGATGCATTTGCCACGATTATTCTCCCTTTATGGCTTTAGATATGTCCAATCCTGAAGGGGTTGTAGAAGCGGCTTCTTTGTTCTGATCTTGGATTGCGGCATAAACTTCTTCTCGATGAATTTTTGTATCTGAAGGGGCCTTAATTCCAAGTCTCACTTGCTTGCCTTTGATTTGCACCACAACAATCTTGATGTGGTCGTCGATGGCAATGCTCTCTCCGATCTTCCTTGTTAAAACTAACATGTATCACTCCTGATAACTACTTCGGAGAGATTTACTGCTTCACAACCTCAAGATCAACCATTACTTCAACTTCAATTTATCTTAGAAAATCAAGCAGCGTCGGCTGAATTAACTTCTGCGCGGCTTGGAGCGATGCTCGCATAACACTTTCCTCCTTGGCTAAGCTGGCCCAAATTTCGGCATAATCGGCGTCTTCCAAACTTGATGAGATGGCAGCATTTTGCACGTTCATGCGATCGGCCGAAGACATGGCGGAATCGATTCCCATGATGCGTGCGCCGAGGCGGGACCTTGTCGTAATGGAATTTTGAAGGAGCGAATCCACGGCGTCGATGGTGCCACGAATGGTTTCGGTATCGTTGGTGAGCAGGCCAACCCGAAGGGATTCGATGGTCTTGAATAAATCTACAACATCTCGGGGAGCCTTTGCGGCCGCAAGCTCACCCGGTGCTTTTTCCTTGTCGTCAGCCTGGTTTTGCAAACGTAAGGACGCGGGTGAACGGTCTTCGGCTTGGTCCTGGGCAAGTTCCATTTCTTGGAGCACGCGAGGGTCATATTTTTTTACCTGAAATACTTGGGGTCCGGGCACATTCATGGTGACCATGACGCCCTTCTGAATCTCTACGGGCATTTCGCCCATGTCGCCCTGGTATTTGCCATCGGAAGTGTAGGGGGGAGTGAGGGTTTTAAAACCCCCAAATAAAAAATGTTCACCAACTCGACGATTCGCCACGGCGACCAGCTGACGGTAAATCTGCGTGACTTCCTGCGCCACGCCGTAACGGGAATCTTCCGTGGCGCTCGGGCCGCTGGACTGGTTCAATACAATCTCTTTGACCCGCATGAGCATTTCCGTCATTTCTTGGACGGCGTTTTCGGTGTGGGACAGACGGTCCTTTGCGGAATTGGCGTTGGCTTGAAGTTGTACATTCACCGTGGATTGCGTGCGAATATCCATGACTTTGGAATTGCCCACGGGATCATCGCTAGGCGCGTTGATGCGCTTTAAAGTAGCATTTTTGAGCTGGAGGTCTTCGATTTTCGCGCGCGTACGACCGACGGCATCATTTACGGCGTTTCTTGATGTATTATCGGTGACTCGCACAGTTAAGCCTCTCCATCGCTAAATTACATTCGCCTCAAGTTCAAAACGGTTTCCATAATCTCATCGGCGATTTTAATGACGCGGGCGGCGGCGTCGAACGCATGTTGGAATTGAATCAAGTTTGAGGTTTCTTCATCAAGGCTTACGCCCGAGATGGACTCTCTAAATTTTTCTAATTGACCAGAAACGCTCTTTTGGTGAGCGAAAAGTTGTTTGTTTTTTTGCTGCACTGTAGCTACGTCGGCAACGGTGGCATTGTAATGGTCATCAAAAGTAGCTCGGCCGTTGCTCATGAGACGGTCATATTGCAGGGATGCCAAGCGTTGTACCAAACGATTGTCGCCCGGGCTGTCGGGATCGACGGCAGCGGCGATGGAAAAAACGTTAGTCTTAATGGCGTCACTTACACGAATTTTTTGCGCAGCATTGTCCATGGAATCCATAGGTTCAAAAAAGTCGCGGCCCGTGCCGCCGTCAATGCCGTAACCCTGGCGGTGCACCTCATTGACCTTCGTCGCGAAAGTGAAGGCCAATTCATTCATTCGTTTTGTGGCGGTTCCCAAGACTTGATCCCGTGCGTGGACTAATCCGCCAAGTTTACCCTTATCTTCCAAGCGGTGAGTGATGCGGGGGGGCAACAAACCTTTGATTAAAATTTCCACGGCGCCTTCCGGTTTCCCGCGGTCGGGATCGGCTGGTGTAGTTTCCGTAGCAAGTTCATTGAACTGCTGGCCTGAAACCAAGGAGCCAACTCCAGTGAGGCTTAAGGTAAGTTCGCCCTTTTCGTTGGTCGCCGAAGCGATATCCATGATGGTGGAAAGCTCTTTTACCGCGAGATCACGTTTATCCCGAAGATCCCCAGCCTGGCCGCCCGAAATTTCCATGCGGCTGATTTCGCCATTTAAGTGCGCAATGCGTTTGATGAGTTCATTCGCCTGGTTCACATTGCTGGTAATACGATTGTCGATGTTACGTTGAATTTCAGAAATTTGACCGGAGATGCGGTGAAAATCACCGGTAAGTTGTTCGGTGGACTCCCGAACCGTCATGCGGAGGGATTCGTTCTCGGGTTGGTTGCCAAGCTTTCGAAACTCGTTGAAGAAATTGGACATAAGGCGATTTAAGCCTTCGTTGTTCATTTCATTAAAGATCGCTTCAGTTTGGCTTAGGGCAAAATCCTTTTCCTCATAGGAGCCGAGGTTTTTTTGTTCCTTGGAAATTTGGCGGGTGAGGTATTCATCGTTAATGCGAGTGACTTGTTTCACCTTAACGCCGGTACCGAAAATTGCTTGCCCAAATGATGGGTGCGCCTCTTGTGAAGTCTGTTCAACCCGCTGACGTGAGAAACCTTCGGTATTGATATTGGCGATGTTATGGCCAGTGGTGGTAAGCGCCGCCTTATTGGCAATGAGCGCCGATCTTCCGGTATTCAGCATATTGACGGAAGACATATTTACGCTTTCTCCCGAATCAATTGCCCGCCATCGTTCCGCAGTGCTCCGCGAGATCCGGTGGAGGTGTACCCCGCCGAAGGTTGTCTTGCGCCTATGATATTGCGTTTCATTTCTTCAATGCGCTCTAAAGATGCGTTGGCCAAAACCCGATTGGATTCATTCTGGTCCCGAATTTGGGTCAGAACCTGTTTGAGATTTTCTTTTTCGGTTTCAAGCTCTCGGGCGAGGGGAATTTGGCCTGACTGTTCGAGGCCCTCAATGATCTCGGAAAGGGAAGCGTTACAAAAGGAAAGGCCGATACGTTTTTGGTCCAGGTCAACGATTTGCAGCAACACATTTTGTTTAGCCCCGATGACCTCCGCCAGAAGTTCTCGGTTGAGGTTCATCATGTAGTGGTGCTCTTCATGCATCAAGAGATGCAAGACACGGTGGGCTTCGATAGTTTCCCGCAAGATTTTTAGCAGCAAATGGCATGACCCGTCCATGAGATCACCTTTTTAAAACTGGTTATTGCTCGAGCATCGTAGTGAGATGTTCGTCCACGAGCTTGTCCGCGATGCGTTCCGGATCTACTTTGTAAGTTCCTTCCTGAACTTGCTTTTTGAGCCGTTGAACTTTTTCTTCATTCACATCGCTAGTTTTGCTGGCGATTTGTTTAGCCTGGGCGACATCCTTGGCTTTGCTGGAAATCGACACCTTGTCCGTGCTTTCAACGGTGGGCTCGCGGGAAATTTTCTCGGCTTTGGTTTTATGCGTCTTGGATGAAACGCCAGAACTTTCCGCCTTTTTGGTGGATTTTGCATCTATGCCCTTGGATTGTTCATTAGAAATTCTCATGATTCACTCTCTCTGTTCTTGATCGTAATCTTTTATCTACTTTGGTGCATTTCTCTTAAGACTTGATCGGCGATGCCAAATGAGCCCGTCTCACTTAGCATACGAGCGTACTCAAAATCCAACAACCCTTGGTAAATTTTTTCCGTTTGGGAGCTCGGCAAATACGCATCGTCCGGCACCGTAGTGCGCGGGCTTACCAGCCTGGGGCG
>CAYYYP010000064.1:0-14856 GCA_964475985.1 uncultured Oligoflexia bacterium | reverse complement strand
CGTAGTTCAGCATAAAATTACAACGAAGGGTTTTGGAGCGAGTGGGCCCGACTAGTTCTGATAAATGAATACGTTCTGCGGCTTGGAAATAACGACGATAATTCAAATAGAGGTCGACGCGGGCTTGGGCATTTCGAGAGAAAACCGCGTGGCACGGAATCGCGTAAAGGGTGATCATCGTTAAAGAAATAAAAAACGAGAATTGAAGATAAAAATTTAAACTTAAAATCGAAAACTTTTTCATTATGTCTATTGGTTTTGCCTTACTCTGCAACGGAAACGCAAGGATTTTGTTGCGGCGCATCCATAAACTTTATTTATTTAAATTTTTACTTGTTGGGTATAAACACAAAAGCATTCAAGTAAGTTTAAATCTAATTTAAACTAGGCCACCGACGATGATTTTCTTTTTTGCGATTCCGCAGGGATCAACCACCGGTTCAAGACGGCAAAGAGTTCGTCATTCTTGACGGGCGACTCCGTTACCAGGGAACCCGCACGAACGGACCAAAACTATAAAGAGAGATCCCTCCGAATAAATGTCCCATCAATTGCCTAGCCCACTCCGCGAAACCTCCGCCATAAAATGGGTGGGAACGTCGCCGATGAATGCGCCAGACGTGTCAGAGTTGCCTATCCCAGTTTTTACGAACTTGAGTGTTCCCTGGTCGCTACTCCGCTGCCTACCATTCAGGACGCAGGTCTACACAGTCATGTTGATCAATCAGAACCGATGGGGTTTAGCGCAAAATAGTCAGCGCAGCTAGTGATCGGCCCCTCAAGTCTACCGACTCAAACTTACGGGGGTCCAGGTATTTGCATTATCTAAAGACTGGAAATAAGCCGTGCAGGTCCCGTTTTCCGTAGGACTAATTTCGGCCTGCATAAAAATTCGCCCATCGTGACCAAGACCCAGGCGCTCAATGCGGGACGAGTAAAACTGCGCACGAGTGCGCAACTCAAGATTCTGCCAAGTGGCACCGTGATCGGTGCTACTCCGGATTGCCCAGCGGCTTTGATTTGAGTCTGTGCTTTCCGCGGCCTTAACACTTCCTCCTACGAGTATCGTTCCATTTGGAAGAATCAGAACGCTAGTAGCCGCCGCACCAAAACCAACTCCAAGGTATTGATCCACCAACCTTGAACTAGAACCATTTAAATATGCTCGTCTGGTCACCCATTCATTATGGCCAAAACGGTCTAACCGTTTACCGGTAGAAATTACTTCATTCCAATCTGGCGACAGACCGGCCGACTTTAAGAACCATACTAATTCATGAGAACCTGATGAATCTGAAATTTCTTCGATCGTAATAGGCTGGTGCCCGGAAGCTGCGCCGTCATGTAACCGAATTTGCCAACCATGACCTAATTGAGGTCCTCCTTGTCCAAAGGGCCTCGCAATATGAAGGTGAGCACCATCGCTAAGCTCAAGCTGAGGAACGGCGTCTACATCAAGGGCCCAAGCAACTTGGCCGTGGGACAGGGCGGACTTAGCGGCCCCGTAGGCATGACAAAAGTCTTGAGGGGTAGTTTGCGCCTTGGCAGAGCTCAGGCCAGAAATGACGGAAAATAAGAAAATAAGCGCGAAAAACTTGATCATGGTGTTCCTTTAAACGGAATGAATGGGAGGGCCCTTTCATACTTTAAGTAGGATGAAATTATCAACACTTTTTATTTAAGAACGGGATAACGTGTCTCCATCGGCTGATCATTGGATGAAGCTAGCAAACCTGGCGGGCTGCAAAACGAGCCGTATCCCGCACGCCAAAAATTACCTAAGTCTGCGCCATAAATAAGTATGTTCGAGGGCTTGCACCCGGGCTTGTTCCCGTGGCGTAGTTGTCCCGGTATGGCCGCCGGTTACATTTTCAAAGTAGGTCACATCGTGCCCGAGCTCCTTCATTCGCGCTGCCATTTTGCGGGCATGGCCCGGGTGAACCCGATCATCCCGAGTGGAAGTCGTAAACATGGGATTTGGATATTTTCGACTGGCCTCAACATTATGGTACGGAGAGTAGGACAATAGATTTGCGCAATCTTCGGTGTTGTCGGGGTCTCCGTATTCGGCCATCCAACTTGCGCCAGCTAAAAGTTTTGAAAACCGCAACATGTCCAGCAGCGGCACCTGCACTAATGCGGCGTTGAAAAGTTCAGGCCTCTGAACCATTGTGGTTCCAACCAAAAGCCCCCCGTTGCTGCCACCTTTGATGCCTAAATGCTTAGGCGAGGTGATGCCTCGCCGAATGACATCTTCCGCAACGGACGCGAAATCATCAAAGGCGCGCTGCCGATTTTCTCTTAATGCCGCTTGATGCCAAGCCGGGCCAAACTCTCCGCCACCGCGGATATTTGCGATCACGTAGACGCCCCCACGCTCAAGCCAAGCCTTACCGATGACTCCGGAGTACGCGGGCTTAAGTGAAATTTCAAAACCTCCATACCCATAAAGAATCGTTGGATGACTTCCATCAAGAACGAGATTCTTTCGTTTAAGAACAAAATACGGAATTGAAGTTCCATCTTTGCTTGCCACAAAATTTTGCACGACTTCAAGATCAGAAGACTCAAACCGCGCCGGAGCCTGCTTTAGAAGTTCCAAACGATAACTGCCATCGGAATCGTGCACCAAATATTGCGATTGGGGGGTGAGGTGATCCGTATAAGTCAAAGTGGTAATATCAGAAGGATCATCGGGGTCACTCAACGACAGTCCTAAAATTCCCGTTGTCGGAAAAGGCAAAGTCGTCGATTCCCAATTCCCTGCTTCGCTTCGGTGAAGCTCAAAGACCTTACTCTTAATATTATCCAAAACATTGATTATGACTCGGCCACCCCGCACTCCGGCGTCATCAATGGACTGGCGAGCATTGGCGGTGAAAATAACTTCAGCATTTTCCAAGGTCGTGGCGGCGAGAGGGAACCGAATGACGGAATTTGTGGGAAGTTCCCGGCCACCAACGTCGGTAGTCTCTTTACTCAGTATATAAACAAACCCACCTTCGATGCTTAAAAGCCTTGAATTTAAAGAAATCGGCAATTTTCTTAATGTTTGTGCTTCATAGAGAAAAAATTCAGATCGAAAAAAATCTACGGCTCTTTTGAAAATTTTATGCTGTCGCTCGCCCTCCTTAACGACGATGCTCGAAACGCTTACGTCCGCTACCTCACCTTGAAACACTGTTTCGGCATCCGCTAACGGTTGGCCGCGGCGCCAAAGTTTAATGATCCGCGCGTAACCCGAGTCCGTCATGCTGCCTGGACCAAAATCCGTCGCGATAAAAATACTATTATCATCAATGGCGGAAACCGCAGTTTTAGCTTCCGGCAAGTTGAAACCGTCGGAAATGAATCGTTTGGTTTCAAAATCATATTCCCGCAATTCCACCGCGTCCTTGCCACCCCGTGAAAGTTGCAAAAGCCAACGACTAGAATTTTTACTGAGCCTAGTTCTACCTTTATAAATCCAGTCTACTTTTTCGACGCTTGCAAGCTGATCCAAGTCCAATAAAATTTCCCACTTGGGGTCTGACGTTCGGTAATCTGCAAGGCTCGTCCTACGCAGCACTCCTTTAGGATGAGCCGCATCCTGCCAAAAATTCCAGAAATAACCCCGGCTGAACTCTGAAAACGGAACCCGGTCGCTCGCCAACAAAACGCCTTCAATTTCCCGGAAAAACACAGGATACATGGGGTCGGCCTCAAGCGTGGCAAGTGTGCGGCTATTTTCCCGCTGGACCCAGTCAGTTGCCATGGTCCCATAAATATCTTCAAGCCAGAGGTACCCATCACTGTAATATGGTGCGGCATCGATGGGAAACGGCGCGAAAAATAATCCTGCAAACGTCAAAAATAAAACAAAAATCTTCCGATAGCTAAGCCAACCCATGAAAACCCCTTTGCTTGCATTGGATCTGAGCCAGACCCTAACAGAGGGCATTTTTTATTTAAAGATTTACTTAAAAACTCAAAGGCGCTTACTCGTATTCAGACATTCCCGCGGCGATGGCCTTTGCAATGGTAACCGGTGTTTCAATATGGAGGCGGTGAGTCCCATTTTCTAAAACGTTACTTTGAAATTTCTCACCTAAACCCGCTTTGAGTTCTTTTGCCCAATAATCAAATAGCACAAAAGGAATGAGGGGATCTTGTTTGCCCCAAATGAGTAAAGTGGGCACACGAATTTTGGATACGCGGCCGGTCATCTCATGACTTTGCTCAAATGAACTTAGAATAGATAAAGACTCCTTGCGGGCAAGGAACTCACTGAATTCTTCCAGGATGATTTTATAAGGATAACTAAGAAAGAAATATTGGGGAACGGGGCCTAAGGCACGCTCAATAAAAGGTGTGATATTTCCTTCCATCATTCCGGCTAGCATGGTTTCCCACGCTTTTTGTTCCGGACTCTCCAGCGACATGCCGGAGGGGCAGAGCAAAATTAATTTTTTTAGAAAGCTAGGGGAGCTTTCGCCTAATTCTGAAGCGAAATATGCCGAGAGAAAACCCCCCATAGAATGACCAATCAAAGTGTGAGGTGCAAGCGGAAGCAAAACGGCCGTTACAGCATTGATCATCGCCGAAATGGAATCAATGGCTTTGCGGTTTTTCAGGGAACCGATGTAGCCCGAGAATTCCAAGAGGACCAGCTCATCATATTCGTTCTGCCGAAATTCCTTGGTGCGCATAAAGATTTTTGCGATGGGCAGCCAGCTGAGCGGAGTGTCGCCAAACCCTGGAACCATCACCACTCGCCTAGGTGACGAAGATGTTTTTTTTACTCGCCTTAAAGGAAGACGCCAAAGCGTAATGGTACCCTCCCCAAAAGTAATCGTCTCAAAACGGTATCCCCGGAGACGGAGCGCCCTTTTTGCTGCCGACTGAATCGCGCTGATCATAGTCATGACCAGGTCTTATAAAAACTTATGCCGAAATGCTACGTATGGCCCTAAAAACTGCCAAGCAAGATCCTTTAGAAATATCTGAGGATCGTAGCATCGGATGAGCCTCGAGGAGAATTATCCACGTGCGCGGCATCCCTTGAGAGGCGCATCCGTAAAAAACTAAGTTCCATTTCGAGCCGGTGACGGGCGCCGTAAAAAAATACTGGTTCACCTTCAGTGAACCACCATGGTTGCGAAGCAGTACGCATCCTATTATCCGCATGATGAAAATAGGGATTCATGTTTTGCATCACGCGCGTGATGACAGTATCACTAAATATAATTCGGGAACGGGGAACGGAATCTCTAAGTTCGCCCTGCAAAATGCTAACAAATTCATTATAACGTAACAGCGCCGAAATTAGGTTTTCTTGCCATAGCGGTATCGGCGGCCGCGTACGACCGCTCTGCCCGGCTATTGTAGAAGCCCATAATGCGCCAGCGGATTCCATACGTTTTAGAAAAATTAAATTTGATATTCCCGCCCGAGCGGCGGTATGGGCTCGAACCGGACAAGTATTCAACAAAGGAAAACTTTCAACCTGGGAAGCTATCGTCTGATTCGAATTTAGGCCTGCGATTAAATTAAGGGCTTCGGCTGGTGAAACACAAAGGCCCATTTCCTGCTCCGATGGAAATTGCATGAGCTGAGACTCAACTTGTGTGCGCCATCTCGAATGAATTCTAGATAATGCACCTGCCCACGCAGCCCGGTCCCGAGTTTGCATTCCTCTGCGTAAATGCCTACGAAATAATCTTACTAAAGGTAATTGCGCCGTAAGCACTTGGGGTGGCCGGTTTAAAATCTGCTCCCAGAGCCTCGCAGAATTCGCATCCGCTCCACCCGTGAGATGAAGCGAAGTGTAGCATGAAAGATGATGTCCGGCTTCGCATTGAGCGGCCAGCGCATTCGGGTCGGGGCTTTGCGGGATAGTCCCTACCTCCGACCATTCACGTAGCGCAGTCAAACAATTTTCTACTTCGCCTTCGGCGGGCATTCTTGGAACTTCACGGAATTCCTCGCGGTGGCGAGAAAGCCAATGAAGCCAAGTCCGGCAAAGTGGCAGTTCCTGCTCAGGTGACCCCGCCATGATTTCAAAAGACATCTGAAAAAGCGCGTGTACTTTTTCTGGCGGCCACGGGCGTGAATCAGCGTTGATGGATTCACGTAAAATTGAAGTCACACCTTCACTTAAAGTCGCCCCGTTTCTAAGCTGAGGAAACCGAGCATCCCAGGCCGGGAGATTCAAGCTTGGCGCAAGCCAACTCCACGTAAGTCGCATATTTTGAAAAAGGTCTGGATAGGCCGTCCAATATTTTACAACCCAGGGTGTAACGTCCGTTAGAAAGCGCGAAAACTCCGCGATAAACTCGTTTAATTTATTAAGGTCGCTGCCATCCGAAGCAAAGTTTTTAAGGCCCGTCCATAGTACTACTTTTCTTAGGCGTAACTCTTCTTGGACTTGAAGGACTTCGCGAACCAGAATACCTAGGTCACGGGCGTTTAGCGGTCGCCCATTTTTGATTTGTTTGCTGAGTTGCGGCAAGGCCATTCGAAAAAGATCGGCCCGTTCTTGGCGTGATCCTAAGGCCATAACGATGGTCCACGGCCTTCCGCTCAATTCCACATTCCCGTCATTCTGAATGGCTTGGTTTAAAGCAAGAAAGGCGTCATTCGTATAATACCTTCGGCAAGTTTGGTGCATATATTGTAGCCGCACCATGAATTCAGCACCCGCAAATGGGTGGCTATTTCCTTCATTGCGGCTATCGCAACTGGATTTGATCTCAAGCCATCGCGAGGCCCACCACACGCCGGCGGCATCAAGGAGCTCATCGTAGTTTCTGGAATAAGTTAAAGTAATCGCCGCTTCGCGCACAAGACTTCGGGTGAGCTGCCCCATTCGAGTCAGTTCTGCAGGATCTAACCCGTAGCTATGATTTGTTGCCCGGGATTCAAAACGTGAAATTTCAACGTTCGGTGTGGTCAGTTCGTTACGGTGCACATCAAAAAAAGATTTTCCTTCGTTCCAGTATTGAATCAATAGTTCGGCTCGGTCCCGCAAGGTTTGAACTTGCGTCGCCGTAGACGGCGGAAGTTCAGCAAGAATTGAGGAATAATTTAATGCATCCCTCGTGAATTGAAAAAGTTCGTTGTCGGCCCGTTGTCGAAAGGGGGTTGCTGCCCGACCTAAATCTACGTTTCGAAAAATGGAGGTTTTTGCTTTGATGAAAGAAATATATCCCTGCCGCAAAACCACGGGCCCACCATCGCCATCCGCGCTTTCGTCGTTGAGACCTCGCTGCACTACTCGTAAAGCATTTCTAGTTAGAGGTTCCTGCGTGACAAAGAAGGTCAGTTCATTAAGAGTTGACGCCGGCAACGGGCCTGCCGGTAAGTGCCTTAAAATTTCTAATTGATTTTCGAAACTAAACGGAACATTTTCATCATCCAAGCTAATGATGGCCGCGGTGTCTTCCGGGATAATGTATTCACACGTCCTCGGCTCAACTTCCGTTCCGCAATAAGAACGATTCGCTGAAGGATGATAGGGAAACGCCGGTCGGTGACTTGGCTCCAGCATAAAGCGGGTCAGGGTATTTTGATGTAATACCTGCAATGTATTTACACATCGCGGCGCAATGAAAATGAGTTGGCCTCCTACTTCCGGCGAACTCAGTTCAGTGCGGCTGGCACCTACGCTTAGAGTCGTGTGAACTTCCCAGGCGTCGGAAGGCAAGGCTGGTTCCAAACAATCTTCCGGGATTTGTTCGACGCCTACCGTGGCAATGGTGCGAGAACCGAAAGATTTTCGATCACGCATATCCCGGCCTGGCAACAGGCCTAAAGCCAATGCGGCAAGAAGGGTTAAGATTCGTGATTTAGAAAAATTAGGCATGGCCTTCTTCGTATCGGTGGAGAAGCCCTGGATATTGAGGACAAGTTTAGAATTGGCATTACAATTTTTTTATTGAAAGACTGTCTTTATGAAAAACGTCGCGTACCTATCTGGGTTTGGAAGCCATTTTGAGACCGAGAGCCTGCCAGGCGCCCTGCCTAAGGGGCAAAATTCACCCCAGCGAGCGCCGTACGGCCTTTACGCAGAACAATTGAGCGGATCGGCCTTTACCGCCCCCCGGGGTGAAAATCTCAGAAGCTGGGTTTACCGGATGAGACCCTCGGTCATGCATTCTCCGTTTGAGATTTATCACCAAGCTCAGTTTGGGGGCCCAACGGCCACGAACACCCCGCCCTCGCCCGATCAAATGCGCTGGGATCCCCTGCGTCCACCCGAAGGTCAAACTGATTTTATTGATGGCTTAAAAACCTGGGTCGTGAGTGGCGAGCTTAAGACCCAAACGGGATCGGCGGTTCACCTCTACGCATGTAATCTATCCATGACCGATCGGTTTTTTTATAATGCCGACGGCGAATTGCTCATCGTGCCCCAGCTCGGAGGATTAAGGTTACTTACGGAATTTGGAGTTCTTGAAGCTAAACCTTCAGAAATTCTTGTAGTACCGCGAGGCATAAAGTTTCAGGTGCGTTTGCTTGAGGCAGAAGCCAAAGGATACGTTTGCGAAAATTTTGGCGCCCCACTGCGTTTGCCGGAACTTGGCCCCATTGGCGCAAATGGGTTAGCGAACCCCCGAGATTTTTTATATCCAACCGCAAGTTACTCGGAAGCAAACGGAAGCTTCAAATTAATCGCGAAGTATCAGGATTTTTTGTGGTCAGCGAAGCTTAATCATTCACCGCTCGATGTGGTTGCGTGGCACGGAAATTATGCACCTTATAAATATGATCTCACTAAATTTCAGACCATCAATACCGTTAGCTTTGATCATCCAGATCCTTCTATTTTTACGGTCCTCACCTCACCTTCTGAACGCAGTGGCACGGCAAATGTCGACTTCGTCATTTTTCCTCCGCGTTGGATGGTTGCCGAAAACACTTTTCGCCCCCCCTACTTTCATCGGAACATCATGAGTGAATTCATGGGGCTAATCCACGGGGTTTACGATGCCAAAGAAAAAGGCTTTGTCCCGGGAGGTAGCAGTTTGCATAATTGCATGTCTGCCCATGGCCCAGAAGCATCGGTGTTTGAAAAGGCAAGTACAGTGGAACTAAAGCCACAATACGTTGGCCAAACATTGGCCTTCATGTTTGAAAGCCGTTATCCCTACGCGGCAACTTCGGTTTCATTGTCTTCGCCTCTTCGACAGACGGATTATTTAGATTGCTGGAAAACCTTAAAATGCGGCTTTGACCCCAAAAAACCTTAAAGCGCGTGGCCGTAGTTTAAAACATTTTGCGCACTATGCAGGAAATTTTATCCTTTAACCCCCGTTGCACCCTGGAAATTCTTCCGTACTGTCCCTGACATCGTTAAGATATCTCGGCATGCTCTTTGCTTTATTCTCGTTTCGTCGCTGCATTGAGAGGAGCCCTATGCCAAACGATATCAACAAAAAAGAAGCGTCGGATAAAAAAGAAAACATTGCGAATGAAGAACGCCGTTCTACGCAAACTTCTCCAAGCACCAGAATTAGCCAGGGAAAAGCGGCCGAACCTCTGCAAAAACCCCGGGTGCTTTCAAATCACGATAATGCCCGAAACGATTCGGCAAATGATGACGAGTTCACGCGGCAAACTTCTGAGCAAAGTGAAATTAAAGGAAAAGAGCAAAACCAGGGCTTCGAGCCAAAATCAGGCGTAACATTTAATCGCGACAAAAAACGGTAATGCCGACATCGCCAATTGAATTCGATGATTAAAAATCGTCTTTCCGGAAAGGACTTCGCCGACCCCGCTTTGCGGACGTATGCGCGATTTCGTCCAGAATAGCTTCTAGGTTTTCAAGATGAGTTTCCGCCGACTCAAGATCGACACTCATAGCCACCCGTAATTTTTTCTCAAGCATGGTGCGGTCGCGCGTAGATTTGGCAGCGAACTTCCAGCCTGGTAATTTTTTAAGCCTGGCATGGTGTTGCAGATGTTTGCCGTAAGATTTTTTCAGATGCTCGTAGGTCATCCACAGCGATGAAACTTGAACGTCTTCTGAAACATTTCCTTCCGTAATTTGTACCGAAACGGCAATCGCCCGGAGCCTGGCAAGATCTCCCTTTTCGTAGGCTTCCTGAACCTGAAGCCAAAGACTACGCTGTTCATCCGTGAGTTCCCCGTTGAGGTCTGGGTGCAAAGTACGGGCTAGAGTTCGGTAAAGCTGTTTTAAGGAATCTACTTTCGGTTCGTCTTTTTTTCGTCGGCGGGATTCTCTGGGCTTTTCAGCCTCTTCGAAACTCTGGCGCGTTTCATCATGAAAGCCACCTTCGCTTCCGGCGGCGGCATCATCATCCTCTGGCTGTCCATGATCCCACTGGAAAGACTCTTGGACTTGGGACTCATGAAATTCATCCATCACTTCCCGGTAAGCCTGTTTAGGACTCAAGCCTTCCAAGAGAATACGCTCCTTCATGGCCTCCAGGAGAACTTCCTTCTCGGAGATGACGTTTTCCAATGTCCGTAGTTTTTTAATTTCATCTTCGAACAAGGTTAGAAACCAATTCCGAAAAACAGGTTCGTCCTGATCCTCATATTCCTTAGCTTCCAGGCGAACGGCGTCGAGTTTTTTTTGCATGGCAAAACATTCTGCAATTGCAGCTCTGCGCAATGGTGCCTGCTCCATCACCATTAGCGCACGACTTGCGGAAGGCACTACCCCGGACGGGCCCGGAGCACGCCTCTTTTGAACCTGTTTTCGTCGAATATGCCCAGCCATAGACGCCGGATTCTAGCGAAAGGTTAGGCAATTCACAAGGACGGCATCACAGCAAATGGTTTAAGTTTACTAATCTAATTTTGGAAAAGAACCCGTGCGCGATTTTCCCTCAACCGAAGGGCGGCCTGTTGGGTAGGATTTTGCAGATTGCTCAACACCGCACTTACATAATCGGTTAATCCGGTTATGACCTGTTCATCAATAACTCGCCCATTACTGGTATCTAGGGCTCGATCCACGAGCCGTTCAAAAGCTATTAGTTGAATTTCCGAATGCGTTTGTTGGAAGGCTTCATTTTTTATCACCTCTCGGAGAAACTCTTCGGCCGAACGCTGGTTGGTGAAAAAACCACCGTAAAGTACACGAAAAGCATCTATGCTTTTAGGTTTAATGGACATGTGCGCGCGCTGGGTGACCCATCGCCACAGAGTACCGACTAGCTTCTGCCCCAACTCACTTTTAAATATTTTTTCTTCAGGGGCCGTGCCTGTAATGGCGCAAGCCGTTAAATAGCGGGACAACCGATAAACAAAAAATTTCCGGGCGAATTGCGCTTGATCAGCATCCGAGACACTGCCCGAAGGGACAAGGCTATCCATCGCCAAAGCTGCTCGGTTGAATGTGAGAGGAATCATGAGTTCAGGATACTGGTCTTCGTTTTGGTCGAAGTATGTTGTGGTTCCGTCGGGATTTTGCCGACTGATTCTAATGGATTCCCTGAGTGCACGCTCGGCCGGAATTTCTGTCATGAGTAATCTCTCGCAAGGCCCCGTGAGAACATCGGTAAATCCTCCGGTAGCGAGTTCCTTTGAAAGCTCGCTATGTACTGCTTCGGAAACCATATCCTGGGACTGTACCCTCAAACTAAAATATTGAAATGCCGTTGGACTGACTGGAGTCGCTCGCACCGTCTCTAGGTGCGATAGAAAAAGACAAAATGCCGACAAGAAATACCCCAAAAAAACTTGCTTGCGTGTCATAAGTGGGCACTTAACTCGGATTAATGCAGCAGGTCAATTGACTCCACGCAAAAATCAATAGGACCGATGTGCCTACAATTTTTTGCGTGGAGGTATTCTCAGATTAGCTCTCTAAAAGACTGCGTAACATCCATGCGGTTTTTTCGTGAAGTTGCATGCGCTGCGTTAATAAATCAGCTGAAGCTTCATCGCTAGCTTTCTCAACGGCAGCAAAGGCTGCTCTCGCAGTACGGATAACTGCCTCATGAGCATCTACTAATTGTTGAATCATTTCACGGGAGTTAGGCACGCCATCGGACTCCTTGATCGAAGTGAGTTTTGAAAACTCACGATAGGTTGCTGGCGCGTATACCCCCAACGCTCGAATGCGTTCTGCAATAAGATCCACGGCCGTGGAAAGCTCAGTATATTGTTGCTCAAACATGAGGTGAAGTGTCTGAAACATGGGGCCCGTGACGTTCCAATGAAAATTATGGGTCTTGAGGTAAAGCGTGTACGAATCAGCGAGTAGCTTTGAAAGCTCGCTTGCGATGGATTTTCGGTCATTTTCTGAAATTCCGATATTGATTAACATGGTCGTGATCTCCTTTTAGTGAATCTAGGCCATGGATACCAAAAAATGCGGGATTTTGGGGTTATTAGTCAGGAGAACCAGGATCTTTCATTGCCTCACCAGAAGTACCTAGTGCCCACTGGCAGGCATTTTTCAAATCCCTCACTCTCCCCAAAACCGCGGGGCGCACGCCTTGAGTTCTCGTATCGGCGACCAATCGAACCACGCCTAGGGCAAGGGGCCTTGCGATGGTCAGAGCCATCCAAGTCGCAGCCAAATAACTTAAGTTGCGTCCCAATTGAGGAAGGACCGGCGCATGGGAGTTCCACATGAGGCGGTTGGTCTGAAGGTAAATTGCCGTTGTCGTCACAGCACCCAACCAAGTGTTCATGAATCGAGCCAGCCCTAAGGAATGTACGGTTGGAAGCGGAGGATGTTCAATAAAAAAAGTTTGTAAGGCCTCCGCCGCCCGCCAGTCTGAAATAGGAGACTCAAACTCTGGCGGAAGGGATTGGCCATTTTGCGTATACAAAATCTTTAGGCCTTGGCGGGTTTCCTCAAGCAGACCGAAATCCCTGAGCCGCAAAGACAGATCAAGCGCCTGATCAAAATTTTCGACGATGCGCTGGTTTTCCGCCACGGCGTCCTTCATGGCGTTTAACGAAAAGAGGATCGGGATGTAGGGTAAAAAATAGCCAATACTTAGTCCGGCGGCGGCGCTGTAACGAACCGCATGTTTTGACACCATGACATTTGCTTGTTTTAGTCCCGCCGTAAGGGCCGTGGAACCCATCAATGCGACGGTGGCGGATGGCGAGGCAATGTGAGCCCAGCTTATGGGATTTAGAAAAACCCCTAAGGATCTTCCTAACCATCCGGCCAAAAACAAGCCCTGGAATCCGCCACCAATATTGTCGATGTTCGCAAGCCAACCGCCAAAAAACGAAGCCTTTGCATTCGGATTCCAAATGGTGGTCCAAATTGAGTTTAGCGCTTCTAATGGTGTTTGCTCCCGGCCAAGCCCTACGGCCGTAGGATCGGAATCACTGCGATGAGAAAAACCACGCCTAAGGGTTTGACTGATCACGGGCGCATAGGGATTTGGCAGCTCGTTATTCACTTGCGTAGTCGTGACTTCATCCAACGCTCCCGTAGCCGCACTCAGAAAAACCTGTTGGGTTTGGAAGAACCCAGTCTCCAGAGCAGCGGAAGCATTTGAGAATACGGCGCCTAAGGTTACGGGTGCCGTTGCGGCAAAGGTAAAAAGTGAAAAGTCGGTATCCTTTACGTACTGAACATTTGCCGAATCGGCGTTTCGCACATCAATCTCAAAGGATTTGTACTTTTTAAAAAGTTCATACCAAGCCTTGCCAAAAATTAAGTTAGGCACCAAAGCGCCCGCGATCCAATTTCCGAATTGGTTTGCTTTACCCTTCAGTAAACTAACGATGCGTGGAGAGTTTTGAAGTTTTTCAAGGATGGGGCTCATTACTTCCAAATAGCGAGTCACTTCCGCTTCATTTATGTCCTGCGTACCTGGGGCACTGCCAAGTTGGCTTAAGGTATTTTCCACCTCGGGTAAAAGCGCAGACCATGCCGCATGGAATGTTGGTCCAAATACCGCCTCATCAATTAGATTTGTTGATAGCGTCACAAGGGGTCGTTTTTCCGCCGCTTCAAGCAGAAGCATGACAGTGACGGGATCGATGGGTGCCGTAGATTTTAACTTGGATTTGGTTATAAGAATGGCGGCTAAAACCTTCGCACGGGTGCGACGGAGTTTTGCGGCTTCGGCATGGGTTTCTATTGTTGCCGCATTGGCCGCTAAGCTTTCCGCAGACGCAAGGGGATGGTTAAAGACCCCCGGAGTTGAGAGAGGAACACCCAGGCTTAATGCACGGTAGACGTTACGCTGGCGCAAAAGTCCTTCCCAAATTCCTTTTTGAAATGCGTAGTTCATATGAGCGAAACTGCGTAAACCCCAATTAAAGAATGCTTGAGCTTGGTTCCAAGTTTTCCCGGCGCGTTTGTAATAACGGTGGGCAGCAAAGGTGGCGAGCGGCCTTACGCTCCACACCAGTGAAGTCACAAAAGCTAGCCGGCTAAACGCCCAATTTTCTGCGAAGTAATGGGCAGAGGCTGCGGCATCGGAGGCCAAGCTGCTTAAGCCTGGAACGTGGTTCACCCAGCCCATCAGGTGAGCAACAGTGGCGAGAAGTGCCGTAGTTGAATTCCCATCGGTGAAGACCGCGGTTAAGTCTAGGCTTAGGCCCAAAGCTAAAATCCCGGTAATTTTCTTGAGGGATTCGACCATGGTAGTTGAGTTGTTCATTTTCAAAAGAATGCGCTCGTGAAACGCCTGCATGGCACGCGCTTGATCGGTTGCCCCAGCTTCAACGATATTTAAACTTTCATCCACTTGGTTTAAGTGGCGCGATGAGTCTTTAAGATCATTAATCCGCGCGCGTAGCCTGAGCATCAATGGCTGGCCTAACCTTTGATTTAGACTACCTACGATTTTCCGAAAATATCTTTGAGTGGTTTCATTTCCAAATGCGTCGGCTTGCCATCCCGCGGAAAGAATCTGATTTCGATTT
>CAYYYP010000063.1:0-15040 GCA_964475985.1 uncultured Oligoflexia bacterium | reverse complement strand
GTACGTCTGTACTCATCAAGTGCTCCTTGATAGAGTTGTGTAAAAGTATTTACACATTTATTAAAGCATCTAGCGACTCCGTTTTCTCCCCAAAAGGCGTCGTTAGCTCTTGGAAAACAGGCGAATTGGAAAAAGTAAGTTCGATCTAAAGGCCTTTCATCAGCGCAGTTGTTCCGCGAATAGAATTCCATGCTACCAAATGTGTTGTGATTTCGATTGTCGTCATTGGCCGTCGGCAGTAAATGGCTGATCTCATGCGCCAAAAACGATGAAAAAGTATTCATATCGAAGATCAAATCATTATTTAGAAGCCATCTATTCGGTACTAATGCGCCGTTAGCTGCGTTGATGTTTATCTGCATTTGATAGTCACGCGTGTACCCCTGAGAATACCGGATGCCGCTGCCCGAGGGAGTCAGGATATTAAACACTTGAGCAACTGCACCGTAGCCAAAAGGTAAGCAAGAAATGGTGGTACGGCGCAGGATTGTAATCGCTTCGCGCGCTTCTGCTATGCGGAGGTGGCGCGCGCATCGATCTAACTGGGAGAGGGCAATGCCGAGGCCTTGCTCGATTTTCTGAAGGGTGTCTTGCCCGTTTGTTGCGGCTAAGCCCGTGAAACAAGAACGGTCAATGATAGTTCCGTATGCGGTCACCCGGTCGCCCGGCTGTGGTTGCCTTAAGTATCGATTTATAGCACGATCGATGTTGGCCCACTGGGCATCTCCCATGGGACTCGTTTCGACTTGGCGAACGGAATCGCAAGCCGTTGATTCCAAGATCGGTAAAAATAAAATGACCAAAAGAAACGCCATTTGCATTTAAACCAATTGTAGCAATTTTAGCTTGAGTTTTCAGGACGGAAAAATGTGCTCGGTAGACCCGGGAAGATGCATAACCAATCTAAGGTGTCCGTGGCATGCCCAGCGGCCTTTGGCTTTGAGCGTCCATTGACCCCCACCCCTCGAGAAAAATCTTACACTTAGTCATAAAAGGCCAGTTCTCGTTGAAAATGAAGAATCATCCATATTAAAGATAGTATTGAAAAGCAGGAAACAGGGGTTTGTAGCCGCCCCTTCCTACCTTTTTTCTTTTTATGTTCCGAACCAGCCCGCACCCAACAACCAAGTGTTTATTCAGAAATAATTAATATGCGCCGGCATCAGAATCCGATCTGGGTGCTCCCCAAGATGTTGGGACACCCATGCCTGTAGGGTTGGATGGCGTAATTTCCCGGCCATCAGCATTTGGACCAAATAGTGAGGGACAACCTGTAGGGCGCGTGCAACTAGCATAAGAACGTTCTTCTGCTGACGCGGTGTTTCCAATCGCATACAGCAAATCTTTTCCATCACAATTCACCAGAGATTCTTGATTTACTTGAAAAGTCATTGATGGGAAATCACCTTCAGTACGACTTCGGACAACTTGTCCATCAGATACCCGGTAATGCGTGCAAGTCTCGATGCCCGAAAAAATAGTTGTTTGAGAAGGTGGCCCTGAAATTGTACAAACTTTCATTACCAAATTTTCTAGTCTGCCCGAACGAATGGCTCTGCCTTCGCTTTCCAAATCACCAATTTCCACCGTAGTAGCGGCGGACTGACTTCCATTTAGCCGGCATTCCATGCGATTAAAAAGGCCTGTCATTAGGCACCGCTGTCTAGGAAATAGTCGTGGCTGGCTTGCAGGTAAGCTCATCAAAATTTCTCGGACAATGCGTGCTTGTTCTATTCGATTAGGATTGTTTCTTAACTCAACCTGTTCTTGAATTGGCAAACTAAAACCTTCCCGCGCATGACCCCGCAATCTCACAGCATTCTCGCTTCTTTGATACGCCTCCGTCACTATTGGCAAGCGATTTTGGAGGATTGCTCTTAAATTGGCAGGAAGTCCGCGAGAGAATGCACTCATGGAAGGCTGTCGAATCGATTCCTGCGTAAAGGCCGCAGATCTCGCGTTCTGAACAATTGTCCTGAAGTCTTGAGCTCGGGAGTGTGCTGCCCTATGACACGCTGCTGTTCTTTGCTGTTGTGCTGTACCCTGTGAAAAACCAGACTTAATAGGGATTACCAACGAAAGAGCGGCCATGAAGTAAAATGTTTTGAATTTGATAAAAGTCGTCATTTTCAAATTGTATCAGTTAGTAGAACACTATCAAAGTGTGTAGTATTTTCCCCCGTGATCCAATATCAATAAACTTGCATTTGAGACAATTTTTTCCTCCTCATTTTTTCCCTAAAAAACGGTTTCAATTCAAACCCAATCTTTTCGATTGAGGCCAGGCACTTCAATTTGCCTGCGAAAAAAGGCCCCAGTTGACCTAAGGTTATTGCCCAGAATTACGTGTCTTTCGGAGTCGCCGTATCTGCCCAGTTGAAACACGTGTCGTTGTGGGCATCTTGGTCGCCACTCAGGTTGCCCGCCAAGATAGGCAGATCATAGGATCCAGCCATTCATCGAACCATTCGAATTAAATCCGGGGAGGGGCAATGCCAATCACGGCCTTTACATGTGCTATAACTTATAGTAGTATTATCTTATGTTTGTCGTAACTGAAACTAAAACGGCATCGAAAGAACTCGACAAAGCTCCGAAGGAGATTCTCGAAGTCTATGAATTTTGGAAAAACGTGGTGCAGGTTTCAGGAGTTGCTGGTCTCAAGGCCTACCCAGGCTTCAAAGACCACGCCCTAAAGGGTGAATGGCAGGGGGCACGCTCGTCTTACTTAAATCGCAAATGGAGGGTGATCTACTTCAACGAATTAAAGGAACTTTGCGTCTTGGTCGTTCGAGTAACTGCCCATGATTACAGGAGGAAATGAAATGGAAAGATTGAAAAAAACTGGAAAAAGCCTGGAAGCCGCTCTTAAAGAAATACGCACGCCAGCGAAACGCAGGGCCGAACTCACCTCTGGAATGGCGATCAGGATCGCTCGTGAAGGACTGAGTCTTACTCAGGGACAGCTAGCTGAAAAAACAGGCCTCAAGCAATCCACTATTTCGGCGCTAGAAAATGACCGCGAAACGTTGGGAGTGGACCGAGCCATGGTCCTTGCCCGCGCGCTTAAGGTACACCCCTCTGTGCTTGCGTTTCCGGGCTGGGAGATAGAAGCCAAGGATGTGGCCTGAACACAAACCCTTTAGAGCCATGATCGGCCTGGTTTCATTTGGTTTAAAACTTTAGATAAAGCCTCGGCAGACATGATCGATTCAATTATGGCCATAAAGGAACAGGTGGGGCCTACGTTGTTTTTGGTCGAACTTTTCAAGCCGTTGGAGGGGTTGGGAGATCTCTTGCCATCGGAGTGTAACGCACTTTCCGCGGATCGCCTTAGAATCTCACCCCAGGAGCTCTGATAGCCTTTGAATGAGGGCTGAGCCCCGGTTTCTGGTCGGCGGTTGATACCCGCGCATAAATTGCTGACTTAATTTTCATATGTTGAATTTCTCTTCAATAATAGTTCCTTTCATTGTCAATGAGAGGACAGGGAGATTACACCTCATGTGCTTGGCAAGGGAATAAACATTAAAAATGTTCCCATACCTATTCCTCCTATCTCTCAAAAGATTCGAAAAAAATTCTACGGCCTGGCTTCGAGCGAACCGCTTTATTTCCTCATACCGTCCCATTGAAATTGCCAAACCAATGATGACCAAAAGCCCCTTCATCAAGTCGGAAATATCTGTCGTTTTCATTCCAAAACTCCTTTGTTCAAAAAAATTCAAACAAGTCTTTGAGACTTAGCGACAAAGAAACCCGTGCAACCACCACTGCAACCAGTATTGCAACCACTCTCTGTATTACAGGGGCTATTTCAGTAGATCTCGGTAGATGTCATCACCATGGCATGTTGTTAATATGATTCAATTTCAATTGTAGTTATTTATACTTACGTTCGTTGCGTTGATATCCAGTCGGCCCGACCATTTTATCTCCCGGTTGTTTGAAATTTTTGGGTTTTGCTAATCCAGGTTTTGAACGCAACCATTTGCAACCACTTGGCCTAGCCGAGCCAAGTGATTTAGTCTGCGCCTGTGGCTTTAGCTGGGATGGAATCTGAATCAGCATCGTGATGCCATGCACGAACAGTTTTATTTCTTCTGCCATCAGTTCGTCGATCCTGGCCACGATTTTGTACACATCGATTACGTACGAAATCTTGAAGCGTAAGATCCGGATATTGAGTGAGAAGCCTAGTCATGCTCGCCCTCATTGGAGGCGGTGGAGCTGACGCAGATCCAAAAGTAATAACTACTTCTCTAGTAACGCCATGGACTTCATTAAAATGCTGGTGGCACTGTTCTTCGGCAAACTGAGCATCTGCATACGACTGCCGGCTATCGAATCGGTGCATGGAACTTTCTATACTTCGGTAACGCCCCTCTCCATCTCGAATCATTGTCGATCGCGCGCCACTTTCTGGGTCGTCCAAAGTAATGCTATTATCCGTGCAACTCACGATTGAGAAATTTGTGCACTCAACCCGTGAACATGCGCGAACTTGATTTTCCTCAAAACGATATCGCATCTCTGGACAGTCAAGGGTGTTAATACAGCTTCCCGCAGGCAAAGTGTAGTTCGGGTCGCCGTTCCACGCATCAGCCATAAATGCCCTTTGCGCTAATTCCGAGCGAAAAGAGTTTCCTTCGCTCACTGTCAAATTGGTCAAAGAGTAATGGGGTGCCGCTCTCTGGCTGTAATAACTTTCTAACTCACGTTGAATGAGTGTCATCACATTGAAGCATCTCCTAGACTCAGAAGAGGGATGTTGAGTTGGTGCTATCGGAAGGCTAGGCGAGGGTGGGGTGCGCGTGGCTCCAGCCCATGCCGAAATAGAAATAAGGAAGCCTAAAGCCAGTCCTCTTCGCATCATCTACTTATTGTAGCGGATCTGATCAAAATTTTTCTAAATTATCTCAAGTATATTAATCGAATCAAAAAGTATCCACAGCTTGCCATTTGGCCTAATGCATTAAATGGCACTGAATTTACAAAGCAAATGCCTAATATTTATGTAAATTAAGTATATTTATATGGCTTTCGTTTTGATCCTCGAAACTCAATTTAGTAGATCTCGGTAGATGTCAGCACTATGGCATGATGCCTAGTCATGCTCGCCCAACCCTAGGTCCCGCAAAAAGTTCTATATCTTTCTCCCCCAGCCGGGGCCGGATCCCGGTAGGCCTGGTGTAATGGCGAGTCGGCAAAAGGAAACTCCAGTGCCTTCAGCAACTTTTCTACCAAAGAAAAATCAGAATTTTCAACAGCGCCGGCCAAAGCCTCTTCCACTCGATGATTTCGTGGAATAACGGCGGGATTATGAGCTTCCATGCGGCGCCATATTTGTTCCTGAGTCCCCTCTTGGCGTTCGAGCCGTTGGCGCCACTGAATCAACCATTTTTGAAAGCTTTCCACTTGAAACTGAGGATCTGCCAACAAAGTTTCACTTGAGAGCGCGCGAAATGTATTTGTATAATCTGCCTTCTGGTTTTCCATCCAACTTAAGATGTTGGAAAAGAGAATCGGATCACCCTCTTCTTCTCGTGTGAGGCCAAGCTTTCCACGCATCCCAGTTTCATAATGCAATTGAAAACGACGAGAGAATTCCTCTATAGCTTCTTTTGCCTTTTCTACGGCTTCTTCCGGTCGAGGCGCCAAAAGTGGTAAGAGTGTTTCCGCCATTCGCGCCAAATTCCAAGCCGTGATTTGGGGTTGATTTCCATAGGCATAACGGCCATTGCGATCAATGGAGCTGAAGACGGTCGTTGGCGAGTAGTGGTCCATGAATGCGCAGGGCCCGTAATCAATGGTCTCACCGGAGATGGCCACGTTATCGGTATTTAGCACACCATGAATGAAACCGATTAACATCCACTGAGCAACCAGAGATGCCTGACGATCAACCACTGCGCGCAGAAAAGACATGTACTTGTCGGCATCAGTTTCAAGATGGGGAAAATGGCGTTTGATGGTGTAATCGGACAAAGCGCGCACGGCCCCATCTTCACCTCCCTGCACCGACGCTGCATAAACGAAAGTACCAACGCGGATGTGACTCTTGGCAACACGGGCCAGCACGGCGCCTGGCAGAAGAGTTTCTCGATACACAGGGTCGCCGGTAGAAACGACGGCTAAACTGCGAGTCGTAGGGATGCCTAATCTAAACATGGCCTCGCTTATGATATATTCTCGAAGCATGGGCCCTAAGGCGGCACGTCCGTCGCCTCTCCGAGAAAAAGGGGTCTGGCCGGAACCTTTGAGTTGTATATCGAAGCGCTCGCCCGTCGGTGTGATCTGTTCGCCTAAAAGAAGTGCTCGCCCGTCGCCGAGCATATTGAGATGCCCGAACTGATGGCCCGCATAGGCCTGTGCAATCGGATCAGCTCCCGGCGGGATCCGATTGCCAGCAAAAATCTCTGCCCCTTCGGCGTTAGATAGTCCGTTGGCTGGCAGGCCTAGTGACACCGCTAATTCAAGGTTGAATAAAATCATTCTAGGATCGCTCACTGGCACCGGATTCTGCCGAATGAAAAACATGTCGGGCAGCCGTGCATAGGTATTGTCAAAATTCCATTCCGCGCGCTGATTCACCATGGTGCGACTATAATCGGATGATAGCGGATTTCCCACTGTTCTAAATTGGTATCTAGTCGGCCCGACCATTTTAACACCAGTTTATAGGAACTCTCGACTCTACCAACCTGGAACTTAAATCATGGCTAACTCTCCTACACATGGAAAATGTTTATACGACACTTAATCCCCTACAATCTAATGATTGGATAACCCCGCTTTGGTGAAGGAATGTTTGGTATTAATGTTGTAATAGCTCCCAGATATGCGTTTTAGGATTTCTACCCTTCTTATCTTAGCGGCCACGCTAAACCTGGGAATGTACGGCCAGATCTGCGCAGGGCCGTCGGCTACCCACTTAGGGCGGGATGGTGGTTTGGCGTCTTTAAGTAGTATTTCTAATACCGGTGACTCAGCGGTACCTCAAAATCCGGCATCGCAAGACTCAAATGAAATGTATTGTTATCCGCCAGAGATTTTTTTAACCCGTCAGGGTAGTTTTCGGCCATGCTTTGTTCGATCGACGGAATCTCGTTTTGACGTCATAAAAAGACTTGGCACTGAATTTCATATTTATCTAGCCGACAGCCGGGTCAACCATCCGGTTTTTACCAACGCATTTCTGACCTACCTTTACCAGTACGCTCTCGTGACGCAACTAAGGTCAGCAGTTACCGAACCCATTTTATTAGAAGCTAACCTCACTGAAAGCGGTCCATTACTAGTAAGGAAAATGTGCAGCGATCGATTTGCTTCACTTCCCCTGACCTGTCTTCTCTTCAACCGCAACGCTAATGAACGCATTTTGAATACGGCCATTGCTCAGGCAGCTACTAACCCCGCAACCCAGACTCATGTGCCAGGAAGTTCGGTCACTAACTATAGAGTTGATTACAACAATACCCTTTTTGAACAACTGACGTGGATCCTCATTTCGGACCACCACCTTGCTGAACTTATCGAGAGACATTACGGGTTACGACTTGCACCGCCAAGTTCAGAGCGCTTCCGATACCCAACGCAAAATTTTCGCCACCGCGAACTTTTATTGATCGCTAAAACCTTACTTGATCTGCCGGAGAGCATCCGAAGGCTTTGGCGGTTAAACGGTATTTATAGGCTCAGATCCGATTACTCACTTCGGCAGAATAGAGTTGCTGAGTACTCGAACGAAAATCGTATCATTGTGTTGTCCGAACGTGCCTTCGCGCTTGAGGCGGGCGATACCATGGGCGAGAAAAGTTTAGCTCACGAAATTGGGCATGCAGTTTGGGAAGGCATTCTTTCGCTAAACAAATTGAATTACATCCGGCTAAGCTGGCTACCCGGTCCATCCGCCGACGCAAGAAACTTAGAAAACGCGGTGGATGAAGCTTCCGCATGGATCATCTCCCCTGAACACCGACAGCAGTTCCTTACGGATTATTCAAAAACGGATATTTTTGAAGATTTTGCGGAGCACTTTGCCGGTTACTTCTATGCGATTGAGCGCCTTCCCGAACTTTGCGCAGAAAAATTCCGGTTTTTAAGGGATCAGATTTTCGGCGGCACCGTCTATCATGCGGAAGCCCATGAGCGCGCGCAAATTTACGTTCGCTCTACTAATCCTGACGTGAATCCACCTCGCATTAACGCAAGCATTGAACGATCCGTGAGCGTAAATGTTTTACCGGCCTCTACAGGCTCATATTTGAGAGCTAGGATCGAAGGAGTGGCAGATGACGAATCTGGGGTGCTCAGAATAGAGTTAACTTTCAAACACCGCTCGCTGCCTAACTCACCTTTGGTTAACGTTCCTATTGGGAGCTACCACATTATCGACGCGGCACGCGGCGTTTACCAAATGGATTATTTTTTGTCCGAAAATGAATACTCAGGCGGAGATTATGACCTGAGCTATATCTCCATCAGTGACCGCGTGGGATCTACATTTCATCAAGCGGTACCAGCCGCCCAGGGACGCACGAGATTCACTTTGCCCGGCAATAGAGTGGTAGTGCGCCAACAGTGGGGACTGCGCCGTGAAAACCAGATTCCAAACTTTGCATGGAATCATGTTCGTTTGAATGAGCTTCCGCATCCGCCTTCGCAAAATGCGGTCTATTCGCTAGAGCTGCCGGTGCCACCCCAGACCCGCTCCATCCAGGCACTCTTTCGGTCAACTAGCTCTTCTTCGACCGGTTCTGTCGTCTGTAATGCCACATGCCTCGCCTCCGCAGTTCGTCTGCCTAATGGGGCAAGGCGATTCAGATTTGCATTTCCGGCCGCACTGCCGGCGCAAGATTACCGCCTCCTTAATGTCCAAGCGACCGACGAAGATTATACCCAGCGAATGTCCCACGCTCCTGACAATAGAAATGATTTAGTTCTGCACTGGGCGCCGCCGCTACCCGGCACCGCCAGCTTTGGATTTGATGTGAATCAGTTGAACACTACCGTTGCCTACGGAACGCGCAACTCCAACGGAGGCAATGTGCAGGTCCGTGTCGTATTGCCGATTGAGATTGCCGAAACAATCAGTCAGACGGAGGGCCACGTGTCTTTGCGAGGTCCGAACGGCACGTCGATCACGGGCAGTTTCGACACCAGTGATATCCACATGGTAAATGGCAGACGCATGCTGTCTGTGACGGTCGAACTGCCAGCCCATCATCTCCAAGGAATATACACGATAGATTATATTCGTATTGAGGGAAGGCCAAGATTCAGCCTTGGCCAAGCCGTTCGTGGGGTCGTGCAAGCCGAGGTTAGTATCTCAAGCGAGATACAATTGCTCCAAAGAGGCATTCGCACCAATATTGAGCTGGCACTACCTAACGGTGAAAGGGCGCAGTGAGACCATTGGCATTTCTATATCAGGCAGGCTTTCTTTGTTTAACTCTTCTTTGCTCATCGCTGGTCTGGGCGGAGACAACAAAGTGCCCCGCGGGCATCGGGGCTTCTGAGGGAGATAAACCTAAGATTAGTATTGATGCAGGTCATGGATTTAAAATCATCGCCTGCGGAAATCAAGTAGAAGCAATTGGTCAGAAGTTACACTTAACTGAATTTGATTTGTATTCAGTTCATGAGAAAAAGAAGGCGAAGAAAATATTCACGGCTTCTGCTCTAAGCCACATTCTTATTTCACTAAAGAAAAAATCAATGAAGCTTGAAGAACTAGTTTGGATGTCCGGAAAATGGACTCCGGTCTTCCAAAGGTGGGTAACTTGCAAACAACGCTGCACGCTTTCTGACGAAAGATGCATGTTCAAGGCGAAAAAATCTTTGAACCTGGCACCACTAAAGGATTTTCGTGAATATGAGACCGGAAAGAACAAAGGAGAAGTACCGGAGGATTCACTCATCGCAAAGTTAGGCGAGCTCGCGTTGTATGGTAATCATGAAGCACAAAAACGTTTCTTAGCGCCAGTTGCCCCTGTTTCATTGGATGGTTCAAGCGGAGAAGAGTTCAGCGCAATGCGGGATCTGCTTAAACGAATGAAGAAAATGGGCTGTCTTTAAACTGCTTTAGCACTTTAAAGATTAGTTGATAAATATTTTCAATTTATGTAATGCGCGCCTGATGTTTAGAATGATTTTCTGCCTAATACTTTTTGGTTGTACGGTCCTCACTCCAAAGACGGTCTACCCCGCAGGAACAAACGACCCTAGTGTATGTGAAAGACTCCTATTAGAACGTAAACTACAGAACAGCGGTCCAGAAATCGAGAGACTCACCCGACTGCCTTCCTACATCCTCGAAGTCATGGGTCGAATTAATCGAGATAGCGGGCAAAGGACAAGTGGCCTCTACCGGGTGCGAACTCCGGATGGGATTAAGGCACTTAAAGTCTATCGCAGCACAGAAAGATTTCCGACGTGGCTCGGATCCTTATCGGAATCCATTTTAATGCAGGAGCATTTTGGGGAATGTGGATTAGCCCCAAGCGTTCAGGGCATCATACTTCCTGAAGCGCTGGACTCCCTCACCGAAAGCGGTGTGTGGGTCTTCAGTTCTGGGCTACGTTATACAAGGGAAGGCGGAGCCCTACAAAAGATTCCCGCTTCTGAAACATCGACCTTTGGAATATTAATGGATGAAATTCCCAATGCATGGAATTATCCGTTCTCAAATTCTAAACCAACTAACTTTGCTACGTGGTCAAGACCAAGAATTAGAGAAAGATTAAAAGCTATCCATATCGCCCTATCTCAGCACCATATTTTCGCGCGCGACCTGCAGTACTTCATATCTGGCGAAGGTGAACTTTATTTGGCCGATTTCGACGCGTACCTCTACTTCTCAACCGACGGTAAAATCTATGGAGAAACTTTAACTTTTGGCACTAGACGCTGGGATACAACCAACACCCAACTCTTATGGAAACCACCTACTGAAGCAGAATTGGATTTGATGGTAGATGATATTTTTAAAAAGGCAGCGCAAGCGCTTAGCGGACCGTTAGCGCCTTAGACACACGGCAGGTTTGCCTTAGCGGAAAACTCCCCTAAGATAAGTCCATGGCTCTCTCCGATGAATATAAAGAACAGTTTGCCTGGCGTGACTGGGCGTCAGTTTTCTCTAAGCTACCACTCACATCTGGGCAGAAAATTTTGGACCTAGGATGTGGCCCCGGAGATATCGCAGCCGAACTCACTAAAATGGGTGCGACGGTCACCGGTATCGACGGCAACGGCGAATTACTGACCGTGGCAAAGAACCGCTGTCCTACCGGTACCTTCGAAAACCAAAACTTGTCTTCGCTCAATCTGCCCTTGAAGGCATTTGATGGACTGTGGTGCAGTTTCGCTGCTGCCTATTTTGTTGATTTTCATGCGACCTTTCGGGAGTGGCAAAAATTCTTAAAGGATGATGCTTGGGTATGCTTGGTGGAAATCGATGATCTATTTGGCCACGAACCCATGTCGGACGAAGCTAAGAATTTAACTCAAAAATTCTATGACAACTCCTTGGCGGAGCGTCTGTATGATTTTCAATCAGGAAGGAAGCTCCAAAGTGTTCTCGAAGAAGCTGGCTATCGGGTTTCAAGTTTTGAAATGAAAGACGCTGAACTTGCCTTCAATGGGCCTGCTCTCCCTTTGGTAAGGCAGGCTTGGGAAAAGAGATTTAATCGAATGGGTAGACTTAAAGCTTTTTTGGGTCCGAACTTCCTTCCGTTCGTAGAAGAATTCTTAAAGGTTATTTCCTCAAATAACCATCATTCGCGATGCAAGGTAATTTGCTGCATTGGAACAAAAAATTAGGCTCTTCCTTTATCGATAAAACCGGGGAAATTTTTCAAGCCTTCCTCTATGGCTTTGGCGACTAAATGCCAGGCAATGCCGGTAGCTTCTAATGAAAGAACTCCAATTAGCCACCACTTAGGATACTGTTCACCACCAGGGAGGTGTTCCTTATGAACAAGTATGTCGCTTAATCGAACTCTAGGACTGCCAATGCTTACGTTCTACGGAACCGGAATGATCCTCGGGGCCGGGATTTACTCGATCATCGGGCAGGCCGCAGGCATAGCTGGGGTTGGGCTCTGGCAAGGGTTTCTATTGGCCGGAGTCGCCGCGTTATTGACCGCTTTGTCTTATGCTGAACTTGCGACAATGTATCCGATGGCCGGCGCGGAATATCTTTATTTGCGCAATGCATTTTCCAACCATCGCTGGCTCGCCGCCACGATTGGAATTGTAGTTATTTTTGCCGGATGTGCGTCTGCCGCTACGGTCGCACTAGCATTTTCAAGTTACCTACAACACTTCATTGTTTTACCACGCACAGCCGTGGCCGTTGGCGTTTTGCGTATCTTTACCGGTATCAATATCATTGGAATCCGGCAGTCGAGTTGGACCAATGCCATTTTTACCCTCATTGAGGCGTCGGGATTAATCATTTTTATTTGGCTAGGCTGGATTCAACCCGATTTCGGAAATGCCCTATTAACAATCCCTACCCTCGCGACGGTTTCAAGCTCCGCACTTATCATTTTTGCGTTTCTGGGTTTTGAAAATATTGTGAGCCTTGCTGAAGAAACTAGAGAACCTGAAAAAAATATTCCTCGTGCAATTCTCTTAAGCCTATTTGTGTCCACTCTGCTGTAAATCCTCGTAAGCCTTGCAGCGGTCGCCCTTATGCCACCTGAACAATTAGCCCAAAGCGAATCGGCACTTTTGGATGCTTCGTTAAAAAGCTCTCCGAGTCTTGCAAATATTTTGGGAGGTATTGCCCTTTTCTCAACTGCAAATACGGTTTTGATAGCTTTGGTCACCGCAAGCCGGATTGTTTATGGGATCTCGAAGGACAAATCATTACCGCATGTTTTTTCAAAAATTACGAAGACCCAAAAGACACCGTGGGTAGCCGCTCTGGTCACGTTCTTAGCTACGATCCTTCTACTGCCTTTTGGAAAAGTCGAAACACTGGCAAGCATGGCTTCCTTTACGACCATGATTGCTTTTATCGCCGTCAATGCTGCTCTCATTCATCTGCGCCTAACCGAGCCTGAAAATAATCGTCCCTTTCGAGTCCCCGGTGCCATCGGGGCAATTCCGATACTGCCGATCCTAGGAATTGCAGCTTGCACCATTTTTCTTTTTCAATTCAATCAAGTAATCTATTTGTCGGGCCTTCTCACTCTAGCTTGTTCTGCTGCCATCTATTTTTTATGCAGACGCTTCATGAGACCAAAAGTCATTTGAGCAGGGATTGATGCAAGTCATGCTGCATCGGTACAAAAAATTAAACTTTTCTTGTGACGTAGACCGGATATGGGTGGTTAGCCATAAAAGGCTTGATATGAATAGTTTATCTTGATAACTCCGCCCCATGAAATTCAACCGCGCTAGTTTGATTTTTTGGGGATCACTGGCATTGGATTCGGGCCAGTATGTGCGGGAAAGATTCGTAGAACCTGACTCAAGCAGAAGGCGTCAGCGGTTACAAGCCCTTGTTGTAAACGACTATCGTGGTGCAATCATTAGCCGTCACAGGACTCACCTTCACCCTACCGATGAAGAAATGGAGGACTTCATGACCGTACGGGAAGTCCTTATCATTCTGAGTCGTTCGTTACGCCTTTCGGAGCCTAGAGGCGCTCAAAGCTCGGAAGCAAGGAGCCTACTGCCAGATACGTTCGTAGGAGTGATCCAACAATTAGCTGCTCCACGATAGAAAACAACTGCCGGAAGCTGTGGTGGACGAGGATTTGTACGGATAGACGAAAGGTAGAGTTTTTAATCCGATTCTATAAGGATGGGCCGAAGGGGAAAGTTACCTGGAGGGGGAAAGTAAAATCGGCGTTTCAACCGTAAACGTGTTGTTGATTGAACGATCGTAACTGATGCTCGGAATAGATTCGGACGGTAAGCTGCCGTTCGCAACAAAGCGCATGTTTTCCCACCAATGGTTTCGATTAAGATAGTTGAAGCGAATGTTAATCGAACCTGAAAGTAGGCCGTCTGGCACGTTGCAGTTCGCAAGGCAATCCGGACCGTTTCCACTTTGAGCATCGCAATAGGAACGGCAACGCTCCATCGTTGCGGGCATGCGCACGCCTAGGGTTACTTGCCGCAGAAAAGCCACTCCCCTGAATTCAAAGAGCGTAGGGTTGCGGCAATCCGCCGGCAAGCTCGGATGAATATTATCGACACCCAATTGATTCGTTCGCTGATTGCTCAAATTGGAAAGCACGACCCCTTCGCTGGCGAATCCACTGGTGGTGATCGGCATGGGACCATTTGAAGTGCCCTCATATGCGTATACCGGCACTCCATACTCACCGAATTCACCGCGCAATGAATTGGGTACACGATCGCGGCAGGGACTATTCAAAGGGTAGCTAAAAACTCCAATTGCAGGCACTCGATCTAAACCCGGCGTATAACCGAACCTGAACTCGTAGGTTGGCGCTCCAGGCTCATCGGCCCTGAGCAGCTCAGTGACCACATGTCCGCGTGAATACAATAGTTGAAATCTAAACTGGAGATGTTCGATCACTGGAAAGCCTGGTGGCGGCAATTCGTCGCTCGTGTTTTGCAAGGACACTCGCCCAGGTTCCTCGGGCTGGTTAGGCATACTCGCATCATCAGCCGCCATCTCGGCTACCCTCGCATCAACAGCCCCATCTGCGCCGGAGTCCTGAATATTTGGTAAAAGCCTAGGGTCAGAACAACTTTCGACCCCCATCAAGAAATTCGTCGCAAACAAACAAATGATGACTATTAGATGTTTCACCCATTCACCCCCATAAACTCGTGAGGGATTGGTTATAGTTGAATTCTTGATTAATCAATACGAGGACAAGATTTCTTGGCTCCTTGAAGCGGAGTTCAGTTGGCATTGCGAGGAAGAAAGAATGGGCCTCACCGGACGATCGGGGATTTACAAACAGCTCTGCACGCTTTCTTCGGAAAGGTGGGCCGTATCGCCTCATAAATAACCATCACCAAGGAGCGGAGCATTAAACTAAAGTTA
>CAYYYP010000062.1:3417-15085 GCA_964475985.1 uncultured Oligoflexia bacterium | reverse complement strand
CGCGCCATTACGATCTTAGCTCAACGGTTTCGAAAAAATTCACCCACAAAATAGGAAGGCTTAGCAATCAAACATTTTGCGAATTATGGCGCGAGCTGGACAGTAACGGGAACGGCGCTGGGAAGCAGGTCCCCGTGCCCCAATTGTCCCGCATAGTTCGCTGATCCCCAGCAGACGATTTGTTCATTTGCCTTTACGGCGCATGCAAATGAATTGTATTTAGAAAAAGCGGCGCTCGTTACGTCGGTACCTAGACTCGTCAATGGCGCTAAGGTTGTAATCCCAGCACCGGGACTGGTGACTCCGTCGGCAAACATATAGTGCCTTGGACCAACACAACTCAGCACTCCGCCATCCAAGCGGCAATGGTGATAATAGCCGCCCATAAGCTGGCCATACCCCGCAAGTCCGTTAGATAGCGCCATGGTAGTAATGTAAGTGCCGGAACTTAATGTTCCTAAGTACCCAGACGACGTATCGCCCACGCAGTAGGTCCCCACGAAGTTTTGCACACAAGTGCCGGCATTTGATGCGGTTAAACCGGCAATTGAAGTTTGAGGTAATCCACCAAGCGGATCCATGGGTCGGATGCTGGCTTCGGAAGCACTGGTGAATCCGCGGGCGAGGTTCCCGAAAAGATTTGAACCCCAGCAGAAGACGGCATTATCCCGAGTGCTCACGCAAAAGGTGCTTCTCGCACCATCTATCCTAGAGACGTTAGAACCGGCCGGTAAAACATCAACCCAGTCAGGGGCTGCTGCCGTCGAGATTCGACCTAGGGCGTTTAAACGGGAATCGCCCATGCATTGGACGCCTCCATCGATTATTGCGCAAGTAGCGAACTGGCCTGCGGCAAGGGCCGTTACCCCACTGCCCCAACCTGGAATGGCGATGGGCGTAGGTGTTGTGCCTCCGTTATTTGGAAACATTGCAAGGCTAGCGCCCCAGCAATAGACTGCGCCATCTACTAAAGCGCAGTTGTGGGACTCTCCGGAGGTGAGTGCGGTGATTGTGCCAGAGATTCCAGAAACCCAAACGCCAGTTAGGGAGTCATCTAAAGTTCCATTGCCAAGCTGTCCCTGAATGTTTGAGCCCCAACATTGAATCCGCCGACCTACTACGGCGCATGCGTGATTTTGACCCGTGCCCACAATAGAGATGGCGGATGACGCATTTGAGCCACTGCCACCTGGATTATTAGAGCTTCCCCCGCTACTGGTCACGCCGGAGCCGGAGCCGGAGCCAGAAGACCCGCAGTTAGTTCCATATACGGCTAAAAATATTACTAAAGCCGAGAGTAATGAAATCACCTTAATTCTCTCGCGGTTCAACATCTAAAAATCCCCCACTGGTTCTAGTGTAACAAATGGAACGACGCTGAGAAGCGGTGAATCAAAATTATAGTAGGCCTATTTAACGGCTTTAAAGCCTACGGGGCCAAGCCAAGTTAGAATTCCAGGCGCGCTTAGGCCATCGTTTATAAGACTTTCGCAGGGGGGGAGAAACGCTTGGGGCGCAGAGCCCGAGGAACCGAAACTACTCCCCTGACGTGCCGCAGCGGCCCGTCGTTCGGTGCGATGGTTTTCAATCGCTTCGCTAAGGGTTAGATATGCGTTCCAACCTGCTAAATTTGGGTCCCCCGGAGCTGGGGGCATTACCGCCAAAGGGCCCTGCCCGTAATAATTTTCAAATCGTTGGCCGTAGACTTGAGTGGAAACCTCTGCTGCTGCTTTTGCCTGGCGCCAGTACAGAAGTAGCTGATTTTCGCGATCAAGCCGGTCTTGAGCTTGGCTTACCAGTTTTCGGTATGAGCTTAGTCTTGGCGAGTCTTCGGCGATCTGTAATTCTTCCGGCAAACGTTCTAAACTCCGAAATCGATCACCCGAGGCCGGTCCAAAACTTTGATACATTCGGTTATAGAGCACAAGGGTCAGCTCGGTACGTTCAGCGCGGCGGGCCTCCGCAACGCGGTTAGCCTCGGTCCATAGAGCGTTTGCGCGAAAGAGGAAGAGGTTAGCTAGAAAACGCTCGGATTCTTCAATGGGGACTTGCGAAATATTTCTTTGATGAAATTCCGAAAATGGCAGAGTCAGGGTTTCTTCGGCATCTTCCTGGGGATTGACCCTGGATAAGACAACTCCCTGGTTCAGGAGAGGTTCATGCGTTGAGATTTTCAGAGGACCTTCAAAGCGGGTAACCTCGTAGGCCGCGCCATCAATAAAAATGGTTTCGTTTAAATTGAAAAAAACTCCTTGCGGATAATTTTCGCTAAAAAAGCCCCAGCTTTGGGCAGAACGTTTACGATAGTAAACTACGGCGCCACTTGCCGGTAGTAACGCAAGGTTTGTGCGCACTCGGGTTTGCCTGTGGTCAAGCCCCATGAGGTAAGGTGCGGAATACGCGACATCCGTTCGCCAAACGTGGGGTGAGTTATCGGACTGATAACCATCTACGTGGTTGAAGATTTGCACAATGTCCCTTGGTCTTAGGGTTTCTAGATGCCGGTATTTTTTTGCGAGATCTTCACCGCTAAAAGCCGTCTCCATTTTCACGGGTTCCTGGTCGGCGCCCACCGCCTGAAAAAGGGGATTCGAGAGATTAAGCCCTGGTCCCGCCTGAACGTTTATCGTTAAACCTGATCCGTAGGCGCTCTCCAGTGCCCGCGCAGGTATCCTTCGATTCAGGGGGGCTAAGTCCAAGTAGAAGTCAAAGGAACTGGTTGCCCTAGGGTCAGCTGGGGTGAGGAGGCTTCTAAAACTTAGAATACCGACCACTTCGGATTTTGCGTAGCCGCCACCGGATACCTTTGCACCAATGTTCACATACACCCAACGTCCATTCTCAAAATCATAGAACTGGTAGCACGGGATTCGGGCCGTGGAAGTTGGTTCTCCAAAAGGGAAACGAAGGTGCCGGAATAGAGTTAGATTTTGGTCCGTGGCAGATGAAATATTTAAAACCTGGGGCACGCCCAAAGGAATTGTGCGGAGGTGAATTTGGGTATCGGATATGGCAACTACCCAGCCGCGAATCGTTGAACCAAACATTTTTCGTTCAATGAACTCAATGTAGTCACCGGCGCGGAGTCGACTGAGTACGGGGGCGGAATTTACGGGCCCGGTATCGTAATCTAGTGCATCCCGCAGCCCAACCGTTAAAGAATCCTCGGCTTTTACGGATGAAACGGAGAGGGTGAAAAGAATGATGATTGATCTTAAGATGATGGATTTCATGGGCTGGAGAGCCCTACCATTTCAGGGTCAAACGGCGCAACGGGAAATCGTGATTTAATAAATTATAAATATTTACTTTATATTCAGGTTGCACGAGTGCCTCAGAACCGGCGTCCTACGACCGACGAAGCTTTAGGTCACAATTCAGCGTGATCTGGGCGCATGCGCTGGCTAAGGGCGTAGGCACCAATACGAAGGAAGTGCACTAGGCCCCGGGGATGAATGCCAAGGCCTGTTCTAAATGGATTAAATTTAAGAAGGGCCTGATTTAAATTTAAAGGATTAAGGACTTCAATCCGAGCGAGCGCATGCCATCCGGAACGGCGATCGTTTAAATCCAGATAATCTAGATCAAATGCGGCCAAGTTTTGCGAAACTGCTTTTTCAAACCTTTTGGCTCGCCCATGGCCATCGGGGGAAACCTGTTTTGGGACAAGTTTAAATTTAAGGAGGGCCTTGCGGGAATTTAACCGCATATTGAAGGGCGTCACCGCGAAATACTCATTTGCCAAAAAATCATCGACTTTCGTGCTTAGCGGAGCAAAGGGCATGGTCCATGGGTAACGAATAGTAGCAAAGAGCAGGTCTTGATCGTGAGACCGGGGCGTGGGGGAAAATTCAGGTGATTCAGAAAACCGAAGGGCAATGCCAAGCACATCTTTCCACTCCTTAGTTTTCCACCAAGCGCTAGAGAGTCTAAGTAGTACATAGGGCGGAAAAACTTGATCATCCGACAGGTTTTTTACCCGTCCTAAAAAAGTAATCCCGTTGGGGTGAAACATGCGAGATTGCCGTAAAAAACTCACACTACCGGTTAGTAAGCCCAACGCGTAGCCACCGGCGAATCCCACTGTCTCCCTAGTTTTGCGAAAAATCATTCGTCTTAGGTTTTTTGGAATCAGGGTTTTGGGATTCTTTGGAAGAAGGGTTTTCCCGTTTCCCTACGGTAGTTGGCGTCCAGCTCGGTGCATCACTTGCGGGAAACGACTCGCGAATAGCTTCATCAATTTTTTCTTCTTCGTGTTTCTTAAGTTTGTCTTGGTTTGAGTTCATTTAAAATAGTTTTGCAAATCTTAAACCAAAGTTAAGGAGCTCGTTAAATCATGGGAGGCCCAGTAATTTGAAAAGAACGGGGCAATTCTAACCATAGTCCTGACAATTTTTCCCGGAAGCTGTGGTGCCTCTCACCGGGCAAGTTCTAAGAAAAGTCGTGCGAGTAGGGCGCCCTTAGCCTAGAACAAAATTTATGCACAAAGGACGCCTTGAGGCATTTAGCGACGGAGTCATTGCCATCATCATTACGATCATGGTGCTTGAATTAAAAACTCCCCACGGGGTGGAACTAGCGGCTTTACACCCACTTTGGCCCATTTTTCTGAGCTATGTTTTAAGTTTTATTTTCATTGGGATTTATTGGAACAATCATCACCATTTGTTGCAGGCGGCAGAAAAAGTAAATGGACGGATTCTCTGGGCAAATCTGCATCTTCTTTTTTGGCTCTCCCTCACACCCTTTGCCACCGCCTGGATGGGGGAAAACCATTTTGCCCCGTGGCCGGTAGCACTTTATGGGGCGGTCCTCATGTTTTCTGGGATTGCGTACCATCTTCTATCTCGCGCACTCCTAAGTCATCACGGAAATCAGTCCTGCCTCGCGGCGGCCATCGGAACCGACTTCAAAGGAAAAATTTCCGTCGGAATTTATCTCTTGGGAATTTGCCTCTCACATTTAAGTCCGTGGTTAGCTTACTCACTTTACGTTTTGGTAGCCATCCTCTGGCTTATTCCCGACCGCCGCATCGAGCGCGTCATGAATGAAAAGTGCGACTGAAGTAGGTGAGCTTAAGAAATCAGCCCGCGCCAATCAGTTCGTAGGTTTTGGCGCTGTCCCACTTTTTACTTTTTCAACAAAGCTATCATTTTGGGATTTATACATCTTATCCACGGTACCATCTGTGAGATTCTGCGGCGCTGAGCGCTGGTTATGGGTGCTTTTTGTATTCACGCGCGCCCGTTCCCGCTCCACTAACGTATCGTGGGGCAACACATTCGGCTGAGTAGCATAAGGCGCCCCCGCCCCCGGCATGATCACATTAGGACTAGGCGAAAACGGCCCCGGATACTGATCCGCGGCGAAACCATAAAGACTAAATGGCCAGGCCTGCACCAAAAATCCAAAAGTCATAATTAATACAAAAAATCGATACATCAAAAGATTCCTCCAAACTTTCCATCGCCCGCTATCCTCATGAAGGCAAAAAAAAAATTAAAAGGTTCGTAGTAAATAGTTTAAATTCGGAGAGGTCGGCGGGACTCGGATCCACTTTGATAAACGAGATCATTTAACGCGTGGCGAATGATATATTTTAGGCCCGTGAAGGTTTAGGTGTTCGGGACAAAGCCCTTGTCACCGTCGTATCTGCGGTAGCGATTGGCAAAGAAGAGCAGACCAAGGCAGTATAAGATTCATTAAATTTTCCCGTGTGTGTTATAAAAACACTATGATGAGCACCACGCCGCAAGTCGCGGCAAGTATGGCGGCAAAAAGCACCCCAACGAATTCAAGCGACTATGCGAGCTTTCTCAGCATCCTCAGACGCTCAACGGAACTTCTGACGGATGACCCCATACGCGAAGAAATTTTCAGCGTTGAGCGCCTTGAACAATATGCGGCCTACTTAGCGGAAGAATTCAAAGTCAGTCCTGATGACAGATCTGGCAATCCTCTGCTTTCGGAACTCAAGGAATGCGGCAGACAATTGAGATCCACGTTTCTTTCGTTAGAGGAAACCATGCGGTCAAAACCTGCCATTTCCCCTGCTGCAGAATGGTTTTTAGATAATTTTCATATTGTGGAAGAACAACTTGAAGGAATCAAAAGAGACCTTCCTGAGAATTATTATCACGAACTCCCAAAATTGGCCTCAGGAGAACTGGCTGGTTACCCTCGCATCTACGCCATGGCCCTGGCGATCATCGCCCATACGGACTCCCGTTTTGACGCGGAAACCCTCAAGCGCTTCATTCAAGCATTTCAACGAGTCTCCCCACTTCAAATAGGGGAACTTTGGGCCGTGGCCATCACACTTCGCATCGCCCTTATTGAACACCTAACACCTTTGGCCCTTCGCATTTTGAGCGCTCGGCAAAAACGCTCGGAGGCCGATCTCCTTGCTGACAAAATCCTGGAGCTGACGCTGCACGGGAAGGCTCAGTCCCATGAGCTCGTGCAAATGCTCTCAGAAGAACTGGCAAGGCCTGAGGATCTCAATCGCGCATTCATCGTGCAACTGACCCAGCGTTTGCGTGATCAAGATCCTGATGTTTGGCCCATATTTGATTGGCTCGAGAATCAGCTTAAGCACCATGATACGAATACCGTCCAGGTCACTCAACTTGAGCATCACCGGCAAGCCGCCGCTCAAGTGACCGTGGGCAATATCATCACAAGCATGCGCTTGCTAGGAGCGTTGGATTGGCGTGATTTCTTTGAGTCCGTAAGCTGCGTTGATCCCATTTTGGCCCAAGACCCAGCCGCCGCATATTCGAAAATGGATTTTTCAACCCGCGACAGTTATCGACATGCCATTGAGCGCCTTGCGAAATATTCAGGAAAAAACCAGCTTTATATAGCATCCCGAGCCATCGAACTTGCATCGGCTAAATCAGGTGAGCCTCTCACCCGGCGCGCTCACGTAGGATATTACCTAGTGGGAGAGGGACTTGAAGCCTTCGAAAAAGAACTTCAATACAAGGCAAGGTTTTCTGAATCCGTTTCACGCTTCTTATTGCGACATCCCACCTGTGTTTACTTGGGGTCGCTCTGTCTCTTGACCGTCGCTGCTTTGATCCCGCTTTTTAATTATTTCTTTTCCATGAAGGGCGGTAAAATTCTGGCCCTTTGTTTTGGGGCCATAGCCCTTATTCCCGCCAGTGAACTGGCTTTAAGCCTTTTGAATCATTACATCACATTTTTCATGGCGCCCAAGCCTTTGCCGAAAATGGATTTTGATGACGGCATCCCTGAGAGTGAAAAAACTTTTGTGGTCATCCCCACACTTTTCTCAAATGAAAATGCGGTGAAGGAACTTTTGGATGCGATTCAAATCCACTACCTCGCCAATCAGGATGCCAATATTTATTTTGCGCTTCTGGGGGATTTCTCTGACGCGACATCAGAGGCGTTGCCCAGCGATGGGCCTCTTTTGGAACAAGCCCTCAAAGGCATTCAAGCTCTCAACGCCATGTACGGAGACGCCCGAAATAAAAAATTCCATCTCTTTTTGAGACGCAGGAAATGGAACCCCTCCGAGGGGAAATGGATCGGATGGGAGCGCAAACGCGGCAAACTCCTCGAATTCAACGCTCTCCTACGGGGCGCTTTAAATACAAGTTATTTACAGCATCTCCAGAGTTCCGCCGACAGGGAACTTTTCTTGAAAATCAAGAATGTCATCACCCTTGACTCCGACACTAAATTGCCCAGGAGCTCGGCCCACAGGCTCATCGGCACTATTAGCCATCCCTTGAATCGCCCTTATTATTGCAGTGTGAAAGAGCGGGTAACCCAAGGCTACGGCATTCTGCAGCCACGCATCAGCGTAGATTGGGTGAGTGCCGCTCAAACAAGATTTTCCAAGATTTTCTCAGGCAATACCGGTCTTGATCCCTATACAACCGCCGTATCTGATGTCTATCAAGATCTTTTCGCAGAAGGCAGCTTCACGGGAAAAGGGCTTTACGTAGTTGATGCCTTTGAGAGGGCGCTTAAGAACAGAGCCCCTGAAAACTCCGTTTTGAGCCACGATTTATTCGAAGGCTCCTATGCCCGCGCCGCTTTGGTCACGGATGTGGAACTCTTTGATGATTACCCTTCTCACTACGAAGCATTCTCAAAACGTCAACACCGGTGGACCAGGGGCGACTGGCAAATAGCGCGGTGGCTGCTTCCCAATAACAATCTGTCCCTCATTTCACGCTGGAAAATTTTTGACAACCTACGCAGAAGCCTCGTGGCTCCGACGGTTTTTGTATGGCTTTTATTTGCATGGACGGTCCTGCCAGGCTCGCCCACCGTGTGGACCCTGCCCATTGTTTTTTTATTGAGCTTCCCTCTCTATGCCCCATTTACGACGGCCTCGGTTTTAAGGCGTCACGGGCTTTCTTGGTGGGAACATTTCAAGGCCGGATGCACGGACGCATTGGGCAAGGCTCAACAAATCATTTTAACTGCGGCATTTCTGGCTGATCAATCGTGGAATCAATTAGACGCCATTCTCCGCACCATTTATCGCAAGTTGATCTCTAAGAAAAAACTTTTGGAGTGGATGACCTTCGCGCAGGTGGAGCACTTTCAAAAAGGCAGGCCTCATTCCTTGTTCGGATATTTGGGAGTAGCCCCTTTTTTCGCAGTATTTACGGCCCTTGGCATTTTTTTCCTGCAACCAAGCGCGATCTGGGTAGCAAGCCCATTTTTGCTTTTATGGCTTGGCAATTCGCAATTAAAGAAGTGGCTGAACCAGTCGCCAAAGATCTCAACCCTTCCGCTTGACGCTTCAGAGGTGCAAACATTCCGTTATTATGCGCGGCGCACTTGGCACTTTTTTGAAACATTCGTCGGAGAAGAAGATCATTGGCTTGCCCCGGATAATTTTCAAGAGGAACCAAAACCCATCGTGGCGACCCGCACCTCGCCTACGAACATCGGGTTGCAATTATTGTCCACGGCCTCGGCGTTTGATTTCGGATACATCGGAGTCCTTGAGTTTTTGGAGCGCCTTGAAAAAACTTTTTCAACCCTAGCAAAACTTGAAGGACTGAACGGCCATTTTTTCAATTGGTACGATACCCGCACCCTTGAACCTCTACGGCCTCAATACATCTCAACGGTGGATAGTGGAAACCTCGCCGGTCACCTCATGGCCTTGAAGCAGGCTTGCCTTGCCATAGCCGGGGGAACGCTCGTCAATGAGAACGCCATTCATGGGATAGCGGATACTTTTTTCGTGATTCTCCAGGAGGCTCGCCATATTCAAGATACCTCCCAAGGATCAGCGGCCGTCTCTTTAAAACATTTTTTTGAGGTCATTGAAGGGGCCCAGGCAAATTTACTTTTACATTCACCGGCCGGCACGGACATCACGGGTTCCGTCATGCCAGCACTCATGGTCGCACTTAGGGAAGCTGAAGACATCCTTGACACTCTGGGAGCTGAAGAAGGTGCGCTTAAGTTCTCAAATACAAAAAAATGGGTGAAATGCGCCATCAACCAGATCACTGGGTTACAACGGGACGCCGGTGATCTGGTGACGAATGATGTGCAAGCGCGATTGCTTAAGTTAGCCGAAAAATGCGATGAAATGGCGCTAAAAATGGATTTTGGTTTCTTGTATGACCAAGAGCGCAAGATATTTGTCATAGGCTACAACGCCAGTGAAGGAAAACGGGACGCTTCTTATTATGATCTTCTGGCCTCTGAATCAAGGCTTGCAAGTTTTGTGGCCATCGCCAAGGGGGACGTGCCCCTAGAACATTGGTTCCGATTGGGCCGTCAGATGACGGCTGTAAATAAAAGTCGTTCACTGATCGCTTGGACGGCGACGATGTTTGAGTACCTGATGCCTCTTTTGGTCATGCAAAGATACAGGGGCACGCTGCTTGATCAAACCTACCAGTCCGTGGTGGCCAGGCAAATTGAATACGGAAATCAGCATCAGGTGCCCTGGGGAATTTCTGAAGCGGGCTACAACGCGCGTGATTTGAACTTGAATTATCAATATGGGCCCTTTGGGGTCCCAGGCCTTGGACTGAAACGTGGACTCAGCGATGACTTGGTCATTTCGCCCTATTCCACCATGCTGGCCGCTATGATCGATCCAAGGTCAGCTCTCGCTAATTTAAAAATTTTGGAGTCAAAGGGAGCCCTTTCGCAGTACGGATTTTATGAGTCCATTGATTACACGCCTCAAAGGTTGCCTGAGAATCAAAAGAGTTTCATTTTGAGATCCTTCATGGCCCATCACCAGGGGATGAGCCTGGTGTCCCTGAATAATTTGTTGAATCACTCCATCATGCAAGCGCGGTTTCACGCGGAACCCCGGGTCCAGGCGACGCAGCTCCTGCTTCAGGAAAGCATTCCAACGGCAGTCACCATCGCCAAGCCCCACGCCGAGGAAGCGCACATCGCCGCACCCATGCGTTTTGCGGAAGCCCTGAATCCCAGGTTTTATTCCGATGTCCATGTGGCGACACCCAGGACTCAAGTCCTCTCCAATGGAAATTATTCAGTCATGGTGACATCCGCAGGCTCAGGCTACTCCAAGTGCGGGCCATTGTCCGTGACCAGGTGGCGTGAGGACTGGACCCGTGATCATTGGGGGTCCTTCATCTACATCCGTGATCGCGTATCAGGCAAGGTGTGGTCCACCAGTTATCAACCCACCACCGTTAAACCAGAAACATACGAGGTTGTTTTTGCAGAGGATAAAGTGGAGTTCCTCCGCCAAGACGGGGACATCTCCACCCACACGGAAATCATCGTCTCACCAGAGGATGACGTGGAGCTGCGTCGTGTCTCACTTACGAATCATTCAAATGAAACCTACGATCTTGAAATTACCAGCTTCATGGAGGTGGTCTTGGCCAGGGCAACGGACGACGCTGCCCACCCCGCCTTCAGCAATCTATTTGTACAAACAGAATTTGTTTTAAGCGAACGCACCTTACTCGCCACTCGCAGGAAACGATCAAAAAATGAGGCCCAGTCCTGGGGATTCCATGTGGTCGTGGCGGAAGGGGACGTCACGACTCCCGTTCAATATGAAACGGATCGCTCACGTTTTATCGGCCGGGGCCGCAGTGCGTTTGAGCCCATAGTCATCAAAGAAGGACGCCCCCTTTCCAATACCGTGGGCTCAGTCCTTGACCCTGCATTTTCCTTGCGTGAAACCCTGCGCATCCCGGCCCATTCCACAGCAAGGCTTACCTTTGCCACGGGAATCGCAAAATCCCGTGAAGAGGCCTTAAGGCTCGCGGACAAATATCATGACATCCATATTTTCGCCCGTGAAGCGGGTATCGCATGGACTCAATCTCAAGTTCATCTGAGGCACTTGAACATCAGTAGTGAAAAAGCCCACCTTTATCAACGCCTGGCAGGCAGGATCATCTACTCCGACCCTTTGCTGCGCCCGAGATCACATGTACTTGCCCAAAATAGAAAATCCCAGTCAAGCCTTTGGGCCTATGGCATCAGCGGTGATTTGCCCATCATACTCACGCGCATCAGCGATGAAAAAGACATGGCCATGGTCAGGGACCTATTGCATGCCCATGAATACCTGAGACTCAAAGGGCTGCTCGTCGATCTCGTAATCCTCAATGAACGCGCGCCTAGTTATCTTCAGTTCTTGCAAGAAGCATTGCAGAAACAGATC
>CAYYYP010000062.1:0-3407 GCA_964475985.1 uncultured Oligoflexia bacterium | reverse complement strand
GCGCTTCTCAATCCTTGCTTGATAAACCAGGCGGCATCTTCATTAGACGCACGGACATTATGCCGGTGGAGGACGTGACACTCTTGAAGTCCGTGGCAAAAGTCACGTTAAGCGCTGAGAGGGGTACATTGGATGAGCAATTAAAGCGGCGCCCCCTTGAGAACGTCCCTCCAAAGACGCTGATTCCCACGGCCCCGAACAAAAAATACCCTCGGTCCGTCTTAAATACGCCGGTCCTTAAATTCTTCAATGGCCTTGGCGGATTTAACCCTGAGTCCCTGAGTTACGTCATCATCCTGCGCGAAGAACAATGGACCCCGGCCCCGTGGATCAATGTCATCGCAAACGGCATGGACTTTGGATTTCAAGTCTCGGAGTCAGGCGCCGGTTACACCTGGTCAGTAAATAGCCGTGAGAATCGCCTGACATCATGGTCAAATGACCCTGTCACCGACCCTGTGGGTGAAACTATTGATATTCGTGACGAGGAAACCGGCGACTACTGGACGCCAACGCCGCTTCCCATTAGGGAAGCTGAACCATACGTCATAAGCCACGCCCAGGGTTGCACGCGGTTTGATCACACAAGCCACGGTATCGCCCAGAGCCTTGAGCTCTTCGTCCCCTTGGATGCAAGCGTTAAAATTTCAAGGCTTAAACTTAAAAACTTGAGTTCAGAGACCAGGAAACTCTCAGTCACAAGTTTTGTGGAATGGGTGCTTGGGTTCCAACGAGGCGTCACGGCCCCCATGATCGTGACGGAACTAGATGTGTCTACGGGAGCCCTTTTTGCCAGGAATTTTTACAATAACGAATTCTCACAAAGAGTCGCATTTGCTTCCATCAGTGAAGGGGCCAGGAGCTTCACCTGCGATCGCAAGGAATTCATGGGCCGGAACGGAAGCCCTGCAAGACCTGCCGCCATGAATAATTTTAGTTTATCCCATCGTTATGGCGCGGGCCTTGACCCCTGCGCCGCTTTGCAGACGAAGTTTGAGCTTGAGCCTGGGCAGGAACGGGAATTTATATTCCTGCTGGGTGACGCGCCAAACGCTGAGACGGCAAGACTTTACGCCACCCACTACCGCAACAAAGAAAAAGCAGAGAAGGCATTCCAGGAAATGAAATCCTACTGGAAGGAGGCCACGGGAAGCATCCAGATAAAGACGCCTGATCCCGCCATGAACATCATGGTGAATCATTGGCTACTCTACCAAACCCTTTCTTGTAGGGTCTGGGCTAGGTCAGCATTCTATCAATCAGGCGGAGCCTTTGGATTCAGGGATCAGCTTCAAGACGTCATGGCCTTGATTTATTCCCAGCCAAAAATCGCGCGCGAACAAATCCTCTGCGCCGCTGCAAGGCAGTTTTTAGAAGGAGATGTCCAGCATTGGTGGCACCCCCCCACGGGGCGTGGCGTTCGCACGCAGTTTTCCGATGACCTGTTATGGCTGCCCTTTGTCGTCAGTTTTTACATCAAGACGACGGGGGACTCTTCCGTTTTGCATGAAGAGGTCTCCTTCATCGAAGCACCGCTGCTTGAAGAGGGTCAAGACGATGCCTATACCCATCCCAAAATATCCAATCAAAAAGCCTCGATTTTTGAGCACTGCTTGCGTGCCATTGATAGAAGCCTGAAATTAGGCCAGCACGGGCTGCCGCTCATGGGCTCTGGCGATTGGAACGACGGCATGAATCGCGTGGGTCATGAAGGCAAAGGTGAAAGCGTGTGGGTCGCGTGGTTTCTTTCGTCCACCTTGAAATCCTTCATCCCAATTTGTGAAAAAGAAGGGCGATTAGATCGCGTGGAATCCTACGGCAACCATTTAAAAATTTTAAAAACATCCCTTGAACAAAATGCATGGGACGGGGACTGGTACAAACGAGCTTATTTTGATGATGGGTCGGCCCTGGGTTCCGCTTCAAATCAGGAATGCCGCATCGATTCCATCGCACAGTCATGGGCCGTGCTCTCAGGGGTCGGGGATCCAAAACGTTGCGTCGCCGCCATGGCGGCCGTGGATGAATACCTCATTTACAGAGGAGACGGGCTCATTAAACTTTTCACACCTCCGTTTGACCGCTTCGATGAAAACTCAATGGATCCTGGTTATATCAAAGGTTACGTGCCTGGCGTGCGTGAGAATGGGGGTCAATACACGCATGCGGCCATTTGGACCGTCATGGCCTTTGCATCCCTGGGGGAAGGGGATCTCGCAGGGGAGCTCTACGCTCTTTTGAATCCCATCAATCATTCCTCCACAAGGGCCGGGGTTCACAAATACAAAGTAGAACCCTACGTCGTAGCTGCGGATATTTATGGTTTTCACCCGCATACGGGACGGGGCGGTTGGACCTGGTACACCGGTTCAGCCAGTTGGATGTACCGTGCAGCCATCGAATCCATTTTAGGTTTTGATCTTCGCGGGAACATCCTGCGGATGGAACCCTGCATCCCCAGGAGTTGGCGCGAATTTGAGATGACTTACAAATATGGCGAGGGAAACAAAACGGAATATCGCATCCGGGTTATCAAGCCCGAGGGGACCGAAGATAAAAACAAAGGCCACATCAAACTTGATGGAGTCGTATTGAATTCCCAGGACATTGCACTTAAGGACGATGGAATTTCCCATGACGTGGAAATTTTACTGGGCAGTTGAAAGGCCCACCGCAAAAAACCGTTCCAAAAACTCCTGTCCCCCTCCGAAACTCCCCACCCGCTCCAGCGAAGCGCCGAGCTCCCCCAAGCCGCCCCGATTGAAACCGGCACCACGCAGGATTTTTCGCGTCTGGCGAGGCGGAGAAGGTGGCTCACCGCAAGCGCACTCCTGTGCGCAGAGGACGCGCCACCGCCGACAACGAAGCCAGGCGCGAAAAAGACAAGTGGTGGTGGGGGCTTCGGTAGCTTGGTCGAACCACTGGTTGTTATGGAGAAACACCTGCTCCAATGGGTTCGGCCTAAAATAGATCTTGTTGAGCTGGCAAAACTCAAACGAGAAGGATGGACGATCTCAAGGCTTGCCGACCATTTTGGAAAGCCACGATCGACCATCTGTCGAAAATTGAAACCACTAAAGGAGATACCCGATGATTCCGTCACTGGATAAGATCGTAGCCATTTTCGTTTCGTTTTGGATGTTTGCTCATGCATCGGGGCATCCGGAATGGGTTTGGAAAGGCATCGCCTATGTTCAGAGACATGCATTGCAAGATTCCAAGAGGTCCTGGGGCTGTCCGAGCATCTTCAGCAGATCTGCCTGTGGTTCACGGAACCTGCCTCGTCATAGGTAGCAACGTAACTTGAAAACTTAAGTCATCGACGTAAAAATTCAGGTACACCAAGGCACTATTTAACAGTTGGATTCCTGGACTTCAGTGGGTGCCTGCCGCCCCGATGACTAGGG
>CAYYYP010000061.1:0-15661 GCA_964475985.1 uncultured Oligoflexia bacterium | reverse complement strand
GATCAGCCGCGCCGCCAAACACACTTACGATTTCACCTGAACCACAACCTAGGTCGAACTCGCCCCACTGGGGATCATAAACTAATTCATTTGATGCATTCCATACTGAGCAATTTTGAAATTTGAAAATTAAAGGTCTCGCTAACGGATCGTTGGGCACCGTAACTATGGACCTCAGGGTACCGACCAAACGGTAACCGCTATCCACAAAAAGCAATTCAAGCGATTTTCCAACCGCTACGCCAAGCGCAACTAATTCATTTGTAGACTGCTCATGGAAAAGTACAGCTTTTGAAACGGATTTAGCTTTACCAGACTTAACTTTCACTCTTCCAAGGGGTGTGCTGTATCCGCCCGAGTGAAGGGCAATACCTTGGCCAGGCAATTCCTGGTTCTCAAATGAGAGTTGAACCGGTCCGGCGAACTTAAGATAACTCGCCAGCCCGGACGCGTCTTCACCGCCCGCAGTACCCGGCGGTTGTTTTTCCCAATGCGTAAGCACTCCAGAAATTTGTAAGCCGGAATCCAAAACGACCGTGGTGGTATACTCGCTCTCTACGGCCTTGCTTAAAGCTGCAAAACCGCCCGTTTTATACGCAAATCCTTTGCCGAGCTCGCTCACCACCACCAATAAATGTTCAAAGCTTGGCGTTACAAAAAGCTGCGGTTGGGGCTCCGTAATGTCATAGGTTTGCTCAATGCACTCCACGGTCAGCGGAATTTTTTTAACCTTGGAACTCAGACAATGAAACGACTCACTGACACTGGAAAGCAAACCAGCGCCATAGATTTTTGGATTCTCAAGCGTACCTACTAGTCCATATTCCGCTGTCCACCACATGAAACGTGCAAACTGCGTGGCTTCCGATGCCACCGTATTTTTTGCCGAAACTTCTTTCAAATTTGCCTCGGCCTTTTCAATTTGTTCGCGAGTAGAACGGGGATCTTCCTTTAAATCAGAAAGGATTTTTATGGCATCGTACTGCGCCATATCTTTTTTCGTAAGAATGCAGTTTTTAGCAATTTCCCCACAGCCATGCAAAAAGGCCGCGTACAAAGGGTCAGCGAGGATAGGACCATGGCCCGCCGCCTCGTGTACGATATCCGGCGATGGGGTGTAGTCCAGATGTTCCAGCGTCCGCATTTCCGCTGCGATGGGCAGGATGCCCAAAGCCATGAGCTCCATGAAAACGCTGGGCGGAATGAATCCGCTCACGGGCACGGCCCCCCAGCCGAATTGAGAAAGACAAAGATCCATTTCATCGATGAGCGGGATCCGTTCCGTTTCAATGCCCGTTTCGTTTAAGCCATCTAAATACTTAGCGTGCGCATGATCCCGGAAAAATGCCCGGGAAACCCGCATAATGTACCGCCAAGCCGCATGATCGATGGGAGTATAACCCTCTTGGCTTTGCTCTACGATGTAGGGCTTAAGGTGAGAGGGAATACGATCGGCGGAATGACGAATGCGCATCATGCATTAACGTCCGCCATGCGATCAACGACTTTGTACCGGGATGCCGCAAACATAAACATTCCTGTCATCACAACCATAAGGATGGCAAAAAACATGAAAAAAGTCGTGCCCTGGAAAACATTTAACTTAGCGACTACAGCCGTCAGCATATTCCCAAAGAAAAAGGTTAAAAACCAAAAACTCATGATGGTGCTCTTCATGGCTTTAGGCGCTTGGGTGTAGGCAAATTCTAGCCCAGTGATGGACACCATGATTTCTGCCGCAGTAATCAGCAGAAACGGAATGAAGTGCCAACCAACGCTTAAGACGACTCCGGAATCAAGCAACCACTGGTAAAGCGCCACAATGAAAAAACAAAGTGCCGTAAGCAACATTCCCGCCGTGATGCGGCGAATGGGCGTTGGCCTGAGCCCCACCCTTTCCGCAAAAGGGTAAATGACCTTGGCAAAGATCGGGATCATCATCAGCAGCAGTATGGAGTTTAAGGATTGAATCTGCGAGGCTTCCCAGTTTATCCCGAGAAAATGCAGGTCCATCTGTTTTGCCTGGAGCACCCAGCTTGATGCGCTTTGATCATACAAAGCCCAGAAACCAGAAATCATGATGAAAAGCTTAAATATTCCAAAGGCGGCCCGAGCTCCATCGAGGGCTTCGGCGGGATGTTTTTCCGAAGCTCTGCTCCAAAAATCGCCTTGATTGCCAGGATTTTTATTTTTCAAAGCATCCCAAAAAACGCGCAAAAATCCGTGGGGATCTGGGCCTGAAGGAGGAACGTTCACATACTCTTTTCTTCCGAGCCAAAAAATAATCGTAGCTAAAAACATGAGAATTCCGGGAATTCCAAAAGCTAAGGCGGGTCCACTGACCTTCAACACCACAGGAATAATCAGTTGGGAAAAAAAGGCTCCAACATTAATCGCCCAATAAAAAATATCGAATACGCCCTGAATAAGGGTTTTGTTTTTGCTCGTAAACTGATCGCCAACGTAGGCGGAAACGCAGGGTTTGACGCCGCCCGCGCCAAAGGCAATGAGCACGAGTCCTATCATAAGGCCCGTCTTATCGTCCCGAAATGCCAAGGTGGCATGACCTAGGCAATAAAGAAGAGAGGCGTACATTATGGTGCGGTATTTTCCAAGAACCCTATCCGAGAGGTAAGCCCCCAAAAGTGGCAGCAGATATGCCCCACTGACAAAGAGGTGAAAAATGGCCGTGGAATCTTCATTTGTCATCAAAAGATGCTGGGTCATGAAGGCAACCAGGATGCAGCGCATCCCGTAAAAACTGAAACGCTCACACGCTTCATTGCCTACAATATATTTTATTTGGGAAGGGTATCTCGAAAAAAGCATAGTTCACACCACCACGAAGGAATATGACGATGAGCCCTTAGGGGTTGTCAAACTTTCAAATGTGTTTCAAAACTCTGAAATGGCTTCGGAAAAAAAAAGTCCTCTACTAAGTCGCGCAAGCAAACAACAACTTCTTGAGCGGGTCTTAGGCCTGCGGCACAAACTTAGGGTAAATGAAAGTGGGCATGTTCCACAAAACCACCATGAAATGGCGGCCCTCATGGTCGCAAATTGGGAGCTTGAGGATGAGATTAAAGCTATCGAGGAGATGATTAATGCCTCGCGGCAAGAAAATTCCAGGATCAAGGCCGACGAACTAAAGAAAAAATACAGAGACTAAACGGCCTATCCTTGTGAGCATGATAATATAAAAAGACTTGGACCTAAAAAGACTTCGTTGAAAGGAAACTAAATCCACCATGCTTCAGAAAAAGCTCCCCTTCGTTGCCACCGCACTTTTGCTCACTGCAGGCCTCACCGCTTCTGCCTCCGCGGCAAATCTAGGCCCAGCCCTTGAGTGCCGGCTTTTGCCCCCCATCATGCATGGTTTTTTAGCCCACCACGTCACGGTGAAAAAGGCCGATCAAGCCTTGGAAGCTAAGGTGCTTGACCAATATTTAAAACGTCTGGACCCATCTAAAGTTTATTTTCTTCAAGGCGATGTCGATACCCTCAAAACGGAAATGAAGGGATTATTTGATAAAATCACGAACGGTGATTGTTCAGCAATCCTTAAGGGCCAAGAGATGCTGACCAAACGCGTCGATGAAAATGCTGCCCAGGCCCGACAAATCCTTGCCTCGGAATTCGCCTTTGATCCTAAGACGGAAATCATCATTGATCCGGCAAAAAGAGTTTTTCCAAAAACTAAAGCCGAGGCCGACGCCCAGCTCCGTAAATTTCTGCAATTTCAGATCTCGAATTATCTCGCCAGCGACATGAAAGTTCCTCAAGCGAAGAAACAACTCTCACACCGTTATGAACTGAGTGTGAAACGAAATGTTGAAATGAAGGAAGACGACGTTTACGCGGTATTTCTAGATGCATTCGCGAGCGCGTTGGATGCTCATTCTAGTTACTTGGCAAGAGACGTACTTGAGGATTTTGAAATCTCCATGCGCCTTTCCTTAGAAGGAATTGGCACAAGTCTCAGTTGGGAGGACGGCTACACCATCGTTGAGGCCATGGTCCCTGGGGGCGCTGCCGAAAAGTCTGGTGAGCTTAAACCTAAAGATAAAATCATCGCCGTTGGCCAAGGAAAAGCCGGGCCCATCGAAACTGTCATCGACCTGCCGCTGCGCGACGTTGTAAAATTAATTCGTGGCAAGAAGAATACCTTCGTAAGGCTCACACTTTTGCGACACGTTGGCAGTAAAACTGAGACCCTAAAGGTGACGCTCAAACGTGAGACCATTAACCTTAAGGAAGATGCCGCAAAACTTTCGTACGTAGATAAAACCGTCAAAGGCAAAGACGGAAATGAAAAAAAGCTAAAGCTCGCGGTTCTCGAATTGCCCTCTTTTTATGGTGATATGACCCAAGGTTCACGCTCTTGTTATGAAGACATGAAAAAACTTGTTGATCAAGCCAGGGAAGCCAAGGCCGATGGAATGGTGCTGGACCTCTCAAAAAATGGAGGCGGTCTTTTAGGTGAAGCGGTTCGCATTGGCGGACTCTTTATCCGCAAAGGCAATATCGTAGCGACGCAAGATGCGAAGAGCACGCTCGACATTCTTGCCGATGAAGATGACACCCTCAACTTCACCGGACCGCTGGTGATCTTGACCAGTCGCCTCTCAGCCTCCGCCAGCGAGATTGTGGCGGGCGCCCTTCAAGACTACAGACGCGCACTTATCGTAGGTGGCGATAAAACCTTTGGTAAAGGAACGGTTCAGGCCGTATCTAACCTCCCCCGCGAATTGGGGGCCATTAAAGTCACAACAGGAATGTTTTTTGTTCCAGGTGGCCAAAGCACTCAACACCGCGGCGTGCTTGCGGACGTCATTCTACCAAGCCCTTTTTCTGTAAAGGATATTGGCGAGCAGTCGCTGGATTATTCCTTGCCGCCAAGAAGCATTTCTTCCTTCCTTTCCAAAGAAGCGCAGCCAGATGATACAAAAACCCGCTGGGTACCCATTACTAACGTCGTAGTGGATCAACTCAAGGTGCTTTCGGCGGCCCGGGTTAAAAAAGAAAAGGAATTTGATAAAATCCTTACGGAAGTTGCCGAAAATGAACAGCGAAACGGCATCATCAAACTTTCGGATGCTTTGAAAAAACAGAAGGATAACAAAGAAAACAAGGGTAAAAAGACCGCCAAAACCAACTTCAACCGTAGGGGCGGCCGAGGTTCAGAAGAGAAGTACCTAGAAATCCCTCAGGTCAAAGAAGCCGTGGAAATCTTGGCTGATCTCGTGACTCTTGAAAATGGAGGCTTTTCCACAGCCCATCAGTAAGGTAGACTCTGGCCCTTAATGATCCTTCAGCATTTGGTTAAAAGAGAATTTCAGCCCGTTATTTGGAATCAAGGCTCCCTCACGTTCAGAGACGGGCGTGTTCAGGATGTCAGCTTTCACAAACCATGGGTCATGGGAATCATCTACGGAAAACCAGCCAGTGTCGTAGGTTCATGGCGAAAACACATTGAGAAATTGCCCAGGCATGAGGTCACGTTTCAATTGCATCGTGACGGTGTGCGGGATGGCCAATGCAGTTGTTCCGGTTCCAAATGCGAACATTTAGCAGCCCTCATTATTTGGTGGCTGGCCCGTGGAAGTTTGCTCCGCGCAGGCATCGTCGACGAAGATGAAGGCGCTCTAGAAACGGTTCTTCCGCCAAAAGGGCAACTCAGCGCTGACCTTTCGGCAAAAGCTAAGGAAAAATCCCTTCAGCCCGTTAAATCAACTATTGAAACGGAGCCCGTGCTTTTTGTCCATTTCGTCGAACGTGATGATCAGACTTTAGGCATCAGTGCCGAACCTGCCCTTCGTTATGAGGACCCCATCCGTCGCAAAGAGCGTGTGGAAATGGTGCGCTCCCTTCATCGCCAAGCGGCTCCCTACACTTGGAAGAATGTCCAAGGTTTTACGCTTACTGCTGTAACGGATCACGTTCCCGTATTGGGATCCGTCGATGCCCCAAGGCTTACCCATATGGGACAAGCGGGCGTGCAGTTTTTAGGTAAGGCGCTTCAGGACCCCGATCAAAAACATGTGGTCCTTGATTCAGCGTTGAACGTCAAACTCAATCCCAATCCCCTTAAACTACTAAAGTTTGAGATTGGTGAACGGCACTCTGGCAAACGAGCACTTCAGTTCTATTTCTCCAATGGCGAAGTGGAAATGGACTCCGATGATTTGCGGGAACTCGCCAATCATGGCCGGTTGAGCCCAGAGTTTGCGTGGAAAGAAGATATTCTTTATCAATTTGAAATGCCGCTTTCCGTTCTAGCGAGGCATATCAATCGAAGTGGTTTGAATGTCCTTGAAAGCATCGGCATGAAGCCCGCAGGCGGCCTTCAAGGATTAAGTGAACTCGATGATGAAAACGAACATCCCCTGCATCCCATTGCCGTTTACCGCTTAAGCCTTGAGTTAGGGGCCGTTGAGTTCAGCGTTGACCCTACTTGGATTGAATTCCATGAGTGGAAAAAAGATTTTGAGAAAAAGACGATTCCCAAACTACCTAAGGTGAGCTTTGGTTTTGATTTACGGGAATACCAAGCCAATGGCTTAAGCTGGATATGGAGCCTTTATCACCGCAGCCTTTCCGCATTTTTAGCGGATGATATGGGTCTTGGAAAAACGCACCAAGTTTTAGCGTTTTTATCGAGCATCTACTGTCATGCGAAGTTTAGGCCTGCGGAGCCCAGCATTGTTGTTGCACCCACGTCAGTCGTCACCGCTTGGCAGCAAAAGTTAGAGCGTTACCCTACCGGCCTTCGTTGGGTGGTTTACCACGGATCCAAACGGGAACTTCCGGCTACCGGTAAGGCAGATTTAGTGCTTACTACCTACGGTATTCTTCAACGCGATACCGTATTGCGCGAGAAGCAGTGGCACGTCGCCATTGCCGATGAATCCCAAGCCATGAAAAATGCGAATACTAGCACCTCACGCATTTCCAGGGCATTAAAAGCAAAGTTTCGTATCGCCATGACGGGAACGCCGGTTGAAAATTCCAGCACGGATCTTTGGTCGGTCCTTGAGTTCTTATTGCCAGGTTATTTGGGCTCCCAAGCTAGGTTTAAACGCCTTTACGGAACAAAGTCGGAGCTACTTTCGGCGGAAAAATCCCAGGTCGTAAAAAAGCTCGTAAGCCCGTTCCTCCTGCGTAGAACGAAGCAACAAGTTCTTAAGGAACTGCCAGAAAAAATTGAGGAAGTGATTTTTTGCGACCTCACCCAAAGGCAGCGCAGCGTTTATAACGATTACTTACGCAGCCAAGAGGTTTCCAGACTTCGAGAGAGCTTGCAGGACGAGAAACGAAAAGTCGATTACACCGGAATTTTGGCCCTTTTAACGAAGCTCAAACAAGTTTGTGATCACCCAGACCTCCCAGAACTTACGGGGCAAACGGGATTAGTAAATGTTGAAGACGTTGATCCGAATGGCTCAGGGAAATGGGAAGCGCTGGAAGAAATTATTTCCGAAGCGCTCGGTTCGCAATTGAAAGTCGTTATCTTTACGCAGTTCCTTTCCATGATTGATTTGCTCAAGGCTTGGTCAAAACGACAAGGCATTGAGTACGCAGAGCTTCGCGGCGAAACCAGAAACCGCGGTGAAGTTTTAAACCGTTTCCGTGATGATCCAAACTGTAAACTTTTTTTATGTAGCCTCATGGCTGGTGGTTTGGGTATCGACCTTACCAGCGCTAGCGTTTGTATTCACTTTGACCGTTGGTGGAATCCGGCGCGGGAGAATCAAGCCACCGATAGGCTTCACCGCATTGGCCAAACTAGAGGCGTTCAGGTCTTTAAGTTCCAAATTCCTGGCACCGTGGAAGACCGCATTGCATCCATTATTGAGCGCAAAGTTGCGCTTTCCGGATCGCTCATTGAAGATTCATCACTAGGCTTAAAAGCGTTTTCCCGAACGGAGCTACTTGAGCTTTTAAATGAGTTAGCAGGAACTTAAATGCCAGGTGAGTCCTCTAAGGAAATCCTGGTTTTTTGCGATGGTTCAAGCAAAGGAAATCCTGGACCTGGCGGTTGGGGTTCCCTCATTGCGTCGCCCGCCTGGGTGCGAGAGCTAGGTGGCCTTTCTTGGAATACCACTAACAATCAAATGGAACTTACGGCCGCTATTGAGGCTTTGCGTTACCTCTCGGCATCGGACTTTTCGGAATTTTTTCCTGGCGACGCTCAAACAAATAAAATTAATTTAGAAATTTTTACCGATTCAAAGTACCTCATTCAGGGCGCTACGGCCTGGGGTTTTGGGTGGGAGAAAAACGGCTGGCTTACGAAGGATGGAACGCCCGTCCTTAACCAAGGTTATTGGCAGGAACTGTTTGAAATTTTAAAGCGGCTGAAACGAAACCCTAAGCTTACGATTTTTTGGAATCATGTGCCAGGGCACGCAGGAGTTGAGGGTAACGAGCGGGTTGACACCATCGCCCAGGGCTTTGCCGTAAATGATGACGTGGAACTTTTTCTTGGTGAGATGAAGCAATATGAAGGCGCCCACGGAATTTCTTTTGGGGTGCTGCTGAAGGCCAAGGAATTAGCTTTGCTTAAGAAAGCTGAAGCGAAAGAAAAAGATAAGGCGAAGATGGCGGGAATGTCAGCTGCTACGGTGAGCGAACCTGGGTATCCACGGTATTTGAGTTTAGCCAGGGGAGAGCTTAAAACCCACACTTCTTGGCCTGAATGTCAGAACCGGGTTGCCGGGGTTTCTGGCGCAAAATTTAAAAAAGTAAAAAATCTGGCCGAAGAGCTGACCGTAAAAAAAAGCTGGGGATTTCACGAGTAGGGCGTTGGATGAGCATGCAAGCCTTCTAGTCCATTCGAAAGAAGCGATAGAGTTCGGCCTCCGCCATCAATTTCCTGGAGTAAAGATTTCCCAACGCTCCCGAAAATCGGCCAAGAATCTAGTGAGCTTTTTTACAACGCTTTGTTCAATCTGGCGAATGCGTTCACGGCTCACCCCGCCAAACCGCTCACCCAGAGCTTTAAGTGTAGCTTCATCACCCGTGCCCATTAACCTCAAGCGTTCACGAAAAATTGCGATCTCTCTGGGGTTCACTAAGCTCGCATCAAAAGCATCCATGACTTCGTTCAGCTCGCTAAGATATCTTGCTTTATTTAATTTAAGATCGGCAGGGACTTCGTCCGTAAAAAAACGCGAAAGCATTGGGTTGCCGTCTTCTTCATCACCTATGGGTTGGTCAAGGCTGAACTCTCCTCCGCCTCCCAAGCGAGCTTCGATGATGCGAAGCTCCTCTACCGGACGACCGAAACGCAAAGCCAAGGCATTGTAGTCCGGATCTTTGCCCTCTGCAAAGTAAGCAGATACCGCCCGTTTTAAGTTCCAAAAAATCCTTCGATCCGTTTGGGTAGTGCCAAACTTTACCAATCGAAAGTTACGCAACACATATTGTTTGATCATGGCGTTGATCCAATAGACGGAGTAAGTGCAAAAAGTATTTTTTGTAGTTCCGTCATAGCGGTACGCGGCTTCGATCAATCCAAGATTGCCTTGTTGAATCAAATCAAAAAACAAATGAGGAAATAAACGGGCCCAACTTCTAACGACGCTCAGAACAAAGGGCAGAGCCGATCGAATGAGCCGCTCCCTGGCGACGGGGTTGAGGTTGCGGGGGCCTTCGTGGGTGCCATTGGTGATTTGCTCTTCCACGGTGAGTGGTCTGAAGCCCCGAATAAAATGACGGACGGTCAGTTCAAAACGGCCCCCTTGACCAGACTCAGGGTCAGAATCTTCATCGACCATCTCCCGAGCTAAGTCCCGCGCGGCTTTTGCTGGATCTAATTCACTGATGGCCGCAATTTCAGCGTCCGAAGGGCCCAGGACTTTTTTTGCACCACCTTGCGAGTGGGTCGATGCCTCATCATCATCTTCTTCGAGTTCCTGAGGGGACAGAGGGTCATCGGAATCGCCTGTTTCATCTTCTTGGGTTGCTTCAGGCCTTTCGCCCAGGCCTTTTTCACAGTCATCATCAAGCCTATTTTTTGGCATCATGGTAACCCGAGATGTTCTGATTGCTCGGGATTTGGTAGCTGCCGCAGCCTTTCTTGGCAGAGCGTGGGAACTAGGCAGAGTGAAAAAGACAGAAATAAAAATGAAGGCTAATATAAAGTAAATTTTCATGGGTAAAACGTGAAATCTGCTACCATAGCCCGCGGGAAATTTGAAACCTTTCTCCATTAGGGTGAAGGGTTTAAGGCTTCGGTCAAATACGCTAAAAGCTTTGGCGCCAGAATATTATAGATTTGTCCCACCCTTTGCTTAGATATTCCGCTTTTGGAGGTGTCATTGATGAGCCGGCCTATTTCTTCGTAAGTAAAGGGGTCATCCCGAAAATAGAGCTCCCGCAGAATGATATTTTCTCGGGGGTTAGCGAGGTTTTGCATAAAAATCTTAGATGAAACCTCAATAAAGTTGAAAGTTCCTAAGTTTCAAAACCCTCCCGGGGATCAGGGTCACCGTGAGTCAAACCATCTTCGACGGTCCGGGGCGTATTGAACCTATCCCGCGTCCTGGAAAGCTCAGCAAAAAAACAGGAAGATAAAAAATTTGATTTTCATCTGATTTACAGGATGCCTTCGTACATTTGATGAAACTCCGCAAGGTGGTTACTCAGACGTGCCCGAAGCCTGTTTTCGAGTTGATTCATCCTGGCTCTACTGACTCCGTGTTTTTTACCCAACTCTTCCAGAGTGAGTGGATCGTCACTCAAAAGACGTAAGTAATACAAATCAATTTCCTTTGGATTGGTAAGGGCCCCGCCAAACTGGGCGATTAGTTCATTCAATTCAAGGAGGCCTCTTTTTTGATCAAACAGAACATCTACGGATGGTGTGCCAACGGCCAAGGTGTTCTCTAAACCCGCTGGTGCTTCATCTTCGGAATCCACCGGGCTGAAACTCACTTCATGGCCAGGTTGAAGCCGGCCTACCATTTCAACCAAGACATCTAAACTCACGTTCAAGAGTTCAGCGATTTGCGAAAGATTCACTTCTTCGCCGTTTTTAGAAAAACGTGCCGTCAGTTTTGGAAGATTCCAGAAAATTTTTCTCTCCGCCCGGGTAGTGCCAAGCCTTACTAAAGATTTATTGTTTTTAATGACATCTTTGATTTCGGCTCTCACCCAATGGGCAGCGTAGGTACTAAAGGTGTTTGCGTGGGACTCATCAAACCTAAGCGCCGCCTTAAGAAGGCCAAGATTGCCAGCCTGGATGAGGTCATCCACTTGGAAATTTGAGGCGGACCGATACTGCCTCACAATGGCCGGAACAATAAAAAGATTCTCAAGGATGAGTCGCGCCACGGTCCCCACCGGCTTAAAATCGGGTAGATGCTCACGTGCAACTTCGGACTCGGGCCGGCGGGAATAACGGCGGATTCGTTGGAGGTAGCGGTGATAGGGGCTGAGCTCGGTGAGCCCAGAGGAACTGGGCTCAGGGTCGCCCATGGCTCCGCCGCAGTTTACCTCTTTTGGCTGACTCTGCTGCAAGTCCAGGGAGGTGGCATGGGACACCGTGGTGAATAAAATTAGGAGAAGAAATGAGCCGATCAGTGATCTTAGATGTTGTTTATGCCAGCTCATAATATTCGGGGCTGGAAATAACACAGAACAGCGGCAGTTACGCTATCTAAGTTGGACGGAGCCGGAAAAAGCGGCGCCCCATTAACTGTACTAGTTTATGGGTCGCCTGGGTAATGTATTTGGATTTTATTTACTTTGAATTGTATCCGTTGCGCCTACCGCGTCAGCTTCAATAGGTCCTTCTGACATTGCGATGCTAGAATCGGGGTCATTGTTTCCGCCACTACCACCACCGCCGTTACCGTTAACTTGGTTGGGTCGAGTGGGGATCGCGCCGCCGCCGCCGCCGCCGCCGTTGCCGCCACCATCTGGGGTTGCGGGACCTGTAAGAACCGCTAGTCTAGAATGCCGGAAATTCTGGCACTCCGCGGGAAGATATCGATTAAAATAAGTTTCAAGACCGATATGGTTTCCATCTTCAAGTGTCACGTCAGTTGAGTAAGGCGAAATGATATTTCGATAGGGAATATATCGATTTTCGTTATAGTCAAAATGCCCAGAGAAGCTGCGTTGGCCAAGAATGAGTACATGGCCTCTAAATCTAACCGAAATGGGTGAATTTACGTGGGTGCTTACATTGATGTCTGGCCGATAACCAGCGCTAGCTGCTGGAGTTGAACCGGACGCCCAATAGAAGTTAGGGGTTACCTGCATGTACTGAAGGGGACCACTAACTTGCCCATCTCGAACGCAGGCGCGGGGAAGATCGCTGATGTAAGTGATTTCACCGTGGGGTTGAAGGTAGTGCCTGCTATTTATTTGGGTGCGATCAAGGCTAAATCCAGTTGGGCAGATCATTTGCGCTGGAGGAAGATCCAACTGGCTCTCTCGCAGGGCCGCATTCACATAGTTTTGGATACCCCGGCGTACACTAGGACCGGGGCGAGCCGTAGATCCTCCGGGATGGTTGTTAACCGGCTCAAGGATTCCACTTGCTCTAATTCGCGAAGCAACATCCATGGCTTGACTTCGATTCGCAGCTTGATAGCGCGCAAATTCTTGCGGAGGGAGCGCGCGTTCAACTTCGGCTCGCAATGCGTTTTCTCGTTCTTCACAACGCAGAAACTGGGGACTCACTACATTTTGCGCAAAAAGACTCGCTCCGTTGAGCGATATCATCGCGACTAACAAGGCAACTTTTTTTGCTAAGGACTTTCCACATTTCACTTCTACTTTTTTAACTTGAGCATTCATTTTCATTTCCTTCTTTCGTTTGATTCGGCTGAACTCAGGCTGATTTCCTGATGTCCATGGGCTTTCTTAAAGCAAACGAAATGCCAGGTTAAAATGCGCCCTTACAAACATAAATACTTGTTATTTATGATAATTAGTCTTCGCCGTAACCACGAAGTGCCTAAGGTTTGCGCAGGTGTCTAAAGCTTATTCCTGGGATTTAAGAAATTTCTTGGAAATGCCGAAACGATCTCTGATGGCTAAGCGGCACCTGAAACCTATTTTTCAAGATCTGGGCGAGCTCATCGTCAAATGGCGAGGGATTGATCATGCTTCTGCCCTTGCCGTTTATCGAACGCACGATAAACCTTTTTCGTTTTCCTATAGCAGCTATGCGGATTTTGAACGAGGAGTTGCATTGCCAAGCCTAGATCAGGCTCTAGAAATTGCCGCGTTTTTTAAACAGTCGCGGGAAGCTATGGCGTTAGCTTGGGTAAAAGCCCAGATGCCAGCCGACCTTAAGGGAGTATTCTCACCCCACCCTAGTTCAGGACTAGATTTACCGATCGCAGCTCCGGCGGAGCACCAAACGGTTGCCCAGCATAATAAAAATGTAGCGCCTTTAAGTCTAGAAAACACCTGGATCCTAAGCCCCCTTGAGCGTGACCTCATGCTTAAGCATCCTTGGATCATCGACACATTTTTGCAGTTAGCGCTGGAGTATCCAGATTCCATACCGCCTGAAAATCTTGGACCCCCAGAGGTTTTAGAAATCCTTGCTCCTTGCTTACAACAAGGACGGATAGTTAAGACTTTATCTGGTTACAAATTAAATGATCCCTACTTCTATTTGCCACGCACCAAGGATTGGCAGCAGGTACGCAAACAAAACTTATTAAGGGCGGCATCTCAGATGATGGAAACGATGAGACCGGAAGATCTTGAAGATAAAACGGCGTATCAAGATGTCGTAACCCGCAAACTCACGAGGGCTGAGGCCCAAGCTCTGGTAGCGCATCTAGAAAAAATTAAAGACAGTTTTTTTAAAACTTCACCCCACGGCGTTCGTGAAGTTTACTCGTTCTCGGCGGTTTTAGCGCCGCGTCGATTTAAGCCTCAAAGTTAATTTTCTGAGTTCGTATTTAGACCTATTTATTCTTTCTTAATGCCAAAATATTTGGCCCATGCTCCGGTCACGGTGTCATCGGTGAAGGCCGCATTTTTAAGCCAAGGCTGAAACACTCGGTGGCCTACCCGGTGGGCCACGGGGATAATGGGTAAATCCTTAGCTAAAATATTCAGTGCCGCTTTGATTTTTGCCTGTCTAGGTGCGCCGTCCTCAAGCTGAGAAATCTTATCTACGAGTTCGTCATATTCCTTGTTCACAAATTTCCCAAAATTACTGCCCGTAGGTGGAAGGGTTGCAGAAGTTAAGAGTTGCAAATGATTATCGACATCCGGAAAATCGGAGGTCCAACCATAAAACGTCATAGTGAAAGCGCCTTGTTTTAATCGGGTGGTCATTTCAGGCCAGGTTAAAAACTGTGGATCAAACCGAATGCCATAGGGCTTAAGTGCGCGCATGAGCGCATCCGCAATTTGCCGATTCACGGTATCGCCCTGGGTCACGTATCGGATCTCGGGAAGTTCTTTTCCATCCGGATAACCGGCCTTGGCAAAAAGTTTTTTTACGGCATCGTGATCTTGGTGTTTACATGGGGCCGGAACTTTTACGTAACCCTTAAGGCTTGGTGGAATTAAGGAATTTGCCCTTACCGCAGCGTTGTGATCCCCGTAGGCCACGCGCAGCAGCTCATCAAAATCTATGGCTGCGCAAATGGCTTGGCGTAACATCAGATTTTTTCCGTAAATGGGATCATCAAGATTAAAGATTAGGTAGGTGACATCACTCCTCACTCTTGAAAGGTGTTTTACGGACTTAGTTTTTGTGAGCGCTGGGATATCTCCCAACGCATCCCGAGGGACCGTAGTTGCGTCAAGGTGACCCGCCTTAAACTCAAGCCAACGAGTCAGGTCTTGAACCAGAACGTTCACTTCTACCTTGTCGGCCGATGGTAAAAACTCGCCGCGGTAAAATTGTTTTCTAAAACCTGTATTACGGCGCACTTGCACTTTGAATGGCGTAAAATTTTCCAGCTGAAAAGGGCCCGTACCGACGGCGTGGGATGGCCAGGCATCGCCATAATGTTTCTCACATTCAACAGGCAGAATTGCGGAGTGAATGCCGGCAAGCCAATATATGAACCGGGGAAATGGCTTCTTAAGCTGGATACGGATTTTGTACCGCCCGAGGCTTTGCACGCCAGAAATAGATGGGCTCTGCGCCGCATGAAATTCATTTAACCCCTTCACCAACTTTGAAATTTGACCAAAGGATGCTGATGCAAAATTTGGCCGCGCAATGCGTTCGAAGGATTTCACAATATCCTGCGCGGTAAGCTCGCGGCCTTTGCCTTGGGTACCCGCAAAACAGGGGTCGTCATGAAAATTGACGCCCTTAAGAATTTTAATTTCGTAAACTAGGCCACCTGCCGAAACCACGGGCATTTCTGCGGCAAGACTTGGCCTTAGTTTCAGGGGTGAGGAATCAAATTCGTATTCATAGAGTGATTCGTAAACCAGCTGCTGAACCATGGAACTATAAATATCGGAAGTAGAGTGCGGGTCCATGGAGATGAACGCCGCGCTAGATGCCAGGTGAAGGACATTGGCCCGGGCCGGCGACTGAGTTTGGCAAACTGCCACTTTGGAATAAAGCGCGATGGTTAGGGCACAAAACGTGATGATGTACTTAAAAAACATAATTCAGCATGGCCTAAATTTTTACATCGCGCTTAGAAAAAGTGGTCAA
>CAYYYP010000060.1:245-15897 GCA_964475985.1 uncultured Oligoflexia bacterium | reverse complement strand
CCTATTTTGTGGGTGAATTTTTTCGAAACCGTTGAGCTAAGATCGTAATGGCGCGGTCGTTGAACTTTTCAAAGGTTTTTTTATGCTTTTCCAGCTGAGCCTTTCTTGAGTCGCTAGGTTCTTCGTCCATTAAAAATTCGAAGGCATGGGACAAATAGTCAGAAGCTTGCACTTGGGAGAGCAGGAGGCGCAATTCAAAGTTTTCCGCGCCACTTAAGATCAACTGCTTTTTTTGGGAAGATTGGATTGAGCCACGAACATTCTTTTCAAACGGAGGCGCTTGCGACTCCTTTGCGATGAGCTTTTGGCTGCCTTCATTCCATTTTTTAAGCTCATCTAGGACTTTTTGCGAATAATCTGACATTTCCTTCATGTACTTTTGAATATTGGCAGTAGGTTTTTTAAGAATAAGCAGTTTATCCAAACTTTTTTGCTGCTCTAAAACCTCCACCACACCAAAGTATCCTTCCGCCCTTTGTTTAGGATTCACTTCCTCCGCGGAAGAAACCTGCCTGCCGCTCGCCATAAAAAATACGATAAATAAAATTATTTTAGTGAGATTCGTCATAGTTAAATCCTTTTTGTCCCGTTTTACGGCTGAACATTTTACCTATACAATTTCTAGGCCACCATTTCCGGGCGCACTTATTATTCTTCCAAAACCAAACTTCGTGAGACCATGGAAAGATGAGTAAGTTCATCTCCCGTGCCGTTTTCTTAATCGTCATTTTTGCATCCGGCGCAGTTGAACCCCTGGCCGCATCTACGCTTGATGATGCAGCCGTTCCTAAACTTTCGCAGCGCATAACCGACCAAACTCGGACCCTCTCAAATGAGTTCTTAAAAACCACCGAAACTTCCCTGGCTCAAATTGAGATAGACACTACGCATCAAGTGGCCGTGCTTATGATCAATACCTTGCCCCAGATCGAAATCGAGGAATATGCGACTCAGGTTTTCGCTAAAAACGGGCTTGGGTCGAAAACTGAAAACAATGGTGTCCTCCTCGTAATCGCTAAGGATAATCGAAAAATGCGTATAGAGGTCGGGTATGGGTTGGAACATAAATTAACTGACCTCACCTGCGCGCATATTATTTCTAAGATGAAATCAAGATTTCGAGCTTCCGATTTCGAGGGCGGCATCACTTTAGCGATTGGCCAAATTGCTGGCGTAATAAAGGGTGAAATCAAACCGACTACGGGCGATGCAGAATTTAACGCAAAGGTCCTGGGATATGCGCAAAAGGCTGATGATTTTTTAGAACCATTTAGAAACTTTTTTGGGCCCGCGATTAACGCTTTTTTTAGCGTCATTAGTGTAATTTTTGGATGCGTCCTTTTGCTCGTCATCCAATTTCTTGGTTATATTTCAACGCTCTTTAAAAAAGCGCCCCACGGGCTTACCTTAGGCCTTCTCATGACCGTTCACTTCCTATTTGCCTCGGCGTTTTTTAATAATGTCGTGCCGACGCTCTTTACCCTTGGGTTCATCGGCATTTTTTTAATGCTCAAATATTACTTTCAGAACACTAGAATGGGCCAGGTCCGGGCCTTCAAAATCAGAAAGAAATTTAAGCTCCGGGCAGGAGATGGATCATCGTCAGACGGAGGATCGGGTTCCAGCTCAAGTAGTTCAAGTTCGAGTAGTTTTAGCGGAGGCGGTGGTTCATCTGGGGGCGGCGGTAGTTCCGGTAGTTGGTGATTACAGACCTTGGGCGCGTAGGACCCCTACTCCCATACGAATCGCACCCGTATCTAAACGGTTCATCCGTCCGCTCTGGTCGAGCAGATATTCAAGATCAGCCCATATCCTACTCTCAATGCGCTCCCCTGAAGTCGCTGCCAGAAAGCTGTCCACCATCGCAGGAAAATCAGGAAGCCCCAGGGCAGCGTAGGCAACCATAACTGAACCTGCAGCAACAGATGTCATGGCGCGGTCTCCGGTCCTTAAAGTGAATGACCTTATGAGATTCCTAAATGTTTCCCAGAGCGGCTCCGCTAAGAATTCCCTTTCCGTTTGAGATAACTGATTGGAATGTTCCATCAATCCCCGAAACAGAGCTCTGCTCACTAAGTGAACCGTGAGGGGCGCGTGACGGCCCAGGTCCAGATAAGGCTCAAATTCTAGCAACTCTGAAGGCTTGTTCATGAGATCAGCAAAAAGCATGGCTGCGCCAAGGAATTCGCCGCCGCTTCGGGAGGTTTTATTTTGTTTCGCATAAGCTCTCATGCGGGCCCGCAACATATCCTTAAGAGACACCAACTGCTCAATCGGCACCGTTTGATTTTGAGGGCGCAGGGTTTGCCAATGTTGGGTAATCGAACCAAGCAGAGACGCAACCAACCACTCTGGATTTCCGGGCCTGTTGATGGCACCAACCATAGTCGCTAGCAGTCCCACCGGGGGGGTTTCTAAAATCTTTTCCAGACTCGCCTCTTCGTTAAGCCTCGCAAAGTATTGATCTGCGTCGGCTGGATAATGATAATGGTGAGTGAAAAGCAGCTGGAAAAATTCTGCTACACTTGCCGCAGATTCAATGACCGGAGCAGTATATTCAGCCACGGATCTACTTTCAGAAATTTGTAAAAAATAAGGCTCTACCGCCGCAATTAAACGACCAGACGCTTGGGCCTCAGCTAAGGCAATCTGGTAATGGTCGGCGTCTTCAAATCTAAGCAGCCGTGGCCTTTTCTCACCAAGTTGAAAGGCGCAATTCGCCTGCTCTTGGGCCAAAAGGCTTTCCATGGTCCCGGCCAAGGCTGAGTTCAGGTTTAAGGCCGTAAGAAAAACAAAAACGAAAAACCCATTTGCACGCACCAAAAATTTTTCGAGTTTCATATGCAAAGGGGCCTACCACGACGAAAAATTAAACTCTATATATTTATTAACGCAGAGCTCCATGGGCATGTAAATTGCTAAACCCTGGGGATGGCTCAAGTTCAACCAAACATCCGCATCGGCACTGCTGCCTGGTCCATTCCTAAAACTGCCGACGAATATTTTCCGTCCGAAGGTTCCCACCTTGAGCGTTACGCAGCAACTTTAAACGCCGTAGAAATTAACTCATCTTTCTACCGAGAACATCAGGCCTCGACCTATCGCAAGTGGGCGCAAATGGTGCCAGATGATTTCCAGTTTGCCGTGAAATTGGCAAAAAAGCTCACCCATCTGGAGAGACTTAGGAATACCGCACCGATGGCAGAAATCCTGGAAGGCATTTTTGAGCTCGGAAAAAAACTAGGCGTAATCTTAGTTCAGCTTCCGCCTAGTCTGCAGTTCGAAACCGTCGTTGCGGAAAAATTTTTTGCGGAGCTCAGAAAACTTTTTCCGGGCCCCATCGCCTTCGAGCCGCGGCACGCTACTTGGGTTACTAACGACGCCCTCAAGTTGCTTTCCGACTATAAGGTTTCAAAAGTGATCGCCGACCCCACGGTGATCACTTTTGACGAGACTCACGACTGCCACTTCAATAATTCCTTTTGCTACGTTCGCCTTCACGGCGCGCCAAAAATTTATTATAGTGATTACGAAAAAAAAGATTTGGAACGGTGGGGCAATAAACTGAAAACTTTTCCCACCCAAACTACGTGGTGCATTTGCGATAACACGGCACTGGGTTACGCTACGCGAAACGCGGTATTTACGCGGCGATTCATAGATATTTCAAAAAATTTCCGAGGATCATCCTTGACAGAAAATATGCCGGCTCCATCTTTAGAAATGTAAGGAGGCAATTAAGTTTTATGCGCTCCTTACACAAAAAGATTTAATGAAGGAGAAATTCAAAATGTTAAATCACCCTATGAATTATCGTTCGCGAGGCGGAGCCGTGCCTTTATCGGAACTGCGTCAACAACTGGATAGTTTTTTTGATGAACTCTGGAATCCCTATAATCATGAGCCTCAAACGGCAACTGCGACGGAAAAATCGTGGCACCCACCCTGTGATGTTGAGGAAGCTAAAGATCATTATCTGCTCACCCTGGAGATGGCAGGAGTACCAAGGGATCAAATAAAAATTGAAGCCCATAATAACCAGCTTTTTATTAGCGGCGAGCGGGAACAAAAAACCAAACGACAAGAAGGTGCCCAGTGGTATTCAGAGCGTAATTACGGAAAATTCCACCGATCATTTGCATTACCATCGGAGGTGAACGCTGGAAAAATTGAGGCCCACTACCAAGACGGTGTTTTGCGCCTTTATGTTCCCAAGGCTCAAGCTCAATCGACCGAAATTAAAATCACGGATGATAGCAATAAAGGTTTCTTCGGCAAATTCCTGAAGTCGGAACCGAAGAAAGACAAGGAGGACCTGCATTTATCTAAAGAGACAAATAATGGCCAACGAGTCGCATAAAAAATCCATATTAATGGATGAAACGCTTTGGCTTTTAGCCTGAGCGCTGAATGAAAATAGAAAAAAGCTCCAAGGTAGTTTTACTTGGGGCTTTTTTTATTTTGTCGTTTGAGTTCATTTTTTTTCACGGGGCATTTTCTGCCCGTAACCCCACTAAAATCAATTTAGCGGCCTGGGGTTTCTGGCGACGCTATTCCATTAATGAGATCATGATCATTCACCATTGCACGGAGGCGATGAATATGAACACGACTCAGAAATGTTATGGGGCTGCCCTGAGCGCCCTGAGTTTCGCATTGATTTTTTCTGGCTGCGAAACCCCCACTACCTCAACCCCAACGCCTGCGACCATTGAGCGCTGGGATTTCCCTAATCGTTCCGCACCAAACTTTGGCTACGGATTAATGCGCAGCGCAGACTTTGCAGCCCATTACAATGAAGCTCGCTTTTGGCCCGATCGTAGACCCGTACTGTTAGCAGCCCTAAAATTCAGCGATATGCCCATGCACCGATCCATTGCGGAAATCGAAAATGTGATTTTCGGTACAGGTGCAGCCGGCGCCGAAACTTCGCAAAGTTATTTTAATCACGTCTCGCTAGGTAATACGCAAATTGTTAGGGGCATAACGCTTGAGACCGTCGATGCTCAAGTGCCCAGAAATGCAAATACCGAAGTCATTGAGCGCGGGCTTGTGATTCAGAAAGCACTCGATAGCGGCATCGACCTTACTGCACTTTACGACACCAATCGTGACGGCACCATTTCTGAAGCTGAACTTCTCGTCGTGACCATGGTCGCCGATGCTCCGGGCACGGGCGGCGGTGGCGCGGTTCGCGGTTACTGCCAATCCCACACTTCATCCGATAGAAAACGTACAGCGAGGTTTTGCGGTAGAAGTGCATCGTTCAGCGAATATGCTGGCTTTTACGTGGTAACCCATGAACTTACCCACCTCTTCGGTGCCATTGACCTCTACAACATAGGTGAACTTGGCATCAATGGACTTGCTTCACTTATGGCCGGCGCTGGACCCCAGGATAAGATCTATTTAGACCCCTATCATCGTGTAAAATTGGGCTGGATCGGGCCCCGCAGTTTCAACGTCGCAAGTGGCACCAACAGTTGTTTCCGAATTTCCCCTAGCCATAAGGGAGTCGAAGCGCTTGGCGAAATCAAACCCATTGTCGTTTATGATTCCAGACGTGGGATGCAGGATTATTTCATGGTCGAATACCGCAGAAGGGCTGGCTATGATCAAAATGTAATCGATGAAGGAATTGCTGTATGGTCGGTGCACGAAAATACAAGTCAGTTCGCGATTCCTCAAGTCATTGGGTACACCCGGGGTGGCGGCGCACGAAATTTAGCGTCCTTATCTACTGGTGGGGCTAGCCAAGGCGATGACCAAATCATCAATGCTTGGGCCGACAATATGCCGCTGGTGCTGACGACGGGGATTAATATGAATTTTGATACTCCGCGCATGGCGCCCGATGTGGATATGGTTTCTAACGGAGTTTTAAATTATCCGCCGGCCCATTTTGCGCCTGGACAAACTTCTGGAGCACCTAGGGATCGGCGCCTGGGGTACCCCAAGTTTTGGAAGCCTGCAGATTTCCAGACCAGTGCCCTCAACTGGTATGCACCGTATTCCCGAACCCAAACTCCAGTGGGAGTTTCCATTCGCATGGGTGAAATGCCAAGCAGTGCCGCGGAAAGCATTCGCGTAGACTTCATTTCCAATTCCAATGCGCCACTCGCCACGGAATGCCAATAATCAACAAATAAACGAAAGTGATCAAGGTGCCAGATAACCGCACCCTGATCGCTTTCGTCCTGATTTTAAGGTCGGTTAGCCAAGGCCCGCTGTCCAGGAGTTGCCCTTGCGCCACGTGGCAGCGCTTCGTCGGAAACCGTTCCTCGCATTTTACGTTTTAAGGACTGTGGCTCACGCTTTTCGGCTTTTAAACCCGTGTTCGATTTTTTGGCAGAAGTTTTATCTGACTTCCCAAAAGATGAAGTTGCCGCGGCCCCATTTTTCTTTTTTGCGGAAAGGTTAACCTTCTTGTCTTTTGCCCCGCCGGTTTTTACTTTGCTGCGTGTTCCCGCCGGGGATTTGAGTTGATTGGAAGTTGAATTCGTTTTTGTAGTTCTGGATGTTTTTGCATTTCCCGGATTCATAATCCCTCCTTGTCGGTTATAAAAACCGGCAAAGAGGAACTCGCAATTTTTGCGCCAATAACACGGCGATGCCAAACCAGCGCCCCATATGCAATAACCGGCTGGAGAACAAAATGGACGCTGATTATAGACTTTTTATTCCAAGGAAGGGGGCAATTTACCCTGCATCAGCAAAAAATCTATGGGATGACGCAGCGAACTTCGTGCCCTTGCGTAAAATCATCGGCGACCAGATTTGCATCGGCATTGTCCGCGTCATCAAAGAGATAAAACGATTGCGGCTGGCGCTGCGAAGAAGTCCAAAAAGAATAGGATGGAGCTTCATCCTCAGTTTCGCGATATCCAGTGGGGTTATAATAAAAATCGATCCCGAACTGTGAGTCATCTAAACGCTGATAAATCGGAAAATAATCTTCGTCACGAAGCCGTCTAGTCTCTTCACGCAACTCACGATTAAACCGCGATGCCGTACCAAACGCACTTTCCCGAATCCCAGCGGCGCCGTTTATAACCGTAAACTGGGCAAACTCTCGAGCCGTAGGTAAACGTGTATTTTGAGACTCGCAGTACCTAACCGCTTCGTCATGATCCATGACGCAGGGCCTGCCATCTTCGAAAGTTCGTGGGCAGTATTCCGCATTTTCGGCCGTCCGTAGAACAACGTCTCCAAAACGTATGGGGCTAGAAGAAGCGGATGAAGCGGAGCCTGGCGCGCCCCCTGATTTTGGTTCGGAGCTTCCCCCGCCGCAACCATTGAAGAGAGAGAGAGCAGGAAGGAAAACTAATAACGTCAAAATCTTATTTTGGATTTTCATGGAGCCGGATATTAGACTAATACGCAGGCTTAGTCAATATTTTTTATTTACATTCGAAACCCCAACGAGGTTTTGCGGCAAAGTAAAAGCAATTGAGATAAATCTTCAGACGCGTTAGATGCCCAGGGGGAAAGTGGCCTTCGTCGCCAGTCGAGATAAGAACCCATGAGATTCTGCACATATCTAGTGACGCCCGCAGTGACATTTGTGACTACTTTCACGATGGCATTCGCGTTTTCATACCTACCAGTTGACGATGCAACGGCCGAATCAGGCACTCGTGAATATCTGCAACCTATGGCCGCCGCTTTCGCTCCTTGCCCCCTAAGCGATAGCCGGTCCCAGGCATGGACGGCCCTTGGCGCAGGCGCGCTAACGGATTGGCTAAGCGCCAACGGGGTTAACAAAGATTTTCTCGAAATAAATGAAAGAAATTTAGTGCCATTCGCCCTGGAGCTTGTGAAATTTCCAAGCTCCCTAAGGTCAGAAGTCGTAGCTCGCGGTGGCCAGATCCAGCTCCTAGAAGGCAGCGGCGTTTCGGAAGACCCTACTTGGCGGCAAGAACTGCGAAACACTTTAGATGGCCGGAGCTGGTCCTTGGTGCCAGGGGCTGGCGGTTTTCCCTATCTGCACCTTCCCATGAGGATCGTAGTGAACCGCATCTATGACAATAATGGATCCATCAATATGGTACTTCATGAGTACGCCCACACTCTTGATTCAACGGTACGGCACAGGGCAATCTCAACTTCAGTCAACTGGAGCCGCATTTGGGTCCAGAACCAAAATTTTATCTTGGCTATGCGTCATCATTGCGGAGCATACTGCACGGATATTCCTGAAGAAGGATTTGCCGAAACTTTAGCGCTCTTTTACTCCTGTAAAACCAATCAGGACTACATTTCACGGCAATTTCCTCAAATCGCTGCCTTTATCCTTCAACTCGAAAGGGTTGGTTTAAGGTGGCTGGAATGACAAGGCCAGAAATGATAGGAGCAATCCTTTCGAAATCGTACAGGGCCGACTGAAATGAAAATCTGTAAATTTTTTTTCTGCATTTTTTGGCTGTCCATCGCTGGCCAAGCCACCACCGCTGAGTTTGACTGGTGCGACTTGCTTCTCCGGGAGCCCATCATTCCGAAGGGCGCGCGGGTCATAAATTTGCCGACGGAAAATTTTATTCGAAACCGCGTGCATCATAGATCCAACCCTGAAGAGGCAAGCTACTCACGCTCGCTAGACAGAATTAGGCTGGAAGGGATCGTACCGATCTTAAAGGATAGAGCTGATCCGCTCCGGCCCTACTATCTTCTAGGTGGGTCCGATGCTGGCGCCTTAGTAAGATTATTTCCAAATGCTGAAATCTACACCGCCACAAGTGAAGTAGGATTTTTTTACGGATTACCTACTCCCAATGAAGTGGTTCATTTTCAAAAGGGAAGCCAGGCAAGATTTCGCTACGAAGACCATCTTCATAATGAGCGAAAATCTGGCGCCCAAATTCTTGGAACCCTCGCTAAATCTGCTCAGGGATTTCGAATTCGTGGGGTCCTGGCCTTTGAAATTCCCGGAGAACCACTGGTTAGGGTCGGTACTAATTTTGTAACACCCGTCCACACCATTATTGCCTTTGACCAAGGAGAAGGCACCAAACTTAAATATCATGTGCAGCTACAAATTAATTTTGATCGCGGAGTCACATTGTGTGAACCCTGGTGGATGCAAAACCTGTATCGAAGTCCAGCCGACGCTCTGTTGGTAAAAGCGTCCATGCAGCTATTTACGCAGAAAGCCGGGCCCTTTAGAATTTTGAAGTCTCTTTTCCTCCAGGGCCTGCGAACTACCCATGGGATATTGATTGAGCCCCTGGACCATTTTTCAGGGCCGATTGCTAAGCCCTACTGGGAATTTAGCTGGGATGATATCTATCCTAAGACAGATCTGGTAGAGGTCGGCGACCTCACTTTTGGCTACCCTGAACCAGGCGATGGAAGGGCTAGAGTTCACCGATTTATTGAATAGACCATGCGGCAAAAGGTTTAGTATAACGGCAAAATTTACCTCCCTCTAGCTCTTCATGATTGGACCGATAAAGTGCTTAAGGAAAGGCCCTTTTCTGAGAAATTTTTTGGTAAAGTTCAAAATACTGAGTCTAACTTTTCTGGCATTTATGGCCTTGGCTGCATCATGCAGTCCTCCCGCCACTGCTGGGGATAAAGAACATTGTGACGCCGAACGGGCGTTAACCTCACTCAGCAATAACCTCGCGAGCGGGCGGATAGGACTTCCGCCTGCACCGCCTCCATTAGAATCCCATGCCTTGCCGCCCATTATAGGACGTACTCCTGATATTAAAACAAGACCCCAAGAACTTTATGCGGCCGGCGAATTCATTACCGATCCAAATCAGTTGAATGCCTTGCCTGATGGTAATTACGTGTTTCTCATTGATCGGGAAAACCGAATCATTTGGAGTCATCGTACGCCGAACCGAGAAGCGAATCCCGACGGCCTTCACCTGGCGACCCACCGAGCCTTAGCGAACTTTTATCGTAACATCGGTGGAACTGAAGGCGAGTTCGTAGGCGCCGGTGAATGTTTGATGCTCAACGGAAAGCCTGGCTCTCCGGTATCCATCCTCAATGATAAGGCCAATACGTTTCACGGAAACCAAGAGAATCTTGATTACTCGGTAGCCATTTTAAAAAGAGCTGGCCTTCCCGTTACGGAACCCACTCCTGGTAGCCCAGGCACCTTTGTGGTGCATTATAGTAAAAATATGTATGGCGGCATCAAGATTGAAGCCCACGCGAAGGATGAAGCTGAATCGAGTGCCTTGATTCGACATCATGGCTCATCAGAATACATTCAGACTACGAACCTATTTCAGATTCTTGCTGAGCGCTTCCCCCACCCGGTTATTCGTGGCCTTTTTGACCGCAACGCTGTGCGACTGGTCTTCCGAAAGTTCCAGGCCGGTACCCGAGTACCTCCACTTTTAGATATTCCCTATGATCAAATGACTTCGCAAGAAATGAACTTGCGCATGAACATCAATGAATTTTTGGCCCGTTTAGAAGGTGATGGACCGGCCATCGTCGTCGAAGACTTTGCATCACGCACCGACACGGACCATGCACAACACCCCAGGTTTCGTACGAAACGAAATCTCGGCATGCCATCATGGGACCTCCTGATTTCGCAGTTTGAACGTATGTTTGGGCATGAGTTCTCAACCGCCCAAACCCCAGGCTTATAAACTTTTATCGTTTATAATAGTTGTGCGCAAATGCGGCCGAGGAAATTACCGGCACTGATCACCGCATTTTTTCTAAATACGGCATCGCCATGGTTACCTTCCACTTCACAGGTTCCCAACGCACAAGCAAATTTAGCTTCGCGCTCGACGGCGCGAGGATTTCCGTCTCCGGATGCGGCGATAATAAAATAAGGAAACTCAGATTCCGTCTGAGCTTTACCGAATGCGCGAATGGCTAAATACGACTTACCATTTGGATCAACGCCGAGGGTTCGCCAACCAAGGGCACTTCCATTTAAGTCCCCCAATCCTAACATCTCTGCGCTTGCCCGTTCCGATGGCGGGCGTAAGGTGAGGTTGTACATAGCGTGGCGAAAACCAGCGGAGTCCATGGCGTTGTAATCTCCCATAACGAAGGAAGCGGATTCTGCCAGGCGCCGTAAACGCGGAACCCCAATGAACGGATTCAAATCACGCAACCAGGAAAGTGGACTATCAAAGGAACTTTCAATTTCACTGGCTACCCTGATGAGATCCGTAAGCCTTGGGTCAGGGGATAAGGGTGAGAAAAGGGATCCAAAGGCGAGGTAGTGCTGCTTGGCGATTTCTAACTGCTCTGGACGGTAAACTAGCACGGCCTCTCCCCTTCGTTCGCCGTCGTACCTTAACCCCGTCAGAAATGCGCGAACTTGATATCCACCACGGGAATAACCTAGCAGCACCACTTTCTGATTAAAAAAATGGTACATCGCCTCGCCTAGGCCATCCATATAGAGGGCCGCCATTCCTTCTATGGTGTTGTGATAACCGTCTTCTCCGGAAGGAAGATCCGATGCCATTCGAAGCCTACCGTGCCCTGGTGGCTGCACTAAAAACACAGGGAAGCCTTGTTCATTCAGCTGGGTAGCAAAATAGTGCAAAAAGGAGACATCTGAACCATAACCGCCAATGATCCCGATGGGTGGTTTGCCGCTCGAATGTTTTGGCCGATAGATCGCGACTAATAATTTCATTTCATCCGTAAAGTGAAGCGACAGGATTCGGGCGCCAGGTGTCCCAACGTAGGCCGGCTCTGACTCAGCCCTCACAAAACTAGGTGGCTCGGCATTTACGTTAGGAAGAGTTAAAACCATGTGAAAGGCAAACAAGGAAAGGCAGCTTGAAAACCACTGTGAAAATTTCATGGTCACTATGTAGACCAGAATTTAATTTAAATCATCATACTCTTCAACGGAATGGGTTTGACTCAGCCGACCATTGCGGCAAAATTCTTTAGGGTAGGCACTAAAGATGAAAATCGATTCGCGGCTTAAGGAGTTGGCACTCCTGTTTTTAAAACTTGGACTTATTGGGTTTGGTGGTCCAGCGGCCCACATTGCATTAATGGAAGACGAAGTCGTTACCGGTCGGAAATGGATGAGTCGGGAAGATTTTCTAGACCTGCTCGGAGCTACAAATTTTATTCCCGGCCCGAATTCAACGGAACTTGCCATTCATATCGGATTTAGGCGTGCGGGCTGGGTTGGCCTTTTTACGGCAGGTTTTTGTTTTATTATGCCCGCAGTCCTCTTCGTCCTCGCTACGGCGGTCGTATATATGAAGTACGGAAACCTACCAAATGTCGCAGTTTTTTTTGACGGCATGAAACCTGTCATTCTTGCCATCATCCTCCATGCCCTTTGGAAACTCGGACGAGCGGCCATTAAAAATTCGCAAATTTTTGCCATCGGTTTACTGACTTTGATTTTTGCCCTGGCTGGCTTGCCGGAAATCCATACCGTCTTTTTGGGTGGTGCCCTGGCCTTCTTATTTTCCTTAGCCACTAAAAATAGCCTTAAAGATAAAAAAACATTTCTCATTGGCCTTTCAACCGGCGGTGCGCTTTCGACCGGCGAGGTTTTGCTGGCGGCAGGTCCTGCGCTTTCTGCAACTCCAATTACCCTGCCCGCTTTATTTTATTTTTTTCTGAAAACGGGCTCCGTACTTTTTGGCAGCGGCTACGTTCTGCTCGCTTTCTTACAAACAGATCTTGTTGATGGTTACCATTGGCTCACTCAGAAACAGTTATTGGATGCCGTGGTGGTGGGGCAATTCACTCCAGGCCCGGTCTTCACAACGGCCACCTTCATCGGTTACCTTTTAGCCGGAACCAAAGGTGCTCTGCTCGCCACCTTAGGAATTTTTCTGCCGGCATTTTTTTTCGTGGCCTTAAGCGTCCCGTTTCTCTCCCGCATCAAGGAATCTCCCACGCTACGTACCCTTTTAGATGGCGTAAATGTGGCATCGCTTGCCTTGATGGCCGTTGTAACCTGGCAGTTCAGTAAAGCGGTATTCACTGACTTATTTAACCTCGGAGTCGCGGTTGTATGTTTGGGGTTACTGGCGCGACTTCGCATGAATGCAATGTGGCTTATGCCGTTGGGCGGAGCTCTTGGACTCATTAAATACTGGTTCACTTAAACTAGAGTTTCATTCCGTTGCGCCCGGGATTATTATCTCCTCAGAAAAGGTTTTTACCAATGTCCCTACGCGATGATGCAAGTTCACCTCACTCCTGCCCCGAATTTGATTGGCGTCCATTTGTCTTGGAAGGTGAGCAAAGGCTAGTTCCCCGACCATTAGGTTCACCGGGTAATTCTGGGATTGGCGATAGGTTGCGAGCAGCGGCGTTTGCCGAGAGACAGGCCGAATTTGCTTTTCATTGGGCAGCGCAAAATTTCAACGATGCACCGATTGAATTAAAAGAATGTTGGTTAAAGCTAGCTGAAGAGGAAAAAAAACATTGCGGATGGTTCCTACAAAGAATGAACGAATTAGAAATCGATATTGCCGAAAGGCCAGTTCATGACGCCCTTTTACGTTCTTTTCTGAAGTGCACTTCGGCCGCAGAATTTTGCCACCTCATGGCCGGAGCCGAAGAACGGGGTCGGCAAGCGGGCGAGCGCATCGCTAAGCACCTTGCCCAAAAGGATCCCATTACCGCAGACATCTTCCGAAAAATCGCCGCCGAAGAAGTGGCTCATATTGAAGCTGCCTTTCGTTTTTTTCCGGCAAGCTAACCTGCCAAATGCTGGATGAATAGTATTTGGGTCCGTGTTATCCACGACTTAATGAGACGTTCTTTAATAATAAAATTCATTTATCTAACGGTGTCGGCGATCGTCACTGGTATTGTCTTGGAAATCCCGTCTCATGGCGCTCCCCGGGACGCCACCCCCATCGCACTGCCCTGCCCCCTAGCCTTAGTGGAAAAAATGGGCGAAGGCGTTAATGAAGCCCTCGCTGAACCGCCCGTTTTACATTTAGAAGTAATTCTTCACACCAATAACCTGACTTCGCCGATTGGCGCAGAGGCTGTGGTAAGGGAGGAACTTAGAAAAAGCGGTTTGCAGTTTTTAAGGACCGATAGATGGCAAACCGCGCCGTTTCATAATGCAGTTAGGGTGCTGATTCGAAACCAATCCGAAAAAGATGCTGCCCTTAGAATTGCGGCACTTGATGCCGTGAGCTTTGTGACTCTAGTGGAAATACCAGTTCCTGATGAAGCACTCATCACGCAGCCGGATCCTAGCCGTTTCCATTTCGGCGATGGCCGCCATCTCGTCACTCCATTTTATACTCTTCCAAAAATCTTTTTTACACCGATCCGAGGCCTGATACTTCAGGAAGCCGTAAGGGTCGCAACCTGGGCAGCTCTCCAAGGGGCTGCAAAAAAACTTGACCTTGCGGATGGAATTCCGAGGTCTGAGTTTAATCAGCGCCTAGGAAGAGTATCCACTCGTTACCAAGGCTTGCTCCGAGGACCTAAGCCGTTCGCGCTATATCTCGTGACCATTGAGCTCCGAGAATTAGGTAGAATGCGTTACATGACCGCGGTACCGCTTCCTTCAGAAGCCGATGAAGATCCTAGTTATTCTGGTAACATCGTAGAACTTTTATAGCTTGGCGGAATTCAAGTCTCCGTAAATAGTACTGGGTTAGTCCTTATTGACTGCCCTAATAATCAAGCAAACCAACAGGCCAACCGGACCTAAAAACAAAGTCACGACCAAAATCAGAACCCGAAAGAAAGGGGGAATTTGATTTTTAAGCACAGGAATTTAAGGCAGTACCAAATTAATGCTAGGTTCACGTCAGAATGTCCCACCAGGTGTTCTTAAAGATGTGACGCTGTAGAAGGCAAAAACATCTTGAACAATGCTCATCCAATGTTACTCACCGCAGATGCATCGGCTTTTGGTCATCCTCATTTTATTTGTAATTTCCAGAGCTGCCTTTGGCAGTGAAGTCCTCTGCGCTTATTTGCTCACTGCACATTCAGAAATTGATAATGAGGTTCCGGTGGCCTGGAGAGAAGTTGAGTCGCGCCTTCGAAGTAAAATACGCACCGGATGGATAAAAAGAGGCATTCCTTACGAAATCGCAGAATCTGTTCTAGAGCATTCTCAAAAGGTAAGGCAGGCCGCTTTGGCATACGCCAGCGCTCACCCGGAGATCAATGGCCAGTACGCGGGAAAAATGGCGCTGATTCATGACGTAGGAGAGGCAGTCGCGCCTGACTTTACCCCGGAAGCAAAGATCTCAACTCTAGAGAAATTTGATATCGAGAAAAATGCCTGGGAACAAATTATTCAGAACATTGGTCCGCTAGCAAACGACCTTATGAAGTTATGGTTGGAATTCGAAGCTGGCGAAAGCCCCGAATCACGACTTGTAAAACAACTTGATAAACTCGACGCGGGCATTCAAGCATTGAGGTACGAAAAGCTAGGCTATCACCAGGTTGCGGACTTTTTTCCTTATTCCAGAAGGCATCTGACCGACCCCCTCTTGATTTCAATTTTCAACATTCTTTTAGAAAAAAAAATATCCGCTCATCAATGTTTACGATCAGTACTTTTTTTTATTGCGGGCGCATGGTGACATAAACAGATATCACCATGCGATGAGGGAACGAACTTTAACTGCTGAATCTCTAAATCGGGAAGCGCATGGGCATTGAATTTCAGATGGCACAGGACCTCGAGACGGTTTTC
>CAYYYP010000060.1:0-220 GCA_964475985.1 uncultured Oligoflexia bacterium | reverse complement strand
AATTGAGGCGATGCTATAAGCGGCCATGACCTTAGCCACGGCCAGGGCGATGAATGCGAGCTACAAAGCTTCACATTTTAAAACTGTCTTGTTTAGGCGGCAAAATTCCCTCAGTCTGCAAACTTAAAGAAGGGCTAATATGAACAAAATCCCAAATACCATCGCGAAGTTCCTAGTGGCCTCAAACCGCCACGATGTCGAACAAATGGCCTCATGCTTC
>CAYYYP010000059.1:0-16326 GCA_964475985.1 uncultured Oligoflexia bacterium | reverse complement strand
ACATCGCCTGGGAGCTCACAGGCCGGCCAGATATTATTTTGGGGGATGCCTGGCCGCAGGAGGTCATTATTAGAAACCATAGACTTGTTCCAGGACCATAGATGGGCAGTTTTAGAATGTTTCACAAAAAATGGAAACCCAATGGTTTGGGCTGGACCTCGGCACCGCCAGCCTTCTAAGGTGGCGTTAGCAAGATTGTCTGTTCCAATATAAACGTCGCTCATTGCCAATCAGAATAGGTTGCGATTGCACGAATCTGATCGATGATCCTAACGAGGTATCCGAAGCTGATCCAACATCCCATAAAGCGTTGATCGGCTAACACCCAAGCGAGATGCCGCTTTCGTGAGAGATCCCGTAGCACCAATGATGTTCGTAAGAAACGTACGACGTTCGTCTTCTTGCTGCTCGATTAGTGAATCAAGGGTCTGAGAGGCGGTCACTTTATTTGATTTGATCTCCGGAAGTGCGTTTTCAATATCGGTTTCAGTAATAGTGGACGTGGCTCCGAGTAAAAATGCTCTCGTCAGCACATTTTGCAATTCCCTTACATTCCCTGGCCATGGGTAAGATTCAAGCAGGCGAATGGCTCGTGCCATAATTATTTTTTTTGCCCAACTTTCCACATTTTTCCTTTCGATAATGCCAAGCACAATAGGCTCAATATCCGCGGGGCGTTCGCGCAGCGGCGGAATTTTAATATTGAGAACGTCCACGCGGTGGAACAGGTCTAGCAGAAAGCGCCCGTCCTCCTTCATATTAGCGATTTCCGGGGAACTACCTACAATTAAGCGAAAAGTGACGGACTCTTCAACATGGGCGCCAAGACGTCTGATTTTACGTTCCTGCAACACGCGAAGAAGCTTAGCCTGGGCTTCTAGACTGAGGCGATGGGCCTCATCCAAGAATACAGTGCCGCCGTTGGCGGCGGCAAATGCGCCGATCTTTCTTTGAATGGCGCCCGTGAATGCCCCTTTTTCATAACCGAAGAGCTCAGATTCCAGAAGATGGGAGTCGCCTCCAAACTGAGCGCAGTTGATGGCGATAAAATTTGTGTCCCTTTTTCCGTGGAGCGCCTTGGCGGCAAGTTCTTTGCCTACTCCTGTTTCGCCGATAATGAGAACGGTCTCCTGCAGAGGGCTGTACATTCTGATGCGCTCTGCGATTTGTAATAATTGCTGAGAGCGGCCAAGCATACCCACAGACGCAATGAGTTGTTGCACAGAAGAAGTTTCCGTCACGGATGACGGCAAGAGAAGGCGGCGCATTTCATATTTCGTCAGGTGTTTCTCAATCAGAACCCGCATTTCCTCGAAGTCCATATTCTTTTCGATGAAGTCGTCGGCGCCCAACGCATAAGAGGCTTTCAGGGTTTCCCGACTTAGGTCTGTGGAGTACATTAATACGATCGATTTTTGCTCAGTAGCGCGAATCTCCTTGAGTGTCTCAAGACCGGTCTTATTTGGCATAAGGTGATCGAGAATAATCAGTTCGTAATGAGTCTTCTTTAGGGCCTGCAGTGCTTCATTACCGCTTTGGGATTTTGAAACGGTATAACCCCATTTTTCAAAAAGAACTGAGCTGGACAGCAAACTGTCTTTATCGTCATCAACGATCAGAACATGGTAGTGATTTGGGTTGTAATCCATATTGACGGGCCTCTTATGTCAGTTGGATTTTATAAACCAAAAATGTTTATTAATCAATGCCGTAGTTTATGCTTTTTTGGCAGGCTTAGGATTACGCAATTGGGTGTGGACTTGAATTTCTTGGTAGCAACTTCAAACCAGTCTCACCCCATTCAATGTCCTTTGCCCCTTCACAGCAGGCCCGAGCCACGGCAGGTAAAGTACCCCCGATCCACAGGGGGATAATGTTTGGCTCAAAGTCGATAGCCATTGCAGACTGGGAATTCTCACTTTGAAAGAGAAAGTCAAAGGCATCCAGATTTTTTGGATCTGCATAATGGGCCAAGTGGCTTAGAGGATCGCCCTGTCGCCAAAGTTCATCAAAATCAAGGGTCTTGGTATCAATGCTAAAAATCATTCGCTGTACGCAAACGGCCGCGGCCAGCGCCGCTTCTTTGGTATCTTTTTTTGCTGCCGCATCAAATCGAGCACCAAAGAGGGGGTGTCGGGCTAGGCATCCTACGGTGGTGAAATACTGACACCGCCCAAAGATAAACCAGTCAAATTGCCATCCCTTGGATATCGCAGGAGCTAACCAAAACGGGGATTTTAGCTTAAAACGCGTTGCCTCTGACTCTTTGTTCCAGGCCGATAGCACGCAATGTCTTTCAAAAAGCTCCGCCGCTGCTGAAATAGCCGCATCGAAAAGCGTGCCGCCGGCTGCAAACCCGTTTGAAGACTGGCCTCTCGGCCAGGGAATTTGGCTTATAGGCAGTCCTTGTTGTTTCGTGACCTTTTTAAATGCATCTGGCTTGCTCAGGAATGCAAGCGGAACGCTTGGTCCATGCTTGGGCTTGTCTTCCGTCAAAAGGTTCAATAGAAAGCGCTCCCAGGCTTCGGCGAAGGCCACTTTGATCGCGGTTGAAAGCCTGACCCGTGTTCCAAACCCACGGCTTGAAATCTTGTTTGAGGCCGTCACCTCTGCGCCTGCTGTCGCCCAAAGATGTCGACGTGGTAGACGAAAGTAATTGACGTCGATATCTAAATTAACGCCATTTATTTCAGAATCGGTTTTTATATGAGTCCCATTCACTCCGGCCCAATCCCATTGCTTGGAATACAGGCTAGGGTTTTTCTCAAGGGATTTCGCAATAAAATCCAGATGCATTCACTTCTTCCCTTGGATCATCCAAAACCGCATTCGAAGATCAAGTGGGTCAATCTTTGAAAGATCCAAGCTTGGATCATGAAATAGGGCCCGCGAGCTTACAAAAAGCGGAACTACGTCAAACGACGTCAGTGCAGATCTATGGACGTCTTTGTAAAGCTTCGCTTGCGCTTTCTCACCCTCAGTATGACGGGCCTTGTTCAAAAGGCGAAGAGTCGCGGCATTGCTGATGATCTTGGGACGGGCTTTTTCCAAAAAGCTCCAAGAGCCATCGACATGCCGAGCATTACCGACAAACCCATCCATAACGACATCGAATTCGTCTTTGACGATCATCTTGCCGTGGGCCGCAGCGTCCAGCGCATGAACTTCAAATTTGCATCCGGATGTTGAAAGCTCATCGCGCAAAATCTGCGATAACTTTCGGCCGGATTTCATGGGGATTGCTTCGAAGCCATCCCAATATTCAATTTTCACAGGCAGCTTGGTCGCACAGTTTAACTTTTTGGGAATCTTCAGCTTGGGCAAATCCTTTTCAGAAAGGACTCCAGGATACCCCAGCGGGATCATCTGGTCATGCTTGTGAAGATGCTCATTGAGAACAAGGTCGTTCTTCACGGCAATAAAAGCTTTCGCCACGGCTTGTCTGGCACCCAGCGGTAGGCGTTCAGAAATTCTAAGGTAATGAACAACAATCGTTGCACCCCAATAGGGAACACTGCCTGCTGCTGCCCATTGGTCATGCGGTGGAAGCGCCGCTACCTGAATATTCATGGCGACATGCAGCTTTTTCTCGCGGAAAAGTTCAGGGACCCGATCGACGTTGGCCGCCAATATGGTCACTTCCTCCGGTGGCTCAGCACCGTCCAAAAGCTCTACCGGAAAATGCGGATTTCTCATCAATACAAGTTTGTCGTCCGCAAATTTTTTGACGAAATAAGGCCCGCTTGTCTTGCGCCAATCACCTGATGCCAAGACGCCGTCGGCGCGGCAAAGTTCCTCAAGAATTCCCGGAACATTCTTTGTGAATTTCAGGGTCACTACATTTCCATCGACGTTTACGCTTTTAAGAAACTCAAAAGAAGGCAAATGATAGCGGCCGTTTTTCTTGGCTCCGCGAAAATTTGCGACCATCTCAGCTACAGTGATGGGGGTGCCATTGCTCCATTTCAAGTCGGTTTTCAGGGTCAAATGAAGCGTTCGCTTCCCCTTAAATTGCCACGACGCAACAAATCCTGGGGATATTTTCCCCGGAAACCAGTCCGTAAGAGCTGGCAACCCGAGGTTCTCTGCCAAATAGTACTGACTTATAAGCTTAAGAGCAGCGAGGTCTGGCCCGTCCTTGATGGCAGCGAATTCACCCATCCGAACAGAAATGCCAGAACCTCGCTTTTGTATTTCCTGACCGCTAGCCATAACCACCAAGGTTAACAGTAAAGTGGTGAGGTGAACAATTATTTTGCCCACGTTTGTTAATGTTCAGGCTTAAACGTTGCCGCCCTTGCCCCTGCCGCCAACTCCGCCGATGCCGCAGTTTCCGGCTATGGTTTTCCCAGATATTTCAGTTTTAGTCACTTTGGATCCGGAAAAAACTTTATCAGCAAAACTAAGGGCCGAAACAGCGATAGCGCACAAAATCGTTAATACTTTAATCATAAAAACTCCTTTAAATTAAATTCGAAAAGGCTTATAAACCATTTAAGTTTACAAGTCAATAATGACTATAAAGAGTTCGCATTTTTACAATCGGAAAACATCATGCTTGGCCTTAGTCACCTGAAATATCTATACTCCATCCTGATCATCGTTCTCGGGGTGCTGCTTGGCATCAGTGTCTATTTTGACAGGTCGGTTCGGGAGTCGGAACTTCATGCGCTGGCGACGCAGGCGGAGTTGGCCTCCGTGAAATTCAAGACAGAGATAGCTGCAGGCGAATTTCGGCGGCTAAGCGAATCGTTCGGCATCGAATCCAGAAATCTTGTGGTGCAAATCCTCGACAGCAAAAAAAATGTTCTTTTCAGCTCAAGGGAACAATTCGTTTCTAATGAGTGCGCCGCATCATCGGCAATTGATGGCGAATGGAACTTGCGGTTGTGCCGCGTGGATGGGCCATGGCGATCGTTTAAAAACGCCATGCAGCAAAAAATTCAGATTTTAATGGCGATAGGAGTCATACTCATCGGCATCATTTTATTTCTATTCATCCGCACGGTGAAAGGCTCCATCCGTGACTCATTGGTCAAAATTGGCCAAGCTATGGGCAAGGAAGACATTGTGGCATCGATGTCATTGAATGCTCTCTTGAAGGCATTGGCCCATCAGAAGCAAAGCATCGAAGAATACCGAGAAAGCGTTGCAGCGAGTGCAAGGTTCGCCGCCATCGGGGCAGTAGCAGCTCAATTCCAGCACGACGTCGTCAATCCCCTGCGAGTTCTTCGAGTGGCCTTGGATGATAAAAGCGGAAATGTCGATCTGCAAGATGCCGCTCGAAATGCATCAAACAGAGTAAAAGCCATGATCGATGACATGAAGGAATTTTCTGGCTCTCTGCGAGTTCAGGTTGAGTCAATAATATTGGGCGATACCATCGACCGCGCCGTCGCTGAGGCGCAAGTCCGGCATCGTCACATACAAATCGAAGTCGCTGCACCGAAGGATTTGCTTGCACATGCCGACGCTATAGCACTGGAGAGGGTACTGATTAATTTAATCGATAACGCCGTCGAAGCGTCATCGCCGCGGGTCTTAATTGAGGCCTTTGATAATGAGAATCAAAGCGGAGTTTCTATAAAAATTTCAGACTGGGGTATCGGTATCTCAGACGACTTGAAACAAAGACTGGTCAAGCCATTTGCCTCTTTTGGTAAGAAACAAGGATCGGGCCTCGGCCTGTGGCACGCATCGCAGGTCCTAAAAGCCATGGGAGGGAGCATGGAAATCCTTAGCCATGGGCAGGGTATGGGAGCCGTGGTTATTTTGCATTTTCAAAAGGGATAACGTGCCGAACTTCTTTCGGGGCTTTCTCGTGAAGATAGAGTTTCAGTGGCTTTTGGAGTGGACCTTGAAAGGCGAACTCATCAAGGCACAAGAGGAGTTTTGTGTCCGCCCTATTACGCCTATATCGGCCTGAGCTTCAGTGGGTGCCGAGAGCGCCGAAAGCTAGTTATTTCCGAGTACAAGATATTTGAAGATCGCTACTATAATTTATCAGTCCAAGCTAGATGTACCAATCGATGCCCACGCAAAGGCTTCGACGCCTTGGTCTGCGGGTTTGATAGCGCTGTGGCTATTAATTAGCTTTATTATATTTTGATCCTTCCATAATCCTGGAAGACTCGGGGGTGATCCAAACCGTAAAGTTCCCCATTTTGCGGGGACGTTATGACTACTGAGTCACGCGGTCATTGAAAGGATCTGCAACCCGAACCCGGGTTGCATCCACTTCAATCATCAAGTCGTCGTTTAGTTGCTCTTGGGTGCAAGGTGCTAGCTCTTGATTAAAAAGTTCGGCGACGTAATTGCCAGTTAGTGCGGTGGTGGGCAACGTTTGAATGACATGGCTCATAATTGGTGACTCAAAGGAGAAAAACCCTGCGCGTGAGAGGGTTAGTACATCATCAGCAATAATCCTCACTCTTCCGGTACCGGAACTATTTTGAATTTCTTGGGCAGAGAAAATCACTTTCGTTGCTAAACGGCCAATGGGCATCATTCCTAATAAAATCTGGAGCCGTGTATTAATAGTGACCGCAAGATTATGAATTACCAAAGACAAGGGGTGCTCAACAATTCCAGTTTGATTTTGAAAAGTAGACAACCATTGATTTTGTGGTTTGATGCACGCAGGCACCATATAAATGCTACCGCTATACCCCAATGTGTTGGGGATATAATGAAACTTCCAATGAAACGGCTGGGGCATCGAGCGTCGCAACTCTAAAAAGTCCGGATGATACCCGCGCCACTTCGATCGAAATTCCTGCACCATGGACTCAGATAAAATTCTACGCCTATCGGCCTGTGTTGGTGCATTTTGTAAGGAGCGATCGAAGCTGAGATTTTCTTCGCTCAAAAAACAATCTGCGGGAGCGGTGCGTGCAGTGCCGTCGATATTATGACTTAAACATCGAAACGACGTCGCCATGGTTAAATTTTCAATCTCCCTGATGGGAGGGTGCACCACCCCCACTTCGTCTAATTGGGCAAATGCCTCGGGAAGCCCGGTTAGTTCTTGGTAGCTAGAATTGCCCGCAAAAAGGATAGCCACGGGTTGACCGCTGCCATTGAATACAGGGGACCCAGAGTTGCCCGGGTTGACATTACAAGGTGCCATAACCCTTACAACCGACGTAGGTGTGTTGGGAGTTACTAGAATAACATTACTGATAGCACCACATACCCGAGTATGAAATTGTCCAGAATTAACGCCTTGAGGGTCAATAGAAACAATTTTATAGGCAGTATGATTTCCTTCTCCAATACTGCCATAACTATCTGGTATGCCTTCAGAGGATAACGTATAGGGCGTGCGGTCATCGATAGATCGTTCTAATTCTAAAAAGGCGATGTCTTCTGTAGAATTCATCGATGCTGGAGAGGCGCCTCTCTGTTGAAATAGAACCCGTTTACAACGCACGCGGTGCTCAGGCTTTGAACCCATGGGAGGTAGGTAAAAACCAATGTTTTGACCGCAGGTCTGTGGGTCAAGTAATACACTCACTGGAATACAATGGGCGTTGGTTGCAATGGTGTTAGGCGAAACAAGAAAGGCGGTGCAGCGGCCTAGAGCTAGGGCGTCACTTGGCTGCACGCGAGTAATGGTTCCCAGCATGCCGATCGATTCAGGACAGCTGGCTTCGTTACAATATACTGACATTGTTTCAAGGGCCGCTTCTGTAGCACTTCGTTGTTGATCTTCTTCGTCCAAAACCGTTGGTGCTGGAGGTATAGTAACAGGTGCCAGTAGGGGGCCTAACACTTGATCTTGTGGGGTCTGAGATTGTCCTACAGTTTCGGTACAGCCCAAAGATAAGATTGTTATAGACAGGGTAAAGGTAAGGCCAGCGAGTAGTTTCATCATAAGCGACGTGCATTTTACCATAATTGCCTGCTCGTTATCAACTAATAATGTTTACAAATAATCTCCACTTATTAATTTGTCTTACGCGCCCATTAGACGGTTGCAGACAGGAAATTAGTTTGGCCGAGGAATAGAGCCCGTGGCACAGCGCACTGCAGCAAACCCATTGGCGCCTTCACGATCCAAGGAATAAATGGAACCAGGATCATTGCCGTGACCAACACTATCGAAGATATAATTCCTATCCGGATCTGAACTGACTCGAGACGAGGACCAAAACCGATTTTCCCCTAAATTTCCAATGGGCCTAATATAGGATCCTGTATCTTCGAAATAATAGAAGTCCACATTTCCCGCTTCATCATAAATCCTTGTCGTGCGCCCTCTCTCAAATGTGTCACGAATTGCGGCTGGGTTCATAGATTGCACCAGCTCTCTAATATAAGGAAGATGATCTCCTCGTTGGGCACAATACTCATTGGCTCCTCGGATGGTCCGTCCTCCTAATGTAATAGTATTCAAAGGCATATAACAGACCTCTCCGTTACTGGCATCAGGGCAATACTCCCGTGTTTGTGAACCCGAAATTACGACATCACTCAAAACGGGAGTTGATCTACGTATTGCTTCAGCCTGCCGAAGGATTTGTAACCTGGCCTGTGCCGCCAAAATCGCTGCTTGGGCATTATCGATTTCCCTGGTGCACTGATCAATAGTATTGCAACTAGACCTACGACCTAATTGAGCTGATGCACTGGTTACAAGAACAAAAGAAAATATAATAAATACTTTAAAATGAATCTTCATAAATAACCTCATGAGGAGAGTGGCCTATACTAAACTAATTTACTTTAGTAATCAAGGTATTTAATGTCTAAATTCGAAATAAAAACGCTTAATTTTTATAAAGTGTAATCTCTATTTCAAACCTAATGGCTGGCGTCCGAAGGCCGCCCATGGGGCCTTTGCCTTTCCGGGGACCGCTATAAGCAATATAAACGCCTTTGAAAGCTCGAGTTTCGAGGATCAAAACGAAAGGTTAGTAAATGTGGGCGATTTACTTTGTGAAATCAACGCTTTTAAGGTGCAAGGCTAAAAGGCAGCCCGCGGACACATTAGATTGCTTAATGAACATAATTGCATATTTTGCCACAGAGCGTGTGACAACGATCACAACGATACGAATTAACAGACCAATAAACAAACCCAAGTTGCGCGCAATTCATCAACGCTCATCGGCGACAGTAAAAAAATACACCTCACCCGACGCCATCAAAACGACAAAGCGATTATCATCGTCTGTGAACATAGCAGTTAAGGGCATATCGTTACGATTAAACATGAGGCTCTGCACAAGTACTATACGCGAAGTTCCGTTGTTGGCTCGATAAACGTTAAGTGAACCATGGCGCGTTGGCGTGCCGGCACTGTCGTATTCTGGCAGAGTCACAAATAAACGTTTGGAATGGGCCATAACCGGGCGACGCAGTGTAGCGAGGGGGCTTGCGGGGGCCATTACAGAGGTTCGTTCAGACCGATAAACTGCATTTTGTGTGCCCGTAGTGGTGACATCATAAAAGTCCGCAAAATACTGTGGTCGCGTGTCGTTGGTCGCATTTAGGGCAGATAAGCGCAACATTTTAGTTAATAGCGAATTGATAGAAATGCTGACCGTAGCTTCACGAGGAGCGTAAGCCACAGGCTCGAGCTCAGGGAATATCCTATCCTCGGCCACGCGCATATCTCGGATTGCGGGCAACGAGCGTAAGCCTAACTGAGAGTAAAGCAGATCACCGGTGACGCCATATAAGTTGTTTAAATTTACGTCGGTGCGGGGAGCCGATGTGTTTTGGGTAAATCCTTGCATACGGTATTGTCGCGCTTCGGAATCCCACGTCAAATACAGACTCGCCGAAACATCTCCGCGTGTGATCCGGTAAATTACACTTTGACCATCCTCACTTTGAGCAATGAAGCCACGCGGTCGCGCATCAACCCTTGATAGACTGACGGATAGCAATTCGCGCACAAATAGTGAGTCTGCACTAGCCGAAAGCAAAACAGTAGATTGGAGAACGCGGCTATTTGTCATACGCTGTTCGGACGCGCCCTCGGTTTCAAGTCCAGATAAAACTAAGTTATTTACACCACTAGATCCCTCGATTCCGATACGCCATACCAATCCTGTGGGATCAAAAAAGTATTCGGCGTCGGTGCGCGGGACGAGCAAAGGGCCAATGCCGCCTAGATTAGAAATGAATAACGGTGTCCATTCCAATTCATTGGGTTGATTCTGTGACGGCCGAGCCACCGAGACCCTCACCCTCGGACGCCAATCTGTGCCAATCATTATCTCGGCCTTCACGCGAGGGTCTGTCCACCGATGAGAAGTGACAGCCTCTTCATAGAGACGGCGGGCTGCACGGTCTGACGGCGTCTGTAGCCATCGTACAAGCCTGAGATCCAGAGGACCAGGCGTCATGGTAAAGCTCTCGCCTAATATGGCATTATTTTGGTTGGGCGGGTCAACAGGCATAAGGTTGACCGGTGAGGGTGCCGGTAGGGGCGCTTGTGGTGCACTGGGTATCGCAACGAGCCGGCGTTGATCAGACGAAGTCCGTACCCCGGCTAGCTCGGCCACTCGATTCAGAAGCTGTTGGCATTCCGCTACTTTTCCAGCATCGCCACTTACTAAGTAAGAAAACCGTCTTCGCGTTGCCGCCAACGCACCTTCAATGTCAAACAAAGCGTCGAGCCAACTATCGTATTTGCTTTTTTCAACAGCGTAAGCGGGCAAAGCAGAGCCGAATAGCTGCGATAAAAGCATCATCACACTAAAAAACTTCATGATGGCGATGGTGTTATCACCGCAGGCGACCGAAGTAAACGGCCTATATTTACGATACAAATAGTAGTGGAATCAGACTAAGGCGCCGCCTTTCGGCCCTGGTCAAACCTGTACCGGCGCCTCTGCATTTACGTGCTATTCCCACCCCGCACTGGTATCTCGGCCTCTCCGGCTGCTGTTTCCATCAGCGCTCAGTGGTCACGCCGAACAAATACACGCTGCCAAAAGACATTAAAACTGCAAAGTACTTATCGTCTTTGGTGAACATGGCCGCCAAAGGGGTTTCGCCATCGTTGAAACCTATGCCTAGGCTATCTCTCAGGTTTTTACCCATGAACACAAACCTTCCGGTGGATTTTAAAAAGCACTCTGCAGGGTTATCTTTTCCGGCCAGACATAGCGATTGTCTAACGACATACCTAAAGTTGCACGAAACGGCTACGCCGTAGCTACCCAGGGATGATCGACCGAGGTAAACGATTTGCAATGTGTGAGTATGTTTCTGCGTGACGGGCGGTGCGCTGATCTCACTCAGGCCCTTTTTTTCGGTTTAGTGCTCTGATCATCGTTTTGGAGTTTCAAAGTTCCCTCTCTGATTTGTGTTCCCGCATTTAGCGAGAACAACAAATCAGGAGGTCCCCATGAAACCCTACGAACAAATGATGATCAGAGAAATGAGTTTAAGAAATTTTGCTGACGGCACCCAGGCGCTATACCTGCGAGCAGTAAATAAGGAGCAGTAAATAAGCTAGTTAAGTACTTTGGCCGTGACGCCGACCAAGTCAGCTCCGAAGAGTGTCCGGAACCGTATCTTTGAGCTACAATGATGGTGCAGCAGCGCAGACAACTCCGTCCATAAGCCTCTCTGGCACGGGCACTGTGGGCAATTTATGGGATAGTGGTATTTGGGATACCGCGGTATGGGGGACATAATTAAATGTAATCCTTGGTGTCCTCGAGCTGCCCCGTGACCTTGTGTCTTAAAAGGCGTTGATTTTACAAAGTAAATCGCCCATGTTTACGGCCCTTTCGGAGCGATAAAACTTAGTTTGCCTCAAAGGCTTGTCATTCCGGGCGTTTGGCTTGCTTTTTGGACCACCCACAATCGTACGCGGCTGCCAGGCGCTCAGCACTCCGTGGAGATTTGATTAATAGGCTGCTGACTAAAGCTTACACACCCGAAAAGGCGACTTAATGTAGAATTAAAAAAGACCTCTGATTTTGTTGATCAATTTTCACAGAGTGCATTGGCGTAAAATTTGCTTTGATTATGAATGAATTTATCGGAGGTCGTCGAAGCATGAATTTCAGCAATAAATTTTATTTATCCATGCTCTTGGTGGGACTTAGCTTGATATCAACGGCTAAAGCCAATGAAAATTGCGGTGCGTCTGCCGACGAGGGCCAGACCTCAGGCATCTGTGTGGACAAAAATGAATCGATTATGTCCCCACAAATTGGCGCTCAGCAACGGCCACGGCGACTACCAAGACGTCAGATTTCGCCTCAAGCCCCATTGCAGCCTATAGGACCAGTTTTACATAATGGAGACGATGGATGTCCCACCACATCTTCGCCCCCGGTGCCCACCGCCATTTGCCGTTTGGACTGGGGATTTGCCAATGAATACTGCAGAGATTATGGAGGCCTTCCAACACTCCGCCAGCTTGTGCAAGCTGCTATCTCGGAGGGCGCTACAGGTATCAGCATTAGCGATACTCCTCAACCAGGTTACAGACCGATTTGGGTGGTAAATTCGAATCAACAAAGCGTGATAGATTTCTATTTAAGAGTAAACGAAGACTACCGCGCCGCTAGTGGACTCTTCGGTCGACATTGGTTCTGGTCTTCATCATTTCGTTACCTTCCCGATGGTCCTTACGTATTCGGTAGCTATAACGGTAGTGTTCTCACCGTAGATCGCAGCGATAGGGGTAACGGTGCTGTCCGTTGTGTCGAACCGCGGTAATACTAGAATTGCTAGTACCCACTTCTAAACCCCTTGGTTCTTGGGCGTGAGGCTCGCGGTAACACTGGGTAAAAGTGACCGAGGAACAGTGGATTTTAACCCCTGTTCCTCGGCTATAAATCCAATTCTTTAATGACAAAGAATTGTGAGCGTTAAGAGCAAAATTTCTATCTACCGAAGAATTCTAATTCAACCAGTGGCTCATCTAATGAGATGGTAATCCCCGATTCAGCGGCATCTGAATTTGGTACGGAGGCGTTATTGTTGCTCTTTGATAATTTCTCATTCGCATGGGCGGCCATTTCATCGGCGATGGTGCGGCTTTGTTTTGCTAGTTCTTCCCTCCATTGAGCTAGCTCTACCCCGATCGCACCCTCGGATACGTTGGTAATTTTGGAAATCGCTGAATAACTTAGACCTGATTTGCGCAGTGTTCGAATCAATTCACTAGGTCTGGTTTTCTTTCTGCCGATATGAATACCTTTTGCTTTGGCATTCTTGAGCCCGTTCTTGACGCGTTCGATGATTAATTCTCGTTCGAGGGTAGCTATGGCCGCTATAACTGTAAAAAATGCCCTTCCCATTGGAGAATTTGTTTCAATTCTTTCTGTTACGGACACAAATTCTACGTTGTATTTGTTCATCTCTGCCAAAGCTGAAAGAAGATGAGTCGTCGATCTGGCAAAACGGCTAAAACTATACACAATAACTGTTGATATTTCTTTATTCTTAACGGCTCCCATCATCCGATCAAGGGAGGGACGAGAAACCGTGGCTCCGCTGATGTTTTCATCGGTAAATAGCTCGTATTTTACGATCTTGTTTTGTTCGCAGTACTCTTTAAGTGCGCGGACTTGGGCTTCGAGCCCGGTTTTTTGGTCAGAAGTTGACACTCTGGCGTATATCGCAGATTTCATTTTTTGGGACTTTCATCAAATTTTTTTGCATTTAACGCCTCGATGTTGCGATGGAACACACTTATGTCGAACCTTACTTGGCTCGCTGGTGCGAAAGAAGGGGGCGCTGTACCAACCTTGCGGGGTTAATGATTTTGCAAACTCGCGGCGGGCGAATTTTTCTAAATTCCCGTACTGGCCCCACGCGGTGGCAAAGGCGATCACGGTCAACAGGCCGGCAATGATGTCTTTAAGGTCGATAGGTCTCATATGTACTCCTTGTGGCAGTACAGCTCTTTGAAAGCCGATATGGACCTACCCATCACGAATCCATTTTGTGTGGGACGTGTGTGGGACGAGAAAAGCTAAATCGATGCTAACTGGTGCAACTCCGTGCAACGAAGCGTTATGCGCTGGTGGTTGTTATTATTACTTTTTCTTTGTTTTCAATTTGTTACAATAGAGCGGTAGCGGGCCCAGTCGGCCCGACCAAAATTCTACAGGGTTTTCACCTCATTTTTAGTAATCATCTGAAATCATAAATCAATGGCTTCAGGACTTTATCAGCGCAGGCTAGGACGAACGTCAGTCTCCAAAAGCTGCTGTCAGTGGCTTTTGTCGGAATTCTGTCGGAGTTTGTCGGAGAGAATGTGCGGTCACCTTCGAGGTTGGGGCGGTCGGATACAGGCCCCCATATCACTGTTTGGGCTTAACTAGACCAGTTTCATAGATTTCAATGAGCCGTATTACAGGGCCAGCCATTGTTCGATCCCCGGTCTCCCAGAGGGCTATAGCTCCGGGCGTGGATTTGAATTCCACAGCCATCTGCCTTTGTGTCATGCCAAGTTTTTGTCTTAGTCTTAGAAGCCTTAGGGCTTCTACTTTTCTGGAGGAAATAGGTTTGTTTCTAGGCATTTTCAAACTCTCACTCAAACATAGGTTATGGAAACTTAAACTGCATGCTTACAATGAAAGCAAAAGGGCTTGCGTGGCTTGGCATGATCGAGCTATGCTTACATTGCAAGCAAGGGTCAATTTCAGCGGAGGAACTTATGGGATTTCTGTTCAATCTGATTCAGAGTGCAATTCGATGGGGGATGTTTTTCGCCCTCATCGGTGGGCTTGGAGAAGCTACTGCAAAACTTTATTTAGAGGCGGGTCATGCACGCGCCTGTGGACTTGTGAGTCTCCGTGCGCTCAATCATAGCCTTGTGGGGCCGATGAAGAAGTAGTTCAAAATTTGGCATTATTGCTGCATTCTTAAGTACCTTCCCGACCCTGCGGAGTCATAGTCCGGGGCACGTCAGTCGGAGGCCTTCAATTGAAAGGAAGGTTTCCCTATGATTAGGAAAGTTGCTTTGTATTCAAGAGTTTCAACTTCAGATCAAAAAAATGGGTTGGAAAGTCAAATCCGCGCACTCAAAGAATATTGCGAAAGAAATCAACTCGCTAACTTTGAACTTTATACTGACGAAAACTTTAGTGGCGCCAAAGTCTCACGTCCCAGCCTAGACCGTATGATGGAGTCTATGAGAAAGGGTGAGTTGTCGACAATTATTGTTTATTCTTTTTCAAGATTTGCCAGGTCAACGACGCACTTACTGACGGCACTTGAGGAGATGAGGCAGCGTGGAACAGAGTTTATTTCCATCACAGAAAGGATTGAAACAAACTCTCCTATTGGAAAAGCCTTTTTTACAATTATCGCTGCAATAGCCCAGCTGGAGCGGGAACTCATCGTTGAACGTGTAAAAAATGGTCTTAGAAATGCTAAAGCTAAGGGCATTCATATTGGCCGCAAAAAGACCAGACCTAGCGAGCTGATCCGAACTCTTAGGCGATCTGGCTTAAGTTATTCTGCCATAGCCAAAATTACAAATGTGTCAGAGGGCGCGATAGGGGTCGAATTAAAAGCATGGCGTGATGAATTAGCTCAACAAAACCGTACAATTGCCGACGAAATCGCAGCTCATGTTAATGAAAGATTGTCAAAGAACGTCACGGATGTGACCGTGCAAACTGCGAACGAATCGAATTCAGGAATCACGATATCCCTCGATATGACGCCTGTCGAGTTAGAATTCACTCGATAGCAAAAACCCCTAATTTTCCGTAAAAAAAGTGGACTCAGACGTTAACACTTGATGCTGGCCGAGAAGAGATTAGCAACCTCATTCTCGGCCATTTTTATTTGTGGCAGCATTTCTACGAAGCGCTCTCCTTAGTGGGGCTGCATTTAGTTTCGATGACTCGATCGTTAGACTTTTTGTATAACTACGATGACGGGTCCGCAAAAAACTCTAGATCATCGGCTCTTACGTTATCCATGAGCGCACTCAGTCTCGCAAGATAATCTCTCACGGGTGCGCCATTTGTTTCACAAAAAGGCAATCGGGCGTTGCTTACCGTTGGTATGCATATGGCATCAATGCGATCTCGCACGAGATTAGCGGCTGTGTTCAATGCTGCCCGTCTTCTGCCGCTGAGGTCTCCCATTCGCAGAATTTGCAATTGTTTGTGTGAGATTCCCTGCAATAAACTTATGAAATTTTCTCCATCAGTGGGCGGAAGGCTTCTCCCAAGATAAACTTCAATGGCAGGAATGCGCTCCAAAAGTGCATAACCTTCATTAATAAATACCTGCCGTCTTCGATTCAACCTTTGGATTCCACCGCATACCAGGTAAGCGCTCCAACTGTCCCATCATTGACAGGCTAAAAAATATCGTAATCTGGTC
>CAYYYP010000058.1:0-16982 GCA_964475985.1 uncultured Oligoflexia bacterium | reverse complement strand
ACCAACACCGGCACACAAACCCTCACCCCTGTCGCTCCTGCACCAGCTCCATCCCCTACCCCCCAGCCTAGTGCGGCTGGTTTCTAAGTCGTTACTAGGAGACTCCCTTTATGAACATAAATAAAAACAATTTATTACTAACCTGCCTCACCCTAAGCAGCGTCATCACTAACCTAGCCCAAGCAAAATCCGTGAATGTTCACGAGTTTTCCGCTTCCGCCAATCCGGCCTACATTCTCAGCGAGGATGCCCTTTCTTCCTCAAACTGGGGATCCACGGGCCAGGGACGACCTTTCTTCAGCGCTTATTACGATATGGTCAACGATCCCTTGGTGGAGCTTGATTCAAGGCGCACCAAACGTACCGCGTTGCTAGTCGATAGCATTCACAGTTTAAACTTAACGTTTGGTTATAATTTTTATGACTGGATGCAAGCCGGCGCGGCGATCTCGCTCAGCATGGTGAAACTTCCGGACGCAACATCTCAATTTGGATTAGGTGATACGAGAGTATTCACGAAGTTCAGGCTTAACAGCACTAGGGACCCCATTGTTTTTGCCATCATGCCTGAATTGTACGCCCCTACCGGAAATAAAAATTTGTATCTTTCCGATTCTTCGTTGGGCGCTGGAGTGCATTTCATTGCCGAGCACGATTTCGGACCGCTTACGGCAACCGCGAATGCGGGCTTGCGACACAATCCTAACGCCGAATTTCGCGACCTTAATAAAAGAACCGGAATTCCCCTTTCCTTAAGTCTGCTCATTCCAGTTTCCAGTAAGTGGGCCGTAAATACTGAGGCCGGCGGAGAAATTAGCGTCCCTTCCAACCGTTATCAAAACCCCATGATGTTGTATGCCGGCGCAAGGTATCGCCTGCCTTCGGATTTCATTTTGAGTTTCGGTGGTGCGGTTGGTGCGTTTGACCGATATTCCAGCGCCGATTTCCGAATCATCGCAGGGATTACCCTCATGCCCCAGACTAAAACTGAATTTGTCGCCAAGGAATTACCTAAACCAGCACCCGTAGTTGCTTCCGTTGCCCCTGAGCCAAAGGCACGCGTAATTTGGACGGAAAAAGAAATCACTTTGAATGAAGAAGTAAAATTCGAGCATAACCAAGCGGTTCTCACCCGCTCTGGTCAGACCCTGCTTGATGAAGTAGCTTCGGTAATCAAGTCCCATGACAACGCATTTGATTTCATCATGGTTGAAGGTCATACCAACGAAATCGGCTCTGATCGTTACAACTTGAAACTGTCCCAGCGCAGAGCCGCTGCCGTAAAAGAATATCTCGTGAGCCGCGGTATCAAGCCCGCTCATTTGCATATTATCGGTTTCGGAGAATCTAGGCCTAAACTCACGGCCGCCAGCGGACTTTCACGAGATGCGATCCTCGCGGCAAATAGGCGCGTGGAATTCAAAATCATGAGCAACGGCCAGCTCAAAAACAGCATCAAGATCAAAACACAACAGGCGCTCAGTCCCGCGACCACAAGCCCCGCCACCCAGGACGCGCTGCCAAAATCCGAAAAATCAAAACTTGGTGATAACTAAACCGTAGTTAATCAGAGATATCCTAACATCCGTAGTCGGCCCCCCATCTGGAGGCTGACTACGGATGGTTTAGCTTTTCCAAGCCTCTAGCGGAGATCCCCCGTTGACCTCTTTGCGGTGACAGCATAGCTTAGCGCCCATGCCTCAATATCGTGAATATGAAACCAGCCTGCGCGCCGCCACCCTCGCCTTCGTTGCGGGAGCCCATTTCATCTCAAGACGGTTTGTTGAAGAACACTCCCACTTGCTTACGGACCTTGAAATTGAAACTCTTGCGGAGCGGTTACAAATTTCCCTGCGACGTACGAGAAGGCACGCAAATTCCGCCGAACTCCTAAGCCACCTTTTGAACGAAGAGGCGCTATTTCCTTTCGAGGATCAGTGGGATGCTTCGGACCTCGCGCGTCTCTTGTATCACGTAAAAACCCCGCTCATCCTTGAGGATTCAGCATTTAAAATGATTCAAGGATTTCGAAAAAATCTTTTGACCATGGCGCGTGAAGCAGCACTCGCCAATGATGAGGAATCAAACTACACAAAAAATTCCGTGGATCATTGGCTGGTACTCATTGTGAACTTGTCCTTTTTTGCGGGCGCTTTGGCGTTAGCAAGGGTCGCTTCCCAAACGGAAGCATTTCCCTACGGGCCCCAGGGCAGACAGTTGCTGCCTAAGCTTACTTCGCAATGGGCGCTCGATTTACTTGAGGAAGAGCCCCAACAAGCCGAAGTTTGGTCTCAGTACGCTCAACTGAATGATTTAGTGGAAGACACCATCACCATTGAAGGCGAGCAACAAAAGTTAGAAAGACGCGATGAAGAGGATGACGAAGAGAGCGGGGATTACGACGAACGTATTTCTCCCGCAGTCAGCAATGACCTCATGGAGTTTGGGGAAAGTGACGATGATGACGGCCCCTATCACGCATAAATGAATACCGACTCCGCCATTTCTCTTTCTACGCTTGCCCCGGCTCTCTCCATTTTATTTATGGTGGCCATTGCACTTTTTGTCTGGAATTTGAGCAGCCGACTCACCCACCTTTTAAATTTGTTTCAGAATCAAAACTCGTCTGCTTTCTCTTCTCAGCGCCAAGAATTGCGTGACGAGCTGGCTCTAAACCGAAAAGAACTGCGGGAAGCCTTAAGTTCTTCCATCCGCGATTTGGAAACTAGATTCGTTACCCTCGAGGGCAAAGTGAGCTCTCGCTTAGAACAAATTGGCATGCAAGTCGGCACGCAACTCAATGCCAACCTCCAGGAAGGGTTTAAACATTTTCAGTTGGTAACTGAAGGTTTACATAAGGCAGAAAAACAACTTCTTTCATTAGGCCAAATTAGCCAATCCGTGGATGAGCTAAATCAGCTTCTGAAACTGCCGCATTTGCGCGGAAATTTTGGTGAACACTCCTTGCAACGACTATTGGAAGATTTTTTACCGGCCGGCAGCTTTGAAGTGCAGTACGAAATCGTGCCGCGCAGCCTTGAACGGGTAGATGCAGTAGTGAAGTTTCCCCAGGTGGTTTTACCCATCGACAGTAAATTTCCGCGCGAGCAGGTGCTTCCGCTTTTTGACAACGCCCATAATTCTGACCCTGAACGTTTGGCGTCCGCAAGGAAAGTTCTTTCCGAGACCCTAAGGACCCAAGCAAAATCCATTGCGGCAAAATACATTCACCCCGAACACGGCACGACGGACATCGCACTTATGTTTTTGCCGAGTGAAACGCTTTATTTCGAAGTCATCCGTGATTCCGCATTATGGGAAGCGCTCGCTAAAATGAAGGTATTTCCGGTCTCGCCCAACACTCTAGCCGTATCGCTGCAGTTCATCGGACGCTCGATGCATTATTATGAGGCGGCCCAGAACGTTAAAAAAATCGTTCAGGACATCGCAAAGGCGAGGAAACACTTTGAAAACTTTCATCGTCGATTTGATGAAGTTGGCCGAGGCCTTGAAAAAGCTCAGGAAGCATTTCATGTGGCGACTCGGCACTTGGGCACCTATCGTGGCGCAATCACCCGGATGACGGGCGATGAGGAACAGGATGCGGCCAATCTTTTGGCTACGGCAGCGGCGGATCCTGCCCTCAATCCACCGGAGCAAAATCAATAGCCTTTAGGCACCCCAGCGCCGATTGACTTTAAAATTGATTTCGTTGAGAGTTTCAGGGCATGTCCCTCCAAAGCCAGCTTAAGCGTCAGGTCATTACCATGTCGGCAGCAACTCCACTTTCCGACGTTCTGCACACCATGCAGCGCAATAATATCGGCGCCGTGCTCTTGGTGGATACGCACAATCACTGCGTAGGAATTTTCACCGAACGGGACCTCTTGAAAAAGCTAGACACGATTAGAAGTTATAACGCATGGGAAAAACCAATTTCCCTCGTAATGTCCCAACCACTCAAATCCTTGCCATTAGAGCGCATGGTGGAGGCAGCAGAATTTATGATTGCCCAGGGTATTCGTCATGTGCCGCTCACCAAGGGACCAGACGTTGTGGCAATGCTTTCTATGCGAGACTTGTTTGAAAGTTTGCTTAAAACTGGACGGGTGAGTCCCCAACCGGCAAAAATTACCACCGACGCAGCCGCTAAGTTGCCTACGGCACTTCTGGGCCTAGATGAAAAACTCTCTCAGACATTAAAAGAGTTTGTCCCCAAGGGGCTTGAAGCTCAACTTTTACCATTTACTCCAGATGAGATCCTCCTAAGACCCGTTGAGCGCATAGAATTTCACCGTGTCCTGATTGATTTAGACCACATTCCGGAGACCCAAATCGAAGCTGACCTCTTAAGTAAGCTCTGCCTAGCCCAGGACCTCTCCATTGGCCTTATTTATGGGACATTAAAAAATACCCTGGCCCTCCAGACGCGCCTTGAAAAATGGCAACAAGGCTTGGTTTCGCTGAACCGCCCACCCCGGCTCTTTCCAAAGCCTGTACGATTGATGGAAATTTATGCATTCCTTTGGGGAATATCCTGACCAAACGTCAAGTTTCCCAACTTCCGTCCGAAATCCAATACTGGGGCTTACGAGTCGCGCTTTACGAACACATCCCGAAGCTCTAGACTAATTTTAAGACTCACCGTCAGACCGTAGAAAGGAAATCTTCATGGGATTTGCAGGATTTACGAACTCGATGACACCAACAATGACGACGCTTTGGACGATTTTTATCGCCGTTGGCGTTCCTTTGGCCCTTGGTTTTTGGAGCGCCCCCCTCTGGGCCTGGACTTTTTTTGGCGTAGCGGTCCTCTTCATTTCAAACGCTCCCCTAGAACTCTGGATTCCTTTTGCCATCGTAGCGACGATATTCAATATTCCCCAAATTCGGGCAAAACTTGTGACGCCCCTTGTCGTAGCTCTATTCAAAAAGCTAAAATTCTTACCTCAGATTTCTGAAACCGAACGCACCGCATTGAAAGCGGGTGACGTGTGGATTGAGCGTGAACTTTTCTCCGGCGCTCCGAATCTCAACCGCCTCATGGACCAGAATTATCCAAAGCTCACTCCTGAAGAACAAGCATTTTTAGACGGACCCGTTGAGAAGCTCTGCAAACTCGTAGATGACTGGACCGTTTCTGAGGAGCGTGAACTTCCGCAAGCTGCATGGGACGCGTTAAAAAAAGATCGTTTTTTCGGTATGGTGGTGCCTAAGGAATACGGTGGTCTTGGGTTCTCCGCCATGGCCCACAGTGAAGTGGTCATGAAATTAGCTTCTCGTTGTGGACCACTTTCCATTACGGCCATGGTTCCGAATTCCCTTGGCCCAGCCGAGCTCCTTGCTCACTTCGGAACTGACGAGCAGAAAAAATATTATTTGCCAAGACTTGCACGCGGTGAAGAAATTCCGTGTTTTGCCCTTACGGAACCCCATGCAGGTTCTGACGCCGCCAGCATTCAAAGCTCTGGCGTAGTGTTTCGTGGTCAGGATGGAAAACTTTATTTGCGTCTGAATTGGAACAAACGTTGGATTACGCTTGCAGCCGTCTCCACTCTCCTGGGCCTAGCGTTTAGATTAAGGGATCCGGAAAATCTTTTAGGCAAAGGCACCGATATTGGTATTACTTGCGCACTGATTCCCACAAAAACTCCTGGCGTAAAAGCCGATCGACGCCATGATCCCATGGGCGTTCCATTCTATAATTGCCCGACCCAAGGAAAAGATGTCGTGGTCCCCATCGATGCCATCATTGGCGGCCTTGAAGGGGCGGGCAAAGGTTGGATGATGCTCATGGAATGTTTGGGTGCGGGGCGAGGAATCTCCTTACCCGCGGGCGCTACGGCAGCCGCGAAATTTACCACTCGGGTCGCAAGTGCCCACGCCGTGGTGCGCCGTCAATTTGGCATGTCCATCGGAAAATTTGAAGGCATTCGGGAGGCAATGGGTCGCATCGCCGGTTTCAATTACATGATGGAAGCCGCCAGGCGTTACACCTTAGGCGCCATCGATGCCGGCCATAAACCACCGGTCGTGACCGCCATCGCTAAATACTATTTCACCGAGACTCAACGTCGCATCATCAATGATGGCATGGATATTTTGGCGGGTGCAGGAATCTCTCGAGGTCCAAAAAACCTTCTAGCGAGTTTCTACACCGGATTGCCGGTACCCATCACGGTGGAAGGGGCAAACATCCTGACCCGTACCCTAATGATTTTTGGCCAGGGTGCTTTGCGCGCCCATCCCTTTGCGTTCCGCGAAGTGGAAGCTCTTGAATCTGGAAATATTCCTGAGTTTGACAAAGCTTTCTGGGGCCATATGGGTCATGTCGTAAGCAATGTCTGTCGAGCGACGGTACAGTGGATGACGAGGGGAATTTTAACTCCTACGCCAAGTTGCCACCCTCAAGTCGCACGATATTTCAGACGACTCGCCTGGACCTCTGCTGCCTTTGCCGTGCTTGCCGATTTGGCCATGGCAACTCTAGGTGGAGCACTGAAGGCCAAAGGAAAAACTACGGGCCGCTTTGCTGATATATTAGGTTGGATGTATTTGGGCACCGCTACGCTGCGAAGGTTTGAAGCCGAAGGGCAAAAGGAAGAAGACCTTCCTTTCGTACATTGGACGATGAATCATTCCTTCTGGCAGATTCATCAAGCCTTTGATGGTTTGCTCCTTAACCTTGAAGTTCCCATCGTAGGTTGGTTTTTTAGAAATCCCATCCGTTGGTTCCATAATGCCAATGCCATTGGCACCATGCCCACTAACGATATGGAACTTGAAGTAGCAGAGAGCATCCAAGAAAACGCTGCCCTCCGTGAGCGCCATACCAGCGGAATGTTCATTCCTACCAACCCTGCAACGGATCATTTGGCAGCGCTTGAACAAGCCTACGTTTTAACGCTTCAGGTGGATGATGTCGCTGACCGAGTACGCAAAGCTCGTCATAAAAAAATCCTGCCTAAACTTCCGCCGAAAGAGCTTTACGCGGCAGCCGTGGAAAAAGGGATTATTACCAAGGAAGAGTTCGACAAAGTCGCCCAGGCGGAATTATTGCGTGATGCCGTAATTCAAGTCGATGATTTTGGTTTAGATGAATACAAGCAAGGCGCGAGAGGCAGCGGAAGCGCTAAGCCCGCCCTAAGCGCTTAAACCCGTTCTGAATTACCCCAAGGGTGGCCCATCCATCCTTGGGGTCAACTAAAAAAGTTTATGATCTATAACAAAGTTTTTTATCCCACGGGCCTTCTATGCACCATCCTTCTTCTCACAACCTCCACTAGCGCGGTTGGGGTAGAAATTGGTACCATCGTATCCGCCCGCTCAGAACCCACCGTCCAAAGGGGACTTGCTTCAGAAATATCCAATACCATGCCGCAACCCCACCCCCTTGCCCTTCGCAACTCCGAAGGCGAAGTTTTAAAGCCCGCCGCTAAAGGTGCAGGCCTTGAACCAGGACAGTTTTTAACCACCGGCAGTAGGCAAACATTTTTAATTCAATTTGAAGACCAAACCCAAGTTGCCCTCGGCCCGCGCACGCGCCTAGAAATCGTGGAATGGACGCCCATTGCGGAACAGAAACGCAAAGGCATATTGCTTGATCGAAAATTACGCCTTCATTACGGAAGCGTTAGGCTTCACGTCGCCAAGGTTTATTCACCACAGGAACCATTTTCTGTTTTGATCGGAGATGCCGCCGTGGCAGTACGCGGAACGGATTTCGCACTACACGTGGAACGCAAAGTTTCTGATGCACCCCTCAAACAAAATCAATTTGCGCAGGGTAAGGGCCCCATGGATCCATTCCACCGGACTTATTTCATTGAAGCCTACACCTTTGAAGGGGAAGTCCACTTAGCGTCACGAGTGGATAGTTTAAAAATTTCTGGGCAACTGCCTAGAGAAGTCGTACGCATTTTACCGGGGCAATTTGCAAACCTCTGGACCAAAACCGGTCCGCGCGTAGAAGCAGAGGAACTTGAAGTCCCTAAAGAAGCGAGATTTTTTACCTTAGCGAAACTTTCTCAACAAAATTGGTTTAAATCCATTCCCCCGTTTTCAAATTCCATCCAAAGCCCCACTTACCAAGTCCTCGATGAACGGGTGCGCTTAGTCCTGAATAATGCGCCGAAAGCTTTGCCGGCCCGCTTAGATCCGCAGTCCATGCCCGAGAGAGCAATCGCTTCCGAAAAAAAATCTACGGAAAGCAAGTCAGCCCCGCAAAAAAATTAACGCGGTGTTTGCCTCTAGAAAACTTTTGCGCTGCTTTTGCTAATTCTTGATCCCATGCTAAGCCCTCTCAAATAAGGGGATCTAGACGTGAGGGATTGGTTCAAATTTTTTTTCACCGTATTGGTGTTTTTGCCAGTGGCGCTACAATTTTCCATAACTCCGGTTCGTGCCGAAGCCCTTCCGCCGCCGAGTCGATTGATCCTTGAAGTATCGGCCATTGAATCTTTAAGACCCCAAAACCAAGTCCTCTTCTCTCGCCAAATTCTGAACTTGATCATTGGTTGGTATCAGTACGTTAAAAACACTTTTCCGGGCCAGTCAGTTTCTCCTTCTATTTTCTCCGTCTCCATCGTGGGGGATCCGGATGCGCTTCACACCTTGAGGAATCTGTTGCCGAATGCAAACGGTATCCTGCACGACCGCTTTGGGATTAAGCCAAGTGAAGAAGTCATTATATTCAGTAACCGAGTTCCTGATTCTATTTTGGACGGCTATTATGCCGGCGAAAACGAAGGCGTTGCGGTCATAGACTTTCAAGACAGGGGCGAGGTTTCAACCTTCCGCCCAGAAGTCAGTGAAACGGAAGCACCTCACCCAGAGGAGGACGATAGCCAGGACTGGTTTGGCATTAGGGAAATTTCCGATCAGGTTGCAACCCTTCTAGAGCTCAACCTTACGGGAGAGCCGGAGACCTCTCAGTTCAAATACCGCCAAGAATTAGTGAGAGTACCCCTCGTGCCGAGAGATCCCGCCGCCTATACCAGGCTTTTTACGCAGGCCAATGGTTTTCGTTCGTTAATCTCTTCGCTGAATAATGGTCATAAATCCCCCGCCCATGTGCTTCAAACTTTTTGGGAGCAGTCAGCGCAACTCTCGCCCGCTCACGATCCCATTTCACTATTGCATTTTTACCTTACGGCCTATTGGAGCAGCGTGTACCGCAATCGTGGCCTCGCCACGGAATTGGACCTTGATCTCTTAAGTGACCGGGTTGTTTTTGAAGTGAAAAGCATATTACAGGCTGCCGCAGAAAGATTTCGGGCAGATGCGCAGGTGAATTCACCACAAAGCTTTAGTTACCTGGAACTCCACGGCCTGCTCGAAGAAATTGATGAAATGCTCCACTCCTTCATGCCCCGAGAGCAAGATGAATCGCAAACCAGATTATCCACGAGCTTTCTTGTGAGACTAATTCAAGAAGTCATCATCCCGTTAAAAATCCAAATTCAGTCCAAAGAAATTGAAAACTACCTTGATGAGATCATTTCTTTAATCCAGTCTGACATGAATCAATGCCAAAACCACATGATCCCAACGCCAAGTTCCGAAGCTACTCCATCGTTACCCAACTAGGGTGCGTTGATGGACCAAATAAAATGATCCGTCGGCACATTGGTTTTTTGGTTCTCTTCCTGCTTTTTTCGGCACCGATTAGCGAAGCAGTGCCTACGCCAGAAAAACTAGCCACCATTGCCGAAAGCAAAACGTGGCTGAGGCTCTTGCATTACAAATCAAACTTATTTGGCAGTAAAAGTCAGGTTGATGACCCAGGTTTTTTCTTCGCAAAGGACGGAAACACCGATCCGCTTGCAGAGCTAAAGGCGACCACTGAAGCCTTTTATTCCCGCGACCTTAAAGTGGGCAGGTTAAAACAACATCCCCAGTGTGCATTTCCTCAACGCCTTGCTTTTCTCCAAAGCCAAATGACCCTTGAGAATTTGCCGTCTATAAAATGCGAAAAATTAGACGAATACCTGCAAAAGTTTTCTCCTCATTCCCTTTCCCTCATTTTTTCTACGGCCTACGCTGGAAACCCAGGATCTATGTTTGGTCACACCTTTTTGCGCGCGAATTCCAAAAAAAGTGCGGGGGCCCAAGACTCTGGATTAAACGACTTAGGGATAAGTTATGCGGCCGTAGTCTCCGATGATGAAAACCCCTTAGCTTTCATCTATTTTGGGATCACCGGTGGTTACTTAGGTCAGTTTTCGCTTCTCCCCTATTATGTAAAAGTCTCTGAATACAATCACGCCGAGAGTCGCGATCTTTGGGAGTACGAATTAAATCTTAGCGAGGAGGAAACCAAAGCAGTTCTTCGACACATTTGGGAACTCGAAACGTCTGGTTACTTCTTTTATTATTTTTTTGGCGAGAACTGTTCCTACCAAATTTTAACCATCCTTGAGGCCATAAAGCCTGAATGGAGCATCAGTGATTTTTTCATTTATGTCATTCCGGCGGAGACGGTGAAAAGAATCACCGAAATTCCTGATGCCATTCGTTCGGTGACGTTCCGGCCATCCTTAAGGCGCCGCATGAACACAAGATTTCACCTGCTCTCCAAAGATGAAAATAATTTCGCCCTACAACTCGCGGAGAACGACAAGGCCGTACCTTCATCCGCAAACGCCGAAACTTTGGAAGCATCCATCGCCCTTTTAGAATACCAACGTGGGTATGATTCTAGTCACAAGGATCGAAATAAATTTCCTAAAGCAAACCGAATGCGGGAACTGCTCGTTGCAAGGGCGGCATTAGGAACGGGATCACGAAAACAAAACACGGCAGATCACTGGACGCTGCCGGTGAATGAAGAATGGGCACATCAAAACTGGGCTGCCACCGGCGGTAGGCCTGACCTAGGGCATGGCCCACGCCGATTTGGATTTCGCTCAGGCGCCCAGTGGGGGCTTGGACGCTGTGGGTCGGCGGGAAAAGAGTGCCTCCAACCGTATCAAGAGATTTCATTTAAATTCGCGTATCACGATCTTTTAACCCACGATGGAGGGTACACACCATTTTCGCAGATTGATTTTCCAGGCTTTAGGCTGCGCTACACTGACTTCGATCACAAACTAAACCTCGAGGAAATCCATGGCGTTTCCTCCACGTCTTTAACTCCGTGGTCAAGGCTTGAGCACCCTCTCTCCTGGCGATTCCAAGTGGCATATATATCGCCCAAAGATTTTCGGTGTGAATACTGCCACGTCGCCGAAGCACTGGCGGCCACGGGAATCACGGCGCCGTTACCAAACGGAATCCTTTCGTTACTCTTGGGGGCTTCGCTCCAAGCGGGTTCAAGCCTTCACCTTCAAAATCTAACGCCGGCATTCCGAGTTTTACCGGACGCCAAACTCCTGCTGGGATGGAACCCTCACCACGTCCTAAAACTCCTCACTTCCGCCGAAGTTTATTTTGACCCACTGCATGGAGACGCCTCTCAGGGTGGAAGAAATCTGACCTTTGAACGCTGGACCTTCGGAGGTTCGTGGACTTTTTCCCCGCAAAAGGAACTGCGCCTGAATTTTGAGCAGTTTACGCATATCGGCGCCGAAAGTAATTCGCGTCAATCTTCGCATTATCGAGATCTTTCCCTTACGGCGTTTTACTATTTTTAATAAGATTTTCAGTTTCAAGTTGTCAGGATCAATAGTCTTTCCCAAGATGAAAGATATAAGGAGATCTACAATGATACACACTTCAAGAACCGCTCTAAAAATGATCCCAGTCATGTCAGCTTTCGCATTGCTTTGCACTGTCGCTTTAAATTCAACGGTTGCCGATGCCGCCAGCCGAAAAAACGAACCCGCTTATCTCGACCGTGCTGCACCCGAAGTCACCAGCGAACCTGATACCGACAGCTGCGGCCTAGGCTGGCAGGTTACGAAAAAGAAAACAATGTTTGGAACTACCACCCGTGCAACGACCAATGGTTTTGTACCTCCAACGTTTGGTATGACTTCTGGCACTATCGGTTGCGCTCAACACCCATTTGCAAAAAATGAACAAGCCGCTGCTACTTACGCCATGGTGAATTATGATCGTCTGTCCATCGAAATGGCAGAAGGCCACGGCGCGTACCTCAATGGATTGGCTCGTTCCATGGGCTGCTCTGACGTACAAGCCTTTGGTAAAATGACCCAGTCACACTATCAAGAGCTTCTGCCCCAAGGTCAGGATTCTGCCGTTAAGATGTTTCAGAACCTGAAACAACAGATCAAGTCTGACGGTGCCCTTAGCAGTAACTGCCAAACCTCTTAATTCGTTCAACATTACGCATACTAAACCGCGATTATTTACATTCGTGGTGAGTTATCGTTTGAGGAAGAAGGCCTAGTTTCTCTTTTAAATTAAGAGGATCTAGGCCTTTTTTGTTTGCCTTTTCGGGCATTAATCCTTAGATTGACGCCGCACAGCACTGCATTTACGCAGCTCGTCAAATGTTCGTCAAACATAAGGAGTTTGTACTTATGACCCGATTATTTCCTAAAGTTTCTAAGATCGCTATGATCCCCGTGCTTGCTACCGTTAGCTTAGCCTTTCTAAGCGGATGCGGTTCCAGCACTAATTCCAGACAAATTGGCGGAGGCATCTCCGGTGGTAACTCTGGCGGCCCATCGGTAGCCCAATCGACTTTGAACTCCGAAGAAGCAACCACTCCGTCCTTTCAAGCTTTCTTAACTGAATCTGACACGAACCTTTCTGGTTGCATTGAGCGAGCATACGCTGCCCTCAGAAGCACTGAAGCTGAACGCGGTTCAGCTCCTAGTCACATTCAAATTGCCAACGAGTGCGAGACCCAACACGCACAGTTTGTTGAAACTCTAAATACTCTAGAAGAGAATACTGAGCTCACCGCAGAAGACCACCGCCGCGCAAGACAAACGGAATGGATCTATGAATCTGAAATCCACGCTTTGTTCGGAGACGCAAGGGAAGCCGGACAACCCCTTGAAAATGAACCTAGCCGAGCAGAACTTAGCCGTGGCATCAATCCACTGGACGCTGCCAACGTGTTGGCCGTCGCAAATACCGTAGATGTAGATATGGCATCCTGCATGAACAGCGCTCGTCGTATGTTACCCAGCACGGCCCTTGAGCCAAGCCCTGAGCGTGTTCGCTTGAATCGCCGCATTCAAGGCCTAGTCGCTCGTTGCGATGAAATGCATAATAACTTCTTTGAAGATTCTGAGTCTTTCCAAGGTGAAGATGAAGCTTCCAGAGCCTCCGTGGCACGCCGCCAAGAAGTTCGCCGCAATTACCAAGGCATGCTCACTGGCCTTTTTGAAGACGCACGTAATCTCAACATCGATATTGGTATCGAACCTCTAATGGTGGTTGGACCGGTATTGCCTGCAATTGAAACTGCGACAGACACCACGACGGCAACGGGAACTGCAACGGTGACTAACACTGCTACGAACACGGATACTGTTACAACAACCGACACGACGACGGATACCGATACTGAAACGGCAACTGAGACAGCAACCGCGACGGATACTGCAACGGCTACTGACACAGCAACTGCCACTGGCACCGGAACCGATACTGTCACAGATACGGCAACGGCAACTGCTACAGACACGGCGACCGCAACAGAAACAGATACGGCTACTGATACGGCAACCGCTACTGAGACTGAGACAGCGACGGATACCAGCACGAACACGGGTCCCATCACTCAGCCTTCACATTCCACAATGCCTGCGAACCCCTACGATGAACCAGCTGCACCGGCCGCTAATGCTGGCTCAAGTGGCAGCAAGCGTCATTAGTCCGTCGCGAATGACCGCATAATTCGCTTGTATTTTTAGTCTTAAAAAAAGAAAAGGGGTTCGCGCATTGATGTGCGGCCCCTTTATTTTTTTGTTTTATGGGAGAGAAATTCATGTCTGTAAGCTTTAGAAACTTTAAACTTAAATTATTTATAACGAGCCTTGCATTGGTTTTTGGTCTAGCAACCTTTGCTGTGCCTTCAGCCTTGGCGAAATCAAGAACACTAGCTTCTGAGCGCGACCAATTCGAATTCCCTTTCGCAGTTTTTGGTGGGCTTGAAGGCGGTTACCATTCCGTGGACGCCACTGGTCTGGGCCTTTCAGAATCATTAAAAGGGCCCATCATGGGCGCTAAAATTGGTGCGACTTTTGATCACAGACTTTTCACCGCCAGTGCAAGCGTAGGCTGGATGTACTCTCGCCTTTCGGCCGAAACTAGACGATACAATTCTGGCCTTTTTGACGTCAGCTCAACTACCAGAGTGGGCTTCTTAGAGCTTTCACCCCGAGCAAAAATAGTTGGCGCCTTTGAACTTGGTCCCTACGTTCGCTGGGTATTTGGCACCAACCCTGCTTTTGGTGATCTCGGACAGCCCGACGATAACTTCCCATTGCTTGGTGGTTTGTTGGCTACCTACACCTTTGATGCAAACCCCTTTCAGGTAAGGGTGGGCGCGTCCTTTGGTACCGATCTTAACCTTAAGGATCGTCAGCTGTACGTTGGGCTCGTAGGGGTGGAATTAGGAATTCCATTCTACGAAGTGGGCGGTGAAGGCCGTAGAACCCAAACTAAAATTATCGAAAAAGTCATTGTTCAAGAAGCGATTAACTTTGCCTTGGATGATCAAGTGCTTCACTTCGCCACGAATAAAGCCGAACTTAATGACGCGTCCACCGGTTTCATGAACGAAATCGCAAACTACCTCAATGGCAATCAAGAAGGTTGGGAGTCTCTGCGCATCGAAGGTCACACCGATAACCGCGGGTCCGATGAGTACAATCAGGCGCTTTCTGAGCGTCGTGCCGAAACAGTAAGAAACATTTTGGCCAATGCCGGCATCCCTGCGGAGCGCTTGACGAGCCAGGGTTTGGGCGAAGCTAAACCCATTGCTCAGGGCGACAACGAGAAGGCATGGGCTGCCAATCGCCGCATTGAAATGATTTTCAAAGGGGTGAAGGATCCCGAGGCATTCCGTTCTGAAATCAATCGCATTAAATTCAGGGCATTTGCTAAGTAGTCCGTAGTGATTCAAAATTCGTAGCAGGGCTGAGCTTCAGTCCTGCTACGGACGACTTCTATTTTTTTGCTTCAACTTTCCGGCAATTCCTAAGAGAAATTTTAAAATTATCCAAGGGGTGTGCCTGAGGATTGGGTACACAAAACCAAAAGCCATGGGCCTGACGATGCGAAAACTGCGGCCCGAAAGTACGGCGTCTACGAAGGATTTTGCTTCCCGGTCAGCGTCACCTAAAAAAGGCATGGGATGCCGATTCCGTCTAGTCATGGCGGTATCGATGAACCCTGGTGCTAGATCCACGACTGTAATGCTGGAACCTACGCTCGCCCGCATATCAAGGTCCAGCGCTTCTAAGTAAGTAGAAAGTGCAGCCTTACTTGCGCAGTATGGCCCCCCGCCCGGCAAGCCCCGTGCGCCCGCCACGCTGCTGACCCCACACAAAACTTTTCTTTTTTGCCCAGTTTTGACCCACTCGTTTTGAACCCACTTTGACTTAAAAAACTCAAGGCCTGCCACTGCACCAATGACATTGACTTGAAATATTCCCTGCGCATGGAGATCGCCATTTTCGGACGGAAGAATATCAATGTTGATACCGGCGTTAGCAATGAATATAGCGGCCTCCCCAACAGTTTCTTCGATGGATTTGTAAAGTGCCTTCATTCGGTCCAAGTCCCTAACGTCCCCACTGCCAGTTTCAACCTTGGGTGACCCGAGGTTTAAGCATTCCTGCGCAACATGGGCTAAGAGCTCGCCTCTTCTGGCGATAAGACCCAGGCTAAATTTCCGGCGCGCAAATTCGTAAGCCAGTGCACGCCCAATCCCGTCGCTAGCCCCGGTGATGATCACCGAACCTTGATCCGCCGTAATTTTTTGCGCCATATCCCCCCCATTTATGAATCTACTATCGCCTAAGCTTAGCGACCCATTGCGTCATTGCAACTTTCAGCCGAAGTGGACAGTAACCGTTCAAATTGTTGGTTCACAATGGAATGGTAGCCAGATTTTGCTTCGTTAAAAATACGCACAGCAAGTTCGCGGTGGCGATTGGCAATGAGCTGCCGGTAAATAGGTTCTAAAAATTTCCATCTGCCAACCGATTTTAGGAACTGTTCTGCTCGTACAAGTGCCGGCGGATACCCTGCGCCTATCGTAAACTTTAACCATTCCGTTAAAATTTCCACATTTTGCGAATCAGAAAAACCAAGGCTTTTATCAAGCGATTTGATTCTGTCCAAACTGGCATCTTTAGGCAGGGACCTAATAAAATGTACCCATTCATAGGCTGAAACTGAGGCAAAACTTAAGATGGTGGGATTTGAAAAGCGGCCGGCCTTGGCGAAAGCTTCGGCATGTCGCTGCATTCGCGCCAAGGCCTCACTATGGATTTCAGGTCTTACCTCTGGAAGGCCAGGTGCATAAATCCACTCCAGCGCATTTATTCTCCGTCGCAGTTCGGCATCACCAAGAATTAGTTTTTCCTCAAGGAACTTTTGAAAATCATCCGTACTAATAGATTGGAAGGAAAACTCGCTCAAGTAGGCTCGTAAAAAAGTATCAAAACGAGGGCGGCCCACGAGCTCTTCGATATGCCTTAAAAACAGATAGCCTTTTTCGTAGGGTATTTCGCTGTAGGCATCATCGGGATGGATACCCCTCAGATTCGTGCGTAATTTTGTAAGGTCCGCGGGCTGTGAGCGAAGCTCATCCAAAAGACGCTCATACCCAATCTGAGCTTGAATTTCGGCCGTCTTTTGCCCGGAAACGGCTTCAAGAATTCGCCTCTCCACATACACCGTAAAACCTTCATTGAGCCAAAAATGATTACCGTTGGAATTCGTAACTAAATTGCCGCTCCAGCTATGTCCAAGCTCATGGGCAATCACATTTTCCAAGGAGCGGTCTCCCGCTAACAAAGTAGGCGTAAGAAAAGTGAGACGTGGATTTTCCA
>CAYYYP010000057.1:0-17556 GCA_964475985.1 uncultured Oligoflexia bacterium | reverse complement strand
CTTACGGTGCTCTTCCGCCTCTTTGCAACTTAAGCAAAGGGTGGTCATGGGTCTAGCTTCCAGGCGCTTTGACTCAATAGGCTCTTCACAGGCATCGCACATACCAAAGGCTCCGCTCTCAAGCCTTTCCAAAGCCGCATCAATGGAAGCTAGGACGCTTCTTTCCCGGTCCCTTAAGGAGATGGCGAGATTTTGCGTGAGTTCACTTACGGCATGGTCGGTTTCATCCGCCAGGTCGTCGGTGCTAAGTTGGAAGTCCTTCATATCCTGGCTACTGGAGTTCATGATTTTTTGTCGTTCATCCAGAAGCAGCTTTTTGAACTTCGCGATGGTCTTTTTATCCAGCCCCATCTCGTTCGGTTGTTCTACGGTCTGTGGCTCTGACTTTCTTGTATCCATGTGCATGTCCCCCAATCCATGGTTTCTCGTGCACTTCGTCGTTTCGTTCTTTTTCGTGACTTACTTTTCGTTTGTACTTTTCAATTGCCGAACATCATCCTGACTGATGATGTCCAGAATTAGAAAAAAGTGTAACAAGCTTTTGTAGAGAAACAATACCCGGAAGAACAAATATTTTATCTTTATGGCATCATCATGAAATCGAGATTATGAAAAACACCAAGGAATCGACAAAAAACGGGAAAAAATTTCCATATAGTGAACAACCTTTAGTCAAAGGTCAATCCTTAGAGTTTATAGTGCTTGCCGCAGGCCTGGGTACCCGAATGAAGTCGCCCTTGCCTAAGGTCCTACATGAAATTGCGGGCGTTCCCATGATCGGCCTGTTGTGCGGAAAGATCTTCTCTTTCCTAGAAGCCCGCACCACGGACTCTCAAGCGGTAAACGACTTCCGGCTTAATGTGGTCATCGGCCACGGCCGGGAGCAAGTTCGGAGTTTTGTGCAGGAGTGTTTTGACGTCTTTCGTAGGAAACACACTGGGAAAAATTTTCCGCTCACTCTCAGCTTCACCGTGCAGGAAGAACAATTGGGAACCGGTCACGCGGTAAAGCTAGCGCTCGCGTCCACGAACACCAAAGCTAACCCGTCCGACATGGTTATAGTGTTAAACGGGGATCTTCCGCTTTTATCGGACGGGATCCTTGAAGAGCTTGTAGGGGCCCATGCGGAATTTAAGAGCACGGCGACCCTAGGGTCCATGGTCCTTGAACGCCCTGGCGCCTATGGACGAATCCTCCGAAAAGGCAAAAAATTCGTAGGCGTTTGCGAATATAAGGACGCAAGCCCCGCGCAACGTCGCATCTCCGAAGTGAACGGTGGCGTCTATGTTTTCAATCGAAGCTTCATTCAGATAGAAATTCTTCAAATCAAAAATCAAAATAAAGCCAAAGAGTTTTATCTGCCGGCTCTCTTTGATGCGGCCGTGCGCCAGAAAAAAAACATCCATGCCCACATCGTCTCCGACCCAGAGGCACTTCACGGCGTGAACGATCAACTCGAGCGCAGTCAGGCCCAACAAAAATTATTTAAACGGATCAACGAGTCTTGGATGAAGCAAGGTGTATCTTTTATGAGCCCGGAAACTACTTATATCGATCCACGGACTACGCTCAAAGCTGGTGTAGTCATATATCCTGGGGTGATTCTTCAGGGGGCCTGCGAAATTGGATCCGGCGTTAAGCTGGAAGCCAATGTTTTCCTTAAGAAGGTGAAGGTAGGGGATCAAAGTGTGCTTAAGCAGGGAACCGTCGCGGAGGACGCCGAAATCGATGCCGGTTGTAAAGTTGGGCCCATGGCGCATCTAAGGCCAGGGACTAAACTTGAGGCGAACGTGAAGGTGGGCAATTTCGTTGAAATTAAGGAGGCGAGCATCGGCGAAGGTTCAAGCATTGCTCATCTCAGTTACGTTGGCGACGCCTTCATCGGTAAGCGGGTCAATATTGGATGCGGTTTTGTGACATGCAATTATGACGGAACCGTGAGGAATGGTCGGCGTAAACATCAGAGCATAATAGGGGATGATGTTTTCATTGGCAGTGATTGCCAAGTCATCGCACCCCTCCAACTCGCTGCTGGGACTTTCATCGCCAGCGGCTCTACCGTTACGGAATCCACCAAGGAGGCCGGAAGTTTTGTCATCGCAAGATCACGGCAAGTCACTAAGCCCGGTTACGCTAAAAAATATAAACCAAAATAAAGCTCCTTCACCCATTCGTTGCCACATCCCCCATCTATGGTTATGAAAGGGGAATGTGCGGAATCATAGGGTACGTCGGCAAAAAAGACTGTCAGGATTTTCTTTTTCAAGGACTCAAACGACTCGAATACCGAGGATATGATTCGGCCGGAATCGCGGTTTATGATTCTTCAAAAAAGAATTTTAAGATTCATAAGAGCGAAGGAAAATTAAATAATCTCGGCGTGATTCTGGAAAAAAATCGTCTCAACGGTCATACGGGTCTGGCCCACACCCGTTGGGCAACCCATGGCAAACCCAATTCCATTAACGCCCATCCTCACCGCGCGGGTAGCACCGTTTTAGTTCACAACGGCATTATCGAAAATTACGAAGAACTAAAAAAAGAACTTAAGGGCCAGGGCGCAAAGCTGGTGAGCGAAACTGACTCCGAGCTTTTTGGTCATCTCGTGGAAAGCCTAATGCAACAGGGCAACGGTTTCATGGAAGCCGTACGCCTCTCTTTTTTAAGGCTGCGTGGTTCATGCACCATTGTCGTTGGGCATGATAGTGAGCCAGCGACCCTCATCGCGATTCGTAACGGAACTCCTTTAGTGGCAGCATTTTCCGACACGGCCCAAGGCGCTTTTGTCGCAAGTGATGTGCAGGCCCTGCTGGAACATACTCATTCCGTTACTTATCTGGAAAATGAAGATTTAGTTTTACTCAGAGAAAATGAGTTTCGAATTTATTCCTTGAAGGAACCCATCGAAAAACAAAAACCAGTGCAAAGGGAATCCACCCATATCGACTGGAAGCCGTCGGCGATGGAAAAAGAAGGTTTTGATCACTTCATGCTCAAAGAGATTTTTGAGCAACCACGGGCGGTCCTAGATACTCTTGATACCTTTGAGCAAGGCGAACTTGAGTTTCCCGACTTGGAAAAACTTTTTCAAGGTGTACGCGCTATTCATATGGTTGCCTGCGGTACCGCCTGGCACGCTGCCTTAGTGGGGCGCTACATTCTGGAAAGTTCTGCCCGCATTCCCGTGTTGGTAGATCTCGCCAGTGAATACCGCTATCGCGACCCCATCGTCGATGAGCATACTTTAATCATCGCCATCTCCCAGTCGGGTGAAACGGCCGATACTCTAGCCGCCCTCAGGGAAGCCAAATCGCGAGGGGCTAAGTCCTTAGTCATCTGTAACGTGCGGGGCAGCACCATGACCAGAGAGGCAGATGTGGCACTCTTTACCGCAGCGGGCCCGGAAATCGGAGTCGCTTCCACCAAGGCCTTTGTCACTCAACTCGTTATGATGATGTTTTTGGGTCATAGCCTCGAAGCCTTTTCATCCGGCAGTGCAACGGGACAAAACAGCATTTATAACCGAAGCTTTTTTGCACGTTTACCGCATTCCATTGAGAAGGTTTTAGGTTTACGTAAACAAATTCAGAATATCGCTAAACGCCATGTGAATTCTCGTGGATTCCTTTTTGTAGGTCGAGGCATTCTCTTTCCCATCGCTCTGGAGGGCGCGCTGAAATTAAAAGAAATCAGCTACGTTCATGCCGAAGGTTATCCGGCCGGAGAGCTCAAACATGGTCCTATTGCCATGGTCGATCCCGAAATGTCGGTTGTAGTGTTGATTCCCAAGGATGAACTTTACGAAAAAAACCTCTCTAATCTTCAAGAGGTGCGCGCCAGGGGCGGACGCATGATTGGGTTAGGCGCCGAAGATGACGAAGTCGTAGCTGGCCTTTGCGAAGAATTCATCGGGCTTCCTTTTCACGGCGATGGTTCCGATGCCATTTTGGCTACTCTTCCGCTGCAGCTCTTGGCCTACGAAATGGCGATTTTGAAGGGTACCGATGTTGATAAGCCTAGGAATTTAGCCAAAAGCGTGACGGTTGAGTGATGATTATAAACGAGCCATTTTCCCATCTTTCGCCCGCGAATATGAACTTCGAGCTGATGCCGGAGGGAAATTACAACCAAGCGATTTTGAGTGGTCTGAACGAGCGTCAAAGAGAAGGCGCCCTTAGGACCGAAGGCCCCCTTCTCGTAGTGGCGGGCGCCGGTAGCGGCAAAACCAAGATGCTCACGGCGAGAATCGCTCATCTCATCCAAAATCGTGGCGTAAGGCCCTCAGAAATTCTTGCGGTGACGTTCACAAATAAGGCCGCCGGCGAAATGCGGGCAAGGGTAGCTAAAACTTTAGGTTTTGATCCCGATCAATGGAGTCAACCCCAGCCTTTTTGGATTGATCCCATGCTTTCACAGCAGCCTCTGATCGGAACTTTCCATGCCGTTTGCACCAAAATTTTAAGGCGTGAACTCTCATCGCTTCCGTACACTTCGCAGTTCCAAATCCTTGATGATTCTGACCAACTTTCCATGGTTAAGGATTGCTTTAAAAAGCTAGATTTAAGCGACAAAACATTTTCACCCAAATCATTTCAATATTCCATCAACAAAGCCAAGTGTTCCTGTTTTGAGCCCCAGGATCTCGCCCAAGAGGCCTTTGATTATTATACAAAAAACTTAGTTAAGGTTTATGAGCTTTACCAACAAGAATTATTTAAAAGTAACTCTATCGATTTTGGTGAAATCATCACCTTGACTTACAAACTCCTAAATTCGAATCCCGATGTCCTTGAGCGGTATCAAAATCTATTTCGCTACATTCACGTCGATGAATATCAGGACACCAATCGTGCGCAGTATCTGGTTATCACTTTATTAGCCCAGAAATTCCGCAATCTTTGTGTAGTCGGTGATGAGGACCAATCCATCTACCGCTGGCGTGGAGCCGATATCCGTAACATCCTTGATTTCGAAAAGGATTATCCCGACACTCATATCGTTAAGCTTGAGCAAAATTACCGCTCAACCAAAAACATCATCAAAGCAAGCTCCCACGTCATCAGCCATAACAGTTCCCGCAAAGTAAAAACTTTATGGACGGAAAACCCGGAAGGCGACCCCATTTATCGCATTCAATTGGCGGATGATCTCCAAGAAGCAGAGTTTGTTGCTCGGTCCATTCAACAGGCCTGCACGCAAAAATTTACCTATAAAGACGTCGCAATTTTTTATCGCACCAACGCTCAGTCCCGGCTCCTTGAAGATGTTCTTAGGCGCGAAAAAATTTCCTACGTTATCATCGGTGGGCTTAAGTTCTACGACCGCAAAGAAGTAAAGGACGCCATTGCGTTCCTGCGCGTCATCGCAAATGACAACGATTCCCTCGGATTTCGACGCATCATCAACGTACCCCAACGCAGCATCGGTAAAACTACCATCGAAAAAATTGAAGCGCTTCAGATGGAGCGGGGGTCCACTTTTTCGCTCGCCGCAAAAGAGGCCGTGGCTACGGGGCGCCTTACGGGCAACACCGCCAAAAAGGTCACTGAATTTTTTGCCCTCATTTCAGATTTGCGCACCATTGCGGAAACTTTACCGCTTTCTGAGTTTTATACCGAAGTCCTGACTCGCACCGGCTACATCGAAGCACTGCGGGTAGAGGCGACGGAAGAATCCCTCGCTCGCATTGAAAACTTACAGGAGTTGAGTTCGGTAATCGCCGACTTCGAAGAGAGTATTTCCAACGAACAAGTTCCGGCCGTAAAACTTCTAAGTCTTTTTTTAGAGGATATCGCTTTAGTAACCGATCGCACCGCGGCGGAAGAACAGCAAAGCCTCACCGGAAGCGTTTCCCTCATGACGCTTCACACCAGCAAAGGCCTTGAGTTTCCCGTGGTTTACATGGTCGGTCTTGAAGATGGCCTTTTTCCTTCTCTACGTGGGCAGGATGGCGATGACTTCAGTAACGATGACCTCGAGGAGGAGCGTAGGCTTTGTTACGTCGGCATGACGAGAGCTGAACAAGTTTTATTTATGACTAGCGCCGCCTGTCGAAGGGTCTACGGCAACATCATGTACTATGAACCGTCTCGATTCTTCGATGAAATTCCCCCCAACCTAACGCAGCTTCACGATTTCTCCAGGACACATTCTCGCCACCGGGATGCGGCTCCCTTTGAGCGCTCCCATAATCAGGGCAGTCGCGGAAATATTTCTTCGAATTCTGTACCGGCACGTTCGTCAGGATTTTCCACGGATTCCTCCATGGACCAATCACCAAGTTATTCTAGCGGGCTGGTCGGCAAAAAGGTGCGGCACCAGTCCTACGGGATTGGTATCATTCGCGCTTCCGAAGGAATTGGCACAAATCAAAAGGTCACGATTGAATTCCAAAAAAATGGAACAAAAAAGTTCATGTTGCGATTCCTGGAAGTTGAGTATTTAGAAGATGTGTAGAGGTGAATACAAATATGTTTACGGAAAATGATGTTCGCCGCGTAGCCGAACTCTCAAGACTCGAGTTGTCGGCAACCGAAGTGAAAACCTTCTCGAATCAAATCGCCGATGTGCTCCAGTACATTGGCACCTTGAACGAACTCAATTCATACCTTGATGAAAAAGGGGTTCAGCCCATGGTGCATCCATTTGAAAATTCAGGTTATGAATTTGCCACCCAAACCAGCGTTCTTGCGAAGGATGAAGTGCGCCCCTTTGAAAATCCTCAGGGCCTCGTAACCCTTTCGCAGGAATCTCTCTACGATAACTACAAAGTGCCCCAAGTCATCGGAGGTTCCGATGAGTCAAACTGAAAGAACTCCAGGTAGTTCCGTTTTTTTGCATTTTCAGGAGCGGGTGAAACGCAAGGAAATCTCCTACGCGGAAATCACTCAACACTTTCTAAAAAAATCCGAAGCAGATGTTACCAATTCGTTTCTCAGCCTATCAAAAGTAGAGGCCACCAAAGCTTCCGCAGCGCTTGATGACAAAACGAATGGATCGACATCTGCGCTCACGGGCATGCCCCTGGGTATTAAAGATAATATTCATATCAAAGGGGAGCGCTCTACTTGCGCCTCAAAAATTCTAGAAAATTATGTCGCACCCTTCGATGCAGACGTTACCGCTCGATTGCGGGCCGAAAAAAGCATTTTCATCGGTAAACTGAACATGGATGAATTTGCCATGGGCGGAAGCAATGAAAATTCGGCCTTCGGTCCCGTAAAAAATCCCGTGGATCCGACGAGAGTACCCGGTGGTTCCAGCGGAGGTTCAGCGGCAAGTGTAAAGGCAGGCCTCGTTTTAGGTAGTCTTGGCAGCGATACCGGCGGTTCCATACGTTTGCCGGCCGCTTACTGTGGAGTGGTGGGCCTTAAGCCCACCTATGGGCTAGTTAGCCGATTCGGTTTGGTGGCTTTTGCAAGTTCTCTGGATCAAATTGGACCTCTTGCGCCCACCTGCGAAGATACGGCAATACTACTTTCGGCCATTGCCGGTTCCAATCCTTCCCGGGCTCTTGAGCACGACTCCACCTTGCTTGCGCAAAAACCGCAAGATTACCTTAAAGCCATGAACGATCTCACGCAAAGCCGAGGCGGAAAACTAGCGCCGCTAAAAATCGGCCTACCGCGTGAATACTTTAGCGCTGGTCTTCAACCTGAAGTGAAGGCCTCTTTGGATAAAGTTATAAAACATTTTGAAGGTCAGGGTCACACAGTTAAGGAAGTCAGTCTTCCGCACACGCGGTATTGCGTTGCCGTCTATTACATCATCGCGGTTTCCGAAGCTTCGAGCAATCTTTCCCGGTTTGATGGTTTGCGGTTTGGCCCACGGATTCCTGGTGCAACCCTAAATGAAATGTATTGTAAGACACGTAGTCAGTTTGGTGGTGAAGTGAAACGCCGGATCATTCTAGGTTCATTCGCCCTGAGCGCTGGTTATTACGATGCCTATTATAAAAAAGCGTGTCGCGTGCGTCGCTTGCTGCAAGAGGACTTCACCAGTGCCTTTAAAGAATGCGACGTCCTGCTTGGTCCCGTAGCTCCGACCACGGCATTTCGGATCGGCGAAAAATCCTCCGATCCATTGCAAATGTACCTGAACGATATCCTCACAATTCCGGTAAACTTAGCCGGATTACCTGCGATTTCCGTCCCCTGTGGAAAGGATACCAATAGCCTGCCCATCGGTGCGCAGCTCATTGGCCCGCCTTTGTCCGAAGGCAAGCTCCTCGCATTAGGGAGAACTATTGAGCAGAATGTGCATGCAGAAGAGGTGAATTATGGCATTTGATCCAGAATTTGAACCCGTTATCGGTCTTGAAGTCCATGCCCAGCTTCTCACCCAGACCAAACTTTTTTGTCGGTGCAGCACGCTTTTCAACAGCCCTTCGAATTCAAACGTTTGTCCCATCTGCACTGGTCAGCCAGGTGCCCTTCCGGTTCTAAACCACAAGGCCGTAGAATTTGCCGTACGGGCGGGTCTCGCCCTGAACTGCGACATCAAAAAGCGAAGTGTATTTTCCCGTAAAAACTATTTCTACGCAGATCTCCCTAAGGGTTATCAAATCAGCCAGTTTGATGAGCCCATCTGCCTTAAGGGTCATATCGAAATTCAATTAAAGGGCGCGGCCACTACCAAGCGAGTGGGCATCACACGTATTCATATGGAAGAAGACGCCGGAAAATCCATTCACATGGAAGGCTATTCCATGGTGAACCTCAACCGCTCCAGCGTTCCGCTCATCGAAATCGTAAGCGAACCAGACATTCGTAGTTCCGATGAAGCTGGCGCCTATCTGCGCGGTCTGCATTCCATCCTAATGTACATCGGAATCAACGACGGTAATCTCCAAGAGGGAAGTTTTCGCTGTGACGCTAACGTTTCCGTGCGCCCACGTGGCACCGAAAAGTTTGGAACTCGTGCAGAGATTAAAAATGTAAATTCTTTTCGTTTTGTTGAAAAAGCCATTGATTTTGAAATCCATCGGCAGATTGAAGTCATTAAAGCCGGTGGCAAGGTCGTCCAAGAAACCCGTGGTTTTGACAGCGGGCGTGGCGCCACCTACAGTCTGCGTTCCAAAGAAGAAGCCCACGACTACCGCTATTTTCCGGAACCTGATCTTTTGCCCTTGAACATCACTTCAAGTTTTATCGACGGAGTGAAAAAAGAGCTACCGGAGCTTCCGCACCAAAAAAAGGAACGTTTCATTTCTTCATTTGGGATCCCAGCCTACGATGCCGGAGTGATCGTTGCTTCAAAAGCGCTTGCGGAATTTTTTGAATCCACCGTGAAGGTCTGCGGAGAAGCAAAAACTGTGTCGAACTGGGTCATGGGCGAGCTATTGCGAATGTTAAAGACCACCGATGGCAGTGCCGATGTGGTCACCAGTCCAACTTTATCAATTCCAGTTACCCCTAAGGCGCTCGGGGAATTGATTCTGCTCATTAAAAACGGCACAATCAGCAATTCCATCGCAAAAACCGTCTTCGAAGAAATGTTCGTTTCGGGCCATTCCCCAGAACAAATCGTCCAAGAAAAAGGTTTAGCTCAAGTTTCCGATACTTCGGTCTTAGAAAAAACCATCGACGCCATCTTTGCGGCGAACGCAACCCAGCTGGCGGAATACCGTTCCGGAAAAGAAAAGCTATTTGGCTTTTTTGTCGGTCAGGCGATGAAACAACTGGCGGGGAAAGCAAATCCCCAGGTCATAAATGATCTTTTAAAACGTAAACTCAAGGGCTAGACTCCTGTCAACGGGAGTGATTCATGCACAAAAGTCCAGAGCGCTTAGTTGACGGTTTATCACGTTATTTACAAAGCCTTTTCGTAGGAGGCAAGGCTGGCAATCCCCATCGCACTTCGCCTAGCCGAGAGCGTGGTGGTTTAATCGTGAAAATCATTCTCGGACTGGTGGCCATTACTCTAATTGCGGTGGTAGTTTTGCCGCTGGTTATTGACGTCAATCACTACCGACCAGAAATCGAAAAGGCGGCAAACCAAAGAATTAATGGAAAACTATCCATTGGCTCCATCAAACTCAATCTTTGGGGTCACATCAAATTTGACGTAGATGGTCTCAAGCTTGAAGATAGCCAAGGCAAAGTTCTGGTACAGACGAAAAGTGCAGGTGTTTTTCTTCCTTTCTTGAATCTGCTTTCTGGATCTCCGGTATTGAAAGTCGTTCTGAATAATCCAGAAGTACTTGCCGTAAAAAATTCCAAGGGCCAACTCAATCTTCTTACGATTGTGAAGGAAGATCCCAAGGGCTCATCTGCTTCCGGCGATAATAACTCTGATCCCAATGCGGCGGCCACCAAAAGCGAGCCCGTAAAGCTTCCCCCGTTGCTCCTAGCTAGCCGGATCACGCTGCTCATTGAGCACGCCAAGGTCACCTACAAGGATGAGACAAGTGGAATTGCCGCTAACATTCCAGATCTCTCATTACATCTTAAAGATGTTTCTCCGCAAACCGTCATGCCCTTTGATGCTAAGGCAGAAATCGATGTGAAAGTAGGTCCAGATCTTCAGGTGAAAGGTCCGTTGTCCTTAGAGGGATCTTTAAAAGCGTCTGGCCCGGCCGAGCATGTGTTTAGTCAAGTAGATGGTCAGGCTAGTCTCATTCTCGATGAGCTCGACATTGAAAAAAACGGAACCTTTCATAAAACCAAAGGAGTTCTTCTAAGACTTGAAGGCAAAGGTAAATTCCAAGAAAGCGGAACTGATCTAGAATTAGTGACCTTCCGTATCGCAGATGTCTCCGTTCAAGGAAAAGCTAAAGTTCAGAATACAGGAAGTGCCGAAGCACCTATTTCCAACATTGATCTTGAAATGCGCTCAAACGAAATAGATTTAGGCAGGCTCGGTGGCTTGTTGCCGGCGGTTGGTGATTCTGGCCTTTCCGGTAAAATTTCATTGGCGCTCCAAGCAAAAGGTCCATCAGACCATTTGGCCTACGCGGCAGACATGAATCTAAAGGAAGTGAACCTTAAAACCGCGTCCCTAAAAAAACCGGTGGAGATGAACGGGAAAATTGAAGTTCGCACCAATGAACTTAAGGATCTTGATCTTCGTCTGAAGTCGGCTGGCCTGGACGGCACATTAAAACTTGCGCTGCAAAATTTCCAAAAACCCGTCCTTCGGGGAAGCTTTGACGCAAAAGAAGTCAATTTAGATGAATTGATGGTGAATGAAAAAGCGCCAGAGCGTTCCGAAAAAGAGAAGGGCAAGCCAAAGGATGATCAGAAATCCAACGCCAACTCTTCGAACCCAAAGGCTGCGAACGAAGATCTTAATCAAAGTTTAGCACCCTTACGTTCTAATCCGATCCTAGCCCAAAGCTCTGGTACCGTTGATTTGAATATCGCAAAGCTGGTGTCCAATAAGATTTTAGTCCAAAAGTTAAAGGGGCAAATCGTATTCAATAATCTTCTGATTCAGCTCAAACAATTTGGTCTTCAGGTGTTTGATGGCCAAGTGAAAATGAATTCCTCCTTGAACGCAAGGTCCGCACTACCGGAAGTTGGGGTCGATCTTGAAGCCCAAGGCCTCAATACCCAGCGCATGGCCGAAAGTCAGATGGCCGTGGCTAAGGATAGCGTTAAGGGCACCATTGGCGCAAAAATGAATCTCGGCGGTAAAGGTCTCAACCGCTCTGAAATCAATCAGAACTGGCACGGTGGAGGAAGCTTCTCCATCTTGAATGCTTCCTTTTCCACCCTTGATGTAGGCAAACGTATTCGTTCTGAAGTGCTGGAAAAACTTCCTGCCTTCGCACGCAGCAAAGTGAAAATTTCCGATCGACTCATCGATTGGAAAGGTGACTACAAATCCATCCAAACTAAATTTGCCTTGGCAAATGGTACGCTAAGGATGACGGACCTAACCGGCACTGCAGTTGAAAATCGGGGTATGGACCTTAAGGGCTCAGGCGACCTCTCCATCGTGGATTACAAAATGAATTTTGATGCCGATTTCATCGATAAGTATGAATTGATGGGTTCTCAATTTCCAAAGGATCGGCGTTACAACGCGGCCGCCCTCAGCGCCCACGTCACCGGCACCCTCATGGATCCTCATTTCGACTGGGGGCGTTCCGTGGAAAGCTTAGCTAAAAACGCCGTTGCCGATACCGCAAAGGAGAAGGGCAAAGAGGCCCTGAAAAAGCAGTTGGAAAAAACTAATATTCAAGAAAAATTGCCCGACGCAGCAAAAGGTTTATTTAAGGGGTTATTTCACTAATGTTATCGACTCATTCAACGCGGAGAGAAAATATGCCAAGCACTCTTTCAACTTTAAGTGTTTTTGTAAAAAGACGCATCGTGATTTTCGTAAGTTTAGCGTTCACGTTCGCCGCCATGTTACTGCTTCTCTCGAGCTGCTCCAGCGATAAAGAAGTCAATCGTGCCAAAATGACCGGCGCAAAATACTGGGTTGAGAAGGCTTACCCGGGCAAAGCCTACGACGTCCAAGTCGTCGACGCAACTAAGGTCGAAGACGGAAAATATCGCGTAAAGGCCCTCGTGGACGGCGAAACACGGGTCGGAGTTTACGATCCTAAAACGGAGTCCTTTGATGAAGGCTTCTATTCCCTGGCCCATGAAAAAACAAAAAAGGTCGCTGAGCTCGAAGAAGAAAATCGATACTTAAAAGACCGGGTAGAAAAACTCGAAAAGGAAATGTTTCAGATGAAACTCCGCATGAAGTACATGCGTTCCGGCAAGGGAGATCCAGAAATTGCAAAAGAGGCAGCTAAGGAAGCGGCTAAAGATGCCAAAGATGAAGACGAGTCTGATTGATCGTTCGGGAAATTTCGAATTATTGGCCTAAACGAGCCCGTAATTCCCTAGCTAAGAGTGGATCTCTTCCTGCAATCTGCCTTAAAAGCTGTTCACGAAACTGTGGGTCAGCGGCCCTTAATAAATCAATCACTTGCTGACGGCCATCAATGGGAATGAGCTCTTCCTTAGATCCTTGGCCAGTAGGTGTATTGGCTCGCGCTTTTTTTGGCAAAGTTTTGTTAGGTTGATAATAATTCATGATTTGGATTTCTCCCTTTCCATGCGGACTCGCATATCATCGGCACTGCGCTGGTACTGTCGGTGTAAGTCGGCGATCTGTTTCTCCCCGACTTCCCGGTAACGACTCACTTGCTCATGATACCTTGCGCGCGTCTTTTCAACCTCGGTCTCGCCAATCAGCTTTTCGCCTTCGATTTGCTTGGTCATGCTGTTCCGGAGCTCCGCAAGTTTTTCGTCGTAGTCTTCCTTCTTTTTTGAAAGCTCAACGTTATAGGCTTGCTCCAGATTATCCTTCATCTGCTGATTGCGTTCGATGGTGTTCTGAACTTCCCGATGAAGCTTGTCTTTCAGGGCACGCAAAGTTTCTTGGTGCTGGGTTTCCATCAAGGTTCGGGTAGATTCAAATTTTGACGATTCAGTTCTTATATCATCGCTCATAATGTCACTTTTCATTTTACCTGGCCCGTTGACCCGGCATAGTGGGAAAGAAATTCCCTAGGGATAGATTTCCTGGATTTTGTACAACCTTAGGAGTAGGCACCCCCATATGAGCGAGCAACCAATGGAAAAAAACACCTTACATTCTCAGGCGCTGGCCAGCGGTGCTGTGAAACCAAATACTGGCGAGTCGCAAAAACCTGTGCCGCTTTCCATCCTTAAAAAGTCTTCAACGGAAATGGAAATTCGTTGGAATGATGGCAAGGTTTGCATCATTCCCTTTCTAGATCTACGAGTCGACTGCCAATGCGCCCAATGCGTCGACGAATGGACACGTGAACAACGTGTAAGTCGTAAAAATATTAAACCGGATATTAAGCCACTAAAGCTCGAACCGGTCGGCCTCTATGCGGTTCAAATCAATTGGAGCGATGGCCACAACTCTAGCATTTATTCCTATGAGCAACTTTACCGCCTTGGCCTAAGGTTTGGAGTTTAAATGGAACCAGATATTTATTTAATTTCGGAAGCCATTGGCGGCCTTGTATTATTCATAAGCCTATTTTTCATCTGGTTTAGAAAAGGAAAAGATCAGACGCCTTCTCTTCCATCGCCAGGCACGGAAGATAAACCAGAAGAAATCAAATCCGTCGAAACTAAGCGTCCAAGCCCATTGGCCGATCTTCGACCCACGGACTCGCAGAAGTTGCAAAGCGGGCTCACTAAAACCGCCTCCTCGTTAAAAGGCCTGTTTTCCAAGGTCTTTACCCACGGGGAAAATGCAGCCTTCTTTTCATCTCTAGAAGAAGTTTTTTTGGAAGCCGATCTTGGCGTAGAATTCGCTGAACTATTAGTTAAAAAATTGAAAAGCAGGTTTCCCGGTAAACCTCCCGAGGCTGCTGAACTTAAGCGCGCCCTCATTGAAGTCGTCTCCGAGCAGCTTCCACCTTCTGCTTATAAAAATTTCTGGAATGATTTTTCAATTACCTCCAAACCGAAAGTCGTAATGATCGTTGGGGTTAACGGAGCCGGAAAAACTACAACGGTAGGTAAGCTGTGTTCTCATTTTATAAATAAAAAAGGCTTAAAAGTACTAGTCGGTGCGGCCGACACCTTTCGCGCTGCAGCGACACAGCAACTTAAACATTGGGTCGAACTCACGGGTGCCGATGGAGTTTTTCAGAATGAAGGCGCCGACCCTGGGGCAGTTGCCTTTGATTCGGTAATTTCCGCAGCCAGCAAAAAAGCTGACCTCTGTCTGATCGACACGGCAGGTAGACTCCACACGAAATCAAACCTCATGGATGAATTGCAAAAAGTAAAACGTGTTTTGCAAAAAGCAATGACTCAAGTCGCATCGAGCGCCGACCAGGCGGCCCTTCAGCCTATGGAAGTTTGGCTCGTCGTTGATGGTTCTTCCGGTCAAAACGCGTTGTATCAAGCCCGTGAGTTTCACAAAGCCGTAGGCGTCACAGGGGTGATCGTTACCAAATTAGATGGATCTTCTAAGGGCGGGATCGTCTTGGCCATCAGTTCCGAATTGAAAATTCCCGTCCTTCTCATTGGAGTAGGGGAATCCGAAGAAGATCTCATTCCATTTGAATCCCATACTTTTCTGGAAACGATTCTCTCCGGTCTCGATAAGTCAGAATAGACCTTTTAAACTTACGACGAACCCCATAAACTTCTTTTATGGAGGCTTCCCAAATGAAATCTGATTCTACTTCTTCAACCCTGAAACTGCGTATCGTGGAATTTGAAGTCTTTGGCCGCCCCTATAAGTTCGCCACCAATAACGACGACGCGTTCACCGATGAAATTCTAACTTTTGTAAAAAAGGAACTGCGGGATACTAATGAAAAGGCTGGGTCTTTTCCGCAAATCACTCAACTCGTCCTAAGCTTAGTTAGCTTATCTGAGCGTTATTTACGTTTGGAGAAATCCCATGCTGATCTCAAGCTGGCCGTCATAAAAAGTTCGGAGAAGACTCTTAACTTCCTGGACGAAGCAGAAGCCTCGTTAGAAGATATTAACTTGGGAATTAATAACCCATCCATCTCGAGTGCGATGGACGCCTCTCAGCCGCGCCTGGAGGCATCTAGCGTAGTTGAACCTGCCCCTTCGTCTTCCACAAATTTGACTTGTACCTCCATCAATCTAGCTGAAGCTTCTAGGGCGGACGTAGATCCCGTCTCCTACATGCAGCCCAGCCTTTCGCAAGATTTTCAGAGCTCACCGTCTATTTTCATTGATCCTTCTTCATCTATCAGCAATCTCTCGGAGGAACATGCCGCGCAATCAGGCTCTACACCCTCTGATTTGATGGTCGATCGCCGCGAAGAGTCTGAATTGCGAGATCTACAAGTGTCTTTGTTCGCGAACGAAACACCTGCCCTAAGTTCCGCATCCTCCATCCAGGTTGCGAATCAACCTTCTTCGGAGGATCACAATAATAAACATGTCGAGCGCGAACTAAAAAATTCAGTCGATTCCATGGAAGACCTCGCCACAGACCTTCAAGGTCCCGGACGTCGTTTCAATCTTTCAAAAACTTCAGTGCTTCGTCCCAGAGAGCATTGATCTGCGGTGGAAAATTCCCCGTCAAAGTCTGAGCTCAGGCAATTCATGCTGCAAAAGCGACTAAAGTTGGATCCAGCCTTTGTTCGTTTGGCATCCGAGCAAATTAACCGTCGCTTAATTTCCCTGCTCACAACTTATCTTCCACCCTCACCAGGTAAAGCCCTTGGGTTCTACTATGCTATCAAAAACGAAGTGGATGTCAGCGCTCCTGCCCTTTGGTGGGATAAAACCGCTCATTCCGGGGGTAAAAATAATGCGATTGCGCTTCCAAAAATCGAACGTGCAGAAATGCATTTCCGGCAAGTGAAACCGACCGACTTAAGCGCCCTTATTTCTACGCCAGAATCTTTTTCCATTTGCGAGCCGTCCCTCTCCGCAGCGCTAGTTCTTCCAGAAATAATTTTGGTTCCAGGTTTGGCCTTCTCAAAGGAAGGTCATCGGATAGGTTATGGAAAAGGCTTTTTTGACCGATATTTTGCTAAACTGATCGATCATCCACCATTAAAAATTGGAGTCTGTTATCAGTTTCAGCTTCTTGAAAAATTGTCCTTCGAACAACATGATTTTCCTATGGATTACGTCGTAACCGAGGTATCAACGATAAAAATTTAGTGAAAGGTTATGCATGAAAATCTTGTTTCTCGGAGACGTAGTCGGCCAACCCGGTCGTAATTTGATCACCTCTCTCGTCCCTGAGCTTCGTCGCTCACGGGAAATTTCCTTAGTGGTAGTGAATGGCGAGAATGCTGCGGGCGGAAAAGGAATCGACCCAAAAATAACGCAAGAACTTCTTGGCGCGGGAGTTGACGTCATTACTGGTGGCAATCATTCATGGGATAAGAAAGAAATTATCCCGTTTATTGATCAGGAAATGCGCTTATTGAGGCCGGCAAACTATCCTCAGGCGGATGATTTCAGAGTTCCTGGACGTGGGCAGATTGTGGTCAATGTTCCTACTCATTCGGGCAAGACCGTCCCTGTCGCCGTAATCAATCTCATGGGACGAGTTCACATGGAACCTGTATTGGATTGCCCTTTTGTCCTGGCAAGAAAGCTAATTTCAGATTTGCACCGCCAACAAATTAAAAATATTGTTATCGACTTCCACGCCGAAGCCACCTCAGAAAAACAGGCATTTGGCCACTATGTAGCGGGCATGGTTACCGCAGTGCTTGGTACGCATAGTCACGTACAAACTGCGGATGAACGTTTACTCAAAAGTTCTACTGGATCAAAGACCGCATATATCACCGATGCAGGAATGACCGGTCCCTACGATTCCGTCATCGGCATGCGAAAAGAGCGTTCCATCTCAAGGTTCGTTTCAAAAATGCCTGTGCGCTTTGAGCCAGCGGAAGAAAACCCCGGTTTACACGGGGTAATTGTCACTTTTGATGAACAAAGTGGCAGTGCGTCAGGTATCGAACGGGTCTCCATTTTCACGGACAAAAAATAAAATTAAAATTTCTAAAAAAAGCTGTTGACGCTTAAACGTAAGCACAATACAACCACCCTTACCTCG
>CAYYYP010000056.1:0-17940 GCA_964475985.1 uncultured Oligoflexia bacterium | reverse complement strand
CGCAAAATTCTTAAGATGGAACGCATTGACGACCTTAAGGGTTGCAACTTTTCGGTGGACCGTGAATCGGTACAAAAAATCAACGGATTTGACGAGGATTATGAAGGTTACGCCAGGGAAGATACCGACCTTGAAGTGCGTCTCCAATATTTAGGGCTCAAAATCAAATCCTTAAAAGGTTTAGCGGTGCAGTACCATGTTTGGCATCCTCGACTACCCGAAAGCGAAGGCAATAAGCTGAAACTTAAAGGCATCAGTACATCTCGAAGTGCTGCGTGCAAAAATGGGCTAGTTAAAATGAACAACGTTGTGATGTTAGCTTTTACATTGCTCGCATTTACCTTGAGTGGTTGTGCCTCAGTTAAAACAACGCCAAAGCAAACGGTTTCCTCGCCTGCAAAATTTCCCCACGGATTTCCCATCATTGATGCGCATGTCCACACTACGTTCCCGGATGCTAACCCGCCTAAAAAAGGGCTGGAATTGCCGGTGAAAACTGAAGCGGATCTTTTGTCAGAGTTTTCCGCAAGTGGCGTGGTGGCGGGCATTGCCCATGATTTTCAGGGCGGTCATTATTACAAAGATTTAAGAAAATCACCGCTGCATATTTTCCACTGTGCAGGAATTATGAACCGGGTAGACGAGAAATTTTTGCGCAAACGATTTAGAGCTGGGCAGTACCGCTGCTTTAAAATTTACTTGGGTTATGCACATTATTTTCCGGCGGATCCTCTCTACCGGCCCGTCTATAAATTGGCCCGGGAGTTCCACGTGCCGGTAGTTTTTCACACGGGCGATACCTACGACGTAAAAGGGAAAATCAAATTCGCAGATCCCCTGGGGGTGGATGAAGTCGCAGTGGATTATCCGGATGTAAAATTCGTAATCGCCCACGCGGGCAATCCCTGGATTCAATCCGCCGCCGAAGTGGCCTATAAAAATGCGAACGTTTACCTGGATATCTCAGCCTTTATGATTGGCGATATGAATGAGCAACCGGCCACAAAGGTTGCCACCTATGTTGAAGGCCCTGTGCGTTGGATTTTTGGTTATGTGGAAAATCCTAAAAAAATTATGTTCGGCACCGATTGGCCACTCACCAAAATTGGGCCCTACGTAGAGGCGATAAAAAGATCAATTCCCCAGGAGCATTGGCGCGCAGTATTTTACGATAACGCGAGGGAAGTGTTTGGGTTTGAGGATATTGCGGCTAGTACCCCCTGAGCTTCCTGTTCGTAAATTTTTTCTAGTCTGCGAGTGAGGGATTCGGCTTCAAAAAGTGATAAAACCCGGGCCCGGCAACGCTCACCTTCTGATTGACGGTGCGATGGATCGTCCCGGAATTTTTTCAGCGCATTCGCGTATCCTAAGAAGTCATCTTTTTGGACCATGACGCCCGTGTCTCCTAACACATCGATATGGCCTTCCATGAAATTAGAGAGGTGAGAAACCACGGGCTTTCCATGAATCATGGCCTCAGCAATATTACAGCCAAAGGTTTCTCCGTCACGTCTTGCGTGGGCGAGTACGTCAATGGTGTTGTAAAACTTTGATAAATCTTCGGGGCTCGTTAATGGTGCCAAGGGCACGAAGTTTTTAAGACCCATTTGGGCCGCCTCCGCAATCATGTTTTCTGGAGCAGAGAGGGCTAGAAAATAAGTATTTTCCGATTGAATCTTTTCGTAGGCCCGAAGGCTTATGGGGTCATGGATTCCTGGATCAGGCCTGCCCACCCTGCCTAACACAAAAGCGTCCTTAGGAATGCCAAGCTTAGCCCTTAGATTTTCTGAACTCGCGGGCTTTTCGATGGCAAATGGGAATACCCCGGCACGCGGGTCTCCCTTAGCCCACGGGCAGGCATTTTCTAAAATCCACTGCGTCGGTAAGAAATATTTTTTAATGAGTTTTGCAGCCGGGGCCGTGTTCTCTAATTCAAATGCGTTCATCGTAAGCGTTACCGGAATGGATCGCATGATGAATTCATCGGAAGTCGGCGGCTCCGCCCGGCCGGCGTAAAACACGTGCAGAATGTCGGGATCAAGATCCAGAATTTTTTTTCGCAAATCCTCAGGCGTGCCGTCCGCTAAAAGCACGTGACTATGCCCAAGAATGTTTTGAAAAAGTGGAATTCTCGCATTCATGAGCTCCCACATTTTTTTCTTCCCTCGGGCCGTGGTGCTGCCCAGAAGCGCACGTACGGAAACTCGGATTTCCTCCAACAAAGCCGGGCGAAAAAACTGCGTAACAACAAAAATTTCAAATTTTTCGCGATTTAAGTTTTTGCAAAAAATCTCAATACTTTTTTCGGTGCCGCCAATTCCCAGTTGATTGCAGTAAAAAACGACCCGCAATTTTGCGTGGGAATCAGGTCGAGACATTTCGTCCAATGCCAAAATATTCAAAACCTTGGGCCGTGATCACTTGAGGCTCATAAATATTTCGGCCATCAAATATGATTGGGGTCTTCAGGCTAGATTTGATGCGCTTGAAATCAGGTGTGCGGAACTCGCCCCACTCCGTCATGAGCACGAGGGCGTCACAACCATCCAGTACGGCATAATTGTTTTCATGAAAGGTCACCGTTTTTTCAAACCGGCCCATGCGGCTTGCTTCGTGATCCATTTCCGATAACGCATGTTTTGCTTCACGAATGGCAACAGGGTCGTAGGCCCTCACGGTAGCGCCCGCGTTTACGAGGCTTTCAATAACCACGAGACTTGGTGCTTCACGCATATCGTCTGTATTAGGCTTGAAAGAAAGGCCCCAAAACCCGAATACGCGTCCCTTAAGATCCTTGCCGAATTTTTTCGTAATTTTCTCAAAAATGACACTTTTTTGACGTTCATTTACGTTTTCCGCTGCCTGCACAATCTCCATATCGATGCCATTATCCCGGCCGACTTTAATGAGTGCCTTCACGTCCTTTGGAAAACAGGAGCCGCCGTACCCTGCGCCAGCATAGAGGAAATGCCTACCGATGCGTTGATCAGAAGCGATTCCCGTACGAACGCTCTCAACATCGGCGCCAACTTTCTCGCAAAGCGTTGCGATGTTATTCATGAAAGAAATTTTTGTCGCCAAGAATGCGTTGGCCGCGTACTTCGCCATTTCAGCTGAAACATTGCTCATGCCAATAATGGGGTTTCCTTGGAGCACGAAGGGCGCGTAAAGATCGCACATCGTTTTATAAACTTTTTCTTTTGAGGTTCCAATGATGACACGGTCAGGTTTTAAGAAATCGCTAACCGCCGTTCCTTCCTTTAAGAATTCAGGATTCGAAACGACATCAAAGTCCTGCTTTGTTTTAGCCCGGATGATGGCCTCCACTTTGGCGGCGGTGCCCACGGGAACCGTGGATTTATTCACGATGATTTTGTAGTCCTTCATGTTTTCTGCGATGGAACCGGCCGCCTTCAGGAAAAGGTCCAAGTCGGCGCTGCCATCTTCAGAAGACGGAGTTCCTACGGCGATGAAAATAATTTCGGACGCCGCAATGGATTCCGGACCATTGGTGGTGAACTTAAGCCTACCTTCTTTAGCGTTCCGATCGACCAATTCCTTAAGTCCTGGTTCATAGATGGGCAGGATGCCTTTGTTGAGATTTGCGATCTTTTCAGGATTGAGATCCACGCAAACGACGTCATTACCGGTCTCCGCAAAACAAGTACCCGCCACAAGGCCCACGTAACCGGTTCCTAAAACGCAAATTTTCATCATAATGTGCAGCACATTAAGGGCGGCACCCTATGCTTGTCAAATAGGGAGATTGTCCCTTCTAATGGGGTATGCCTAACGGAATTTCCGCGACAATCATCACTTTGAACGAAGAGAAAAACATCCTTCGTTGCCTGCACGCCCTTAAGGATTGGGTCGATGAAATCATCGTCGTGGATAGCGGAAGCCAAGATGCAACGCTAGCCCTGGCCGCCAGTTGCGGTGAAAAAGTACGCATTTTTAAGGAAAATTGGCAAGGGTATGGAAATCAGAAAAACCTAGCCATGCGGCACTGCCGGTTTGACTGGGTATTGAACGTCGACGCCGACGAGGTCGTTACCGAGGAGTTGAAAAACGAAGTCCTAACGGCCCTCGCAAGCCCTGGTGACACCAAAGGTTATCGCATTGCCCGGAAGACTTTTTATCAAGGTCAATGGATTCAATTTGGGGGCTGGTACCCAAACTACCTTTTAAGGCTTTGTGCACGCCAAGGAGCCAATTGGACGAACCCTCCGGTGCATGAAGAACTTACCGTGGGCGGGAGAATCCAGGACCTAAAATCTCCGTTGCTTCACTACACCTTTGAAGGAGTTGATGATCAAGTGCGGGCAAATATTCGTTACGCCAAAGAGGGCGCCCGCAAAATCTTGGAAAATCAGAGGGTGCAGACTCAGAGTGATTCGGGCGAGAATTGCAAAACTCTAATGAAGCTTATTTTCAAGCCCCCCATTAAGTTTTTTGAATCCTATTTTTTTAAACAAGGTTTCCGTGATGGGCTGCTGGGGTTCATTATCGCTGTCAATGCCGCGCACTCCATGTTCCTTAAGTTTGCCTTTGTTTTGGAAGAAACGCGGAAGCCAAAAAATATGGATTTGCCATGAAGACTGTCCTCGTCATCGATTGCCTTTTGGATGCACCCTATGGCAGTCCCAATATTTTAAAGCATATTTTGGGGTCACAGCAAGGCAGCGTTTTTTTACAACGTGGGCCTGGACTTACGCAAACGGAAGTCGATACGCTTTCGAGTTTATTTCGAAATAAAACCATTACCCATATGGTCATATCGGGTAGCCGAACCTCATGTTTGAATGATGAACCCTGGGTCGCTTTTCTTTTAAAGTTAATCCTTGCCGCAGAGGCTCAAAAAGTTCCCATTTTGGGAATTTGTTTTGGACACCAAATGATCGCGCGGGCGTTTGGTGGCAAGGAGGTCTTAGGTAAAGCCCCCGTCCCAGAAAAGGGATGGATTGAAGTGAACGCCACCCCAACGTCACGAAAGGCGCTGGCGGCAAGCCTTCCCCCGCTGTTTGGTACGGACGCTTCGCACGTGGAATGTGTCCACACTTTGCCCAGGGGATTTGAAAAAACCTTTACCAATGACGCTTGCGGCATTCAGGGGTTCCAGTCACTTAAAGGCGAAATCCATGGCGTGCAGTTTCACCCTGAGCGGCAACACCCGGATACGGCCGAAGAAAATTTAGTGGGTCAGAAGCTCTTCCAGGAATTTTTAAAGCTTTGAGGTTGCGGTCCCACTCAAAGTCTTTTGCACATCAAATCCCCTCGTGTAATGAGAATGAAATCTATGGAAAATGCGGCAAAAACTTCGTTGATGAAATCCTTGTTTCGGCTTTCGCTGAAAATCGCCCTCATGGCGGGCATTCTTTTTTACCTCTACGACAAGGGCTTGCTTGATTTCTCCCGCGTACTTGAAATTTTAACCACCCCGACGGTGGCTTTGGTGGGGTTTAGCGCCATTGCATTTACTACGACGCTGGGGGCTTACCGGTGGTCATTGTTGTTAAAAGGCCAAGGAATTTTTCTGTCAGGATTTGAAGTGGTGCGCCTCACCATGATCGGAAATTTTTTTAACACGGCACTTCCCGGCGCCGTAAGCGGCGACGTTGTGAAAGGTTACTATATCGTCCGGCAGCAACCCGACAAAAAGGGCAAATCAAAAGCATTTGCAACCCTGTTTTTTGATCGCATTCTTGGGGTTAGCGGCCTGATTTTCGTTTCTTTCCTGGCAATGCTCACCCACTTGAAGAATGTAAAGTCATCCCCTCAACTCAGTCCCCTCATTGGCCTCATTGGATTTTTGGCCCTAGGCGCGCTGGTCTTCTACGCGTTTGTTTTATTCGATACGCCCATTGCGCGGGGGATTCAAAAATTCCTAGAACGCATGCCAGGCAGCGCAATTTGGGTCAAAGTTTTTGCCGCTGTGAAGTGTTATGAGAACAATCCGGGCCTCATCATTAAAGGGTTTGGGATTTCCATTTTAATCCACACCTGCATCGTGGGATTGTTTCTGCTGCTTTCGCATCATCTCACGGGCTTTGAATCCATCACGGCTTCAGATTTCTTCTTACTGGTGCCGCTTGGCCTTGTAGTCACGGCCATCCCCATTGCGCCCGCCGGCCTGGGCACGGGGCACGCAGCGTTTTTAGGCCTTTTTCAGCTGGTAGGATCTAAAAATGGAGCCGATCTGTTTACCGCATTCGTGGCGTTTCAGATTCTCGTGAACTTGCTAGGCGGCGCCGTTTATCTCCGTTATCGAAAAACCGCGCCCGCCGATATCTCGACTATGCAGCCTTCGGAGCTTTAGATTTTTTAATCTTTTCTTGGTACGCTTCTTCGCTATCTTCCGCCGCAACTGAAGCTTCTTTCACTAGAGCGATCACATCAAGGATGCGGCCAATAGTTTTTGCGGAAGTTCCTAACGATTGAGTGGCAGCCGTTTGATAAGCAGAATTCCCAAGGCGTACTTTTGCGGCACCGGATGAGTTCTGGCAGTCATCTACCAGGTCTTCCACTACATCTATCCAAAGTGCACTGGTATTGCGTTTCACATCGATAAAGCCGCTGCCACGTTCACCAGGTTTAATAGGACCTTTGTCGGTGGTAAGGGTCTTCGAATTCAAGGCCGCCATCGCATCGGGCTGGGCGGCAGCATTTTTTTGGCGAACAAGATTTGCCCGATCTTCCAAAATTTTGGCGACGGGGTCAGCGCTCACGGGATGAGCCTTTACCTGAAGTAGGGGTTTAAAGAATTTTAGAAGGGCCCGGCCCACTTGTCCTAATGAGGATTCGGGGGAGCCTTTAGGGTCTTTATTGGGTACAGCCATGCACTGACACGTATCGGATATAAATTAGAAAACTTTAGAGGGAATTTTATGCCGACGGTGGACATTATAGGGGTTATGGGGCCGTCAGGATGTCCGGATAAAACCCGGAGGACGCGAATTAAATCTAACTTGTTTATAGAACTGGGCCCTGCTACTATCCCCAACAAATTCACCCCCAGAAAAGGATACTCATGAACTCATTTTTAAGATTTTCATTCATTGCTGCGGCATTTTCCTTGTCCGCAACCTCGCTTCTAGCCGCAACCCTTGAACAAAATACTGAAGCTACTAATACAACCGTAGCCGAAACCAGCGACTCATCCGTGACCACCACGAAGTCTTCGGACATAGGCTTATTTGTTCACGGCGGCGGCAACTTGGGTTCGGCCGTTTGGAAAAATGATGCAAAAGATTTCAACGAGCATGTCCACTCTAAATTCGGCCTTATGGTCGGAGCCGGCGCCGAAATCAAAATCTTGAATGGCTTCTATTTTCAGCCTGAATTCAATTATACCCAGCGGACGGCTCAATTGGACTACAGTCCCCTCGCTAAGGCCGACTATAAGTTCAGCTACCTTGAAGTTCCTTTGTTATTTAAGGGCAAACTCATGTTGAACTCACCCGTGCAGCCCTTCATCCTCGCCGGTCCAGGTTTTGGCCGTATGGTTAGCAAAAGCGGCCGGGCGTATACCGATACCATGTCCATTGACTTGTCCCTTAGGGATGAGGATTTCAGGAAGTTCTTGTTTACCCTTAATGCCGGTGCCGGAGCTTCATTTATCATCAGTGAAAGCGTGAGTTTCGTAGCAGAAGCGCGCTACACCCACGGCCTTACGAATGTATTATCTAGTGAAGTCAGTGAAGACACCAACAATGGCGTTTACCGGCTGACTAGCTTCCAATTTTTAGGCGGACTTCAAGTTTCCCTTTAGGCCAACCCGGAGCTTTATCTAAACTTAAGTAGTTTACATAAAGCTCCGCTTCCTACTCCTCAAGCGCAGTTTTGCCTATCCAGGTAGTTTTTGCCTCTCTCAAATTTCCCTCTCTTCGCCGAGAATGGTTATAGAAGAGAGTAAACAAAAATGATTTTAAGAATCAAAACTTCGTTTGTTTTTATTTTGGGATTTATCTTGCTCTGCGGCGTAAGCGCGCAATCCACCCCGCCTAACGGTGATCTCACTCGGGAGATTATACGGACCGGGACTGACTACGACAGCGCATCCATTGAAGTCACAGAATGTAGACAGGCGCCCGGAGCGACGTCGGCATCCATTTTACAATGTATACGGGATGCTGCCGCGGACTTGGGTGAAAGAGCCAGACGCAGCCATACGACTTACACTCAAAGGGCTCAAGCGCTCCGAACTTCGAACCCTACTCACACAATTTTTACCGCGCTTGATCAGTGTGATGATCCTAATCGAGATTTGTCATTGGTCGCGCAATGTAAGTTACAAGCTTTAGCACTGCCAGCGAGGGAACCTAGTGGCGTTGCCCTTCGTCCACTTAGGGATTCCGCAGCTTCATTAGTAGGATCTTATAATAGTGTATCGGCATTACACCGAGCTTGCGCCGCTTCATTAACCGAAGCGGTTTGTCCCAGCTCTATGATCGTATCTGCGTTCCGCGGAGGATGGAGCGGAAATAGAAATGCAAATAATAATGCCCCCACCCCTCCTAGAACCCCAAATAGACGTAACGCCAGAAATACCGCAACGGGCACAAGCACGGCGACATCAACTTCCACCAGCACGAGTCAAGCTTCGGCCGCAGCCGCGAATAGCACTGCGCAAGGTGATTTGAACGCCGAGCTAAGAAGTGCTGTAGCTGGAACCGCAGCAAATCGCCCAGCATGTCAAAGAACTTGCGGCGGCAATGGAACCCCACCAAATTTTTGTTTAGAAGATAGTTGTAATACAGCAAACGGAAGCACTCCTCTCTCAGCCGTAAGACAACCTGGCAATGTGATCGCACAAATTACGGGTGAGCTTTCCATGCAGGAAGTCGCCGCTAGGTTCTCGGCGGAAAAGAACGTTGAGTCTTTCATCGATAATTTGGCCATGCAGGAAGGCATGACGGGCCCTATGGCCCAACAATTCATGGAACAATTGGCTGGTGAATGTGGCCGGTCCGCGCCCATTTTATCTGATACGGTCACCCATGTACGCAGCAGCATCCAACACTACATTGAAAATGCAAAAGGTAGGGCGGCGGCAAAAGTTGTTCGCGCGAACCATCGCGATTCAGCACTCAATGATCAAAACATGAATAGTTTAATTCAGTCGGTACATGAGATCCATAATCTTGAAGCCCAGATTGCGGCACTTCAAGGTGATTTTCCGGCCGCGGATGACGCCACGTGGGCCCATGCTTATCAAGAAAGTTTAGGCAGTATGATTAACCCCTGCCCGCACGCTGCAGAAGCGATCACCGGTGCCGCAGATATAAATACCGCGGCTGGAGCACTTTGTACGGCAAGCGGCACTCCGACCCGTATGCGCATGCAGGCAACACGTCGGAATATTCAGTTTTCCCGCGCCGACAACAGCACCCTCTCACTTCAAGGCCAGACCACCGCGGGAGATGCCATTGCGCTTCAATCGATGCATATGGAAGCCCCGCGGGGCGTAGCCGTGGATGATACAGACCTTTGTAGTGTAAAACTGAATCTGCTATTGACGCTCAGGGCCCGTCGCGCCGCAATTTTGAATGAAAAGTCCATTTTGCTCAGCCCGGTGCCCGATGGACCTCATCGTGGAATTCCGCTACATCAGCTTCTGTCTCGCCACACTCGAACGGACCAAGAGAGAATCGCGCAAATACGCCATACTGCACAAAGTCAGATTTACCTGCAAAGAACCACTTCTGACGATGTAGTGGATGCCATCACCGGCGCCACGGAAAATGGTGTAGCCATCAATGGAGTGCGTGCTAGGGGGCTTGCGGATTTATCACCCGATTCTAGTTTGGGCATCCTTAGAGATTCAATTAAGAATATTTGTGGAAATGGCCGCGAGGCTGGACGTTCTTTTTTACGAGACCCCTCCGCTGCAAATCAACTTCTTAACTGTTTCGGAAGAGCCAGCCAGTCTGGACTTTCTTCAAACTCGGTTTGCAATCAATCCCTTTCACCCGAACTCGGACAGCAATTTTGTTCAACTCTAGCTAGTGCAACCGCTTTAAGTACCGATGAAAGAATCGTTGCAGGTGGTGCACGCGTCATTCAGCCTGCGTTAACTGCATTAGGCACGTACGGCTGCGCAACGGTAGTTGGTGGTCTTATCGCAAAGGCCGGAACCATGGCCTTACGACAATTGGTAGCGAGAGAATTATTAAATGAAGCCGGTGCCGTAGTCGGAGCCGAGCTGCGCAGTACAACTGGGATGGCCATCAGAAGTGCATTACAAGCGGCCCGTGGATCCGGTCCCGCAATTCTAACTGCCATAAGAAACCCGATCTCAACGTTAGCCGCCGCCGGCAGCTCTAATATGGTAAGAGATATCCTCAGAAATACGGCGGGGAATTTTGGTAAACAGGCAGTTGGAATCGCATTAGTTGGAAATGCACCGCAATTTTACGAAGGTATCTGGGATCCTAACGGAACAAGACACTACATGCGCGGAAACATGCTCGCTGGAATTACGGATGGCGAATATTTACGGGATCTGGAATCAAGGCAACCGAATCTGGCTCATTTCGTTAAAGACTTCTTAGTCGGCGCCATCGTCGATCCTAGCAATCTCCTGGGTAATCATGTTCCTCACCTCACGGATGTCGCGGGACCGCACGGGATTCCTTTGGGTTGGTATTCCCATTTTGCGGATATTCTCGGTGGAAACGCATCTCATGATCATGGCCGGGGAGGATCACCATATCGTGAGCCCCACCTTGCGTCCGACCTGCACGCCCAGCTTGAAGCCGCTAGTCGTCCTGATGCCACTCCCGCCCAAAGGCAATCCTTCGCGGAAGCTTTCCGAAGGTCCTTGGGCGACATGTTAACTGCGGCAAGGGAGCGACCTCCGCATAATCCAGATTTGATCTCTCAACTCGACGAAATTAACCGCGCGATGGAACATGCAGATCCCGCAGATCTCGTACGCATTGCCGGTGATATTCGACGCATTAGACGGCACGTTCCTCAAATCCAAAGGCATGCCGTTGGCGCTGAACACGGCCCAGATTCTAGAATTTCCGACGCAGTCCGTGGTTGTGCCGGCGACTTGAATTGTGTTTACACCGCAGCCGCCAGATATCTTGAAGCAGCCCATCAAAGTGGGACCCCAGCCCACTCTCGTCAACCCGGAACCGCACCCGGCACCGATGCAGGCGCACGTAACCCTGCAGTTGCCGCAAGCGATGCCGCACCCGTTGCCCCTTCCATGGCACCGCCTGGAAGTTCACCGCTGAGGCAAGCGCTTGCTTCAAACCCTCAGAATCGTAACATCATAGGCCGCATCGTAAACCGAGTTAGGACTGCGGCCGGCCGAAGACAAATTGCAAACGTCGACACTTTGCTTGCGCAGCGGGATTCCGCCGCACAGCGAGTATTGAATACTGCAAACGATGATAATCGCGCCGCGAACTCGCCACACGCAACGGCAGTCGCTGACTTAAGACGATTGGACAATCAACTCCACGACCGAGTCAATGAGCTCGTCGGCAGGGAAGGTTTACGAGACGCAAATGGCGCTCCACTTAATGTAAGAAATCTTAGCAACCCAGCCCACGTGCGAGATGTCGCCGAAGCCGTAAGCTTCGGACAATTCTCTAGGGATTTTGCAAGGCAGTTGGGCGTGGATCCCAACACCAATCCGCAGATCTCAAGTTTGCTAGGCGAAGTGCATAGACGCGTCAGGGAAAGATTCCAAACTCCGGAAGATATCTCACGCGCCGATAACGAAGCGATTCGTAGGACCGAAACGGATTGCCACCGCCCCGGCGCGCATCTTTAGTTCGCGGAATTTGATCCTCGAATTTTGAGTAAAGTTTAGCGAAAACTTGTCCTAACTTTTTACTTTAAGCTTCCGCTCGCCGAAAAGCATGAGTAACGAGCAGGTTTTAAGGCGTTCGCTCTCGTCAGCATCGTAGGACTCCGCAAGGATTTCTTCCTCAAGTTTTTGAAGCTTGGTGACCCACTTTTTCATAAGCTTTGGGGAAAGGTTCCGATTCAGAAGCCCTCGGTAGGCCGTTTGCTCCTTCAAAGAATCCGGAGTCAAGTTTTCCAGCAACGCAGTCGCCGCTCGCTGCACATTACCGTTCCTGACTTCATGCCACGGTTCGCTTTTCGGCAAATGGAGGTGAGGTAATGCAAGCCGTAGCCCCGTTTCATTACCCACGATTCGTCCCTGTTCGATCCATGGACCAAGGCTTTTTTCACAAAAATTTTCAAACTCCTTTTGGGAAGCAAAACCTAATTCATTAAATCTTACGACCCGAGGAAACCTAAGGGCTAACTTCAAACAAAGTTCCCAGTGGGTGGGCCACTTCAAAAGGAGTTTGCGATCTGCTTCGTTGAAAACCCAAGTATTCTCCAGCATAGGTGGCAAAGTCGCGGTCTCGTCTTCAGACGCTTTAGCTTCCACCGTTCCTTGCGCCGCACTTTGAGAAGCGTACGCCAATTCAAAGACCGATCTGAGTTCAGCGTTCGGCATCTGGGATTTCGCCCAAATTAGAACCGCGTTTTTAGCGTCTTTTTTAAAATATTTCGTAAGCTCTAAAAGCTGCCCCACTGTAGGGAGCAAAGAACCTTTTTCGAAGTCGACATAACTGTAATAGCTGAAGGAAAATTTCGTTTCCTTGAAGAGCGCTAAAGCCGATCGAAATTTCTCGCTCCTCCAACTCAGAATAAGCTCACCTAGTTCAGAATGCTCGTGGACTTTTGGAACGGTCGTTTTAATGGCCATCTCTTCTATATTGCGGCCAAACGAAATTTTGCGAAATTGGCAAAATTTTGCAGTTTTCGCTAAAACCTTGGACACCTGAACACTATATTTTCACATCCCGCGTTTCGCTGTAAATATTTTCTATTAATATTAGCACCTTAATTTGACACACCCCTGGCACAAGCATTGCTCTAATATATTGGAAATTCGGCAAAATCTGCCGCATTCAAATTAAAACAGTAAAAGGTGAACGTTATGAAAAAGTTGAAGTTGAAGCAGTACGTAAATATTTTAGGAAGTTTATTGTTAGGCCTGACGGGTCTTATGCAAATGGCGGAGGCGCAAACGACCTCATTTCGACGTTTGCCTCCACTTAGCCCAGCGGAATTCGATCGCTGCACTCAGATGCAAAACGATGTTGTACGTGAACTGGAAGCGACGTTTGGCGCCCAAATCAATCCAAATTTTTATATTGAAGAAAATTTACGGCAGCTCACTTCATTCTTGGGTACTTTGAGAGCTCATCCCTCTTCTCAAAACGCGCTTACCCGTATAGCGCAACCGACTCCGCTATCAAATGACGACATTCGAACCCATGTCGCAATGTTGGACGCGTTCATATTTTCGCAAAACGCGGCTTTGACTTTTGATGCTGCGAACTGTCCCGCTGGTATGAGGGCCAATCCACAATTTCCCGTCCATGCCTCTCAGGATCAGGAAAGAATGGAGTTTCATTTTTCGGTCATGCCAAATCGAGCATGCGTAAATATAACTTCTCCTAATCATACTGCTGCACCAAATCTCTACCGAGGGATTTCCACGGTATTCTCATTGCCTACCGAAGCAGAAGACATGCGCCAAATTGCGATTCACACGGCCGTTCACCACCCCATAACGGTTAGGTTCCGAGGACAACTGGTTACAGCAAATAACTTCTACTTTAGGTCAGCTTATGATTTGCGCACCCACGTTTTTACTTCTCGAGACGCCCTAACCGGCACTTGGTCTATCGTGACCTCTAACTCCGAAAATGCGCCTGCTAGCAATCCTGAGCAATCGCTCGATGAATACGTAAATCAATTCCTTCCCGTAAACTGTCACGGTTTTTTTGAGCGGCGTCCACGCTCTCGACGATCCGACGGCACTGGTGGCGGTTCCGGAAACGGAGTCTTTGGTTCCGGCGTATCTGCGCGACCCGCAGCTCCTGCGGCACCCGCATCGTAAATAGTATTTATATACAGCACACAAACGGGCTACGGGGATTGACCTCGTGGCCCGTTTTCATGTCGTTAACTCCAAGCCAGGGTTCCGGGGCCAAGAGGGACCCGATTTAGACCCATAATTCATTAATGCCTATAATAAACGTAAACTAAAATGCGTTTATTATAGGCATTATTATCCAATTTGTTATTCGTAGATTTAACTATTGCCCCACGCGGCCTGGGGAATTCCCCGCCCAACCCCTCTTGCGCCCACAGCGTTTCACGATACACTTAGCTCTGTGTCCGCCACCCAAAGTCCCCCTACCAACTCACGAGTCCTCGCCATTGATCCCGGTTCCCGCATGGTCGGTTACGCCGTCGTGTCAAAGTCCGTTCAATCCCAATCCACGAATTCATATCTGGTCCACAAATTCGGTACCTTAAAGATCAACCCAAAAAAATCTTTTCCCGAACGGTTGTTCGAGATTCATACCCTGATCACCGAGCTCATCGTCACTCATCAGCCCACGCAGTTTGTTTTAGAAAAAGTTTTTTTCGCCAAAGACGCCACCGCCGCATTAAAACTGGGCCAAGCCCGGGGCGTCATTCTGCTGGCCGGAATGCAGGCGGCCCTTCCCGTTTTTGAATACAGCCCCAACGAAATTAAAAGTGCCGTAGTTGGCCATGGGCACGCCACCAAGGAACAGGTCGCTAAAATGGTTTCGCTCATTTTACGCATCAAAGAATTTCCATCGTCTGACGCATCTGACGCTCTAGCCATTGCCATATGTCATCTGAACTCATACACCTATCAGAACCGGGTGCAGCAGGCCCAAAGGCTTGCGGGCCAGGAACCAAACCCATAAATTTTATCCTCAGCCATACGGAGTCATCACATGATTGGAGCGCTTACCGGTCAAGTTCTTGGAGTTCAGCAGCAAGCAAACCTTTCCATTCTTTTGATTGATGTTCAGGGCGTGGCTTACGAAGTGCAGCTCGCCACTCGTCACACCCAATTTTTAAAGCCCGGCGCAAGAACGGGGCTTTATATCTACACTCACCTTCGGGCCGATGGCAGGTCCGAAGCCGCACTGGAGTTGTTCGGCTTTCTTACTCAGTGGGAAAAATCCGTATTCTTGGCGCTGACCAGCGTTTCGGGGATCGGATATAAAACTGCGTTATCCATGTTGAGCATCGTCACGGCCGATCAAGTCATTCACGCCATCATGCGCGATGATAAAAAAACCCTGACTTCCATCCCCGGCATCGGGAAAAAAACCGCGGAACGAATGGTGCTCGACCTTCAGGACAAGGTCCAAAAACTCCTACTCACAAAACCTGAGCTTTCACGACCCTTCAACCCATCGTGGTCCTCCGTGACTTCACCTCCGGTGAACGCAGAGGCCTTGAACGCACTGCCGGATACTTCCGCGGACGCAATTGATTCTGCCGATACGGCTGCCGCCCAGCCCTCAGCCGATGCACTTGAAAATGAAATTCTATCTGACGCCATGGCTGCACTTTTATCCCTTGGTTATAAAGAATTCGATGCCGCCCAGGCTTTGCGCAAAAGTTTACAATCCCAAACCGATAAGGTGCCTTTAAATTTGCCAGGTTTAATCACTAAATCGCTTCAGCAATTGAGTATCTCAAATGGATAAAACACCAAAGACCCCGTCTGATCGGAAGTCTTCCCTCCTCAGCCCCCGTGAAGATTTCAGTGGCGATTTCGACTCAGATTTTTCAAGCGAAACTATTTACAGCGAGAAAACCACCTACGACCCCGATGCCTCGGCGCCTACTTCGCTAAGGCCCCAAGATTTTCCTGAATATATTGGCCAAGAAAAGGTCAAAGCCAACTTGCAAATGTTCATTGCCGCCGCGAACCACCGAAATGAAGCATTGGACCACACCTTACTTGCGGGCCCTCCAGGCCTTGGCAAAACTACGCTTGCTCACATCATTGCCCGTAAAATGGGCGGCCAACTCCATACCATCGCAGCACCCGTACTCGATAAGAAGGGCGATCTCGCTGCACTCCTTACGACGCTCGCCCCCCACGACGTATTGTTCATCGATGAAATTCACCGACTCCATGCTTCGATAGAGGAAGTTCTTTACAGCGCGATGGAGGATTACAAACTCGACATCATCATTGGGCAGGGCCCCGCGGCAAAAACCATTAAAATTGATTTACCGCCATTTACTTTAGTTGGAGCCACTACCCGTACAGGCGCTCTTACCAGTCCATTGCGCGACCGTTTTGGCGTTCAATTTCGCTTAGAGTTTTATAAACCAGAAGAGTTGAGACAAATCATTGAACGGTCCAGCAGCATCCTCAATATGAAAATCGATACGCTAGGTGCACTTGAAATTGCGCAACGCAGCAGAGGCACTCCTCGTATCGCAAATCGCCTTCTCAAACGGGTGCGTGACTTTGCTCAAGTTGAAAAAGCATCTCTCATCACGAAAGAAGTCGCTCACAAAGCCCTCACACTTTTTGAAGTAGACATCAACGGACTTGATTCCATGGACCACCGCTTCCTCACTTCCATTATCGAAAAGTTTGATGGAGGCCCCGTTGGAATCGAAACGCTTTGTGCGGCGTTAGGTGAAGAGCGGTCTACTTTAGAAGAAGTATACGAACCCTTTTTGCTTCAAGAAGGGTTTCTTCAACGTACCCCTCGAGGACGTGTCGCAACGCGAAAAGCCTTTGAATTATTGGGGAAATCCACTGGTACATTCTTACAACAAGAGCTTCTCAAATAGAGAGAGCTGCAACAGTTCTGATGTTGTAGTTTTGATACAACTCACTCGAAAACCGTCGCTGTCAGATTTTAGACTAAATCAATCAACTACTAGAACAGATGTCCTGCCTTATAACCTGCTGATATTTAAGCTTTTTTTCGATCGTCAAATACCGGCACATTCAGCCTATCTATTTAACTTTAAAAGTTAATTCTGGCACACCCCTTGCGTTACCTAGTGGCAAGGGAGCCCACACTACTGTGCCTAGACACATCAACGGATCACATCCAAGCATCGTACAAAACTCAACCGTCTCACATGATCGCATCAGTGAAGGCCTCTTGGATGTCACCTCCCCATCTCCCGTAAGTTCACCATTAAGTGCATTGAGTTTTCCTCCTACTTCCTATGGTTTCCAAACCACCCTGCGCCGCAGCGCTAAATTTGAAGGTATCGGGCTACACTCCGGTAAAAAAGTTTCCTGCATCGTGAACCCCGCACCGGCCGGTAGTGGAATTGTTTTTGTTCGAGTTGACCAAAAAGCTGGTCTGAACGACGACGTTTCCTTGCCTGGACGTTATGATGGTCGGGGCCAACCTCGTCACATCATCAAGGCAGACATCACTCGCGTAAAAAGTACAACGCTCTGCACAAGCCTCTCTTCCTCCGATGGCAGCAATGTTGTTCATACCGTTGAACATTTAATGGCGGCCCTTGCGGGGCTTGGCATCGATAACGCACGCATTGAAATTGATGCACCAGAAGTTCCCATCTTGGATGGAAGCTCCCGTGAATTTTTCGAAGGCCTCAGGGACGCGGGCGTTAAATCCACTTCATTAGCCAGAAAAGTTTTACGCCTTAAAAAAACCATTTCTGTGCGTGATGGTGACCGTTTCATCGAAGCAAAACCCGCTGAATCTTTTTCCATCTCTGCGAGCATTGATTTTTCCCATCCTTCCATTGGCGCGCAAAAGTTTAAATTCGATAGCGCAAAAACTAGTTTTGCTGAGCTCTTCGCAAAAGAAATTGCTGGCGCTAGGACCTTTGGTTTCTTACGTGACGTGGAAATGATGCGTCGCAAGGGCTTGGCTTTAGGCGGCTCCCTCGATAACGCCATCGTACTTGATGAAACTTCCGTGTTGAATCCTGAAGGCCTCCGGTTTCATGATGAGTTCGTAAGGCATAAAATCCTTGATGCCATCGGGGATTTCGCATTGCTTGGAATGCCCCTTCTCGCCTCGGTTGAGATTCACCGCTCGGGCCATGATTTAC
>CAYYYP010000055.1:0-18896 GCA_964475985.1 uncultured Oligoflexia bacterium | reverse complement strand
GAAGAAGATGCCGACGGCCAGAATGAAGTGGTTAAATCCCTGGATGTCTTAATGACGCCCTTACAGTTCCCCTTTGCTTGGGAAGAAACCAAATTTGTTTCATGGGCTGATCTTAATTTTTCTAGTACTGTACTTTCCGCTCCGGAGCGGCCACCGCGCAGCTGAGATTGTTGCGCGGATATTTGGTCTTCATTCTTAATATATGAACTTTGGCCCATGATTTCTTATGGAATGGGCCAAGCGCTTTTGCCAATCGGAGTAGAAAAATGAATCATCCAGAAAATTTAACCCCCACCCAAGCCCTTGAACTCCTTGTGGAGGGCAATGGACGTTTTGTAAGTAATTTAAGATCCATCGAAACGGTCATCAGTACGGACAAACTAAAAAACATTACAGAAAACGGGCAGTCTCCCTTTAGCGTCATCCTAACTTGTTCGGATTCGCGCATTCCCACGGAAATTGTGTTTGACCGGGGTCTAGGTGATCTATTTGTGATCCGAATTGCCGGCAATATTATCTCCCCTTCCATCATTGGCAGTATTGAATTTGCAGCCTCTAGTTTTGGTACGCAGCTTTGCCTTGTCATGGGACATACCCATTGTGGGGCCGTCCAGGCTGCGTTGGGTGCAGGGCTAGACGGCGTTCAGTTCAGTGGGAATATTGAAAAAATCGTCCAGAAGATCTCTCCCTCCGTGAACGCGGTCATCAGTGCTAAGGGTAGTGCTGATCGCCAGGTGCTTGAGCACCAAGTCGCAGTGGAAAACGTGCGACGAAGTGTGGAGCTTATAACTCGCAGGAGCGCTCCAATGCGCAAACTCGTGGAGCAGAAAAAGTTTATGATCGTAGGCGCGCTTTATGACGTAGTCACCGGACAAGTAGATTTTGAACTGCCGGAAGAGTTTGCCACGGACGAGAATGTTGATTTTCTTTCCGCACAATTCAAAAAGCATTCTCCGCGAGTGGTCCCTTCACCCAAGGCCGATCAGAAGTTCTAAAAAAAACCTGCATGAATGTGAGTCATTGATACCGAGTTAAATTTCTTGGAACAACCCGCCTAATATATTAAAACCGTTCGTGAAAACTGGTTCTAATTTATAAAGGCTTTAAGCCTGTTTCAAGAAAGGATGTGCCTATGCCCGTAGGTGAATGGTTCGGAGAAATGCGTTCAACTTTTACTTCCGATAGTGTGTGGTCTTGGCTAGCCATGACCGTCATTTCCGTCATCATCACGCTGACGGCGAAGTTAATCTTACGTGCCTTGTCCGCTCGATTTCGGCGCTTCGCGAATCATACGGCGTCTAAGTGGGACGATGTGATTGCTGAACTCGTAGATAGGACTAAGCCCAGTTCCATTTTTGTTTGGACGTTTTTTCTTCTGACTAAACCTTTGGATCCATCCCCTCTGCTTCAGAAAATTATTATGTTTGCGGTGGTCGTTTCTTCGATGTTTCAAATTGCAGTTTGGGGTTTTCGTCTCATTTATATCTGGAACGATACGGTGCTTCGCGAAAAAATGGAGCGTGACCCATCGTCGGCATCGGTACTGGGGCTTTTGCATACCGGGATTCAGGCTATATTTATCACTCTTCTCGTCATGATTGGTTTGAGTAATCTCGGAGTGAATATCGGTGCGCTTGTGGCGGGTCTAGGCGTTGGTGGAATCGCTGTGGCCCTGGCGGCACAAAATATACTAGGTGACCTTTTGGCTTCACTTTCCATTGTTTTAGATAAGCCTTTTGTCGTGGGGGATTTCATAACGGCAGGCGCGGAAAAGGGCACCATTGAACAGGTTGGCATTAAGACCACTAGGCTACGCAGCTTATCGGGCGAAGAAATCATCATGTCCAATAAGGAACTCCTGGAGAGTCGAATCCATAATTACAAACGTATGCGGCGCCGGCGTGTGGTGCTCAACTTCAATATCGCCTACTCAACGCCTGCTAATTTGGTGGAGCAAATTCCTGCTTGGATCAAAGAGTTGGTAAGTAATCGTGAAAAGGTTGAGTTTGATCGTTGTCATCTCATGCAATTCGGGAATTCAGCACTCGAATACGAGCTCGTTTTTTTTGTTTCTAGCCCAGATTATACAGTTTTTGCCGATAATCAACAGGCACTGTTGTTGGAAATTTTTCGCAAATTTGCTCAAGAGAATGTGAGTTTTGCGATCCAACCCGTCTTAGTAAAAACTGAAACGCCTGCTACCTAAAGCGCGTTATAAAGTTCAACTTCTTCAACGAGTCCACAAGTAGGCATTTGGCAGCCAATCGTACCTCTAACGGATGGTTGGGATTGTGGATTAGCATCATACTTAAATCGAAACATACCGCGCATTTCTGCGGTTATGGCCGAATGGCAGCTTTGGGTGAATGGAGTGATCACTTCATAGGCATTTCTTTGGTGCACGATCATGGCCATGTTTCGGTCAAATTGTATGATTGCCCTTAGGCCGTTGGTAATGTTCATTTCCGTATTGATGAAGGAAGAAACTACGCTAGAAATCGGGCCTGCCATAGGGTGGGAGACGGGCACGGCAAAACTCATTTCACTCAGCACGCCCTCAATAAAAATATTGAAACAAGAAAATTTAACGGCACTGGAAGTGATTTGGATGGAGCGCGCGTGACAGCTCGCTTCCACAATGCGTGGAGCGACGGGCGCCGGTTGGGGGCCAGGGGATCCGGAAGGTCCGCTATTATCGGGCGCTGGAGCCAGGGGATTTGCGGCCGGTGCGGCGGCGGCGCTCACAGTGCTGCCAGCTGCTACGGAGGATTTTTCAGAACAGGCAGACAGACCTACACTGCCCATGACTAAAAATCCCACGCCCAATTTCCTAAAAAATCCATCCTTGGTTTTCATCCCGAAGCGCCTCCTAAGCCAAAGGATACGCGAATTCAAACTTTGAAAAAGGGGGGTAGAAAAAAATATCCCGCTTAAAAACTAATCAGAGGAAAGTCGGCCGTTTGGTGAGGCCTAGAGTTGCTTGGGCAAAAGACCCTTAAACTCCGCGTTTATCGCCCCAATAAATGACGTGAAGTCTTGGACTAAAGTTAAATCCGCGTGTTTTACACGCCTCAAGGATCCACTCTACCGCGGCTAAGCTTTGACTTTTCTGAGTCTGCCCTTGCGGCATGAGGTAAACCAGGTGAGGCATTATGCCATGGGTGTGCACTAGCCCGTCTACTTCAAGGAGATCTTCCTCGCCGCCTACGACAAATTTAAACGTCACATTTTCGTGATCCCTGGAATAGTCGGCCCAGTTTTTTAAATTACGTAAACGTTTTAATTCCATGGATTTAGTTTTTTGCCCGGAAGACAGAAGTTTTGGGGAAAGATTCCATACGAAGTCGTTTACGATATTTTGCGGAAACTCCGTAGCGTTGCTCTCCACCTCAAAAATGCGGTGGGGGTGTGCGGCGCTCAATCGCTTTTTTACCTCCGGTAAATCAAAGAGTGTAGGCTCTCCACCCGTCAAAACGATGAGGTTACAGTTTTCTGGCACCTTTGAGTAATCGATGGAAAATGTTTTGCCACGAAAGAGATTAGGGTCAACCGAGTGCAGGCTGTCGCACCACTCGCACCACAGATTGCAACCGGCGAACCGAATGAAATAAGCAAGTTTGCCGACTGATCTGCCTTCGCCTTGGATGGTAAGAAACTGTTCGGTGATACCGTTTTTCATGCCGAAGGATTCTATAGGCTAATGCGGATTGATTTTAAAGCAGGAACACCGGCAGTGCTTTTAAGCGCTGAAAACGAAAAAAGCAGTAGGTACTCCAAAGAGCGCCTACTGCTTTTAGGGGATTCGGGACCGATCAGTGTTGCGAATTATTCGCCGTCTGATTCGGTGTGAGTGGTCTCATCCTTAGGTTCTTCCGTAGCAGGAGCTGCTTCAGGAGCAGGAGCTTCAGGAGCGGCTTCAACGGCAGGAGCTGCTTCAGGAGCTGGAGCTGCTTCAACGGCAGGGGCTGGAGCTGGCTCTTCTTCTGGCATGGAGATGAGTTGACCCATTCCATCGGTGAGGACGGCGGATTCGCGGAAGATTTCGTCTACGATATCAATTCCACGAAGACGGTCAGCTGAAGTCACCGTACAAACCATATTGGTGTTGGGGCTAGAAACGCCTTCTTCTTGATTTAAAACGTTTCCGATGAGGCTAATGCGTTGATCGCCTGATTCAGAGGTTGAAGTGGATCCCGAAATGAAACCAAGTTCAACGTGTTCCGAAAGAAGGGGGCCAGTCACTTCACAACGACTGTTGGAAAGGATTTCTTGAGCCAATTCCGCGTTGTCGATGCGAGAAGCGCTAGATCCGCTTACGAGGAAAAGTTGATCGCCAACTTTTTGGTAAACATGACCAGTTGAGAAAATCAGTTCATAATTTCCTTCTTGTTCTTGAACGGCAATTTGTTCATTTAAATAAAAAATGTTGTTTGCAGCAGATTGAGCATCCCATACCGGTGCGGCGATTGACGCGTTAGCGGAAGGGGAATCTGAGGAACCAGGTCCTGAAGATTTATTTTCTGAGTTTTTGCTACATCCGGAGAATGCGGCAAGTACGATAATTGTGCTGACGACGGACAGAAGCTTTTTCATAGATAGTCCTCCAAATGGACTTCGCATTTATAAACAAATTACATTTAGTTGTAAAGCTATTTTATTTAGTAATAATCGATTTATTTTCGATTTAGGGTCCAAACCGCTTTTAAGGGAGTTAAAGGTTTATTTTTAGCCCTGGATGTAAAATGAATTTCTAAAGCAGTAGCGTAGCCCCATGAACAAAACCTTTGGTCAGAACGACCCAGAAATTTTTGATTATGTGTATGATCTCCTAAATCTAGAGGATAAAGTGCTAGAGGATATTAAGCTCCGAAGCGAAAAGGCTGGTCTTCCACCAATTCAAGTGGGGGCGGCGGACGCCAGGCACTTAGAGATCCTCGCCCGGTCGGTGGGGGCAAAAAAAATCGTGGAAATCGGCACTCTAGGAGGCTATTCCGGCGTTTGTTTGGCTAGGGCCCTGCCTCAAGACGGAAAACTTTTTACATTTGAATACGAACCTCATCATGCGGCCGTTGCAACGGAGTCCTTTCGGCGGGCAGATCTCACGAATAAAGTTCAGATCTACGTAGGCGAAGCCCTTAAAAACCTAGCCCAGATTGAAAGTGAAGGGCCCTTTGATTTAGTTTTTATTGATGCGGATAAAGTAAATTATCCGGCCTATGGCGCGTGGGCCTTAAGAAACCTGAGGATGGGCGGGCTTCTCATGGCAGATAATACCTTTGCCTGGGGTCATATCGCTGAGAAGACTTTAAGCGGCACTGCGGAAGAAAATCAAAGTGTTGAAGCCTTACGTGATTTCAATAAAATGATTGCTCAGGGTAAAACATTCCGTACGACAATGCTTCCAACGGGTGAAGGTTTGACCTTAGCCGTTAAGGTCAACGAGTTTTAAAAAAGTAAATCCGCGGGAGGCGGCGTTATGCTTCCTCCCGCGGATTGGACTTTAGTAACGGTAGTTTTCGGCTTTATAGGGGCCTTGTTTAGGCACACCAATGTACTTGGCTTGATCGTCCCTTAATTCCGTAAGTACAGCGTTTAGTTTCTTAAGCTGTAGACGAGCCACCTTCTCATCAAGATGTTTAGGCAAAGTGTAAACCCCAAGTGGGTATTTATCCGTACGCGTAAACAACTCGATTTGCGCAATGGTTTGGTTCGCAAACGAGGATGACATCACGTAGCTCGGATGCCCGGTGCCGCAACCTAAATTCACTAGTCGCCCCTTAGCTAAAAGAATGATGCGTTTTCCATCGGGAAAAATTACGTGATCCACCTGGGGTTTGATTTCTTCCCATTTGTACTTTTCAATGGAAGCCACATCGATTTCGTTGTCGAAATGACCAATGTTGCAAACGATGGATTGATCCTTCATTTTTTTCATATGGTCATGGGTGATCACATGGAAGTTGCCGGTGGTGGTCACAAAAATATCGCCCTTGTCGGCAGCGTAATCCATGGTGACGACTCGGTAACCTTCCATGGCGGCCTGAAGCGCGCATATGGGGTCAATTTCCGTAACCCAAACTTGGGCCGAAAGCGCACGTAAAGCTTGAGCCGAACCCTTGCCGACATCGCCATAGCCTGCAACCACAGCTACTTTTCCGGCAATCATCACATCCGTTGCGCGTTTGATGCCGTCCACGAGGGATTCCCTACAACCATAGAGATTGTCGAACTTAGATTTTGTTACGGAGTCGTTCACATTGATGGCGGGGAACTTAAGTTCGCCGCGTGCATGCATCTGAATGAGTCGGTGCACGCCCGTGGTGGTTTCTTCCGTAACGCCTTTGATTTGGGCTAAGCGCTTAGAATACCAATTAGGGTGAACCGTTAACTTTTGTTTGATGGCGGCGTAGAGAATCGTTTCTTCCTCGGAAGTAGGTTTTGCGAGAACGGAAAGATCCTTTTCGGCCCTTGCGCCTAGGTGCAGAAGAAGGGTCGCATCTCCCCCATCATCTAAAATCATGTTGGAGTGACCACCATCTGGCCATTCAAAAATACGGTGCGTGTAATCCCAGTAGTCCTTTAGGCTCTCACCCTTTACGGCAAAAACGGGGAAGCCTGCTGCCGCAATGGCGGCTGCTGCGTGGTCTTGGGTTGAAAAGATGTTGCAGGAGGCCCAACGAACTTCAGCACCCAGTGCATGCAAAGTTTCAATGAGCACGGCCGTTTGAATGGTCATGTGAAGGGAACCTGTAATGCGAGCGCCCTTTAGCGGTTTGGCGTTTGCGAATTCTTCACGAATTGCCATAAGGCCCGGCATTTCAGTTTCTGCAATTTTAATTTCCTTGCGACCCCAGTCGGCAAGTTTGATATCGGCAATGACGTAATCTTTTGAATTTTCCAAAGTATGATGACTCCTTAAATTTGAATCACCAGGTTTGAAAAAGCGTGGGATGAAGAATGACAAAAAGCACAAACCCTTCTCACCGCCTTTTCGTGCCTGGCTAAAGCTAGCACGATCCATGAGGTGAGCGCCGTTTGATGTAGGGAATTCAAGCCTAGGGCAATAAAATGCCTCGCAACGCTCCTTGAATTCTTTTGGCATTTTATACCAAAATGTCGGTTTGCATATCATTTTATTTGGGGGCAGGGGTTGCTACTGAAAAATACAAAAAAAGCCTCTGACCGTATTCGATCAGAGGCTTTTTTTGGTATCGTCAAAACTGATTTTCGATCGAAATCGATTTTTTAATCGACAACGATTTTACTATCTGTTTTGAGATCCAGACCTTTCGCCGCTTCTGCCACCTTGATTCTGACTGCGGTCTTGCTGAGAACGATCTTGCTGACCCTGTTGGCCTTGCTGAGAACGATCTTGCTGAGTGCGGTCTTGTTGTCCGCGTGCCTGCGTCGTTGATCGATCATCAGTACGTGATGATGACGTGTCGTTTCGACCAGCGCCGGATGTCCTTTCGTTTTGATTATCTTCGCTATTGTTGTTTTGTGATCTATTGTTGGAATTCATTTTATAGCCTCGATTCTTTAATTTAAGTTTGTGAGTTGAAGGTTAAAAATCTTCTAGCTTAACGTTTTTAGTTATCAGCTATTGATCCCTTGCTGATTGAAAGTAATTGCAATTGAAGGGCCATGTTTGTGTGAGTGTTTTATCGTATTTCACGCTAAAACTGCAGAGACTGAGGCCAGAAATGTCCCGTCAGGGAAATTTAAACTGGGCAAAATTACCCAAGCAAATTTATAAAAGTGTGCCGCCGAGGATCAAACTTGCAACACTGAAGTAAATGATGATTCCGGTGACATCCACTAACGTTGCAACGAAGGGTGCTGAGGCGCTGGCGGGGTCAAATCCAACGCGACGCAAAAGAAAGGGCAGCATGGAACCAGAGAGTGTGCCCCACAGCACGATGCCAAGGAGGCTCCCGGCCACGGTGAGGGCCACGAGTACAAAGTGTTCCCCATAAACGGTCATACGTGATGGCCAGAGCAAAATGCGTAATAGCCCAATTCCTCCGAGGATCACGCCCAGGGCGAGACCCGTGGAGATTTCGCGGACAAATACTCTGAGCCAATCCTTAAGCCTGACATGCCCCAGCGCCATGGCGCGAATCATAAGGGTTGAGGCTTGGGAGCCCGAATTTCCCCCGCTACTTATAATGAGCGGTATAAAAAGTGCCAGCACAACGGCTTTTTCAATTTCTTTTTCGTAGTGACTCATGGCGGTGGCCGTAAACATTTCCCCCACAAAAAGAATCATAAGCCAACCCGCGCGCTTTTTAATCATTTCAAAAAGCGTTGTCTGAAAATAGGGAGCCGTGAGAGCTTCCATCCCGCCTAATTTTTGGATGTCTTCGGTCGCCTCTTCCTGTACCACGTCCACTACGTCGTCCATGGTAACGATACCCTTCATGACACCTTCTTCATCGATAACGGGAAGCACCATGAGTTTGTGCTCAGAAAATTTTCGTCCCACCTCTTCTTGCTGCAGGTGTTCCAATACGGTGATCACGTCCGTGCGCATGATTTCGCTTACTAGTTTTTCAGGGTTAGCTACAAAGAGGTTCCGGAACGTAACGACGCCCAGGAGTTTTTGCCCGGCATCAAGAACGTAGGCGTAATAGATGGTTTCCACAGACGATGTGGCTTGGGCCCTAAGATAACGGATGGCGACGTCAACTGTAATGTCGGGCCTTAGCCTCACAAAACGTGGATTCATAAGCCCGCCTGCGGCATCCTCGGCGTAAGCTAACAAAGCCATAACATCTTTCTTAGTGTCATCGTCCAAAAGTTCAAGGAATGCTGGTCGCTCATCCGCTGGAAATTCTTGGAGCAGATCCGCTGCGTCATCGGGGGCCAACAATCTCACCCAGGAGCGTTGTTCGGCTCTTTCAAGATTTGCAAATATTTCCGCCTGGGCCGCCGTACTCAACTCCATAAAAAGTTCTTCCGCTTCAACGCGGGTTAGCTTCAAAAAGGCTTTCTTTTTTGCGGCGAGGGTCATGTCTGGCCACTTCACTTTAAGTGATTCCACTTTGGGATGATGTTGAATGGAAGCTTTGGTAGCGAGGTGGGTTTTATCCATGGAGTTTCTCAATACTCGTCAAAATTTATAAAGGGGAGTATTATTTTTTATGATCTACGCCATCGATTTTGGAACCAGCAACTCATTGTTAGGCGCGGCGACCGGGAGCCTAAATAAAAATCTTTTGCATCGGCCCATTCCGCTGGACCTCGATGCCAAGGATCCTAGCGTATTGCGGAGCATTATGTTTTTTCCGGACGGTGGTACCGCCTCCTTTGGTATGCGGGCCATCGAAGAATATGTACGCCATGGACAAGACGAACAGGCAGGGCGTCTCATTCGGTCCGTTAAAAAATTCCTACCCCAGCAAAGTTTTGCGGGTACTACGATCTCTGGGAAAAATACCAGCATTGAGGAAATCGTCTCGGTGTTTCTCAAGGAAATGCGTAGCCGGGCAAACCAACATTTTCAACGCGACGTGACCGCCGTGGTTTTGGGGCGGCCCGCACGATTTTCCGACGATGAGTTGCTGGATAAGCTAGCCCAGGACCGGTTAGAAAAAGCGGCAAGGCTTGCTGGCTTTAGTGAAGTTCATTTCTATCCCGAGCCCTTAGCCGCCGCCTATGAATTTAAATCCACCTTATCTCAGGAAAAAACGGTGCTCGTCACAGACTTTGGTGGAGGAACCTCTGACTTCACGGTGATAAAACTAAAACCTCATGCCTTAGCCTTTGACCCATCCGATGTGTTGTCCATCGGTGGCATATCCATCGCGGGAGACGCGTTAGATGCAACCATAATGCGCAAAGGTGTGTCGCATTATTTCGGTTCTGATGTGCGATACAAAGTGCCCTTTGGATCAAATATTCTTACAATGCCCGTGCACCTCATGGAAAAAATTTGTTCACCGGCGGACATTTCCATTCTTCGCAAAAGGGATACTGTAGAGTTTTTTAAAAATGTGAAAACCTGGGCACTGAGAGATAAGGATCGTGAAAAGATGGATCGGTTGTTTACTTTAGTGAATGATCAGATTGGTTTTTCGCTGTTTGAGGAAATTGAACGGACAAAAAAAGCGTTAGGGGAAAAATCCTCAGAAACCCTTATTTTCAACCACGCCGATATAGAGGTTGAGCAGGAGATCTCCGCCTTAGATTTTGAGTCCTTCGCCGCGGAACGTATCGAGCAAGTTCTGTTGACGATTGACGCCACCGTAAAAAATGCAGGGCTTCAAAATTCAGATATTGATCTCATATGCGCTACCGGCGGAACGGCAAAGGTTCCGGCCATTGCCCGGGGACTAGCCATTCGCTTTCAAAATGCGAAGGTTCTACAGCACAACCATTTTCATTCCATCGTTGAAGGGCTCATTCGGTTCGCAGGGGATTTATCGGGAAAATAAGGGTATAATGCTAGCCAATGGGCGAGCAGGAAAATCTTTTTCAAAAAAAACCAGAGCGCGATTCCGAATCTGCGTCGGCGAAATGGCTTAAGGGCCCTTTACCCGATCGGGTAAGGCCTAGACGTCTTGAGCAGTATGTTGGTCACGAAGCGCTCATTGGGCCGGGAGCGCCTTTACGCAAGGCCATCGAGGAAGACCGCGTCCATTCTTTTTTACTTTGGGGGCCGCCCGGGTCTGGGAAAACTACGCTGGCCAGAATCGTTGCGGAACACACAGAGAGCGAATTTGTCGCCATGTCAGCCGTAATGGCTGGAGTTAAGGACATCAAGGAAGTTGTTGAGCAGGCAAGGCGCGCAAGTCAGCTGCACGGAAGAAAGACAATACTATTTGTTGATGAAATTCATAGGTTCAACAAGTCCCAGCAGGATGCTCTTTTACCCTACGTGGAAGACGGCACGCTGACCCTCATTGGAGCAACGACAGAAAACCCCAGTTTTGAAGTGAATTCTGCACTTTTATCCAGGGTTGTAGTCTACGTGTTAAAGCCTCTGTCTAAAGAGCAGTTAGTGGACATCATGCAGCGAGCTCTTGCCGACGCTACCTTTGGCCTTGCCGCAAAAGTTAAAAATTTTCCGCCGGATTGGGTCGAGCGTATCGCGGAAGAAGCGAATGGCGATGCGAGGCGTGGGTTAGGGCTTCTGGAACGGGTTGCCGATCACTTAGGTGCAAATCCTAGCGGACCGTTTACGGAGGAGCGACTTAAGCAAGCCATTGGCCAGAAAAGCATGCGTTATGACGCAAACGGGGATGAACATTATAACACCATTTCTGCCTTCATAAAAAGTTTACGGGACAGTGATCCCGATGCTGGTCTTTACTACTTGGCGCGTATGCTGGAAGCGGGTGAAGATCCGCTCTTTATTGCCCGGCGTATGGTGATTTTCGCCAGCGAAGATGTCGGCAACGCCGATCCTCGGGCCCTTACTCTCGCAGTAGCCGTTAGGGATGCCGTAGATTTTATCGGGATGCCCGAGGCTAGGATTTGCCTCGCCCAGGGGGTAACTTTTTTGGCGTCGGCAGCAAAGAGCAACGCTTCCTATATGGGAATTGAAGCGGCCCTCAGTGACGTGCGTGAGCATGGCAATCTGGAAATCCCTTTGCATGTCCGAAACGCGCCTTCAAAACTCATGAAAAACTTAGGTTATGGCAAGGGTTACAAATATGCCCATAATTTTGAGGACCAAGTCACGGGCATGATCAACTTGCCAGATGCCCTGCGGGATCGAAAGTATTACGAACCTAAGGATGTCGGCCTTGAAAAACAAATTCGGGAAAAAACGGACTTCATTAGGGCTCGGCGCAAACCAAGTTAATGATTTTTATTTGCCGTGTTTCACCAAAAGTTCGCTGAGCCGTTTGGCATCGGAGACCATGGGATAATGCCCTGCCGCCATGCTTTCTGACTCTTTGATGCCAGCCCTAACGACATATTCTTTCTGATTCAAAAGGCTAATGACGACATCGTGCTCGGTATAAATGTAAACTTTTGCCAAGGCCTGAAATCTGCCTTCATCATATTCCACTGTTTCATCGTTAAGGCTTACCCATTCTGAATAAAGTGTTGGCAATGGGCCATCTAGGTTAATTTGTGAGTCGGTATTTCTGTAAAATGTTCGGAGATCCTTTGGAAAGATTTTTTTATCCTTAATGGTGACCGCCTTTAAGTAATTCTCTTCGTTTGTTTTAGAAATCTGGTCAAAGGGCTTCTCGCCCCGAAGCGGAACGACTCCGGATACATAAATTATTTTTATGATTTTTTCAGGGCACTGGCCAAAAATCGCATTGGCAATGGCGCCGCCGTAACTATGTCCCACCAGAATGGAATCCGGCTCGATGATCTCACAGGCCGATGCCGCAATTTTTTTAAGCGACGCTGGCTCATACACATCACGTCCGAGCCTCGCCAAGTCCATGACTTGGAGGTCGCTAGGTTCCAGATATTTTTTAACTTCGTTCCAAACGGAGCCACCTAAATGGACCCCTTGGATGAGGACAAGATTTTTAAGCTTGGGCCTTGAGACGCTGGAACAAGCGGGTATCAACGATAAAAGCAAGATGGGGACAAATACCAAGAGCCTTTTCATACGCCCATTGTGACAAATCAAAGGGAGGTATCAAGAGAAAAAATCAAAACTTAATTCGGATTCGCAAATGCAAACGCAGTGCCGGGCGAGATGGCGGTTCACGGGTTTTGTTTGCGTCGTTCAAACATCCAAAGCTTTGTTCGAAAAAAACTTCGTTTCAAAAAAGCTAAGCTCAGATTCAAGATGATATCTAGGCGCTTTTGTTTCCCGGCCTCCGCTATTAGTTCTTTGGCAAAAATACGGGATTGATAGGTTCGCAATTTAAGACTTCGGATCTTCTCCATGTAAAGCTTAGTATTAAATGTGGAGTAGTGTGCGGCAACCCCAAGAATCTCGAGACCAATCATTGTGCGAACGCACTTTTCACATTCTCCACAGTTTTTAAGCCCGATGTCTTGAATCCAGCACACCCTTAGATTGGAAAAGGTTTCCGGAAACCGCATTAAGAACTTTAATTTTTCAACGCGGTTAGCGTTGGTGCCGTGGTGCACAAATTCCAGGGATTCCGTGGAGAGGAGGGGGTCAAGCATAGGATGAGTACCCCAACGTGGATGGCCGCTCAAAGTATAGCTCGACGGGATATAGAACTGTGTCCAAGCGTCCTTAAAAAATAGGGCGGTGGCACAAAGTGCTTGTCCATGGGCATTGGTCCAATCCACCGTATTTACAAAGTCACGTAGGTTGGTTCGTCCGGTAACAAATTGGATGCCTCGGTCTTCCATGAGTTTAGCGTAGGCCCTGGTGAGTTCTGAAATGGACTCCGTAAGATGAAGGGGCATATCAAAACCCGCCATAAAAACTGCGTGGGTCAAACCAATGGTATTTTTTTGATCTTTCGTTAGGAGAGAAAAAAATGAGTAGAATGAATCAACGCCTCCCGAAAATGCGCAGGCGATTTTTGGCTTCAAGGCTTCTCTGGGCTTTCCCGTTTCGATGATTTCAAAACCTTCGGTTTTAATTTGAATGCGTTGAAATCGATCGGGGTACCAACTCTGAAAAATACTCTGATACCGATCAAGTCCAGTGTGAAGGCGCTGAGAAAGCTTACCTTCGGCTTCAATGGGTTCTCCCGCTTGCATTGCCAGTAAAAGCAGCGAGGTTACGAAGGGAGCGACCCCCACCGTAATTTCTGACTCAAACTTTTCCGGAAAACTAAACCAGACTTCAGTTGGCAGAGAACGTTTTTTTTCTGCCATGCGAATGGTCGCGGAGATCCGAACCTCGCCGTTTTCTCGTAGAACTCGGGGCGCGCCGATAAACATGTAAAAAGCTTAGACCCTACTTAAACAAAGAAATAATGCAAAAGCGTACTTACGAGCGATAGGATAACGGAGCCAATGATGGCCGCAAACCAAGTTCTAATTTCAAAACCTGGCATAAGGGCTGCGCAAAGTTTAAGGACGGCGCCATTCACGACGAAGGTAAATAAGCCCAGAGTAAGAATATTGATGGGCAAGGTTAGAAAGATAAGGATTGGCCAAACCACGGCGTTGGCCATGCCTATTACGATGGCAGCAAGTAGAGCATACCCAAAATTTGCGACGCTAAACCCTGGAACTAAGTAGGCCGTAAGCATAACGGCTAAACCAGAAACCAACCAATGAATAAGGTAAACCATGAAGGCATCCTACAAAATACGCCCCCGCTGCGCCAGCGTAAGTTTGAACCTAACCGCCGGCAGGGTTATAGAGGAAAACGCACCGTAAAAGTTGCCCCTTGTCCAAGTTCACTCTCAAGCTTGATTTCTCCGCGATGGGCAAGCACAATTTCCCGTACAATGTGCAGGCCTAAACCAAGCCCACCGATGGTTTTTTCCGTTGCGGCTCGCTCAAACCTATCAAATATTTTCACTTGATCAGGTTTTGAGATCCCAATTCCTCGGTCCTTCACAGTCAGTTCAGCGTAGCCGTCCGTTGCTTTTAGGGTCACTTCCACGAGGGTGCCCGCGCCATACTTTACAGCATTGGCGAAAAGATTTGATATCACCTGCATCGTGCGCTGGCGGTCCCAGCGACCTATAACCTCCGGGCTCAACTCGACTTTAAGTTCACACTTTGCGGCACGAAACTGTTCGGCGAACTGGTCTAAAGTTTCCTTGACCAGATCACGAAGGTTGAAGATTTCCGTCTCAAGCGAAAATTTCCCGTTTGAAATCCGGGCGACATCCAAAAGGGCGCCGATAAGTTTATCCAGATTTTTGAGCTGAGAAATGGAAACTTCAAAGCCGCGTTGAAACTTCTCTTTTGGTAAGTTTCCGTTTCCGGCCTTTGTAAAGATCCGAGCAAGCATTTGAATTTGGAGATTGAGCGAAGTTAAGGGGGTTCGAAGCTCGTGGGACGCAATGGCGAGGAAGTCATCCCGAGTGCGTACTGCTTTCTCGGCTAAAGATAATGCATCTCTGGTTTCCCGAAGCTGATCTTTTAAAAGCTTTCGCTGGATATCTAGTTCTACAAAAACGCTCACTTTGCTTCGAACGATATGAGGATCTAGCGGTTTATATAAAAAATCCACCGCTCCGGTTTCGTAACCCTTAAAAGTATTTTGGGAGTTGATGGCTCCGGCCGTTACGAAAATAATGGGAATATTTTTGGTTCGGGACGCTCCTCGCATAAGTTCCGCCAACTCAAAACCATTCATTTCTGGCATTTGGACATCGACCAGAGCGAGGGCAAATTCGTGGACAAGCAAAAGTTCAAGTGCGGCCTGGCCGGACGGTGCACGAAATATCTCCACCTGTTCGCTCCGGAGCAGCGAGTCTAGGGCCACTAGGTTTTCTTTAAGGTCATCAACGAGCAGAAGTTTGGTTTTTTCAATACTCATCCGAATTAAAGTCTCCTCGCTGGGGAAATAAATTCTATCGATGAACTAGGTTTTAGTCCAGCCACGAAAGCGGCGATTTTAGATAGATCGTATACAAAGTCAGCGTAACTCACGGCACTTTGCGGCATTTCTGGGAAAGCCGCGGTGCTGGGGTCTTGTACGAGAGTTGTGCCACCCAGAGACTTAATTTTTTGCAATCCCTGCGAACCATCGGCGTTTGCACCAGATAAAATGATGCCAAGTAGGCTGTCCCGATAACAGTCGGCCGCGGTTTCAAAAAAGATGTCGATGGAGGGTCGTGAAAACCGAAGTGGTGCTTCGGTACTTAAGGAAAAAGTTTTATCGGCTTCCATGAGGAGATGGTAATTCGCCGGCGCAAAATAAATATTGCCAGGCCGGACAGGTTCTTTTTCATCTGCCTCTTTTATGGGAACCTTCGTGTGCCGAGAAAAACAGTCCTGGAAAAAACTTGGGGAATTTTTTGAAAGGTGAATTACGACGATGATGGCAAGTCCAAAATCGTCCGGCAGTGCCCTAAAGATTTGGCTTAAGGCTTCAATTCCGCCAGCGGAGCAACCAATGACCACGCACTCGTAATTTGTGTTCATTGTTTTTGGAACACCTTGGCCGTGCGATCGACGATTTCAAAACAGTTAGCGTACTTTGAAAACTGAAGACTTTCCTTTGAGCCTAAACCTAAAAACCCGCCGTGGCAGAGCGATTCGTAAAAAAGGCTAAGCGCACGATCCTGGAGCTCTGCATTAAAATAAATCAGGACATTTCGGCACGAGATGAGATGGGTTTCAGAAAAAACGTGATCCGTGGCTAAACTATGATCCGCAAAAACTACGGATCTGATGAGATCTTTATCAAAGGCTACATAATCATAGGCCGCAGTGTAATAATCTGAAAGTAAACTTTTTCCGCCGGCTAGTTCGTAACTTTCCGAATATTTTTGAATATCCTCGAGCGAAAAAATGCCTTCTTCCGCTCGTTTTAAGCTTACGGGGTTAATGTCCGTGGCGTACAAAATGGTTCGTTCCAATAACCCTTCTTCCTTAAGGCAAATGGCCAAGGAGTAAAGTTCCTCTCCGGTGCTGCATCCTGCTACCCACACCTTAAGTGAGGGATAGGTGTGAAGCAGGGGGAAAACCTTCGTGCGTAGGGCTACGTAATATTCAGGGTCTCGGAACATTTCGCTTGTGGCGATGGTGAGGTACTGAAGTAGGCGGCCAAAACATTTTGGATCATGAAAAAGGTTCTCTTGAAGGTTAGATACCGTCGGAAATTCCATCTGCTGCAGCGCATGGGCGACCCTACGTTTTACGGATGAAAATGCATATTTTCGAAAGTCATGGTTAAACTTCTGAAAAATGGCTTCCAAGAGGAGGCGGACTTCAATTTCAAAATCCTCTTCTTTGCTCAATTTTAGACCCGCCCCGCCTGGGAAATCCAAACCCGTACTAACGAAAGAAGTTTCTCCAGATCCACGGGCTTAGCTAGATAATCGTTGGCCCCGGCCTCCAAACATTTTTCTTGGTCATCCCGCATTGCTTTGGCGGTTAAGGCAATGATCGGTAATCTAGTAAATTTTGTTTGTTTACGTATTTCTCGCATGGCGGTAAACCCGTCCATTTCTGGCATCATGATATCCATGAGGACCAGGTCTATGTCCGTTACTTCATTCAGTTTCTGAAGCGCTTCCTTGCCATTGCGGGCTACTTCTATTTTTGCGCCCTTGGATTCCAGTACGCTGGTGAGGGCAAAAATATTTCGGGCGTCATCGTCCACCACGAGCACTTTCCTCGCTTCAAAGATTTTCTCCCGGCTGCGGGCATCGTGAAGGGTCCTTTGCTTTTCCCGGGGCATCTTTGACTCAACTCTGTGCAGAAAAAGACTCACCTCACTCAATAGCCGCTCGGGAGACCTCGCTCCCTTTAGAATAATGGACTGGGAGTACTTACGTAGGCGGTCCTCTTCATCGCGCGAAAGGGAACGCCCCGTATACACAATGACTGGGGGAAAAGAAGAAATGGAGTCAGCCGTCATTGTTTCAAATAACTCATAACCCGACATATCCGGCAGGCTGAGGTCTACGATCATGCAATCGAAAATCGTATCCTTTAGGACTCTCAGCGCTTCCTTTGCATTTTGTACCGCGGTGATCTCAACATCGCTATCGGCAATCAATTTTTGAATGGCGTTTCTTTGGGCATCGTCGTCTTCCACGATGAGAAGTTTTTTAACCTTCTGGGAAAATTTTTGCTCAAGCTTCTTAAACGCTTCCTTGAGGTCCTCACGTTTGATGGGTTTTAATTTATACCCTATGGCACCGAGTTGAAGGGCTTTTTGGGTGTAGTCCTCCACTGAGACGATATGCACCGGGATGTGCCGCGTGGGGGGAGACTCCTTAAGTCTTGCTAATACCCCAAGTCCAGAGCCATCCGGTAGATTCATATCTAGAACAATGGCGTCCGGTAGGAATTCAAGCGCCGTATTGAACCCATCCTCGGCGTTTAAGGCAATGAGGCATTTAAAGCCCATCTCTTTAGCGAGATCGTAAACAATCTTTGCAAATTTTTCGTCATCCTCGATCACCAGAATTTTTTTATGAGTGTCCGAAAGTTGTTTGCGATCATCGGCTAAGGTCGGTGAGTGAGCTTTTGGTTGAGTTGCCGATTTGAAACTGGTTTTTGGCTTTGGGGTAAACGGTGCAGCAGGTTTCTGGTAGGCTATAGGTTTATGAAAAGTTTCGGGTAGGATGATGGTGAATCGACTGCCTTCGCCAAGTTCACTTTCTAAGTGAATCGTTCCACCTAGTAATTTGGTTAAATCCTTAGAAATGGATAGCCCTAAACCCGTGCCGCCATAGTGACGATTCGTGGTCCCATCGGCCTGCATGAAAGCTTCAAAAATAATTTCTTGTTGGTTCTTTGCGATGCCGATGCCGGTATCCGCCACGGAAAAAGAAATATTTTTTTCGGCCGCGGAATAGCTCAATTCAAGCTTAACGTGCCCTTTTGCGGTGAACTTAAATGCGTTGGCTAACAGATTTTTAAGAATTTGCTCAAGGCGCTGGTGATCGGTTTCTAAGGTTTCAGGCACGTCCGTTTGTTGCACCACTTCAAAGTCGAGGTGTTTTTGCAGCGCTACGGGCCTAAAAATATTTTCCATATTCTCAATGAGTTTCTTAATTGGACGTTTTTCCGGATGAAGCTCAAGTTTTCCTGCTTCAACCTTGGACAAATCAAGCACATCATTGATGAGATCCAGTAAATCGTTGCCGGCAGCGGAAATTGTTTTGGCAAACTCAACTTGTTCCTCCGTTAAGTTACCTTGAGCGTTTTCTGCTAAAAGCCTAGATAAAATAAGCGAACTGTTGAGGGGAGTGCGCAGTTCATGGGACATATTTGCAAGAAATTCAGATATATACCGACTAGCAGCCTGCACTCGCTCTTGGGTTTTCTGAAGCTCGTCATTTCTTTCCTTTAGTTCA
>CAYYYP010000054.1:0-19873 GCA_964475985.1 uncultured Oligoflexia bacterium | reverse complement strand
GAACGGGTGGGTCAACTCCGCCGAAACGGGTGGGTCAGTTCGGCCGGATCGGTCACGCGCGGCACGCCCTTAAAAAATTGGAACATTTTTTCATGAGCCGTAAGCCAGCTCGTGCTCTTCTCATCAGGGAGGGCATGCGCAAATAAAAGCTGACTATGACAAAGGATGCCGACAAATACGTGCGCCTCGTGCCGCTTTCCTTTCTCGTCCCACCAGGGGATTTTATCCCCTGCCCAGTCCACTTCGCAGTGAGTGCCGGGGTCAAACTCCCGCAACGTTACCGTTTGCTTAAGGCACCACCCGTGGCGGCGCGTTTTATCAAGAAATACGCCGTTGTTATTTTGCTGCACAGTTTAACCAATTGATTTTGCGGTACTAAATGGCTTGATTCGAACACTGGGAAAAAATGGCCGCTTACCTTGGAGCAATAAAACAAGTGGATAGTATAAGAATGGGAATATTTGTCTCTGGCCGGCATAATTGTAATAATGCTTCAAAAGCCTAATTTAACGACATGGGTCATTAGACTTCTTGATCCGTTTCTAACGGTAGATCCAAAAATTAGAAAGCGCCTAGACCAGAATGATTTAGAAAGCGTTAAGAAAGCATTTTGGTTCCAGGTGATTGTCTGGCCCTTAATATATATTGCGCACTTTCACTTTAATGACCAGGCTAAGCAGCCGTTACGTTTATACTTCCTCTATCGCTATGGAATGGCACTAACTATCTTAATCCTAGGCGCTGTTGGGTATTATTTCCGTCAAAATAGTCTAGCTATTAGGGCTTGCCTTACACTTTTGGCAACTTTGCTCTGCTTTGTGCAGAGCTGGTCAATGACCTTGGGACCATACATTTCTCATGCATATTTAATTTGGTTGCCATTGATTGTTCTGGCAAGTTTTTCGCGTTCCTTCGTTTTACAGAGCTCGTGGCTAGTCTTTTTAGTTTGTACTTCCAGAATATTTTGGGAGAAACATACGGAGTTACGGTTTGTGTTCAGTGATACTGTAATAGGCCTTTTTATTCTCCTAAGTGTTCACTTAGTCAGGCGAGTATGGATCGATTCCTGTGCCTTAGCTTTTCAAAACGAAGACTTGAGGAAAGAAGCTTTTGTTGCTCAACAAACCTTCGATAAACATTTAAGAAGCTTTATATCGCCAGTGCTTATAAAAAATATCGAGCTGATGACCGTACGCGGAGCTACTTTCATTGCCGCATTAGATTCAACACTGAAACTTCGAAAGTGTACGGTTGCAGTATTATTCTCGGATATGCGTAATTTTAGCGTCAGATCAGATGATATTACGTTTTTAGAAAAGGAGCTTATACCTTCAGCTCGAGCGATCATTGATCCCGCTGAAGAAAATGGCGGAATTGCAAAGCAAGTTGGTGATGCAGTTTTTATCTATTATAGTTTGGACGATCCTGAAGAGTCCCTATTGAGAAGTCTTAAGGACGGAATCCGGTGCTCTCTCGAAGAGCAACTTCGCGTTAGGTGCTTAGGGCGAACTTCAGTTGAAAGATTTTTTACGCTTACATTTGGAATGGCCTTTGTCGGAAATATGGTCTCGGCAAGACATCGGGAGGCAACTATAATAGGATCGCCCGCAAATTTAGCAGCGCGCATAGACGCCATGACAAAGGATCAAAGTATTTTAAATTTAATAAATAACGAAGCAGGAATACTTCTGGAGCAATCCGCTTATGTTGTAGTGAAAAGTTTCAGCTCCGACTGGCAATTAAGATGGGCCGATCTAAGTCAATTAGGGTTGAGTATTCGTTCCTATCCAGACCAGACAAAACTCTATTTTTTGCCAGCGAACGAGTATAATATAAATATTCTTAACCAGCTATTGGTGTTGAATAGCATTCCAATTCTAAAAATAAGCGGAGAGATCAATGGTTAAAAAACTTCAAGGTACAGTTGCGCAAGAATCTCAATTTTTACACGCTCCTTTTTATGCAGAAGAAATTAGGGAGGGTGATGCACTAAAAGCGCGAGTAAAGCTCGATCAAGCATGGGTCGAGGTTAGGGTATGGCGATATTCTCCGTTTGGCCTAGAGTTTGTGGTGTCCGATAAACGACTAGGGTCGTTGGGAAAAGGCGATGAGCTTACTATAGAAATTACCCTGGGAAAAGATACAGCAGTCTATACAGGCCTTATAGTGAATGAAATGTATCAAGAACAGGGAAAAATTTTGGCTGGGGTTAGGACATTTCGACCGGACCGCTCGCCACAGACAACAGAAGATCGAAGGGATTTTAAACGTTGGACGGTTTCGCCTGATTTTGTCCCGACAGGAGTCGCGCCAAATCCAGTGCGGTATAATGATTTTGTACACTTCAGACTAGATAATATTTCATCTGGCGGCCTACGAATAATAACTAGTATGCGTAACAAACTTATTGGAAAGGAGCAACGGCTTGCCGCTACCATCAGTCTTCCACTTGTCGGAAGTGTTCAAGCAACATTAATTATAAGGCACTTGGATACAACCGAAATCGAGGGAAAAGAATTTCTTGTATTGGGGACCGAATTGGTTGGTGCTGACAATATTTTGAAAGCAAGTCTTGCAGAGTACTTGCTGAATTTTGCTGAGGGAATCACGATCTCTTCCCTAAAAGAAGATGGATTTCCTATAAAAGCATCCAAGTGGCTGGACTTCAGTTATGTAAAAAGCGAGAGAGAGTATAAGGAAGTACTCCAGCTAAGATTTGACGCCTATAAACAAGCAAACAAATTATCGATTGATAAAACAGTCTCGGAAATGGCTGACGAGTTTGATGCAAGAGCTCGAATCCTCATTGTTAAACATAAAGGGCGGATTATAGGTTCCCTCAGGGCGATGTTTCACGACAACGAAGATCCAACCGAACATGAGCAGTATGTCGATTATCCTGCGCAAGGGTTTCCAAAGAACACTGAAATTATTGAGGCAACTAGGGTCTGTACCGATCCTGCATTTCGAGGCTCAGATATTCTGTATGTTCTACTTGCGCATTTGTTATTGACTGCAGTCAAAAGCGGCAGGCGTTATATTTTAGGGTGTGCTGCAGGCTCACTGATCGATTTTTATAAGAAATGTGGCTATGTTGCAGTTCGTGATGTCCCAGTATTTAAATCAAAATCCTTAAATGATGTCGAACATACGTTAATAATAATGGATACGCATGAGGTTGCTTTAGGACGAGGCATTTCAATCGAAGCATGGAATAGGCTCTATTCGGACGTGGTTGATTATATGATTGAGCAGGAGCTAATACACCCAACCACTTCAGACACGATGCGGTTAAACTTTCGGAGATCCATCAGCAAATTAGTGGATAGATTTAAATATAAATTCAGCACAATTTTTTGATATTTTTAATTTAAATACACTTGGCGCCCCCGCATTTTTAGTCTTGTTATTTTAATTTCGCGAGATGTAAAATCAATGAATAGCACTATGCCCCATTTTGCTCTTTATTTTAGGTAAAACTGTTAGTCAGATACTAAAGGTATCATTTAAAAAGCGGACAATTTTGATTGCCTGCTTTTTAAACATAGTTATATTAAAATCGTATCGCCTCATCAATAACCATCACCAAGAAGCGGAGCATAAAAACAAAATTATTCATGCTCCCTCCCTTTCGTTCAAGCAAGTGCGCATATGAAGTTCTTGGCTTATCAAATTTTTTAATAAGCTTTGCACTCTCTCTAGCTTTTTCTTTAAGTTTCTGCGTAGGCAAAAAATTATGTAGCGGATTCTGGTAATGAACGTAAATTTCGTTCATAAGCTCAAACAAACTCTCCTCCTCAAGGCGCTCGTAGCCAAAGAGTTGGCGCACATGAGAGAGTAGTAAACTCTCAAAGGTCGAAATGGCAAAGACCCAAGTAAAACGAGGAGTGGGATGGAGAAGCTAGTCTTCGAACTACCAATCGGAAACACACGCAAGTTACTTAGCTGGAGTGGATTAGGGTGGAAATATGCTTCCCAACCACGGGTACCGCCAAGAACAAGTGCGGTTTGCGTTTTGAGAATTATACTACAGACCCAGGAATGTGATTGGATTTATTTTGAAGGCAATTTATTCGGTAGGTGTAATAACGGTCATAATTTGTTCCAAAATTCTGGTCTTAAATATGATTTCCTCGGAGCTTATAAACGGAGCAGATTTTCCTAGGATAGAATCTGCAAAATTTTGAAATTCAAATTTAAATTGGTCCATTGGGTCAAAGTTATCATCAAAAGAGACAATATCAGCGTTGCTGTCTTCATCTGTGCATATGAGTACAGTACCCGACTTTTTGTCAGAAACGCCCTGTGGATCAAATCTTAAAATTCCGACCGAACCCGCTTCACCGCTACATTCCCAAAGATTAATGCTTGACCTGTCGGTAGCTGCAGAAATTACAGCTTTGAATCCATCTGGAAAAGTTAAAACCGCGCTCATTTCGGTCTCGGCTAGTTCAGGATTCAACGGATTAAAATGGGCGTGGGCAGTTATAGTTGGAAAATGAGAAGTACCTTTGATTAGAGATTAAAAAATCTACTAGGTAGCTGCCTAAATCGTAGGTGGCGCCACCGCCAGCAATTTTCAAACCACGTCGGCGTTCCGAAAGGTCGAGAATAAACGAGAATGTTAGCTGAATAGATTTGAGTTTTCCAAGAGAAGGAATAGATTTTTGCAAGGCTAGAGTGTGCGGATGAAATCGATACATCATAGCTTCCAATAGAATGAGGTTCTGAGCACGAGCTAAGTTAGTGATTTGTTCTGCTTGCGTAGTAGTGAGTACAATAGGCTTTTCACAAATGACATGTTTACCGGACCGTAAGGCACTAAGAATAAGTGTAAAATGATCTGCACTTAAAACTGAAATATATACGGCATCAACATAATTTGAATTAAATGCCTCGTTGTAGGAATTAAATACATTTGGAATTGCATGTTGCTCAGCAAAGCTTTTTGCACGCTGGGCGGTGGAGGCTGCTATTCCAGCAATCTCTAAATTGGGCACTGCCTTGATATAAGGTAAAATGCGCGAAACTATTTCGCTTGCCCCTATTAACGCTAATCTTACGGTTTTTTGGCTCATATAGGGATGTTGAGAGAAACAGAGGTTCCTCTCAATCTTCCTGAGGTGTAAGATTTTAGTTCACGAATAACTCCCGATTGTTTCGCCCAAACGAGCATCGAGGAAATTCCGACTCCATTTCCGTTCACATTCGTCGAAAAAGATTCACCACACAGAAGCCTTTCCCCTGCAGAACTTTCAATTTCGTGGCCGTAAACGACAATCATAAACTCAGAGACGCTAAAAGTTACGCCGGGAAAATTTAGCCATTTTCCCAGGAGTAAATCCAGCAAATTGCCTAAAATTAATGCGGCAATTTGTATCAAAAAATACATATGTTTCGGATATCAGAAATAAGTTTTAATATCAACTAAATGTATTGGTAGTAGTTATTTGCTTTGAATTGCGTGAGTCTAGTTAAGGCCAATACCTTAATTAACATAAACCAAAGTAGTTGATATTAAATTAATACGTGTTAGAAATGCGCACTTTGGACCTAAGTTGCTTAGAATCAAATCACCCAATGGCGGGCCAAATATCTTTACCCTAAGGAAGTCCACAAGTGATCCGCTGGAAATTCACGATCCCGATTGTCACTACTTTGCTGAGCGCCGCTGCCTATGCTGAAAACGTAAAGCTAGCAATTCTATCTGAGAAGCCTGAGAGCGGAATCGACTCCCCTAAATACCTTAAAGATATCTTTCCTGCTTGTAAGCTTGCCTTAGCTGAAATGAAGGAACGGCTCTTAAGGGCTGGCCTGCATGTTGAGTTGGACTATCACCCCTATACCTATGGTCCCATATCGTCCTTTGAAACATTAAAAAAAGTTGTGACGGAAACCACAGATGTGGCTGCAGTTGGGTTCCAAACTACAGATGAGGTGATGACTGCTGCTCGCGCTAATGCAGGAACCGACTTTGTCGCGCTTTCGCCATACGCGAGTTCATCATCAGTCCTCAATCTGCTGCCAAATTACTTATCACTTACCGCCTCCGGTAATGAACAAACAAAAATAATTGAAAAGTTTGTAATGCATGATCTTCATGCGAAAAGGGTAGCTGCAATTGTCGCATGGGACTCTAAATTTTCAAAAGATTTCTACGAAACACTGAGTGCTAACTTTAAAAGTAAGGTTCGCTTGTTTAAAACTTGGGATAGTTTATCGGGCTTTGAGGAACTTGTTCCTGCTATAATAAAAACCAATTCGGATGTGGTTATCCTTCCCAACTTTCCTGTGCAGACCGCTTCCGTAATTAAAATTCTATCAAAAGCTGGCATGCACCCAATATTCGTAGGGCCCGACTCCTGGGGCGAAAACAGCGATCAGAGATTTCAAAAGATAGTTGGTGACGCGAAATTCACTGGATATACTATTCGGAATTTTTCCGCTCTTCGGCGCAGCTCAGAAATTAATAAGTTTTCCAATCGGCTTGCAAAAGCTGGGGCCACTTATTCTGTGGTTGCCGGGTTGTATCATGACGCAACACTTCACATGCTCAACTTAATTGCCGATGCACCAAAACCCGTAACTCGCGCAGGAATTTTAGAACTGGCAAAAGAAAGAAAATCCTTTCGAGGTGTCATGGGGCGCCATTGTATTTCAAACCCAATATGTAGAGATCGAGAATATTTGATTCTAAAAGTGACAGACAAAGGTTTTCATTTTGAACGTTCAATCATGGTGCCTCAATGAAATTGAGAATTTCCGAAATTGTTCGGGGATTCTTAAGAAAGAACTTCCGGAATTTACTTCTACTAACTTCTTTGATTTCAGTCCTTCTCGCAACCGTACTAACGGTCGCCTCCTATAAACGAACCCAGCAAGAGGCGGAATTTTTTGCTGAAGGTATGAAACCCTATCTTTTAGGTTTGGCTCTGAACAACAACGGCGACGCGATTAGGCTATACATTGATGAGGTAAACAGAAAAAATACCCATTATTTTGCGTTTGACTATGAGGAGGCGACCACCCCGCAGTTAGCCGGCGCAAGTAATTTCACGGACCTTACTCTGGCTGGGCAAAGTTATGGACGCCTTATATTTAGAGTTAATCCGATAAAGGTAATTCCGTGGCTTTCGCTTGCCGTGTTGTTGACATTAGTTGGTATATTTATGCTTTTTGCGAGAAGTCTATTCCGCTCAACGAGCCGCCTCATTGCAGATAAGGTCGTATGCCCCTTGGAACGGTTAGCAAGGGCGATTGAAGTTACAGATGATTTAACCAAGGTGTTAGCGCTTCAGCGAACAAATGCCCCTATAGTTGAAGTACACCTAATTCAAAGCGCATTGGCCCAAGCTGCGCTACGAATTCAAGACAACGAAATACAGATTAGAAATGCTGCCGTAGATCAAAGCCTGATTACTTTTGCACAACAAGTTGCCCATGACATTCGCTCGCCTTTGGCAGCTCTTGAAATGGTAACTCAAATGACGGCCGAACTCTCCGAAGATACCCGGGTAATTGTTCGCAGTGCAGTGGGTCGGATTAACGATATTGCAAATAGCCTACTAATGAGAAATGAAAGTCCTACCGACTTTTCCCATTTAACCAGTACACCAGGTGCAGCGCAGTTTGAAAAACCAGTTGAGCAAACAACTTTAGAGTTGCTCTCTGATCTCATTGATACGTTGATCAATGAAAAACGCATGCAGTTTCGTTCAAGGCCTGGAGTGATAATTGAATATAGTTTTGATTCAGACAGCAGCGGGCTTTTTGCCAACGTGGAACTTATTGAAGTTAAAAGAGTGATTTCTAATCTGGTGAATAACGCCGTCGAAGCCGTTGGTGAGCAAGGAAAAGTTTGGGTTAGATTAGCGGTTGGTGATCAGCCAGAAAAAATATCTTTGCGTATCGAGGACAATGGTCCTGGAATTCCCTCAGAATTAATACCGCACCTTGCCCAGAAAGGTGTGACCTACGGTAAACAAGGCGGTACTGGCCTTGGCCTTTTCCACGCACGCACTTCAATCGAAAAGTGGGGTGGAACATTAAAAATAGATTCTGAACTTGGCCAAGGAACGTGCATATCGATAATATTGCCTCGCGGGGAAAACCCACTTTGGTTTACTCCTTCTTTAAAGATCCGTGCAGCTCACAACGGGGGATCCCACAATGTCGTAGTCATTCTCGATGATGACCCGTCGATCCATCAGATTTGGCGTAGGCGTTTTGATTCGATCTTTTCTGATGGTTCGCAGACGCGACCTAGCCTAAAGTTAGTGCATTGCTTTACACCTGGCGAGCTAATTGGATGGCATTCTAGACACCTAAAGTCCGAAGGGACCACCCTTTATTTATGTGATTATGAGCTCAACGGTCACGAGATGACCGGCCTAGATACGATTGAGGCCCTAGGAATTGGGGCAAACAGTGTATTGGTTACAAATCTATTTGAAAGCCTCGAGATTCGGAAGCGTTGTGAAAGCCTGGGAATAAAGATGATTCCAAAAGGGATGGCGGGAATTATCCGAATTGAAAAATTTAACTTGGAAGATAAATGCATTTAACTAAATATTTCTTAATTCTCGTAATACTTACGTCCACGTCCTACGCTGCAAAAATAGGGTACGGCTGGTCCACCGCAACCATGAACCTCGACCTGCTAGAAATTTTCTACATGGGATTTGAACTCGGTTTGGAAAAAAGCGCAGGTCCATTTCTAAAAGCAGCGAATATAAATATCGTCAACGTTGGTGACTCTACTGGAAGCCCCTTAGCTCCTTTCAAAAGTGCGAATAAACTTAGAGGTGATGAAGACATAGTTGTGATCACAGGTTTTCCATCGAGCCATGACGCCATTATTGCTGCAGATGTCATTCGGCGAGACAAAGATCTTACCGCGATTTTTATAGGCGCTGGCCATGAGGATCTAGCAAAAAAGGGCGACCATACTTTTACCACGGGTGAATCTATGTCTAATGCAGCGGAAGTCATGTTGGATTTTGCTAGCAGACATACAAGCAACAAAAGAGGTTTGGTTATCTGCAATCCACAGGCTGTCTTTTCTCAAAGGCAAACGGACCTTATAAGACAGGTGCATTTAAGAAGAAAAGCCCACATAGGGGGTGCGGGTCAATCTTTAGAGTTTATCAACCTAAACAGTGATTTTTCAATATCTCCCGAAGTTTTAGCCAAGGTTGAACAGGGTAAGTACGGGTACATATTAGTTACACCCTATCAGGATGACTCTGCCACGCTTCTGGACCAACTGAACCGCTTACACGTTCAGGTTCCTGTATTAAGTTCTAATTGGCTCCCCATCGAAGTACTAAGGCGTGTAATCTCCAAGCGAAAAGCCCCCATTTATGTAACCGTCTCCTGGCACGCTGGCAGACCAGAATCATTAGAATTCGAAAAACTTATGATACAAAAATATAAGCGAAAAGCGGACCCGGTCAGTGCCTATGGTTACGATGCCGGTGTAGTTATCGGCACAACTTTAAAACGTATCAAAGGGCCCATCACCCGAAAGAGCTTTTTTGATGCTTTCAAATCCAATTACTGTTTTCAGAAGACGGCTACTGGTACTCTTTGCTTTCCGCCGCAAGGGGGCCATGGTCAACGTAAATTGGAAATCATGCAGTACTCTTTAAAAGAAGGCTTCCGGCCCATCCATGAATGAACTGAAATTGTCCGATGCAAATCAGTGTCGGGCGGAGATTGCTCGCTATCTTATCCGTACTCCAGTTTTTAACCTGGATCGCGCAACTGCGTTGAAGCGCCTAGGTTTAGATGCAGAAACTTACTTCAAACTTGAGCACTTGCAAAACTCCGGCAGTTTTAAGTTACGAGGGGCTTTGTCATTCATCCACTCCATGGACAAGGCTAAAATTCAAAATGGATTTACGGCGGTAAGCGCAGGAAACCATGCCATCGCGACGGCCTATGCGGCAATGACGTTAGGCACTTCCGCTAAGGTAGTAATGCTAAAAACTGCAAACCCAGAAAGAGTGCGAAAAGCCATCGCTTACGGCGCTGAAGTCATCATCGCCGAGAATGGTGAAACCGCCTTTCAGAAAGTCGCAGAAATTCAAAATGAAGAGAGGCGTACCTTCATTCATCCCTTCGACGGCCCACGCACGACTTTAGGCACGGCTACCTTGGCTCTTGAATGGATGGAGCAAGTTGGGGAGCCACTCGATGCGGTGCTTGTTGCGGTCGGGGGCGGCGGGCTCGCCTCAGGAATTGCGTACGGAATCAAACAGAAATGGCCTCAATGTAAAGTATTTGGAGTAAACCCCGCCGGTGCGGAGGCCATGCGTCTTAGTTTTGAAAAACAAGCAAGAGTTCCAAACGCTGGAGTGGTTAAAATCGCCGATAGTCTTTGCCCGCCGTTTGTCGGGGAGTTTGCCCTTGAAGTCTGCCTAAAATATTTGGATGGAATGGTTGTTGTATCTGAAGCGGAAATTCGGCACAGCATGAGACTGCTCTTTGATGAATTTAAACTTATGATTGAAGGTGCGGGAGCGGCGGCTTTGGCTGCTGCTCTCTTTCCGCTAAAGCAGCAGCTGGTAGGCAAACGCATCGGAATCTTGGTGTCGGGTTCAAATATTGACCCCAGCACTTTCCTAAATGATCTATCGATTCAAAGGGATGTGCCTTGAAGGAGCTCTCCTTTCTCAATCAGAATCGATTGCCGGTCCTTCGGGCCCTTTTGCGTTTCCAAGCGTCGATTTTAATCATTGGGATATTTGCAATTGGCGCTGCGATCTGGCGGGAGCGCCAGCATCAATTTGAAAATACTTTGCAGAGGGCTAAGGAAAGGATCGCTCCAGTCATTCTTGCTCGGGAACAACAGTGGCGAGTATGGAAATACTTAGGCCTTGAAATCCCTTTGGCGGATGAGATTAGAGTGGTGCTGAAACAACATCCCATCAAGTCCATTGAAATTCTTTCCGTGAAGGAAGCGTATAAAAACGTCGCTCACGGTACTTTAATTTTACCCGAGTTGATCCGAGGCTTAGATCCGAATCTACCGGAGGAAGTTTTAGATTTGGTCGTAGTTTCTAAACTCGATACCGACCGTTTGTACTTAAGTACCGCTGCTTCCTATAACTTTTATTATGTCATGATTTTTCTGAGTTTGAGTTTTATTCTGCTGATTATCGTTACTGCGGTGTATATTCGACGGCGCATTTATCGGCCCATTCTTGCCCTTGCGACCAGTATCGACGATGCAGGAAAAAAATTTAACGCAAATTTAAGTGGAATTGAGGCCACCGGTGAAATTAGAGAAATCATCGAACACATCCAGACCATTTACAAACAAGTATTGGCTGCCCAACAAGATGCTGCCCTCGGGCAGTTTGCCGCACAAGTGGCCCATGACATCGCTTCGCCTTTAACGGCCCTCGAAATGGTAGCGAGTGATCCCAATAAAAGTGAAGACAATTCACTTTTGCTTCAAAATGCGATTTTGCGAATCAAAGACATTGCAAGCAGCCTTATTGTGAAGCGTGGACGTGTTACTAGTGCCGCTTTGCCGGGTCTTGATATCGAGGAAATAACTTCTCCCGTTCGGATATCGGACTTGATCGAGAGAATTCTTAAAGAAAAAAAGATTCAATATCATTTAAAGAAAGATTTGAAGTTTGAGTTCAACCAGATCGAAAAATACCGGGATATTTTTGTATCCGTTCATATCGGGCAAATGCAACGCGTGCTTTCAAATCTTATTAACAATTGCGTTGAGTCTTTTTCAGGCCCAGGCAAAGTAGAAATACTGCTTGAAGCAGATAGCGCTGAAGTAAAAATTATCGTGAAAGATAACGGTAGCGGCATTCCGGCTGCCATTTTACCAACCCTGATGGAGCGCGGTGCATCTCACGGAAAAGCTAATGGGTCAGGACTTGGGCTGTTTCATGCGCGACAGAAAGTTGAAAGCTGGCAAGGTAAATTGGTAATCCAGTCCGTGCTTGGGCAAGGTACGTCAGTCATCATTAAATTGCCGCGAAAACTGAGCTCTAATCCCTAGATCGGCAAAAAGTGATCCATTTCCTTCAACGCTTGCCTTGGATCAGTTGAAACCCCTTAGCCGACTCCACACCAGTCCGTTTTTACCCCGTCATGCCGTAGCCACTGCATCCGAAGAGTATAGGGCGATGAACATGAACCCTTTATCCTCAAACGCAGCCGAACTCTCTTACATTTGGAAACGTTGGGCAAGCGCGCCCTGGAATGTCTGGATACAAAACAAACCTGAGTTCCTCCAAACCGTAACTTCGGTTCTGACGGCCATCCCTGAATCCTATTGCGAAATTCTTCTCACCCAGTCCTGCCCCCTAATAATTTTACCGCCGGTAGAAATGGCGAGGACCGTATTTTTGCCGTTTGAATTTTCTTGTGGTGTTCGCATGCTTCAACTGACGCAGACATTTTTTGATCGGCCAAGCGATGAGCAGCAGGCCATTCTGGCCCATGAATTTGCGCACGTTTATCTTTGCTCAACCGGTAGGCCCCATCATGAAGAAAAAGACGCCGATGATCTCGTCAAACTTTGGGGCCTGGGTGCCAAGCTTGCCATCGCACGGGCAAAAAACTAGCGGATCTCATATGCTATAGGTTTGCAGGTGCCATTATTGGTACCTTCATCGGAACAAGCCGTAAGGCCTACGATAAGATCCATCTTTGCTTCAAAGATGATTAAATCACCTTTTTTTGACGTAGGAACTCCCACTTTGATTTTTCCTTCGGGCGTGAACGCTACATTCATAAAAATATTAAACGTTGTACCGAGTTGCCAAGGGTTTACTCCATAGGGCTTCAGGGCAATTTCTAAATTTTCTTGGCAGCTCGGGTGGTAGTCTGGCTTTCCCGATAGCATTTGAAACATCTGTGCGCTGCACGGAGTTACTAGGAAATCGTGCCTTCCGCAGCTGTCCTCCAGGATTTCCAACATGGGTTCTCCTGAAAATGAAAAAAGTTTATGGCCTTTGGTAAACAAAATAGTTTCGGCGTAATCGATGGACCTGCCGGAAGATAACGTATCTTGAATGTTTGATTTAGAAACGCAGAAAAGGTCGGCCACTTGTTCGCCAGAGACGTCCGTTACGCAAAGGCGCTGGCCCTTTTTTAATTCAAAGGCGCATCCGCTTTGGGCTTTGATTACATTCTGCTCTCGTAATTCCATCAGGGCTTATCTGCCGTTTTGATAAAACGAAAAGGGCATTTCCAATCTGGAGGGTTCGCCCGGCCAGAGAATTGAATCGACTCCCATTGATCCCCATGACGTTTGACCATTGGATTCACATCTCCCTGAAATTTCTGATCACGTTCCCGGTTCGCGCGCACCAGCGGTAAATACTGATTGCGCCTTTCCAACTCCTCAAACTGATCAAACACATTAAAAATCAGCGTAGGGTAGGGGAATTGCCGTGATTTTCGTGAGCTTTTGGCATGAAGGCCCACGATGAAAAAATCTACGCCATCTAAACTTAAACGAAACTCCGGTGCTAGGGGGTCAGAAGTATTGTTCTCGTTCCAGTCGGTAGGCCGGTTCTCCACGGAAGTTAAATGTGACAATTCATTCCAAAGGGCCGTTTCAAATTCATCCTCAGAAAAATCGGCTGGTTCAAAGACCGCCCAGAAACTTAAGTATATCGACTGACTTTTTTTTTGCTCCTGGATGAAAAACAAAAGGTCATTTCTTAAGTTGCGCCAACTCTTCGCAGAACCAAATTTGTCATAAAGACCAACCTGGTAATCCTTTTGATGAAGCGACTTCAATGCGGCAAGGCAGGGATAATTTTTTTGTTGAATTAGTTCCCGAATGGCATGCCCGACCGTTTGTGGATTCTCCCAACTGGATGATGTGGCGTCCGTCGTCTTGGAGAAACGAACCAGGCCGTCCGTCGAGGGAAAATACAAATTTTGGGTGGGGAGAGTGGCTTGGCCCATAGGGTATGGATACTTATAAACCAACCTCATTTTGTAAATGTCAGGAATGCAAATAAGTGTCTAGGATCACCAAAGAGGTGATTCGACTTGCCGCATCTCTATCTCGTGAATATCCTGGCGCTTATGAAATTTATTCCCGGCAAAATTGATGGCGTATTTTTAATCGACGCGGAACCCATCCGGGACGAGCGCGGGTTTTTTTCCCGTAGTTTTGGCGCAAAGGAATTTACGGAGCAAGGGCTTTTGCCCGTAGGGTCCGAGAGCAATATTTCGTTTAATGAGTTGAAAGGCACCCTGAGGGGAATGCACCTACAAATTGAACCCCGGGCCCAGGCGAAACTGGTGCGCTGCACGAGGGGTGCAATCTTTGATGTGCTGGTGGATTTGCGCCCCCACTCAAAAACATTTTGTAAATGGGAGTCATTCGAACTCGATCAGGACCAAACGACCTTGCTGTATGTACCGCATGGAATCGCCCACGGTTTTCAAACTCTGCAGGATAAGGCGGAGGTTTCTTATCAGGTCTCAGCACCTTTCTCGCCGGCCGAGTACCGAGGTGTGCGTTGGAATGATCCCGCCTTCAACATAAAGTGGCCGCTGCCGGTGAGCACTATGGCACCGCGAGACAATCAGTATCCAGATTTTAAAAAACCCTTCACTGAACCTTAAAATCTGAGGTACTGCTAGGCCTATCTGATTTGCGGAGAGGTGGGTGAGTGGTTGAAACCGCACGCCTCGAAAGCGTGTTTACTTTAACCGGTAACGAGAGTTCGAATCTCTCCCTCTCCGCCAATGTAAATAGTTCTAATTGATATGGATTATTTGTGGTAAGGCGGCCCTTCATGAAACTCAACTGCTTGCTCGGGTCCTTCTGCCTTGTCCAACTCTCCTTAGCCCACGCCTTAGCTGCGCCCAAGGTGACCATGCGGGCGGAAACCGTGATGAGCTACGAAAATCCTGATCTAGTCACGGTGGACTGCGATAGCTTGCTTGTACCGTGGTTGGCGGCGGCAGGGCCTTTAGCCTTTACTCCGGATACACCTCCGGAAGACCCGACGGTATTTTTATACAACCAAATCATGGCCGATTTATTTAAGAACCCTTCCCGGGAAGCACCTTGGGGTAACCTCACCGAACAACTAGACGGCGGTACAGATGCGCCCGAATTCTGGCGGGTAGCGAGGACCGGGGAATTGCGTAAGGTCTATAGTTCGCTAGGTTCAATTCACGCCGACCATTTCAGCGCACCCATTGCGGTATATGAGTTCATTTATTTTGGAACACCTTTTTACGCCCTCGTGCAGAGTGGCAGTTACCAATTCGTAACCGTGGAAAGCCAACCCTATATTTCGCAAGGCGAGATCATTATCCATCGTGGGATAGGTAGCAATCCGGTGTTCATCCGCTCTAGATTCCCGGAAAATCCTAGCCCTGAAGAAGCGAGAATCTTGCGTGGCCTTTATGAAGAGCAATATCATTCATTTATCAATTCAGGTTTGGCGTTTGTGGAAGCGCATGGTGATGTCCACACCAATTCCGTTAGTCATTTAAGGCGAACCTTCGGATTACGAGGCCGGCTTAGACAGGGCCTTACGGAAAGGGTGCCAACCGAGGCGCAAGCGATCGCGATTTTAAGTGCTGCGGTTACCCACCCGTACTCTTTGCATGAATACATTTCGGCGAAGAAATTTGGCCCGAGTTACGTGACGATTCGTACGCCGCTTAATAATCTCAGGCTCACTTCCTATTTCACCTTAGAGCAGGAAGTTCACATCTTAAATCCGAACCGCGTTGAAATTTTGAAAGCCCACGGTTGTAAGGTTCAAGATCAAGTATTGAGAATTCTACCTATCGTCAGATAAACTAATTCCAAAAACAAACTCGGCGATGGGGTTTGCTTTCCAAACCAAACCATCGCCGAGTTATATTGTTTCTATTTACTGCTGTATTTTACTGATTTCTATTTATTGAGAGATATGGAAGGGGTCCGATCCGAACATGGCATCGCTGCCATTATCTCCCGCACCGGTAATGCTGATTCCTACCGCAAAATCATCCGAGGCCGATGCCTTAAAGCGGAACTGGGTTGAAGTGGCGCCGGCTGCCGCAGTAACCGATGGGATCGGTGTGCCGCAGTTCGTGTCTCCGGCCGCATAAAACCGAACGGTGTCGTTATTTAAGTTTGCCGGCGTTGCTGCGTCATAGATGAAGTTCATCACCATACCGGAAGTGTATGATTGAGGCACTCCCCCAATGGGAGTGAGGTCAATGGTTACCAAGTCAGAGCATCCGCCAACGGTTGGCAAAGATGCAGGCACCATAAAGGTAGGCCCACCTTCGTCACCACCGCCGCCGCCGTCACCGCCACCTTCTTCGGATAATGTAATTCCACTGCCGGATACATTGATCATCTTACTCTTAATTTCCATTACATTTGGTATTGTGAAGACGATCATAAATTTACCATCGTCCGTGAATTTCGTATAAACCACTGAGCTATAACGTTCGCCTCCCGTATAGGAAACCGTGTTTACTACACCCGTACAGTCAGAGGCACTGTAGAAGGTAAGGTTCTGATTATTCATAGACATATTTGAGATATTGAAAGTACCGGAAGTCACGTTTGCTGCGTTGGCATCAAAGTCTGCCTTCACCGGGATACAATCATTTTTGTTACCAGTAGGTTCTGGGAGGTAGACCATACCGGGAGGTGTGCCACCGCCATCGCCACCGCCGCCACCACCACCGCCATCGGAAAGTGTAATTCCGCTTGCCGCCACGGTAATCAATCTACTTTGAACTTCGACCACGTTCGGGATTCCAAACTTGATCATATAATTATCGTCGTCAATAAACTTTGTGTAGATGATGGAGCTGTATTGCTGGCCTCCAGTATAGGCAACCGTACTTACGGTCGAACCTGTACAGTCAGCTGCACTATAGAAGTTAAGGGTATGGTTGTTCTCGGACATACCTAATACATTGAATGTGCCAGAGGCCATGTTCGCTGCATTGGCGCCAAAGTCAGCCTTTAGTGCAATACAATCATTTTTAGCGCCAACGGGTTCAGCAATGTAAACCATGCCAGATGGACCGCTACCGCCGCCGCCGCCGCCACCGCCGCCGCCACCGCCGCCGCCGCCGCCATTATCTGCAGGAGCAGTGAAAGTAATGCTTTTGCTATACACTCCGCCTTTTGGGGAGGTCGCCTTATAGGTAAAACTGCCTGCTTCACTGGCTTGAATGTAGAAGAATTGGGTTGAAGGGGCTCCAACAGACGAACTTGTCACAGTGATCTCGGTATTCGGGCTTGAGGTTGTACAGGCTGGTGACGAAAAGAACTTAATTCCATTTGCAGGAGAGATTAGTGCAAGGTTGAAGTCTTCGGCAACGGCGGCGTTTCTGCCTAAAGCTAAACTGAAAGGTCCTTCACACGGACCAACGGTGCCGCTAGTAGGGCCAGAAAGATACGGAGGATCATAAGGAGGGTTCCATGCGTCAACGACGGCAACGTAATCCGACGAATCAAACTCAAAATCATCATCAACTTTAATCGTAGCCGTGCCAATATCGTTGGATCAAAGGTATCTACAACTTTGAAAGTATAAATACCTTCCGCATTTACTGACATACGAAAACCTTTGGTGCCGGCTTCCGCGTCACTTGCCGTGAAAGTATATCCCGCGTTTTTATTCACGGCCCCAGCGTCCGTAATACTGAACGGTTGATCTTGGTTCGTTATGACGTCTTTCAACGAAAAGTTTACGTTACCGCCATAACTAAGAGATGTCGGTTTGATATAAATAAAAGCGCTGTAAGTATTGGTTTTCATCATAGGCGCAATTTGAGTAATGATGAAACTGCCCGTATTGGCCGGGTCGGTTTTTACAACTGGAATGGAGGCCGAGGGGTAACCGGCGAGGTTGTTCGCGTTACCAATGAAGTTCGTGATGCCGGCCTGCAAATTCGTGCTGACTAAGGTAGGAGAAATTTGCGAGACGTTACCATTTTTATCGGTAATCGTAACGGGAGTGGTTGCGCTGAAATCGCCATCGGCCGCAAACTGAGCGGACAATCCTCGACGAAATGCCTCTGGTGAAAAGTTACTGTCTTTCGCCGTTTGGCTTAAACCTGAAATGAAAATACCAATTTTTGCTTGCACTGAAGTTGTAGAAATTCCTTGTGCATTTAATGACGAGCCAGTGTCGGCCGGCACGGTTCGAAGTAAATTTGTACCGGTAGGCAAACCAAGAATAGAAACGACAGCTGCTTCGGCAGCTGCAGTTCCTGCAGCGAGCCCCGTTTTGAGCCTGCGAGAATGATCGCGCGGCCTGCAGCAAGGTCAGTAAGAGGGTTCACGGCAACATCCGTTGCACTACCCGTAAATTGAGGAACTACGGTGGCTAGTTCTGAAGTTGTGGTGGCGAGTCCAGTGGCATCATCTATGTAACTACAGCCAGAAGCAATTACGACCTTTAGGCCACCGGTGTAGCTTTCAGGGATGGTGCTGCAAGTATAGGAACCATCGGCCGCGGTCGTCGTAGTGCAAAGTAAATCACCTACTACGCCGGCATTAGATAACGCATAAACGTTGACACCGCAGTTGGGAATTGAGGCCGCATGGCCCGATTCGATCAGGATGAGACTCGCCGCGACGGCTAGAAACGCAGCTTTTTTGGTGAGTGAGTTCAACTTTTTCATAGATCCCCCGATCGATTTCCCTGCATCAAACAAAAACACGAACCTCGCGTTTTTGTTTAATTCTGAGCCCTACCCGTAATTTTATTGAAGGTGGAACTTGCGCTACTGCTACTTCCGGAACCACCACCGCTGTCGGAAGTTTTGTTCATGCCGCAATTGGCTACGGAGAACAGTAAGAAGGAGAGGACTAAAAATCTTCCGAAATGAATTTTGAATTTTTTGTTTGTCATAAAGTTCACGACCTATTTATTAATTGTAGGTGTGATTCTTCTTGGTAGATACAAACTTATATAAATAAAAAGCATTGATATTGCTGGTGAAAAAATCGATGCTTAATTTTGATTAACAATCCTGAAAAACGATTGTTTTCGGTACGCTCTTTTAAGTTATTGACAGCCTATAATTGGCATAAAAATAATCGTCCACTAGCTGAACTACCGAGGCGATGGGGCGGCCGGCGGGGTCGCGGGCATTGCAGCAGGTGTTTGATTTAAGCGTACGAATACGAATCCTCTAAAAGCATGTGCTCCGGCATCGATGGTGGATAAGCCACTCATTAACGTTTCTTCAGAAACCCAGTAGGGTTCGTACCATTCACGATCGGGGTCCATCACCAAAACCCTGTGGTGTTCTTCATCGTACGCACCTACCGGTGCGATATGCCCAACTTGGGCATCATTGGTGAAAGCACCCTGAAGGAAATTGAGAATCATGAAATTTTCCGCGGAAGATTCGTTTTCCAAAAGCGCAGAATGCAAACGAGTTCGATTTTCCGGAGATAGATCATTGAGGTGAATGACTTCAACGGTGGCACTTGGAAAACCGTAGGTTACCAGGGCCGCACGGACGATATTGCCAAGCACATCTAAACTAGTGCCGTGTCCACGAGCGCCAACCCTTGCTGCCCAGGTTTCGGCCCTAACGCGACTCAAGAGGCCGCTTTGGGTAATAAGTTGATCATCGGAAGTGAGGGGCAGGTGCCTTCGAAATGCGTTCAACACCATGGCAACGCTAGCGACGGAGCAAGAACGAGAATTGTTTTGCCCAGTGTAGTAGGGAATGAGCGCCCAAAAATCTGGCGCCAGGTGGGCGGCATTTCTGAAGTAGGTGCTATCGATGGAAAGCGGCGTGGCTAGGGGAGAGCCCGCCGGCCCATACTTTGGAAGGGGCAGTGGATCGGCATGCCCAGCGTAACCAGCAACACCTTGTACGGCATTTG
>CAYYYP010000053.1:0-21006 GCA_964475985.1 uncultured Oligoflexia bacterium | reverse complement strand
CAAACAAAGTTCGGTTTTTTGAAACGTGTCGAAAATCAAATCCCCATGGCGGTGCGGGCTCAAGTAATAAATGATGGGCACCATGCCGGCTAGTAAGGTCCATTGATTTACACTTGAAGAGACCATATTAAAGATCGCAAGCGGGACTTTCTTCGCATTTGCGGCCCATCCGAACGCCGTAATTTTTTCGGGCATTTCTGAAGCAAAGGGTGCCACCCACTGAATGAACACAAATTCACTCATGCCTAGGGCAAGGGCTGCGCCCTTCAATCCTTCAACGAAGGGATGAACCGCTAAATACAGGATTGCGCCGCCAATAAGGAACATCAGATTAAAGCAGATGAGTTGATTTACGGTCTTAAGGCGGGACACGGCTAGCGGTACGCCATCCAAGTCGTGGGCCTCCTCTGGCAATTCTTCTTCGTGGGTATCCTTCAGCACGATGCGCTGGTTGTTGAGCAAGAAAAGATAAACCAAGTACATGAAACTCAGCACGATGCCGTCAACCACGTACATGCTTTGGCGAAAGGTAATGAATGAGAAGTAGAGAAGCGGAGCCCATAGAAATGTGGCTTCCGTAGCAAAGCTACGTGGCATGCGAATTTCTAATGGCCAACGTTTGGCCCGGCCAAAGCGAAGGGAAAAAGCATGGATGAAAAAAACCATGGGCCAGCCAAACCCAATGAAAAGCCTAAGACTGCCGGTCAAATTCGCCAGCATTAGGGACTTGTTCCCGGACCAGGAGATGAAAGCTTCAACCCCGAACTCAGGAAGCGTTTGCAGGAATGCCAAGATCGCAAGGGCAAGACCAGCTGAAATGTGAAGTGCCGCAACTTCCGCTGCCCAGCCGATGACGACCGAAGCGAGCATGATTGCCGGAAAAGTCCACAGGATCGGGTTAACAGGGTGAAAGAGGTTCATTTCAACACCCTAAAATGTTTGAGGCCCATCCCTCAAGTGAATTTCGCGAATTCACCTCCTACGCACAAGGCGTAGGGCAAAGGATAGGCCTCAATCGATCGTTAGATCATGATAATCAGGCTTAAATTGCTTCATCAGCAACAAACAGCCCTCAATTTTGGACAATATTTAATTTTAAAGGATCTCGAAGCCTAAATTTGGAATCATTGAGGCGGAGAGCGTTCGTGGCGAACGCGCTCTAAGGAGACCTCGCTCGCAAACCTATATTCGTGGAGTCTTTCCGTTTCAGTTTTATGATCATTGAGATCAAGTTTCAACTCACGGCCCTCGTCACGAGCATCGGTTACAAAGCGCATTAAAATCATAGACGCACCTCCTACGGTGTTTCACACGATCCGAGACTTTTCAAAGATCCACTTACTTAATTAGAATAGCAGCTGTACTTAGGAAGGGCTGAAAATTATGCCCACAAATACCCCTGAAACCTCAAGTAAATTTGAAGATTTTAAATGTTTCTTAACAGTATAATAAAGACACCGATGAAAGAGATTTTATGACCATGATTTCCACCCCTGAAGAGTTCGCGGAATTCGCGGTTGAATTCGGACGTCAATATTTGTCCTCCGGTGGGCCCGCCTCCAGGGTGGAAGAGCAACTAGAAGAATTGGCAGCTCAGTTTCATTTGTCGGCCGAGGTCTACGCCACTTCGACGGGGATTTTCGTGACGGCTAGCCACGCGGAGAAAAACGAGGAAACGCCTAGCATCAACGCAGTTTCTGAAGCAAAAACACCTACGCATTGCACAAGGCTTGCCCGCATCAAAGAAAATCGAATTAATTTATCCAAACTTTGCTCCCTGGAAGAGGTCCTCCTTCCCATCTCAAAGGGCAAACAATCCGTTTTGGAAGGACTCATCTGCCTTAAACGTGCGGCCCGATATTGGTCGCCAACCTACACCACGACTCAGCGCTTGTTTGCCGCATTTTTCATGGGTGTAGCCATGAGTTTTCCTATTTTTCGCGATATTCAGGCGGCCTTCGTAAGCGGCATTATCACCACTGCGGCCTACGAAGTTACGGGGCCAAGATTCTCACGCATGATTCCTTCATCGGTATTCCGGGATTTTTTGGGTTGCGTCACAACTTTAGTACTCGCCGTAATGGCTTCAAAATTTTTAGGGGGAACTGCCGAAGCCTATTCCATCGGTGGAATTATTCTTCTGGTTCCAGGGCTTGCGCTGACCACCGCCATCAGCGAATTAGCGGATCAAAATTTTGTGTCCGGAACCGCAAAACTCATGAGTGCATTTTTGACACTCCTTGCGTTAGGCAGTGCCTATCTTCTGGTGCAGGAGTTTTATCCATCGGCCATTTTAAAAAACCAAATCATCAATCGCGCTCACGCGGATCTACTCTTTTCCGTACTGGGTCTGGTAGTCACCGTTTCTGGCTTTGCGGTGATATTTAGTGTTCCACAAAAAATGCTGCCATGGGCCGTGCTCACTGGGCTCACCGGGTGGCTTTTGCTTCATCAGTTCGAGACGGCGCAGTATGCCATTCTTGCTTCGTTTTTATCGTCCTTTGGAGTTGGCGTGGTGAGCATTTCGCTAAGCCGGATTTTTGCCATGCCGAGTCAGGTATTTTCGGTACCGGGAATCCTTGCCATGTTGCCGGGGGTATTGGCGCTTTCGGCGTTTAGATCCTTAGCGGCCGGCAATGAAAGCATCGGAATCGAAACGGCCTTTCGCGTCACGCTGGTCGCCGTGGCGATTGTCTTTGGATTGTTTTTCGCCCGCATCCCTTTTGAGTTTCTTCGTCCGCTTATGCCTCGGTCTCTGATCGCTCATTTACGATTTCAAAGAAAGGGCGCAAAATCTCCAACCGGGGAATCAAAGGACACTGTAAACTAAATCTATGCAGACTCACTCGACGCAGAAAAAAGTTCTCTCCATCCAAAGGCTGCGGCCCAAACAGCTCATCGCTATCTGCAATTTATGGATGGCATTTCCCCTATGGTTCCCCTTAGGCGTGCTTCTGCTTTTTCAATCGGGTGGAGATGGCTTTCTACGATTGATTCTCAATCCGATGCATTGGCTCATTTCCCTCTTTGTTTACTGGGCCTATAGCTCACTACGCTCCCTAAAATGGTTTAGCTGGTACGCCGTGAGTTTCGCGCAACCGCTAGTGCTTTACGAAATCATTTGGACCCTGGCATATAGTTCCACCGCGAAGGAACGGGGCATACTGTTCATTATTGCTAGCGTGCTTCAGGCATTTTTCTATATTATGGCTCGGTCTTTAGTGATGACCCCTTATTATTACCCACGTATCCGCTGGTGGGAGAGCAACCCAAACTTGAGGCTAAGCATTCCGGTAGTATTAAAAAACAAGGCGCTTCTCACTCTGGAAGCCGACATCGTGGACATCAGCACCAAAGGTTGTTTTATCCGTACGAATTCCCCCATTGCGGTGGGTTCGAAATTTCAACTTGAGTTTGGGCTTCTGGATTCCTCAAATGTTTTTGTTTGTGATGGTCGGGTAGTGTGGAAGACCGAAAGCAGCGTCACCCGCCCGCGGGGAATTGGTGTACGTTTTCTTAAAATGCCGCGCGCAAAGGTAGTGATCCTCAAGAAGGCCACGCAAAAAATCAATCGCATGGCCAAAACTTACCAGGCCATGGCCCGCGAAAGGTCTTGGCAAGACTTTCAAGCCCGTGAAGAACAATTTGAACGGCAACTCACCATGATCAAAGCCGGACAAAAAACCAAGGCGTCATGAGTACGTTGTACACTGCGGAATATTGGCTTAATAAGTGCCTCGAACTAGCCGCGAGGGCCCAGAAAAAGAATGAAGTCCCGGTGGGCGCCATTGTGGTGTTTGAAAATAAAATCATCGGCCGAGGATGGAATCGTCGCGAAATGCGGCAGAGCCCCACTGCCCACGCTGAACTGATGGCGGTAGAGGCGGCGGCAAAAAAAATCGGTTCTTGGCGCCTAGAAAATTGCGATTTGTACGTAACCTTGGAACCATGCCCCATGTGCGCCGGAGTTTTACAACAGGCGCGCATTCGTTCAGTAACTTACGGCGCCAAGGACCCTAAAGGCGGCGTGGAAAGTTTAGAAATCAATATCGCAAATCATCCACGCCTCAATCATCGGTATGAGATGAAATTCGCGCCTCACTTAAGGTGTTCAGAAATTCTATCGGAATTTTTTCGACGACTACGGAATAAGAAAATAAAATAATTTAAGCCGTCATTGCCCGCTTGGCGAGCCAGGCTTGCAAATAGCGTGAAGTTGGAAATCGCCCTAAGGCGCGGATGGCGCCTTGGCTTGCCTCACATAATTTTTCGAGATCGACGCCCGTACGGATTCCCATTCCTTCCAACATGTAAACCAGATCTTCCGTCGCAACGTTACCCGACGCGCCGGGCGCGTAGGGACAGCCCCCAAGGCCTCCACTGGATGCATCTATGGTTCGCACGCCAAAACCTACGGCCGCAAGGCAGTTGGGCAGCGCGGTGCCTCGCGTATCATGAAAATGTACGGCCACAGCATCGCGCGCAATTTCTGAACGCATGCGCAAAAGGAGTTCGACGACTTGACGAGGATTGGCCACGCCGATGGTATCGCCTAACGACACTTGATGCACACCCATGGCCAGGAGTTTGCGCGCGAGTTTCACCACCGCTGAACTTCGTACTTTTCCTTCGTAAGGGCAGCCCCAACAAACGGAGATGTACCCGCGAACTCTGAGCTTTTCATGAAGGGCCCGCCGAATGACCGTAGAAAATACATCAAGACTTTCTTCGATACTCATCCCGATATTTTTTTTTGTAAACGTGTCGGTGGCCCCAGTGAAAACCGCCACCGCTTTACATCCGGCTTCAAGGGCTCGATCTAAACCTTTTTCATTTGGTGTTAGCGCCCAAAGGGTAAGGCTTCGTTTATCTAAATGGCCTTTTTCCTTAAGCGCTTTGAAAATTTTGTCCGTAGATGCCATCTGCGGTACGCGGTCCTCTCGAACGAATGCACCGACTTCGATATCCCGAATGCCACTAGCGATTAAAGACTCGATGTAATGAAGCTTAGCTTCCAAAGGCAACGGCAAACTTTCGTTTTGCAGTCCATCTCGAGGGCCCATTTCAAACAACCTAACTTTGGTGGGGAGTGGCCAATTCATGAATGAAACTCCACCAAAAGTGTTCCGGCGGCGATCACCTGATTTGGTTTCACATGCACGGCTTTTACTTTTGCGGCGGCAAGCGCAGTGTAACTAAATTCCATTTTCATGGATTCGCAGACCACCAGGACCGCACCCTTTTCCACACTTTGTTCAGCCTTAACGTTCACCGTTAAAACCTTACCGGGATTTTCGGCCAGAAGTTTTGTCGAAAATTTTTGTGTTTCCAGCATTTGGTCAAATTCGGTGTCCTCGATGGCGGTAGTGTCATGGTCAAAAAACCGAGGATACTTCTGCGCACGTACATCAGGCGGCATGGCAAAATATAGATATGGTGACGGAGTGGGCGCCAGGGGCTCCCCTTGATTCGCCGTTATGGTTTTTAAAGCGTTACGTTTTAGCGTTGGTTTCCAATCTGGGAAAATCCGCTCAATCCATTTCGTATCGATCTTAAAATCGATAAAATCAGGGTGGTTTAAAATATCGCGTAAAAAAAGCTTATTGGTGACCACGCCCCCCACGATGGTTTCTTCCAATGCCCTCAAAAGATTATTTCTGGCAATCTCTCTGGTTTCACCGGAGCTAATAATTTTGGCCAGCATGGCATCGTAAAACAGCGGAACCTCGTCGCCTTCTTCATAGCCGGTATCCACCCGAACCCCAGCATGTGTTTCGGCAAATTTCAGTTTTTTAATCTTTCCGGGAGAAGGCATGAATTGTTTCGCCGGATCTTCAGCGTAAAGCCTGACTTCCATGGCATGGCCCCGAGGCTTAGAAAAAATTTCAGCCTTGAGATTTTTTGCAGACTCTCCCCTGGCGACCCGAATTTGGGCCTCCACCAAATCTAACCCCCACACGATTTCCGTAACGGGATGCTCCACCTGCAACCTAGTGTTCATTTCTAAGAAAAGCGGTTCATTTTTGGTGTTAACCATGAACTCCAAAGTACCGGCATTTTCGTACTTTACCGATTTCGCTAACGACGCTGCGGCTTCGTGCAAAGCCTGCCTAAGTTTTTCATCAAGCTTAGGTGCAGGAGATTCTTCAATGACTTTTTGATGCCTTCTCTGCGCTGAGCAATCTCGCTCACCAAGTACGATGACATCGCCAAATTGATCGCCTAGAACCTGAACTTCAACGTGCCGAGCCGAATCCTGGTAAGCCTCCAAGAAAATTTCGCCCGATCCGAAAAAACTCTGGGCTTCCCTCGTTGCGGCCTTGGCGAGTTCCATAAGCTTTGATTCCTCATGGACTAAACGCATTCCCCGCCCGCCACCTCCGGCTGCCGCTTTGAAAAGCAGCGGAAAACCCACACGCTTTGCAGAGCTTAGAATTTTCTTTTCATCAAATTCTTCAATCTTAGCCCACGCGGCCGTCGGTACTTTAGCTTTTTCAGCTGCAATTTTGGATGCCACTTTGTTCCCGAGGAGATCAATGGTCTCCGGTTTAGGTCCAATCCAAACTAGGCCTTGATCAATGACCGCCTTAGCAAATGAAGAACGCTCGGATAAAAACCCGTAGCCTGGGTGGATAGCATCGGCTTTGGTATCTCCTGCAGCTTTAAGCAAAGCATCGGCTAATAAATAACTCTCTGCCGCCGGGCCAGGGCCTAATCGCACCGTCGCTGCACCTAAAGATTTTGCATAACGAACATGCAGTGCATTGGCATCTGCATCGGAGTACACGGCTACGACGCCAATATTCATTCGAGCGCAAGTGCGCATGATGCGGCACGCGATTTCCCCACGATTGGCGATGAGAATTTTTTTAACTTTTTCGGCCATTATGATTTCATCCAGCTAGGTTTTCGTTTTTCAAGAAATGCCCGTAGGCCCTCTTGTCCTTCTGGACTCACCCGTAAATCCGCCAGTAATTTTGAAACAAATTCAATATTCTCATCGTGCGTTCTTGCTTTGATTTCACGAATGAGGGACTTCGCCGTCGCCATGGCTTGCGGGCCACCTTGTAGAAGGCTTGTAGTCACTCTTTCGCACGCCTTTTCAAGATCGGCCGGAGTTTGCACCACTTCGTGCACCAGACCTATCTGCAAAGCGCGGTTCGCATCAAAACGCTCGGCCGATACGAAATAGGCACGGGCCTGGGATTCCCCAATTTTTGCGAGCACGAACGGGCCAATGCATGCAGGTACGATTCCCAAACGAACTTCCGCAAGACTAAATAAAGTTTCTTTAGATGCGATGACGTAATCGCAGATACTCACTAGCCCTACGCCGCCACCAATGGCCGCTCCATGGATCAAACCCACCACAGGTTTTGGACATCGATTTAAAGTGTCAAACATTTGACTGAGACGTCGGGTATCCTCAAGATTGTCATGACTCGTGAGCGCAAGGCTGGACTGCATCCATTTCAAGTCACCACCAGCGCAGAATACATTTCCCTCGCCACGTAATACGACCGCTCTGATTTTTTTGATCTCATCCGCGTCGCTGGCGAGCGCATCGAAAATTTCCTGAAGCTCAATGATGAGACGTTCGTTAAACGCATTTCGCACGTCCGGACGGTTGAGGCTCAGCTGAAGAATGGATCCCGTTTCAAAACTTCGAATCTGAGTTTGAATGGTTTCATAATTTTTTTTAAGCGCGCTCATGAAATTTCCTCCGAGAATTCAGACCTCACATGCGAAATACGCCATATTTCGTATCCGCAATATCTTGATTCAACGCTGCGGCGAGGCCCAGGGCAAGCACCTTCCGAGTATCGGCGGGGGAAATCACTCCGTCATCCCAAAGCCTTGCAGTGCTATAGTAGGGAGAACCTTCTTCTTCATATTTTTTTAGAATAGGTTCTTTGATGTTGCTAATCTCTTCTGCGGAAAGCGTTTTCCCCTTCGCCTTGAGCTGCTCAACTTTTACTGCGCTGAGTACGGTTGCCGCTTGTTCACCGCCCATCACTGAAATTCTGGCATTTGGCCACATCCATAAAAACCTAGGGTTAAAAGCACGGCCGCACATCCCGTAATTTCCGGCGCCAAAGGAACCGCCTATGACCACAGTGAATTTTGGGACTTCCACGTTAGAAACCGCCATCACCATTTTGGCCCCATGTTTAGCAATGCCCTCATTTTCATACTCCCTGCCCACCATAAAACCGGTAATGTTTTGCAAAAAAATGAGCGGAATTTTTCGTTTTCCGCAAAGTTCAATAAAGTGTGTCGCCTTAAGTGCGCTCTCGGAATACAGAACGCCGTTGTTAGCGACAATTCCTACATGCATTCCATAAATATGAGCAAATCCCGTAACGACGGTGGGTGCGTACATTGCCTTGAACTCATGAAACTCGCTGCCATCAACGATACGAGCGATAACTTCATGTACATCAAATTGTTTGCGCAGTTCCTTGGGCAAGATACCTAGAATTTCTTCAGCGTCATAAAGGGGTTCGCGTGGTGCAATGGTCCTTTTCACATAGGCCGCACCTAAATGCGAAACAATGTCCCTTGCAATGGAGAGAGCGTGCTCATCGTTAAGAGCATAATGATCCGTCACTCCGGATTTTTTGCAATGGACGTCAGCGCCTCCCAGATCTTCCGCCGAAACCTCCTCGCCAGTAGCGGCCTTTACTAAGGGCGGCCCGCCTAGAAAAATCGTTCCCTGGTTTTTCACAATGATCGTTTCATCGCTCATGGAAGGAACGTAGGCTCCACCCGCCGTACATGACCCCATAACCACTGCGATTTGGGCTATCCCGCGCGCGGACATCCGGGCTTGGTTATAAAAGATACGGCCAAAATGTTCTTTATCCGGAAAAACTTCAGCCTGTAGTGGTAAAAATGCGCCCCCCGAATCCACCAGATAAATGCAAGGCAACTGATTTTGTTCAGCAATTTCCTGAGCTCGAAGGTGTTTTTTCACGGTCAATGGAAAGTATGTACCGCCCTTTACCGTAGCATCGTTAGCAATGACCATAACCTCGCGACCATGCACCAAGCCGATGCCCGTCACGATGCCGGCCCCAGGAGCTTCATCGTCATAGAGCCCAAATGCCGCTAGTTTGCTGAGCTCTAGGAATGAGCTGCCATCATCAAGAAGCAACTTTATGCGGTCTCGTACCAACAACTTCTTGCGGGCTCGATGCCTCGTTTTTGCGTCCTCGCCCCCGCCTTCTTCTACGTTTTTCTCAAGACTCCCAAGTTGCTCTAGTGCCTGAGTATGGTATGCTTTGTTACTTAAGAATTCTGATGAGCTTTGAATTTCTTTTGAAAATTTCGTACGAAGAATCATTTGTGTTCGGTTTTTCATGAATTCTGTGAATTTGTCACCCTAAAGAAAGGCCCAGCTTATTCCATGGGACTGAACCCTAGTCTTGACGCAGTGAAACAAACCTCAAATGATGTCTCACCCTTTGAAGGATTTTCGAAGTTAAACGCTGAACTTCGGTTCAAGAAGGTTGCTGACTTCTGTGGCCTGTCCGCAAAAGACCGAGATATTTTGCACGGGCATATGAGCCTTTCTTTCCAGCAAGCGGACCGCCTGGTGGAGAATGTGATCGGGCTTTATTCCTTGCCTCTGGGAGTTGCTACGAACTTTTTCGTCGACGGCCGGGATGTCCTCGTGCCGATGGTGGTTGAGGAAACTTCCGTTATCGCTGCCGCAAGCTCGGCGGCAAAATGGATTCGTAAAAATGGCGGTTTTCAAACTAAGGCCTTAGGCAGGCTTGTCATTGGGCAAATTCAATTCCCTAAAGTTGAGAATCCGGAAAAGCTCGTTCGGCTTATCGATGAGTATCAAGGAATTCTATTGAATCATGCCAATGGCCTGGTGCCAAATCTGGTGGCTCGCGGTGGTGGCGTCACTGGGTTCCAGATTCGTACTCTGCTTCGCCCAGATGGATACAGCATGATGGTATTGCATGTGCTTTGTGATCCTTGCGATGCCATGGGCGCTAATCTTCTCAACCATATATGCGAAGGCCTTAAACCTATGCTGCAAGATCTTACGGGAGAGCAGGTAGGGATTTGTATTCTTTCGAACCTCGTAGATACTAAAATTTTTGAAGCCCGCTGCATCATCCGGGATGTAGATCCGGCACTTGGCCAAGCCATTGAAGAAGCCACGTTATTTGCCCAGCTTGACCCTTACCGATCGGCCACGCACATCAAAGGAATCATGAACGGGATTGATCCCATCCTCATCGCCACGGGGAATGATTGGCGCGCGGTTGAGGCTGGGGTTCATACCTATGCCAGCCTGGGAAAACCTGGCAGCTCCCAACGCAGCATTTCGAATTGGGTTTATCGGGACGGCGCTTTGCACGGCCGCATTTCTTTGCCCTTGGCTTTAGGAACGGTGGGTGGAGTAACAAAAATTCATCCTACTGCCGGATTAGCGCTCAAAATGATGGGAGTGGAAAGAGCAGAAGATCTTGCTCGTATTTGCGCTGCAGCGGGTCTTGCGCAAAACCTAGCTGCTCTGAGAGCACTGGTGTCGGAAGGGATATTGAAAGGGCATATGCGTCTTCATGCAGCAAATTTTGCATTATTAGCAGGTGCTAGCGAAAGCGAACTTCCGGTGCTTGAAGAAGCTTTGCGTAAAGAAAAGTCTATTACCCTTTCCAAAGCTCAGGAACTTCTCTTAAATCTGCGACACTCTACCTCAGGCTCTGTCACGCATTCCTCGGTTTCTTGCCATGCAAAACCAATCCATTCTTTGTCCGGGTAAAGTTTTTTTATTGGGAGAGTACCTGGTCCTCACGGGTGGTCCTGGCCTTACCGTGGCGACACTTCCGAAATTTGAATTACGTATTCTCGGCGAAAACGGTTCCAGCCTCGCAGATATTTTTCATCCTCTTTCACCCGCAGGAACGTTGCTGCAAAAACACATATCTCATTCTCGTAATGCGAGCAGCCGTGCACAATGGATTGATCCCTATGACACGCCCATTGGAGTTGGTTCGTCCTCTGCGCAGTTTCTTTGTTCAGCGGCAGCCCTCGATCTGAAGGCCGTTGGTGATCTCAAATCATTGCTCAGTCTTTACTGGGAAACCATCGGCATTTCCCAAGGGATAAGGCCTTCGGGCGCCGACATTGCTTCACAGTGGCAGGGCGGAGTGAATCTATTTGAAAATCGCACAGTGACTCAATCGAAGGTCTTAACTCTAAATCAGGAAACGCTTGCCGAAATTTTTCACCGTCGCTTTTTTTTAGTGTTCACCGGCTCGAAAGCTAAAACTCATGAACACTTAACCAAACTCAAGGCGACGGGTTTCCCCAATGAAACCACCCACCAGCAAATTTTTGTAAAAATGACCAGCTTGGTACTGAAGGGTACCGAATTATTTCAGAGACAGAATTGGAATGCCCTGGGTAAGTTGTTAACAGAGTATCAAATTCTCATGACCGAACTGACTTATCCTGTCCTCACTGAAGAAGAATGCAAAGTATCCGCTTGGACGCAAATCATTCAACGGCTGCCCCAAGTTTTAGGTGCCAAGGTAAGCGGAGCGCAAGGCGGCGATTGCATTTTGGTGCTCGCAGATCGCGATGCGTTGAGTACACAAACCGAAATTGAATCATTCAAGAGCCGGCTTTTAGATTCGGCTCCCCTGAAGGGCGGCAGGGTCTTTGAGCTCGTTCCTGCTGCCGATGGGTTAAGCAGGGACGCATTGTAATGAACCTTACCCCGCTCAATCCACCGACGGATTCATGGTACAGAGCCATCCTTGAGCGGGCCCTGGATGCGGTGGTTGGAGTTGATCAAAACCAGGTCATCACGGACTGGAACCGGCAAGCGGAAATAATTTTTGGCTGGAAAAAAGACGATATTATTGGCCAGAACTTTCTTGAAAATCTCATACCGAATGATCGTCGTGCTGCCTATCAATCGAGTTTTTCCGAATTCATTAAGACAGGAGAAAGTGAATTGTTAAACCAACATCTGGAGACGGAAGCACTTCACTCCGATGGCCATATTTTTCCTATCGAGCTCACGGTCCTTCCCCTACAGAAAGATGGCGCCTATTATTTTTATTCCTTCATTCGGGATATTACAGAACGTAAAAATGCCGAAAAAGCGGTTCAACGCAGCATTGATCTCGCGGAAGCGTTGTTAGTTTCGGAAACCAGGTTTCGAACTTTGTTTGAGCAGGCTCCCTTCAGCATTCAGCTTCTCTCCGCCGACGGCCTGACCATTCAAGTGAACAATGCATGGCGAAAGCTATTGCACGTCCCAGAAGAAATCATTCAAAATTACATACTTACAATATCCTGGAGGATCCGCAGCTTGAAAAAAAAGGCCTGAAGGACCCTATTTCAAAGGCATTTTCCGGCGAATCCGTTCAGACTCCACCTTTAATTTATGATCCGGCAGAAATGGGGCAACCCGGAAGAGCAAGATGGATGGAAGCGTTTTTATATCCAGTAAAGAATCCAAAGGGTGAAGTCACCGAGGTAGTTTTAATCCATGAAGATGTAACCGACGTCAAAGCCAGAGAAGAAGAAAGAAACCGGCTGCTTGAAGAATTGAAAGATGCCGTCCGCGCCCGGGACGATTTTTTATCCATCGCTTCCCATGAACTAAAAACTCCCCTGACCTCCCTGAAACTCTACGCACAAATGCAAAGGCGAAGATTCCAAAATAACGCGAGTGCCGCCACCGACCCCAGCGCCGTAAGCAAGCTCATCGAGCTCACGGAAAAGCAAGTGAACCGCCTCACGCAGCTAGTTGAGGATATGTTTGATATTTCCCGCATTGCCCACGGAGGGATTCGCATGCAGTTTGTGCTCGTGGATTTGTCCCAACTGATCCAAGACCTAGTTGAACGCATGGCCGATCAACTACGGCTGGCGGACTGCCGGGTTGAAATGATGTTGCTACCTAAAATTGAAGGCCGCTGGGATGCTTCGAAAATAGAACAGGTCTTTTGCAACTTGTTGGTGAACGCCATGAAGTACGGAAAAGGCAAACCCATAAAAATTTCCATGCTCGCCGATAAAACAAAAGTTTACGTTACTATCGAAGATCACGGCATGGGTATCGCTTTGGAAAATCAAGAACGAATTTTTCAGCGTTTTGAACGGGCCATCTCGGCAAATGAGATCAGCGGCCTTGGGCTAGGGTTGTATATCAGCCGAGAAATCATTCATGCCCACCATGGACAGATCACCGTAGAAAGTGAAGTTGGAAAAGGCTCAAAATTTACGGTTGAACTACCGCTAAATTGAATCCATGAGGCGGCCCAATTTATGGTTTAAAAACACCTGCAGGGCTGGCCGGCTCTTGGCTAAAAATTCCGTGGCCTTCATCATACGGTACATTTCTTTTCGCGAAACTTTCACTTCATGATCGGCCGTAAAAAGCCCTGATTTTTGGGTAGCGAGTCTCAATGTCTCGATGGCCATGACGTAGGGCCAAATACAGAATAAACGTAAACCGCGCGGCGCCGCAGGAAGCTCTAAGATGTAATCCTTTGCCGCCTCAAGGTGCTCTGCCGCTTGGCGCAGAAAGTAATACAAGAGCGCCCGCACTCGAGGGTTTTTTTCCCCTTGAAGCAAATCCGCTGGTGTTACTTCAAAGGTATTCAGCCAATCCTGTGGAACAAAAAGTGAACCTCTCTCCCGCAGGTCTTTAACAACATCCTTCACCATATTTACTTTTTGAAGTCCCAGCGCAAAATGATAACCCCGCGCGGATTGTCTTTTTCGCCAGGTTTCCCCGTAGCCGCTACAAGAATTTCCGGAGTTCAAGAAAAGAAAAAAAATTTCCGTAAGTAAATTTCCCACGGTGCCCGCAACATAATAGCAATATCGATCCAAGTCATCGTTCGTCTGAAGGACGATACCTCCCGCTTGAGCGGTATAACCCCGCATGCCCTGGCTCATTTCTAAAATATTTTTTAATAGAACGCCCCGTACCGGAACGGGGAACTCCCAATAAACTGCAAATACTTCCTTAAGCACGCGGTATAGTTCGGCGTCCCCGGACTGAGGCGGAGTGAGTGCCGATAACGTACTAAACTCCGGAGATTGAGTCGATGCCGGCGCATGAAGTAAAAAATCAAAAGCGTCAAAGTAAGGCGTCCGCTGCGGCAGATAGGGGTGATCTTCAATCGTATCTACGATCCGGCACAACAGGTAAGCAACGCAGACTTGGGTTTTCAAGGGCTGAGGCAACGCTTCAATGGCTAGTGCAAAAGACCTTGAAACTTTGGGTAATATTTCAAAACATACAGCTTCGTCAGATTTCATAATGGGATTTGGTCCTGGATTGCCGGTAAAAGCTTCAAGACAGCATCCTCCAAATCCTTCGCCCAAACCTTGCTCTTTTTTTGAAGTAAAAAAAGTTCAGACATTAATCCTTTTTGTTTAGCCAATGCTTTAAGTCCGCGGCGCAAAGGAGAAGAAAAAAATTCATGGATGAAATCTGGCAGCGGCTCCGCAATGGAATCTGTGATGTATCGCATGACGTAAACGGGTATTTGGTACTGCTCCGCGAATTTTACGATGACGGCGGACTCCATATCAACGCAAAGTGCCGTTTCCTGTGCCACCGCCTCTGATTTTTCAAAATTCACAGTTTTAATCAATCGCGAACTGGTTAGAAGATTAGCCTCTTTAAAACCAGAGAATCCGTTAAGGCGCAAAGCTGATTTCAGCTGCGCCACAAATTCGGTAGTGCCCGCTTCCGCCAATTCAAAAACCTTTGAAATTAAAACGCAGTCTCCGCAATTCAATGCGGAATCCACGGCGCCAGAAAACCCCGCGATAAAAATTTTTTTCGGAAGGGTTCCGGTGATCTTCGCCCTGGCCAGAGTATGATCCATTGTCACACCCGTTTTTTTCATACCCATGCCAGTTTTAAGCACATGCACAGATTGGCCTAAACCGAGCCTAACGACCGCATTTTCGCATGCCTTGACTTCGAGCGAGGTGGCGGCGCAAAGCAGTATCATACTACCCAGCCTTACTGCACATGACTGGAAAGGAACCTTCCCAAGGCCATCATGGGAAAATAGTGCCGGTAAAAATGATATCGTAAATAAAAATGGTTTGGAAATCCGGTTCCGGTGAATTCTGGCTCGTCCCAAAATCCATCTTTAGTTTGCCGATCAACTAACCATTGTGTGCCAGCTAAAATATTTCTGTCCTTGGACCCGGCCACCTTTGAAAAAGCGAGCAAGCCCATGAGTGCCCAAGCCGTCTGGGATGCGGTTGAAGGGCCTTCTCCCATCAGGTTTTTATCCCGATAACTCTCAAGACTCTCGCCCCATCCACCATCGGCGTTTTGTTTGTTGCGCAGCCATTCAACCCCTTTGACTACCATCTCATCGTTCTTTGGAAGGTGCCGGGAAAGCCGAGCGAGCGCGCACAAAACATTAGAAGTTCCATAAATATAATTTACGCCCCAACGGCCGTACCACGAACCTTGCATCTCCTGCGTCTTACGGAGGTAAGCCATGCCGCGTCTGACAACTTCGTCAAACTGAGGGTCGTTGAGGATGCCTAAGGCTTCAAGGACTCGACCCGTAACGTCGGGTGTACTTGGATCACAAAGACTGTCCATGTCCGAAAAGGGAATTTCGTTCATATAGGTTTTGTTATTTTCTTTATCAAATGCGGCCCAACCACCGTCTTTGTTTTGCATGGAAACCATCCACTCAACAGCGCGCCTCACTGTAGGGCCCTCAGCACTGGAAGGATCTTGTTTTAACATCGCAATCACCACGGCTGCAGTATCATCTACGTCGGGGTACCAGGTATTTTTATATTCAAATGCCCAACCGCCGGATTTTCCCTTGGGGTTATAAACTTTCCAGTCGCCATGATCGACCAGGATTTGTTCGTTCCGCACCCAGTTCACGGCTTTTGTGAACCTCGAGTCATGAGCATCAAAACCACAATCCAAAAATCCAATGAGGGAAAGTACGGTGTCCCACACGGGCGACACGCAAGCTTGAATGCGGAACCCTTCTTCATCATCGATGCCAAAACGCTCAATGGCTTGGAGTCCTTTTTTCACCGGAGGCGAGTCTAAACCATGTCCGTTGAGACAAAGTGCGATGACGCCGTTGACCATGGGCGGAAAAATTCCGGCCCAGTCTCCGTCTTCCTCTTGATGGCGAAGAATCCACTCCTCTGATTTCTTCAGCGCATAATCACGCAGAGAAAAATCCTTAGGTAAAACGATGGATGCCGCCATGACCCACGGGAATTTCTTAAAGGCACGTTTTACGAAAACGGTTGCCACTCCCTTGGTGATCCTTGAGTAATGCACATTTTCTGCAAAATTTTTCGCTTTTCCGGCCGTCCTTAAGGCCTTGTCGGCGGCCACAAAAAAGCTTCGTGCACTTAGTCCTTCTTTTTTTAGAATTTCTCGCATTTTTGCCGAATAAGGGATGTTTTTTGATCCGGCATCCACCCAAAGGTGATCTAGCCATCCGTTGTTGGCGGAACGGCCATTAGGCAATGCGAAAATGGGTTTGTGATGGAGAGTAATGAAGAGCGGCACCATGGTGCTGCGCGCCCAGCTAGACAAACGATATATATTTATAGGGGCCCTGGCCGGCATGAGGATGAACTCGGCCGGCACCACAGGAATGGCGTCCCACGGAAAAAGTCCAAAACAAGCAAGGTTGATTCGTGTGAAGATTCGCACTTTGGCGATGCCGCCATGGTGCAGGACATACTTTTGGGCCCTTTCCATTTCCTTGGTGTCGATATTGAAACCTAACAATCGAAGAGCCAAATAAACTTCAACCGTAGTAGAGACATCACCTTCATGATTCCAGGCAATTCCCCAGCTTCCGTCATTTTTTTGATGTTTCAAAAAATAGCGGATTATTTTTTCTTTCTTTTCGCCCGGGATATTAATTCCCAAGCCTTGGCACATGAAAACATACTCGGCCGTAATGGTGGAATTGGATTCAAGCTCGGCAACCCAGTGACCATCTGCCTTTTGCTGGGTAAAGAGCCAGTTCCCGGCCCGTTGGGAAGCAATTGCCACGGCCTCATACAGCACGTCCGAAGCCGCGGACCCTTCTGATTTTCGCCCGGAGTTCGCACTGCCTAAAATCGGATTTCTCTTTTTTGATTTGGGATTGGATAATTTCGATTTCTGTTCGAGTAAATTCAATTCGTTCATGCCTTACCTGCCATTAAGTTCGCGATGGGTTTTAAAAATACATCAGAAAGCCTGAGCAGGCCTTGGTAGACCTGCGGTGCTTCCTGCTGGAGAAACTGATCCTCAGAAATACCACGAATAATTTTTTGCATGTGATTGAGCGCATAATCCTTCGCCCCCATCCCATCCAAAATTTCAACTACCGCATTGATGTCTTGAGACGTCACATTGACACGTCCCTTAGTGAGGATTTTCCTTATAAAATCTTTTTGGATAATGCTGCCGTTTTCGTAGGCATAGGCGATGAGGATGCTGACTTTGCCCTCGGCAATGTCCGTGGCTCGCATATCCCTGCCTTTGTCGGCATAAACGTCGAGCACGTCATCTTGTATCTGAAATAGAGTGCCAAGACTAAGGACATGTTCTTCGATCAATTTCATCGGCAACCGTAATTTTGTTTTTTCTTCGATGATCTGCAACGCGCCCATTACGGAGAAGTTAAAGAGGTCCGCAGTTTTTCCACGAACTACGCCAAGGTATCGATCAATGCCCGGGAATGCTTCTTCCTTCATAATGAACTCTTGGGCCTGCCCCTCAATCACTTTCAAGGTCGCCTTCACGCCATCCAACGCCAGCTGCCACTTCAGTTCGGCCGAGATGTTCATTTCATCGAGGATGAGAAACGGGTACTGAAACATGGCATCGCCGCAGTTTATGGATTGAGGAATGCTAAATTTTTTCCATACGGTTTCGCGACCACGGCGCATTTCATCACCATCTTGCAAATCATCATGCACAAGGGTCGCATTGTGAATCATCTCAACGCAGCATGAAAAGGGCAGGACTTGGGTGGCCTCAAGGCCAAAACACTCAAAAAAATAGACCGGAATCAACGCGCGCAGACGTTTGCCTCCCGTTTCAAAATGATATTGGGTCATTCGTGAAATAGCGTGCCCGGTTTTTAAAGTCTGGGCGCCCAAAAATTCTGAAAGTTTAGCATCGATGACCGGAACGTACCGATTCGTGCCCTCAAATTGAATTTCCACTAGGTTCTCCCCTGTTCACTTTTGAGCAAGATCTCAGCTCCGGGGCCCACGCGGGTGGACAAGAGTTTCATACTTCCTTGCACGTGGCTGGCATCGATAAAATGATTCAACCGCGACTGAACTTCCGGTGAAGCTTCTTTAGTGCAGAAAACTACTACGTTGGGTCCGGCATCGATGGTGAAAAATACGTCCAGCCTTTCTTTTTCACGCCAGTCGCGAACCGCATGGATGCACTCCAAAGTCTCGCCCCGCCAATAAATAATTCCCGGATTTGCGGCAATCGCACTGGAATGAAACCGTAAACAATTGGCTTCAACTTCTTGCGCGAGGCCCAAGAAATTTTTGGCTAAAATATGTCTTCGGATATCTGCTACGCTTTTTTGCGCGCTCTCAACCCAGGCAGTAAAGTAGGGCGAAGTGAGGCGGGTGCTTTCCATACCACCTGTCGATGCCACGGATTTTTCTTGAGCCTGGACCACTAAAATATGGGCGTCTAACGGCAAATTCTCTTCAGGCGAAATTTGCTGTGCGATGCTATCCGACCCGTCGTCCAGATTACCCTTGGCCCATTCTACAAACCCGCCAGCAAAACTTCTACAGGCTGAACCAGAGCCCCGTCTCGCAATTTCAGAAAGCTTAGTTAAAGGTAGGTTTAAGTCTAAAGCTGTACTTGCGGCTAAGGTGAGTGCGCTAAAACCCGAAGCGGAAGAAGCAAGCCCAGCCGCCGTTGGAAAATTATTTTCTGAGCAAACGAACGCCTTTAAGTTTGAATTTTTCGGCTCAATGCCTCTCAACAAATCTAAGACGTGAACTATCTTTTGACTTTTACCACCTAACACCCGCACGCCGTTCAAAATAAAGACGTCTTCCGAAAACGAATCTGACCACAATACGGTTGTAAAACTGCCCAGGCCGGCAAGGGTAGCTGAGAGACTACCGTTGGTAGGTAAATTGAGCGCGACATCCCGCTTACCCCAGTACTTCGCAAGGGCAATATTCGTAGGTGAAAAGACACGGGCAAACTTTTTTATTTTGAGAAGATCTTGCTCTTGAAGACAAAGCTCCCAAGGTGCAGCCCCCAGAGGCGCTTGCCTCAGTTCCACATTCGCCAACATCCCGACCTCTTTATTCGTTAATATTCCTTAATTTGCTTTTTCAAGCGTTACCACTTGAAAGCCGTGGTCCATAAGCCCGCGCGCGACTTGCTGTCCATCACCTGCTCGCGCCACTAAAACCACTGCTCCGCCGGCTCCGGCACCACTTACTTTTCCTGCCAAAGCACCGCTAGCGATGCCATGGGAAATCACAGATTCAATAGCAGGAGTGGACAGTCCTAGACCAGTCAAAATCTCGTGAGAAGTATTCACGCAGGAAGCGACCCGTTCTGGATCTTTTTGGGCAAGGGCGTTTTCACAGGAATCCACTAGATGGTGCATAAATTCAGCTTTTTCTCGCCAAATTTTCGGATTTTTTTCCCGGAAAGCCGAAACTTTTTGCACCAATTCGCGACATTGGTCACGGGAACCACTGTCTACAAGGACGAAATCCACCGTTCCGGGATTTTTGATTTCACGCTCCACTACCCCTTGAAAATAGCGAATCGGATGGCCAGCAAGGATGGTCGCGGCATCAATGCCACTGGGTTTTGCATGAAAACACTCCTCAAAGGCTTGAACAATCTCTGGAATGCGGGCGAACCATTGGGAGTATTCAGAAAATGCCCGAGCAAACGCCAAGGCAAAGGATGCGCTGCTTCCAAATCCTCGGCCCAGGGGAAAATTACAGTGGGACGTTACACTTAAACGCAGACCGGTTTGTTTTAAAAAATCATCAAAGAGCCCAAGACGGCCTACGGTTTGATCGATGGCCGCCATCATGGCCTTTGCGATTTCAGGCAGCTCTTCAACGACCTTGCCTTTTTGCATTAACGCACGGCAATGAAGGTCCATTTTGGAAGTGATGGTAGCGGACTGGATTTCCAGATCAACAGATGTGGAAAGGGAACGAAGAGGGAAAGCGAGGGCCGGAACACCACCATGAACGATGAAATGCTCGCCTAAAAGAATAAATTTTCCACAAGCTTTTCCGGTAAACACCTTAATCGTCTACCTAAAAGGCAGAGGTAAAATCAAGTGCGCGCCGTAAAGACTTTGTTTTAAGTGCCGAAATATTGCGAGCTCCTACAATAAACATGACCACTTTAAGCTCATGAATAAGTTGATTAATTTTGATTTCAACGGCTTCTGAAGAGCCATCTTTAGCGGCCCGCAGAAAGGGTAGGGCCATGGCTACGGCATCCGCCCCTAAGGCTAGACTTTTAGCCCATTCGATTCCATTTCGGATGCCACCGCTGGCCACTATGGTTTTAACTGGAAACTGTTTTCTTAGGACTTGAATGCTCTCACAAGTCGGTATGCCCCACTTAGCGAATAAGGTCCCAAGATCCAGCGCAGAAGAATCTTTACGCCTAAGGCCTTCAATCTTGGCCCAGGAGGTCCCCCCAACGCCCGCCGTTTCAATTCCAGCAAGATTTGGCAGCTCAGCCATTTTAAGGGCCGTAGTTTCCGAAATCCCCGAACCGACTTCCTTTAACAAAACCGGTATCGTGAGTGTTTGAATCACTCCACGAATCTTAGGAATAAGATCTTTAAAATTCCTATCTCCTTCCGGCTGAATTACTTCTTGAAGTGGGTTCAAATGAAGATTCAGTGCATCAATCTTGGATTGGGCTACCAAACGCTTTAGATCATCGAGGCCTACGCCATAATTGAGTTGAACCGC
>CAYYYP010000052.1:0-22320 GCA_964475985.1 uncultured Oligoflexia bacterium | reverse complement strand
CGTAAGAAAATTTTCGCTTAACTAAGCCACGGGGGCGGAATCTATTTCCGGTCTCGACGGTCGAAAGTCAGTCCTCCAAACTTGCCCACTTTAGCTTTCAACCACCCTGCCCGAAGGGATTGTCAAGCAGTGACAAGAACATCACGGACGATGCTATTTTGGAGGATTCTTTTCAATGGTTACGAACAACGACGGCGATCAAATTGCAATTCCAGAAACCCTACCCATGCTTCCGGTGCGAGACATTGTAGTTTTCCCCTACATGATCATCCCCCTCTTCGTGGGCAGAGATTCATCAATAAAAGCTGTTGAGCAAGCTTTAGCAAGAAATGATCGTTTGATTCTATTAGCGAGTCAGAAAGACATCTCGGACGAACACCCCAACCCAGACGGGATCTACCAAGTCGGAACCATTGCCATGATCATGCGCATGCGAAGACTGCCCGACGGACGGATAAAAATCCTCACCCAAGGCCTCTCAAAGGTTCACCTTGATGAGTACGTCCAAACCAATCCCTTTTTTGAAGCAAAGATTACGGCCATCCAGGAAACTGTGGCCCCGACCAATCATGAAATCGAAGCGCTCATGCGCAACGTTCGTGAGCTTTTGGAAAAAATCATAACTCTTGGCAAAACTCTTTCACCTGACATCCTTATGGTGCTCGAAGATATCACCGACCCAGGCCGCCTAGCCGACCTTGTTGCCGCGAATCTTGGTTTAAAAGTAGCGGAAGGTCAGCTCATCCTTGAGACGACCCACCCCCATGAGCGATTGAAACGAGTTCATGAAACACTTCTGAAAGAAATGGAAGTCTTGACGCTTCAAGCGAAAATCCGCTCCCAGGCCAAAGATGAAATGACTCGTAGCCAGAAGGAATACTTCTTACGTGAACAGATCCGGGCCATCAAATCAGAGCTTGGCGATGGTGACACCAAATCCGATGAAATGGGCGAATTGAAAGATAAGATTGCGGCATCAAAAATGCCACCTGAAGTTGAACAAGAAGCGCTAAAGCAAATGATGCGTTTGGAAAGAATGCATCCCGATGCTTCCGAAGCGAGCATGCTACGCACGTATTTGGAGTGGCTCGTGGAAACTCCATGGAGCAAATCCACCAAAGACAATTTGGACATCATGCGCGCAAAACAAATTTTGGATGAAGATCATTACAATCTTACCAAAATCAAAGAGCGTATTTTGGAATACCTTGCCGTCAGAAAACTTAAAGACAAAATGAAGGGGCCTATCCTTTGTTTTGCGGGCCCCCCAGGCGTTGGTAAAACGAGCCTTGGTCGCAGCATCGCAAGGGCACTCGGACGTGAATTTGTTCGAATCAGCCTTGGCGGAGTTAAAGATGAAGCGGAAATTCGTGGTCATCGTAGAACTTACGTGGGCGCCATGCCCGGTCGCGTCATTCAAGGTTTGAAACAATCTCAAACTAACAATCCAGTTTTTGTTCTCGATGAGATCGACAAATTGGGCAGCGATTTCCGCGGCGATCCTTCGGCCGCGTTGTTGGAAGTATTGGACCCTGAACAGAACTATGCTTTCCGGGATCATTACCTCAACGTTCCGTTTGATTTAACTAACGTTATGTTCCTCGCCACAGCGAACAATCTTGAAACCATTCCGGCCCCCCTTCGGGACCGTATGGAGATCATTCAACTTCCCGGCTACACCCAGGAAGAGAAGATCCGAATTTCCAAGTCCTACCTCGTGAAAAAACAAGTTCATGAGAATGGAATCACGGACAAACACATCGAGTGGACGGACGAAGGAATTCGTACGCTGATCGATGGTTATACTCGTGAAGCGGGCCTACGAAACCTGGAACGCACCATTGGCGCAATTTGCCGCAAAACGGCGAAACGCGTGGCGGAAGGTAATGAAGAAAAAGTATTGGTTACCGGCGCTCTAGTGACAAAGTTCCTAGGCCCCGCCCCTTACAATCATGAAGATGAACAAGATCGTGACGAAATCGGCATCTCAACCGGCTTAGCCTGGACGCAATTTGGCGGTGAAATTCTTTACGTGGAATGCACGACCATGAAAGGCAAAGGCGGAATTACCCTCACGGGTCAGTTAGGTGATGTGATGAAAGAGTCGGCTCACGCGGCTTATGGTTACATCCGTTCCCGAGCGGCAGAATTTGGAATTGATGAAGATGTCTTTATGAATCAAGAAATCCATGTCCATATTCCAGCTGGCGCCATCCCTAAAGATGGACCATCGGCCGGAATCACTTTGGCAACGGCGATCATCTCACGTTTGACGGGCGTGCCCATCAAACGCAGTGTGGCCATGACCGGAGAAATCACGCTTACGGGCCGGGTTCTCCCCATCGGAGGCCTTAAGGAAAAATCCTTGGCCGCAATGCGCCACGGTGTGAGCACGATTATCATCCCTTGGAACAATCAAAAGGATCTCGAGGATATCCCAGATGAGTTCCGCGAAAAGCTCTCCTTCGTACCGGTGAAAACATTTGATCAAGTCTTGGCTTACGCTTTGACTTCCTCAGATTATGTCGCAGGTTCGACGGCCGGTAAAAAAGGTCGTGAGTTGCGCACCGTTAAAGGCGGCGCTTCCGGTAAAGGTAAGACTCGCCGCGGCCACGACAAACAGGCTGCGTAGTATCGGTTACCGTCATGTAGATTGACGTTCAGAAGCGGACCTGGTTGTATTAGTTTTAGGAGATTATCACCCACTCCATGGGGTTCCTGCTCATACTGCTCTGTATATCCGCCTTTGCGTCTTCAAGTGAAACGGCCCTATTCTCACTCGATCGATTTCAGCTGCGTCGCATCCGCGAAAAGTATGTGCCGGCATTTCAACGCATCTCTGAATTATTAACCCATCCGACACGGACGCTTATTGTCATTTTACTGCTCAATGAGACGGCCAACGTCGCCATGGCAAATTTCTTTACGCGGAATTTAAGCCCACAGATTCAAGCCTGGCTTTTGCCCTGGATTGACTCGGCCAAAAGCAGGGTGATTCTTACGGCCATTCTCAGTACGCTTGCCGCTACGCCCGTTATGCTGATTTTTGGGGAAATCACCCCGAAAGTTCTAGCGGCGCGGTTTAATCGTTTGATCGCGCTGGTAAATTCAAGGCCCTTGCACTTGATTTATAAGTTCCTACTTCCGCTCTTGATCGTGCTCGATAAAATCATCGGTTTTTTTCTTCGCGGAATCAAAGCGGAAAAGACCGGGCACCTTTCGAAATTTGTAAATCCGCTGGATGAAGAGGACTTCGTACATCTCGTGGATGAAGCTCAAAAAGAGGGAACGCTGAAACCGGCTGAAAAGCGCCTCATCCAGAAGGTATTCCATTTAGATGACGTGAGTTGCAAACAAATCATGAAGCCATTAGCTAAAGCCTTTTTAATTGAGGCCACTTCAAAAATGGATGAAGCGCTGCCGATTCTGCAAAAGGAAGGTTATTCTCGCGTACCCATTTATGATGGGCCCATCAGCAACATTACGGGCATTCTTTATCTCAAAGATATTTTGATCCATGCTCAGAAGAAGCCCTTGAAAAACTTGTTTGCCAAGGATTTGGCGACCAAGGCCTATCTCGTCTCCGAAAAACTGAGCTTAAATGTACTGTTCCGCCGGTTTAAAAAAAATCGGGTTCACATCGCCGTCGTCTGCGATGAACACCAAATTCCAGTTGGCATTGTAACCATGGAAGATTTATTGGAGACCATTTTTGGCCAGATTGCGGATGAACGGGATGTTCCAGCGCCTAAGAAATCCTTGCATCGGAGGGTTCGACGCAAGGCACCCAAAGGCGACAAGAACGGTGATTCAAAATGAATTGGGAAAATATCGCACTTCATTTTGGTAGAAATTGGCCGTTCTTCTTAACCAGCCTTTTAGTTTTATTAGCGGAGGCTTTTTTTTCTGGATCGGAGATGGCCCTGATATCGGCTGACCGCCTTGCGCTGAAACGTCTAGCCACCCAGGGGCACCGTGGCGCCCAAACGGCCCTCAAGTTGTTATCACAACCCGAAAAGCTGCTCGCAACGGTGCTCATTGGCACGAGCTTTTGTATTCTGTTGCAAGGCACAATATTTACTATTTATATTCATGACCGTTTAGGGGAGATGTATGATGCTTACACCGTTGCCATCATTACACCGCTGGTCCTAATCTTTGGCGAGTTACTGCCAAAGACCATTTTCCAGAGGTTCAGCCGTCAGATTTCGCCGCGCGTTGCGCAACCCATTTTTGTTATTCAACTTATTTTAAATCCCGTCATTAAAGTTATCCACATTTATACTCAGTGGTTATCCAAAAAAACCCAACCCTTTGAGGAATTGCTCACTGGGAAAAACCGAATCACTCAGCGAGAAGTGCTTACTTACCTCCTTACCCATGGTCGCAAGGAAACTTCCATAAAGCGGTTCCAGAATGAAATGATTCACCGCATCCTTAACTTTTCCCGCTCAACGGCGAAAAACGCTTCCATTCCACTGGTAAAAGTCGATGCTTTGGATGCGGACGCTACCGTAGCCGAAGCCTTGGCATTTTTTGCGGTGAACCGCCATTCGCGCATTCCGGTGTACGATGACCGGGTCGATTACATTATAGGGATTTTATTTATATTTGATCTCTTCCATGTAGAGCCGGAGAATCATACCAGGCCCATCCGCGACTTTGTTCAGAAACCATTTTTTGCGCCCGAATCCCAGAAGCTTGATGAGCTCATGTTCACCATGCAAGCATCACAAAACCAAATGGCCGTGGTGGTTGATGAATACGGCGGAGCCGTCGGCATCGTAACCCTGGAAGACCTCATTGAGGAAATCGTTGGTGAAATCAAAGATGAGTACGACGAGGATCAGGATAATATCCAGCAGCAGGGCGATCACCGGTATTTAGTAACGGGCTCCACCAGCATCACGAGGCTTAATGAGAAGCTTCACTTGAATTTGCCTACGGGCGAATATGAGACCCTGGCTGGCTTTCTGTTGCTCCAGTTCAATCGGATTCCCGGCGAGGGCGATGAGCTCTACTATAAAGACGTTAAATTCTTGATCTACCGCGCCACCGAGCAGGCGATACGGTCCGTAGAGATCAGCATCATTGACTCCGATGGGAAATGATTGCCTAGTTACCGATGATCCTGGCTTGGTCCAAATAAAAGATCACATGCTAAACTAGTTCTAGTTATGGCAAAACGCGGGCTTATTGTTGATGACATTCCTTTCGTGCGTCAGATGATCGCACGTATCCTCACCGATGCACGTTATATGATCATCGGCGAAGCAGCCGACGGAAACGAAGCTCTGGAAGAGTACGCAAAGCTAGAACCAGACTTTGTGACCATGGATGTTGTAATGCCCAAGAAAAATGGAATTGAGACTTGTCGGGCCATTATTGAAAAATATCCAACGGCGAAGATCATCATGGTGTCGGCCCTCGATCACGAACAGATTCTCACAGATTCGATCAACGCGGGCGCCCGGGACTTTCTCATGAAACCTTTTGCCCCCGATGATTTGATCAACTCGGTAGCGAGACTCTTCAATGATGAAGAGGAAGAAGAACCCAAGCAGGGGAAAAAATAATGGAAACCAATGAAATAAAAGAAGTCTCAACCTCAACTGCCCGCGAAACCCTAACCAAGTTTGATTTTTATGACCTAGGCACCGTGAAAAGGGATTTTTTTTCACGCTGGCTAGATGCGCCTGGCGCTCTCTTCTCCATGGAAGTGGAAGGCGATGAAAGCGGGACTTGCATCATTGCGTTTGAAAAAGCGCCAAAGGACCTTTCTATGGCGGCGGAACTCGCCAATATCATTTGCTCAAAAACCGTAGCCCTCTGGTCATCGTTGTCCCTTGAGCCTTGGGAGATCAGCCCGCCGAGGTTTCATGACCCAGAGGAACGCAGCTTTGAATCAACGCTGTTGATTTTAAGGTCGTTGCCGCGTGCTACGGTGATTTCGCAGAGCTACAGTTTTGCTTTTCAAGATGGTCCGGAAACGCGGGAGAAGAACCGGTTGCAGATGGTGTTTTTTCCTAAGACCCAGACCATGGTTTAGAATTTAGAATTATAAGGAGATCGACCGCATGAAACTCATCATCACTTTATTGAAGGCCCTGGGCTTCGCGATTATCGTATTGTTACTAGGCCAGATTCCGGTGCAGGGGCGCAGGATCTCGGATCACGTCTTTGCGGCTAGTCACTCGCCTTTGGTGCAGCAGCCGATTCGGTTTGTTTCCAGTAAGCTTCATTTTTCGGCGATTAAGAACTCTGGAATACAGAAGACGCAAGTTTATCGCGAGAATAGTGACGAGAATTAATTTCATTTTTGGCGTCTTTCAAAAACTTCCCTAAAAGGGTCGGGCTCCTGCCCTCGCCGCTCCCCTTCGGGGCTGGCGCCATCCCTGGCGCGGAGACCCTTTTAGGGAAGTTTTTGAAAGACGCCAAAAATGAACAAAATAAGCTCTAACGGTCAGGGGAACCTGTCCCCAGTATGAATGAGCGAAAATGCAAAAAGCAGCCCTGAGAGAACTCAGAGCTGCTTTTTTTTCGATCGATTTTTCATTCGGTTTAGAGACTAGCGGCGCGACCGTTGATGGAGCGCTCTCGATGGGTGGCGGGAGCTTCTTCAGGGGTTACGGACGAGGTATCTCGGGCGAGATCCCTCAGGAACTGACAACCACGACCGGCAGTCGAACCCCGGGCGGCCGGTACGTTACCGGTTTCTTCACTGGGGGTTGCGAATGCAGACAAATTCGCACACATCACGGACACTACAACTAAAACTCCTAAAAGGAATTTCTTCATCTTAGACTTCATATTCACTCCTCACTTCAACTTGAGACAACAACAATAGGGAATTGGAACTTCCACGGAAACAACGACAACAAGACAGATGAAAGCAAGGGGAGTGCCAGCGCTGACACAGGGGCCCCGGCGGCGGTAACGCGTTTAAAGCGGGGGAAAGGGTAGTTTTAGGCTTCGGGGAAGGGGGAGGCAATCTGTTTAAATAGTTTTAGTCTACAAATGTAGATAATTTGTACAGATGGTTCGGGCAGACCGTCTGGCCACTCACATCTTCCGCCCCTGTCATCCCATTTCCTTGACGCATAGAATCCATTCGGTTACCCCGCTTTAAACAAGTTTCCTTCTAAGGGGTATCCCATGCGTCGTAATCTACTTTTGATTTTGTTAAGCTTCCTTTCCGTTTCCAACCTTTATGCCGAAAATGATGAAAGCAATGAAGCAGCCCCGGCGGCAACCATAGTCACAGCGCTGATTACCCCAGGAGAAATAGTTCGTGAAGAAGACACGGCGGCAGACGCAGCACGCAGGGCTGAGATGCTCCGGAACCAAGAAATACGCAGGTCTCGCATTCAGGACTACAGGCCGCTTATTAGGACCGCCATTGCAGCGCTCCCCCATCTTTCAGACGATGTTTACCCTAGGATTTATACCGAAACTCTTCGGCAACTCGACGAGGTCCAGCGACGAGCAAAAGCCCTTCTGGACCGCTACGAAAGTATGGAAACGCCGGTAAGGGCTGCCGTCAGTGATGACGAGAAATGGCAAGCGAGAAAAGAAGCCCTCGCCCTTGAAGACCATACCGTAAAACTGATGGCACAATACTTTTTCACGCTCTTTCATCAAGCTCAAAGCTTAAAGGTCGTACCTGAGTTCAATTGGTTGCTCGGCACCGGAGATAAATTGAATCGAGCCCTTAGCAGTCAAGCAGGTGAACTTGGCGTACCGGCGGCTGGTGGATTAATTGTCGCGCAACTGCTTGCGTTCGTAGACGTTTTTCAAGCTCATCCTCATTTAGCGGCAATCGTTTATCCGGTGGCCGCCGTAGTAAGTAGTGTTCTCGGAGGCTGGGGCGGCCATGAATTAAAAATCCGCTACTTAAGCCCTCGTATAGAGAATGCAGTGTCAGTCGAGACTGAGAAGCAAAACCGAGAACGTCGAAACCAACATTTCCAGGATCAACTCACCAGACATTTATTTCCCGATCTAGTGCTGGGCAATGTCGTGAAAATCAGAGAGCAGAGATATGACTTTTCTAAACTCATCGATTCCATTTCCTTTATGGAAGCCCTGGCTTTAAGCGAAAGCGCCATCTTTGCTTCAACTCGTTTTTATGATCGCGATAGCGACCAACTCACGGATGCTAGCCATAATACCAACGGGCGTGAAGTTCATTTCGTCAATTCCACTCAGTGCCAGTCCGCACTCAATGGTCATGCCGATGCAAGTCATGGCCTCTCCTCAAGAATTCGGGAGCTTTTGCCCTAAAAGGTTGGTCCAAAGTTGTTACAAGGTTGATCGAGATCAACCTCCCATACTTCCTTCGCAATTTGATTCGCCCGGTGCCCCTGCCCGTTCAAGATCGCTTAAAAACTTCGCCATGGTTTCACGTCGGTAAATTTCCGTGGGCTCTACGTCGGTTAGGCCTTGGGCTTTAGCTTCGGTCGCAATTGCTGCGAGGGAAATAAAAACTCGTTGAGCGGCACCGAGAATATTGGCGGCGTTGCTGGAATCCGTCGCACTCCAAGTCTGCATCGTGATGAAACGTCTAATCGGTGGAACGTAGATCGAATTTTTTAAACGACGAAGTAATCGATCTATTTGTTGAACCAACGTTTCACCCGGCAAGGCCGAATTAGTGAGACGCTCTTTTACTAAACTAAAAGTATTTTCTTCCTGCCAAACCCTAAAACTTGTGCCGGCTGCGAGTTTATAACGAGGATGATCTGGACCATGTAGTCTTAACGCTGCACCGATATTGCGAGCATCCTCAGAATCAATGCCGTCATGACGAATGAATCCTAAGACTCGGCGCAGTCCATTGGCATCGGCTAAGCCTTGTATCAAATGCGGATCAAGACCCATCGCCAAGGCAATTTGCTGAACGGCCGCGAATACCCGTACGTAAACGGAACCTTCATTCCCCATCATAGTTTTGAGATCCGACGGCATCCAATTCAAAGCCATCAAACGTGCTTTTAACGCGGCGTTGTCTTCCGGGGATGCCGCGTATGGCATCAGCGATACAAAGTATCCGGATAGATTTTTATTTTTCGGTAAAAACCCATCTGCGCGCATGACTTCATCGACGACTCGCATAACGTTTCCCGCAATCCAGGCCGAACGGATCTCGGCGGTGAATTGTAAGTCGCCGCTTTGGGCCCGAATATCCTCTTGGCGATCAGCGCGCGTAAATCTTTCGGGAAAGAGCACTCGGTAAACCGACTCAATATTTGCGGTTTGGCGCAGTGTTTCAATGTTAATTACCTCGGTGTTGCGGATCGCATTGAGAGTTTCGGCAATTGCAACAAAGGCTTGGCTGAATCGCTCGGCCTGGGAGCGTGGAGTATTTTGATTGTTATGTGGAGTAACGAACCTTCCACGAAAAGCGTGAGCGAGTCGTGCCTTAAGTGTCTGCAATCGAGCACCTGCCGGAATCGGCTGGATCGACTTCATGATAAACGCCACGGCATCGGACTTAGTCACGATCCTTCCCACTTTAGTGATTTCGGCCATATTGAGAAGTTTTGTCTTTAACGATTGTGGACCGCCGTCGTACATCCAAGCATTAAGTTGTTCATCATTCAAAAATGCATGGGCTTGGCCGGTAAGATTACGCAAAGCTTCGAGGAGCGCATTGCGTGAGGATAGACCGGCGAGAGGAATGGTCAGTCCTAAACGTTCATTTGCAACCTCAACCAACGCAGCAATCATTGAAAAAACTCTTTCGGCTGCTTCATCATCGCGGCTTATATTTGTTCCGTCTTTGAATTTTATTTTGTCATATTCATAAGTGAGGAGCCTGCGCCAACGTTCATTTTCGGCTTCGCTGGGTGTCGTTCCATTTAACGGCGCTCGAGCCAGGATCAAGTTGATGAGATATTGAAAATAGCGTTTCAGCTCGCTGGATTCCCTGGCGCTGGAGCGGTAGAGGTCGACGTGCACCACGGAAACAAAGCCTGAAACCTGGCTGGCATGCTCTAAAGCCGTAACCCCTTCCCGCCGAAAAATTTCCAAGTCTAAATCCAATATTCGTTTTTTTGGCCGGCGGAAAATCTCGCCAAAAAGTTCCATGTAAACCGCTTCAAACTCTTCCGCATTAAAACTTTTGTCGTCCACAATGATGGATGCGGGCGGGCGACGAACGGGCGCTGGCCGTTCGGGATTTTCAAGGTTCGGTGGCGGATTTTCTACGCTGATGCTTGCCCCACGCCTGGCGAGAATGGCCGTTGAACCCGAGTAATCTATGAGACGTAAATCAGATTTATTTTCTGCAACGCGCGTACCGCGACCGGCGATCTGAATCATGCTGCGGATGCCGCCGCTCGTATGTAAGTCATAGGGCCGTGCGATCATGATGGCATTGATTCCGCGAACGTCGACACCTTCATTGAACATATCCACTACGACACCGTATTTATGGCCTTGTTGTTCAGCTTCAGATTCACCTTCAAGACTGTCGTCGAGCCACGCAATTCCGTCTTGACGCACATTCTTTCCGCGATGAATTGCGCGAACGGCTGGCGTGTCTAAAAGTTTTGCGAGCTCAGCTGCGTAATAGTCGGCGTGGGCTCTAGATGGAGCTACGATTAACATACGGTCGGGCTGCCCTTCGACTCGATTCGCTAAAATACGCCGGGCCATATCCTCAATAAGCGAGCGATGTATCAATATGTTTTGTTGATCCCCTACTTGCAAGGTCATAGAGAGGAGGTCTTTGGTTGGCCGACCACCTACTTGCGTTACGATTTGAAGGCCATAAATGGGAGAAAGGTAACCCTCCTGCATGGCGCGGTACATCTGTTCAATGCAGAGCTTTTCGGTGCCTAATCCGTTTTGCAGTTCATCTTGCTCTTCGTCGTCCAAGAATGAACCATGGACGTGACCGTCGAGCACATCTGTTATGATGGTTTGGTCGGTGTGCCAAAAAGTCGCCGACAAAAACAAGGCACGGTATTTCGCGTGCATGCGATCGTGAAGACTCTCAAGGATTGCATCGAACTGGCCGCCATCATTGCCGGTATGGTGGGCCTCGTCAAAGACAACGACCCAGGGCTGCTCGGGATCCGACTCCATGAAGCGATTGATTTCAGCAAGCTGGGTGGTCAAGCCTGACCGAGTAATGGCAACCATTTGGTGGCCTTCGTTCAACTGCGAAGCCGAAGATCGCCTTACGTCGTCATCTTCGGTTTGAACTCCGTAAATACGGGCCGTTTGTGCTTCGTTAATTTCTAAGTCCCGCTGAAACGAAGCAACGGCGCCATCCAGTATTGCTCGGTTTTCCACGACGAATAATACTTTTGGCTTCTTTTTCCAACTTGGATTTCTGGCCACAACCTCACGAATGTAATGGGCGGCGGTTACGGTTTTCCCAAGTCCCACCGGCATGACTAAGCCCAAGCGCAGTCCGTTTGCATCAGTTTGCTCTTCAAAGGAAAGCGCGGCGTCGATGGCGGCCCGTTGAGGCCAGGAAAGTCTGGTGGGTACCCTAGCGGTGGTAGGCCGAAGATGAACGTGGGCTTCTGGATCAGCCCTGAACATGGACCGGATTATGGCTCGCACTCGCCTTTGGTTGTCCTCAATGGTCGAGGGCGACACGACGATGGATGACCGAAGGGCACCATGCAACTTGGTGATATGTGGCATACCTACGGAAGGATACGCATGAGTGACGTCGCTATCGAGGGTGATCGAGTATTCACCGTAAGCAGTTTTAAGAATGATCTTACGGGGATTATGGTCATCAAGGGCGATCCTCACCAGATGCTCACGCCCACTTTCGTCCAAGATGGGGCGCAGAATAGTTTCGATGAACTTCATGACATCGGGCTGAGTGGTGAATTCAGGACGGGAAACGGCTTCTGGAATGCCGATGAGATTGAAGGAGTATGCAGCGTTGGGGGCAACGAAAAAAAGGGAAAAATAAACCAACCCGAACAGAGTTTGGTGAAAGGAAGGCCGGGGCCGAAGTTTCGAAATCCGCATAACGAGCGGGGCTATACCACGAAATCTTGGGTAAACCGACAACAACTAAATATTTTATAGTTATAGCCTTAACCGGTTTTTAAAATGACCAATTAAGACGGGGCTAGGACTAGCGGCGAGCTGGGGCGCGTGGCGCAGGTGCGGCCGGAGTGGGTGCCGCAGGAGCAGCTGGAGCTGTCGCAGTCGGGGTTGTCGTTGCCTGGACAGTTTCACTTGCTGCACGTCCATGAGGTGCAACCGGAGTTTCCTCGGCCGCCTCGGGTGTCGGCAGCGCAGGCCGAGCGCCGGCGCGGTCATCGGGGCAAGTGCTCCAAACAAGCTTGCCGCTCAAAAGGCCTGCGAACAGGATCAAGAACAAGAGGGGCACCGTTCGTTTCACCGCTGGTTTTTTAGATCTTTTCTGGAATTTCATTTTTATCAACCTTTTCTATTTAAACTATTTCGTAAGCGTGATGCCGGCCGGGCGCAAAAGGTTTACGAGCTTGTAAAAAGAATTCGAAACCTGCGAAGCAATCTGACGACCGCCCGTGGAGGTTACGTTTTTGATTTCGCCCGTGGGACCGTAGGCCACATTGATGCGCCCCAAGGCTGGATCGGCAATGGTGATGGGCTGGCTCTGTTCGTTGTAGGTGAACTCAAGCCTCTGCTTTTTCTGATCTACCATCGCTTTGATGCGGCCGTTGCTATCGTAAATCAGTTTCACCGCATCACCCGAAGAGCTTTTTGCGGAAACTAGGTTTCCACGCTCGTCGTAATCATAATTCGCCCACTCTTGGGATTTTGCGCTCGCGTCCGACCTTGAGTATCGCATCACTTTTGTAATTTTGCCCACTTTAGGGTGGTACTGAAGTTCTGCGACCTCGGTAGGCGTGCTCTTTTTTGTCACATGCCCAAACTGATCGTATTCAAAACTGGTCTCTTGATTTCCAGTGATGATTTTGAGCGGCAAACCACAACACTCGTTATAAACGGTTTCGGTTTTCTCTCCGTCTACATCGGCTACCATTCGGTAGGTGTAACGCTCGCCATCGGCTTTCGTTTTATCAAAATATTCGTACTTATTTGTCGAAAGGACTTTGCCATCCGATGACTTCACCGTGACCTTAGTTGAATAGTTAAGACCATTCACGGGGTCGCCTGAGTAGTCATACTCGGTAATGGTACCGTCGCGATCTCGTACTGACTTAATGCCTTCGCCCTGAGCTTGAGGGTGATAGGCTAAACGCATATTAGTTTTATCGGCGTAACCAACTTCTACTAGGTTGTAGCGACCATCGGTAGAGTATCGGTACGTGTAGGTGTTCTTATCAACGTCGGTGCTCTTGATGAGCATGTCACCGTCATAGGCGTACGTAGCTTTTCTTCCGCCTTCCACTTGAAGGGCCGTCATACGACCACGTTCATTGAAGGTAAAATGAAAGCGACGATGGAAGTTATCCTCGACGCTCGTAAGCCTGCTCTGACGATCATAATTAAAATTTACGTAGTTTTGATTTTTATCCGCGATGCGGGTCAATTGACCGCGATTGTTGAAAGTCTCAACTCGGCCGTTGTCGTACACCCGAGTGTAACCGGTCGCCGTGCGTGTAAGAATTTGAAAACTGTATTTGATGCTACGGAACTGGGTGCCTGGTGCAACGTTGCGGGACTGAACTAGGTTTCTACGCCAGAAGCGCTCCCACTCGTCGTTTCGATAACGGGCATCACTGCGGAGGCGTTCGCGGTATTTCGCAAGATCACCTGAATTACCACCATCCTGGGCTCGCGCGGCCATTACCGCTTCCACCGCTTGATTCACGTCAGTTGCGGTAACTCCGCTCGGAGGCACAAATCGATTGACTGCGCCGCCGCCATTTTCATGGACTACGATGCTGCCGTCTACGGCCGCTACTACGAAGGTTTCATATTCGCTGCTCCAACCAAACCCAAACCAACCGTTATGTGAACTTTTACTGTTGAAGGTTCTTTCGAGGCCCATTTCAAGCCCGCCGCTGGTGACCACGTCTTTGAAGGGCAAATAAAAATTCCCGTTTTTTGTGCTCACGTTTGCATGCGCAAAGCTTGTCATTACCAGAGTCAGAAGAAGCATTACCCAACGAAACATAGATTTTCCCCCTAAAACAGCCACCTGAATTGGCTCAATCATTACTATTGTATCGGACTTCCCCACTAAAACAAAACTGTTGATATGGGGTCATACGTCGATTTTCATCACTTTTTTGATGGTAAAATATGCCGCTATCTCAAGCACCACGACAGAACCGATGGCGATCCAGCCGATGGGGCTCTCAAAAACCGGGTCCATAAACCCAGGTTCGGAAGTCGAAATCATAAGCGCCATAAGCGGCGGAATCGCAAGCAGGGTCATGCCCTGATAGTACCCTTGGGCCGTCATGGATTTGATGCGGTTTTGAACCTTTACCCGCTCCCTGATGGTATCGACGATGGTATCAAAAGTTTCGGCAAGATTGCCGCCCGTCTCTTTTAAAATCACGACGGAAGTTACGAACATCTCAACATCTTCCGTTGGTATACGTTTAGAGAGGTTCACCAGGGCGTCCTCAAAACTGACCCCGATTTTGTTCTCGGAGAGCACTAGGTTGAACTCTTGGGAGAGTGGATTTGGCGCTTGATCCACTACTATGCCCATTCCCTGAACTACGCTTAAGCCAGATTTCATGGCATTACCCAGCAAGCTTAAACCATCGACCATTTGCACGCTGAACTTATCGTTACGACGCTCCAGCATCATATTCACGAGGGGCAGGGGCAATTTCCAGCCAATAATGGCGGCGAGGCAACCCAAGACCAGTCCCGGCACTAGCTTGGGTAAAAATGCCAAAAAGGTGAGCATAAATGGCACAAACGCACAGCCCACCATATAGAGCAGGACTTTATTTGGTGGTACATCGATGAACATCATGCTGAGTTTTTGCACGATTTTATCTCGCGTACCTAAGGACTGAAAACGTAGCCAGTCCACTAGGCGTACGTTATGGGCGTACACCGAAGCGAAGATCACGGCGGCAAAGGCTGATAGAATGAAAAATTTCACGGTTCCCTACTTTGGTTCAAACTCTGAAATCATTTCGCAGCAAAAAGGCTTCTTGGTATTTTCAAACCTTTTGCTTCCATATTTTCGACAAATTTCGGGATAAACCCAGTGGGCAGAAATTTCCCGATGATCTTACGTTTCTTATCAAATCCTTCTTGTTTATAAACGAAGATATCTTGTAGCGACACGATCTCGCCCTGGATTCCCGTTACTTCGGTAATGTAGGTGATGCGTCGACTGCCATCCGTGAGCCTAGACTGTTGAATGAAAAGGTGCACGGCGGACGCGATCTGTTCACGAATTGCTTTAAGCGGCATATTGACGCCGGACATCATAACGAGGGTTTCAAGCCTAGCAACCGCGTCGCGCGGATTATTGGCGTGCAACGTTGTGAGTGATCCATCGTGGCCCGTGTTCATGGCCTGAAGCATGTCGAGAGCTTCGCCGCCTCGGCACTCACCCACCACAACGCGGTCCGGTCGCATCCGCAAACAACATTTTACCAGGTCGCGAATGCTCACTTCACCTTCACCTTCAATATTCTTTGGCCGTGTTTCAAGCCTGACAACGTGTTCTTGGCCAAGCTGAAGTTCGGCCGCATCCTCTACGGTAATGATGCGCTCCGTAGTCGGAATAAAATTAGAAAGCGTATTCAGGAGCGTCGTTTTACCGGAACCCGTTCCACCGCTAACGATGATATTCAGTTTTGATTCAACGCAAGTCCTTAGAAAATCCGCGATTTCCTGGGTCATGGAACCCCATGCGATGAGCTCTGGCACGCCGACCCTTTTTTTAGGGAATTTTCGAATGGTGATGGTGGGACCGCGCAATGCCAGCGGCGGAATAATGATGTGCACCCGAGAACCATCATGAAGACGCGCGTCAACGGAGGGGGATTTTTCATCACACCGCCTACCTAACGGAGTCACGATACGCTCAATGTCATTATACATTTGCTGCTCACTGGAAAACGTAACCGGTGAAAGCATGGGTTTTCCCGCTTTTTCTATGTAAATTTGTTCACGCGAGTTCACCATGATTTCCGTTACGGTGTCGTCGGACAATAAATCCTCAAGTGGACCTAAGGCCAAGGCTTCATCTAAAACTTCCTTTACGATTTTTGAGCTGTCTTCTCTGCTCTTTAAAAGGTTGGAAGTGTCTTCGGCGGCAAGAATATCCAAAATCGCTTTTTTAGTTTTTTCCTTAAGCAAGCCTCGTTGTTTTTCATCGCTGGTATCGATGTTCTGTTTCTTAAGGTCCATGGTTTCCACCAGGCCCTTGTGAATTCTAATTTTGAGCGCCGTCCACGGATCTACATTGAGGGCCGGTGCGCTGAGCATCGATGTGCCAGATGCTACGGTAGAAGTCGTTCCATTTCCATTGGCGGAAGCTGCGGCCTGGAATTTTGCCGAAATGCCGGAGGGTTTTTTAAGTTGAGAAAGTTGGGCTAAAACTCCACCCTGATGGAGTTTACGAATGATCTCATGAACGGACCTGGTAACTTGAGACTGGGGCGCTGCGATAACGAAGGGTTGTGATCTCGCTAGGGAACCCGAACACGTCTCAGCGTCGTCGACAATTCCGCCCAAAATGGCGCGGCCTAGGTTTTTCTGAATCACCTGAGGATTCACAATGGAGTTTGCCGTAAACCGGTTGATGACCACCTGGATCATATCCAACGGAAACATATTCTCCTGAATTTTCGCGATGAGCCGTTTGCTCTGATTGATCACAATGACGTCGGGCGTAACGACTAGGAGAATTGCAGTTGCGTACTCCAGCACTTTAACGGAAGCCGCCGTAAGGTCCGAACCGCAGTCAACGATGGTGAAGGGAAAAATATTTGGTACGGCCTTTAGAAATTTTCCAAGTCCTTCAAGGTCGAGTTCCCGGGCTTGGTTCTGATCCATGGCACAGCCAACAAAACTCACTCCTTGCGGAGTCGTGGCGAGCATGGGGTTCAGAGCCTTCAAATCAAGGGCGGCGCCCGGAATCTTTGAAATGTCTATAATAGTTTTTGGGGGTCTAATTCCCAAAATCAAATTTTGATCCCCTAAGGAATTCATATCTAGGTCAACTAAGCAGGGCCTGCTCTTCGTCTCCATCAGATAAGCCATGGCGAGATTCGCGGAAAGGATGGATTTCCCTACCCCGCCTTTTCCCCCTAGAACTGCAACGATATGTCCTGCCATAGTGAATCGCCTTCCTTGGTGCCAATACTATCTGCGTTTGATTCCGTATTTTTTCTTGATGTCTTCGGTGCCGACCGCGGCGTTCTCCACGGTCTGCGGAGTTACGAATATGACGAACTGACTTTTCTTTTTGCTGAAGGACTTACTCCGTACCAAAGCAAAAATGGGATTTGCCGAAGCGGCGCCGGGCGCGTCTTTATTGAAGTCCGTAAGCACATCGTTAGTCACAAGATTTAAAAGCGCAGCGCTTTCGCTGGACCGTACCGAGACGGTACCTCGGTATTTTGTTTCATTTACGATGGGGGCGGTTGAGATTCGCCCGTTGAGTTGTTGGAAAGTAAAATCAACATCCATTGAAATTTCATCGGTTTGAGGATTAACCGTTGGGGTAATCTTTAAACCAAGTTTGACATCCACCGCGTTGAAGGTCGTGGCACCGGTTCTTGCATCTACCACTTGAACAGGAACTTTATCTCCCCGCGACATAGTGGCGGACTTTTGGGATTGAGTGAGTAAAATGACTTCTTGAAGCACTCGCGCATACCCGGCCTGTTGGGCGGATTGAAGTTTTGGAAAAAGGTTATCGATGGTACCTGCTAGCGCGCCACTACTCGTAGAAGTTAAGCCGCCAGTTGTAGAAGGCCCAAATTGAAAAGTCCCACCATTACTCATCCCAGGCTGCCAATTGAAACCAAAGTTTCGGTTATAACTTTTTGCGAGTTCCACGAAATTTACGGTGAGACGAACGGTCTTTGCCGTTTGGCTCGCCTTTTTTTGCCGGGATACGCGGATCAGGTTGAGGATGTAAGGCTTAATATTTCGCTTAAATTCAATGTTATCGGCCGCTGGCTTGAATAACACCTTTTCAGGCATTAAATTTAGGGCAATCTGATTCGCCCGGTCGGCTTCGGCTTGGCTATCGACGGTGCCTTCAAGAATGAAAGTTCCATTTACGACGCGAACCGTGATTCGTTGATTATTGATTTCGTCCTGCATTCTCTTACCAAGAATTTTTTCCCCAAGGGGACTTACTTGGATGAGATTCAAAACCAAATCTTTATAGGCGGCGTCTGTAATCACCGCCAGAACTCGGTTAAGGTCAGAGGGAATGATCAACTCCCCATCGGCAACGATTTTATTGCCAACGATGCGGATCTGAATGCCTTCTATGTCGCGCAGGAGATCTTTGATTTCCTTAGCTACGCGCGCAAGATTGCTGTCGCTCACGACGGCCCTCAGTATCAGTTTCATATCGCCATTTTCATCGCGCACGCTCACGGTGGTTTCACCCGCTTTTAAAGGAGTAAAGATAAGCTGTTTTTTTTCTTCCGCGTACTGAACTGTGAGACGTGTTGGGTTCACGATTTTCACGCACTCCTGGACGGGCTTGCAGGGTTTAAAACTTAAATCCACCACGGATTGAATGCCCGCAATGAAAAGCATGTCCATATGTTCGGCGGATTTTTCGGAGCTCCGCGTGATGACCGACTTCGCATCGGCGGTGGAATAAAGAAAGCACAATGGCACGAAGATCAAAAACAGAATCAGCGCGGTGCTATGACGATGGAGTGCCCTTGGCATAGTTCAAGTGTAAATTATTTTCATTTAAAAGTATTATATTGGGATCGTGAATGAATTTACTTGGTCAGTTCTTTCAAAGAGTAGGCATAGGTTTCCTCGCTGACTGGGCAGGTTGTTCCCTGTCCCGATCATCCGCGAGAAATTACGATTTTCCACAAATCTTCCCTTGCCCCATTTATTACTCATTGTAAGTCCATTTTCATTTAGTTATACTCATTGAAAATGGACTTACAATGAGTAATAGAGACTTTTGGAAAAATAGGATCATGACGACCTGGAAAACCAAATCCGTCATTTGGCTTCATGGGGTAAGGCGCACCGGTAAAACCACGCTCTGCCAATCGATCAAGGGCGCGCTTTACTTGGACTGTGAACTGCCCAGCGTCCGACGGCGCCTTGATGATCCAGAGTTTTTCCTCAAAAATCTAAGCGCGCCAATTCTTATCCTGGATGAAATCCATCGACTTGAGAATCCTTCCGAACTCCTAAAAATCGCGGCGGATTATTTCCCCACTTTGAAAGTGTTGGCTACGGGCTCCTCAACCTTGGGCGCTACCAAAAAATTCCGCGATTCCTTGACTGACCGTAAGCGCGACATCTGGCTGACTCCGCTACTGCTTAAAGAATCTTCGGATTTGGATCAGAAAAATAAAAAGCCTTTATTGCCGAGAAGACTGCTACAAGGCGGGTTGCCGCCCGCTTTTTTAAGCAAGGATCCGCCCGAATCCTTCTTCTTGGATTGGCTCGACGGTTACTGGGCTAAAGATATCGAAGAGCTTTTTAAGATTGATAAGCGACAAGCATTCTTCAAACTGCTGGAGCTCCTCTTCCTGCAAAGCGGTGGAATGTTCGAACCCAGTTCCTTCACCGCGGCGTGCGGCATCAGCCATCCCACCGTGCAATCCTATCTTGAGATCATGGAAATCACCCATACCATGCAGCGCATCCAGCCTTTTTTTAAAAATCCCACGCGGGAAATCATTTCTGCACCCAAAGTATACGGTTTTGACACAGGCTTTTTATCGTTTTATCGAAGCTGGACCAGCCTCACGGCGGAGAACAAAGGTGAGCTGTGGGAACATTTGGTCTTAAACGAACTTAATGCGGGCGCACCTTCACTTACTATTCAATACTGGAGAGACAAACAGAAACACGAAGTGGACTTTATCATTCAGAAGCGCGGACAACCACCCTTAGCCATAGAGTGCAAATGGCAGCTGAAAGAATTTGATCCCGCCAATCTAAAAGTCTTTCGCAAAAACTATCCGACGGGTGAAAACTGGGTAGTTGCCCAAGACGTGGAAGAAATAACGAACCTTTCCATTCAGGGAATGAAAGTTACGGCAGTTCCACTCAGAAAGTTAGGCGAAAATCTCAACCAGAAATAGGCCGTAAACCGCTTACATGGAAGCGGGAGCCCTTACGGCCGGAGCTGCAGGCGCACCACGATTGAGATCGCCACCTAAAATATCGCCCATATGCAATGAAGGTAGAGCGACGCGCTCTGTATCATCATTGTTGCGAAGGCTGATCGTGAAACCCATGCCCGGCGCTCCGGTTAAAAACGCTATCACTTGCGCATTACTCGGGTCGACTTCAACCGTGACCGTCGCATAGGCGTCATTCTCGTGCAGGTTTTTTACAATTTCTCGTCCGCCATCTTCCTTAGTTACGGATCTATGAATTTGCGATGTGACAAACTTTCCTACCGCTAATACCGGGACATCCTGGAGTAAGGTCCTGGTCACTTGATTCCCACGACCCGTGGCATTGGGTGGTTCCATGGTCACCAGAATATCTATACGGTCGCCTGGTTTTAAAAGCTTAGACACCGAACTGGTTTCCGTAACCGAAATACTGATGGCCCGTTTGCCCGGTGCCACTTGGCGAGACAGGCCAGTGCGTAGACCTAGAGGCCCCACTTTATTTGCAGAAATTTGGTCTCCCTTTCGAATGGGAATCAGGGCAATCATATTGAGCACATCTTTTTTCTTCTGGAAGGACTGCGCATCTTGATATTGCTTCGGGATCACTTTTTCATCGAGCATCATCTCGTTGATTTGATCGAGTTCTGAGATATCTTTTTTCGCGATGACGACGGTTGACTCATCCCCATAACGTTTTGCCCACTCCTGTTCCTTGGAATCAATGTAACTCCAGACCATAAAGGTCGCGGCAAGGGCCATCAAGAGGCTGATGGTAAAGGCTCGATTATTCATATGACTTCCTTTTTGGACTACAACTTATTCTATTTATATTAACGGTCATCTTTATCGCACGCAATGAAGGAGCTGCCGCCCCGGTAGGCCCGGTCATCCATCGTTTCGGACAAAAGGCGAGGACCTAAACCCCCGGCATTACTTGTACTAGGCATAAACTTCGCAGGGATGCACATGAAGGACCGCACGCGGATGCGTACAGTTTTCCTGGTATCCGCTGGGAAATCCCCTGGCTCATCACCTGCCCGCGGGTTGCCGGGCACGCCGATGGCGACCCACGGTGCTAAGTACCTAAGACTTGCCCGTTCTTCGATCTCATCATTTTGCCAACTCTCATGGTCAACCCCAATCCACATTCTTCTCCATGGTTTTACTCGGTTGCCGGCCCCGCCCGTCATGGTCCCGGTCCGGAAATAATAGGCGTCATGGTAGAGCAATTCGTAAAGCCTAAGCCTTGCCCACTTTTGGTTTCCGATCCCCATATTAATAGCCATGCTTGCTTGCAGCATATAAATGAGAAGCAGAAGAAAAACCGGCAGAATGAAAGCAAACTCTAAGATGCTTTGCCCACTTTGGTTTTTATAATGGAGTTTTTTAGCACCCATTATCATAAAGCCAGGCCCCCATTTTAGAAGTGCATTCTTGAGTAGTAGGTTCTCGTCCAAGCCAAGTTTCACTCACTAAATCAAGCTGTGGATTAGGCAGGCTGCCCAGGGGAATCAAGGGCTGGTAAAACATGCGGAACTTAAATCCAAAAGTTGCGCCCTGCAGGTACATGAGATCGCCATCGGTCGCGGAAAAATTTTCGGCCGCACCAACTTTCATTTTTTCGGGCACGGGTGCACCTAACGTTGAAAGCCTTGAGCCCTCTTCACCAAGGTAACTCTCTAGTACCGCTCGCCCCCTAGTCTGTTGATCCCTTTGACTTACGGAACCCGCAAAGTAGGCCCTCGCCGCCATGAACACGGCATGATGAACATACGAGCCGTAGCCCAGGCTTAAGGAAAACCTTAGGAATACAAAGAAAAACGTAAAGAAAATGAAATTGACCAATATGAATTCAATGAGACTTTGGCCACGCTTGCCCGGAGAAACTGATCTAAAATTCTGAAATGAATTTCTCATGACGATCATTCATTCCTTCGGTGAAGTCTAAAATTTCCGGTTCCGCCACCAGCGCCCAAGGTTTGCCCGCGAGCATGGTATTTCAAACCTGCGTCACTATCGTAACCCTCGGTCCGCGGGTCCCCGTAACGGTATGCAGCTTTATAGT
>CAYYYP010000051.1:0-22908 GCA_964475985.1 uncultured Oligoflexia bacterium | reverse complement strand
CGTTCGTACTTCAGCTTTACCCGGGGGGCACTATAGATCAGCCTTGGCAGTACACGAAATAATTTGTTCTAGCTTAACTTGGTTGATGTGATGCAGGTTCGATAGATGAAAATTGCATTTTTCGACGCACATCAATTCGAAAAAAAAACTTTTGAAAAGCAAAACGCGGAATATGGATTTGAAATTTCCTATTTTGAGTCCAGACTGACGTCAAAAACCGCCTTGCTGGCCCTAGGGTTTCCCGTAGTTTGCGCTTTTGTAAGCGACCTTCTGGATGCCGAAACCTTGGGCAAATTAAAAAATAACGGAACGCGGCTTGTCGCACTTCGTTCTGCGGGCTTCAACCATGTTGACATTGCTGCCGCTCAACGCCTCGGAATCACTGTTATGCGGGTACCAGAATATTCGCCTTACTCGGTTGCGGAGCACACGATTGCCCTCCTCATGACCTTGAACAGAAAAATCCACCGCGCCTATAATCGAGTAAGGGAGTCGAATTTTTCCCTAGAAGGCCTTGTAGGTTTTGATATGCACGGGAAGACTGTGGGCATAGTGGGCCTGGGTCGCATCGGTAAGATCGTGGCAAAAATTCTCCATGGCTTTGGTTGCCGAATTCTTGCTTTTGATTCATCAAAAGATCCTAAATTTTCGATCCAGGTACCAGTTGAATATGTGGAACTGGATGTGTTGTTCAGATCCTCCGATGTCATTAGCTTGAACGTTCCTTTGAACTTGGAAACTAAGCACATGATAGATGAGCGCGCCTTTTCCAAAATGAAAACGGGGGCGATTATAATCAACACTGGTCGGGGTGGGGTGATCGATACCAAAGCATTGATAAAATATCTAAAAAACCATCATCTAGGCGGCGCTGGCTTGGACGTTTATGAGGAAGAGACGGGCATCTTCTTTCAGGATTGTTCAAATGAAGGAATTCAGGACGATACCCTCGCTAGGCTTCTCACTTTTCCGAATGTGGTGATTACGTCACATCAGGGTTTCCTAACTCAGGAGGCAATAAATAATATTGCCATAACAACATTGCAGAACGTCAAAGATTTTTCCCTTGGCCTGCCGCTGGAAAATGAAGTCCGTGCGTAGAGTTCATGTAAGTCGGTGCTCACTCAATTTTTGAGGCACTACGCAGTGCCAACCTAAAGTGTCTTTGATTTTTAAACGTAGATTGTCACTAGCTTGGGGTTCACCATGCACAATAAAAGTAGACTGCGGAGCCTTTTTAAAGTTTGACAACCAATCAATAATTTCCGTTTGATCTGCGTGGGCGGAAAGGTCAAACAGGGTGGTCACCTTGGCTTTTACAGGAACGTATTTACCGTGAATCTTAATTTCTTGAGCCCCATCTAATAGCAATTTACCTCGAGTTCCCGGTGCCTGAAATCCAACCAGAAGGACGGTATTTCGATGGTGAGGCAGCCGTTTTTCTAGGTGATGAAGCACCCGTCCACCGCTGGCCATTCCGCTCCCGGCGATTATAATTGCGCGCTCACTGCTTCTTAACAATTTTTGGGACTCCGCCTGGGTCCTCACCATGATAGTGCCTTCACGGAGGTGCTGTATCGCGGCCGGTGAAAGTTTATGCCAGTCGGGATGATTCAGGAGAATCTCCGTTGCATGAATGCCCATCGGGGAGTCGAGATAAATTGGCACGGGTGGAATTTTATCTTTTCGTTTTAGCACGGAAAATAAATAGAGAAGGTCTTGCGTGCGGCCGACGGCAAAACTTGGAATGATGACTTGTCCCTTCTGGGCGAAGGTCTCATTGATCACCCCAGCGAGTACCTTTAAAGTATCCTGTTTTTTATGGATGCGATCGCCGTAGGTTGATTCGGTTACTAAATAATCAGCATGATGAAGCACTTGCGGAGCATTCAGGGTTAGGGGTTTTTTTCGGCCTAAGTCACCCGAAAAGACGATGGTTTTCCCATGCACATCTAATTCAATAAAAACGGAACCAAGGATATGTCCGCTGTTTTGCATTCTAAATCGGATGCCATCACAGATTTTCGTCCATGCGCCTGGTCTAACCGCCTGGAAATACCGTAGGATTCGATCAACATCGGAGCTGCGGTAAAGTGGCTTCGCCGGAGAATGTTTCGTAAATCCGTCCCGGTTTGCCAGTGTGGCATCCTCTTCCTGCAATTTTGCACTGTCGAATAATATTACCTTCGTCAATTCCGCCGTGGGAGCGGAGCAAAAAATTTTCCCGGAAAAACCTTGCTTGCGGAGTAGGGGCAAGTAGCCGGTGTGGTCCAGATGGGCGTGCGTAAGGAGAACTGTTTGGATTTCACGGACGTCCACCGGCAAATTTTTCCAATTCTCTAGACGCAATTCTTTTAAGCCTTGGAATAATCCACAATCTACTAATATTTTTTGTTTATTTGAAGAGACTAAAAATTTTGAACCGGTGACCGTGCCGGCACCTCCAAGAAATTTTATGGATAACAAAATGATGCTCCTTGGGTCCATTGCTACCAGTTGGATGAACACATTCGCAAATTTTAGATTTGAGACAGGAGAGCTCAATGCATGGGAATTTTTGTCTCGACTTCTTAATGAATTTCAACCATCGCCCACTTTAAGTCCTGGCACGCATCCTGCTTTGGTTTATTACGAATTCACAAATTAGGAGTAACATATGAAACAGATGCCGCAAGTTTCCAAAATGATGACTGCCCTTCCGCAAACGATCGGAATGGACCTACCGCTAAAAGTGGCTAAAGAGTTTATGCAAAAACACCAGGTTCGGCACTTGCCGGTATTGGATGGCGGAAAACTAGTCGGAATTTTGAGTGATCGCGATATCAAATTCGCAGGGAACTTTGATGGGGCCGAAGCGATGATTGTAGCGGATGTTATGACACCAGACCCATATTCAGTAACGCCTGACCAACCACTGGATGCGGTAGTAACTAAGATGGCCGAGCATCGATATGGTTGTGCAGTGGTGGAACAGACGAATGGAAAAGTGGTCGGCATCTTTACTGCTAACGATGGTTTGCGGGTTCTAACGGAGCTCCTTCAGCAGGCATATACCAATCGATAATTGATGGGCCTTTCATAGGCTTAAATTCGGCAGGTCTAGGTGGCATGCCAAAATTAGGAAACATAAATGTTTTTTATTGAAAATGGCCGGTTCCCAAATTTGGTTTCGGCCGCTCCATTTGGGAAAGAAACTGCATTAGAAGCTGGGCCCAAAAAACTGGCGCATTTGCTCATTGTGGATGACGAGGCAGGAATGCTTTCTTTGTTGTCAGAGCTCCTGGTCAGCGAAGGCTATCAAGTCACTACTTGTCAGAGCGCAGGGTCGGCTTGGAATTTACTCAAAAATCAAAACCTAAGATACGATCTGGTGTTGTCAGACTTAAATATGCCGCAAATGAGCGGTCTGGACCTTCTTAAAAAGGTGAATGAAATGGGGGTTAAAATTCCTTTTATTTTAATGACCGCCTTCGGAAGCAAGGAAACTTCTAATGCAGCGTTCCAGAACGGTGCATTTGGGTACGTCGTTAAACCATTCTCGCTAAGCGAGTTAAACCAGCTCATTAAAAGTGCAATCGGCAAAAATGGAAACTAAAAAAATTGAATCCTTGGCCGGGACGTTTGTCCTCCCTGTTTCTAACCTTTGCATTCATTGCCGAACCTTAGTTCCTCGGAAACGATTGTCACTTAACGCGGAGGATGCCCAGTTTTGTTGCAAGGGTTGTCAGTTGGTTTTTTCGCTTTTAAATGTAAAAGGTTTAACCTTCTATTACCAGCTACGAGATCAGGTTGCAGACCCTCATTTTAAAAAGCCACCTACGACGCTTTCAGATGACTATAGCGCCTTGGATTCGGCTGAATTTAGAGAAAAAATTTATACAAATTCGGGCAGTCCAACCGTAAGATTCTATATTGAAGGTGTTCACTGTGCGGCATGTATCTGGTTGATTGAACGACTGCCGCAACTTTCCAGCTCGATTGAAGCCGCTAGCTTAGATCTTTCGACCAGCGTCGCCACATTAAGGCTTACGCCCGCTGCTTCGCTTGCTTCCGTAGCGAACTCCATTTCTAGTATTGGATACCGTCCGCACGTCCTGGAAAACTCGGACTCTGCTGAACTTTTACAAAAAATCGAGAACCGTGCCTGGTTGATGAGGATTGGAGTGTCAGGAGCTTGTGCTGGTAACATCATGATCCTGGCGGTGTCCGTGTATTCGGGCGCCAGTGGGTTTACTGGCCGAATCTTTAACGGATTAAGTTTAGCCCTCTTTCTACCGGTCTTGTTCTATGGTGCAGCCCCATTTTTTAGGTCGGCCTTCGCGGCGCTGAAAACAAAAACGTTGTCCATCGACGTGCCCATCGTTATGGCAATCTTACTAGCTGCAGTGGTTAGCGCGGTCCATACTTTCCAAGGTTCTGACCATGTATATTATGATTCCATTTCCGCGCTAGTTTTTTTGCTTCTTTCAACGAGATACTTATTGCGCCGTGCCCAGCAAAAATCTTTAGGCGACTTACGATTCTTTCATTTCCTTACGCCTGCATTCGCCACTGTCCGCGATCCAGAAAATGGCGAATGTAAGCAAGTTCTCGCCTCCAGCGTCAGGGTTGATGACCACCTGATCATCAAGCAGGGGGAACTTGTTCCTGCCGACGGTTTTCTTTTCAAAGGAACTGGGTACCTGAATGTATCCGTCATGACGGGTGAACCACTTCCCCAGCGCATAAAAACTGGAGATAAGGTCCTGTCGGGGTCCAAGAATGAAGGGGACGAAATCGAAATAGTGGTAACTGCCTCCGGAGTAAATTCTCAGCTCGGACAAATTCTAAAGCAACTGGATGCAGAACTTTCACGAAAAGCTCCGATTGTTGAAGCGGCGGATCGCATTTCGAAGTGGTTTCTTCTCGGTGTGCTTCTCTCCGCAGCTGCGGTTCTAATTTTTAATGCAGACCTCTCGGTTGGGGTGAATCGGGCCCTCGCACTTTTAATTGTTACCTGTCCGTGCGCTTTGGCGCTCGCGACTCCGTTGACAATGAGTTTAGCTCTAAAACGGGCCGCCGCCCGTGGCATTTTGATAAAAAAAGGCGAGACCCTCGAAAAACTTTCCCGTGTAAAATCCATAATTTTAGATAAGACCGGCACTCTGACCTCCGGAACGTTCAAAGTATTGAGTTGGACGGAGCATGCAAAAATTCCCGGCCTGAAAGAAATCGTCTTTGAACTCGAAAAAATTTCAAAACATCCCATCGCGAAAGCTTTAAGTGCATATTCCGCTGAGACTTCGGAATGTATGCTCCCAGGGAGGCGTGTTGTAAGCGGAAATAAAGAAATTCTTGGCCGTGGAGTCGAGGGTCACATTGATAATACGTTTTATGAGATCCGCGCTCTGGAAAGCGTCGACGTTAAACAGGGTATTTTTCAGTCTTCGGTTGGTGTGTATAGAAATCGGGAACTAGTGGCGACCATTGTGCTCGGAGATGCACTCAAGGAAGATGCGAAAGTTGCAATCGAAAAACTCTCGCGCTTTCAAATTCCGATCTTCTTACTTTCGGGAGACCGTGCCGAAGCCGTGCGCCAAACCGCTGAGCAACTCGGAATCATTCCAGCAAATTGTGCAGCCCAAGCAAACCCTCAACAAAAAATGGAATTCGTACTTGGACAAGACAATCCCCTGATGGTGGGTGATGGCGCGAATGATGTGTTGGCCCTTTCGTCAGCTTACGTGAGTGTAGCAGTTCAAAGTTCCTTAGAGACTAGCTTGCAGGCGTCAGATGTTTATCTATCACGACCGGCGGTTTCGTCGATCCAGGAGCTCATGGTGCTTGGTAGAAGCGCCATGAACATCATTTATCGAAACTTCGTATTTTCACTTGGCTACAATTTACTAGGCGGATTTGCGGCTGCGACCGGCTATATAACCCCGCTTTTCGCGGCCCTTCTAATGCCTCTGAGTGCACTTACGGTATTAAGTTCCTCTCTTATTGGTGCGCGACGATTCACTCAGCCTTCCAAGGAGAGCCAATGAGCATTTTATTTATTCTGGTGCCCATTGCCCTCCTTTTAGCTTCGGGATTCGTAGGCGTTTTTCTCTGGGCTGCGTCCAGCGGCCAATATGACGATCTCGTAACGCCTTCCCACAAAATTTTATTTGATGAAAGTCCAGAAAGGTTAGCTAAAAATGACAAGTAGTTCACTCAACAGTGAAAATGAATTGATCGAAAGATTTATTTACGACGACGAGATTGTGAAAAAATTCGTCATCGCAACGGCCGTTTGGGGACTCGTTGCAATGCTCGTTGGAGTATTGATCGCATTCCAGCTTGCCGCTTGGCAGCTCAATTTTGAGTTGCCTTGGCTTACGTTTGGGAGACTTCGCCCGCTTCATACCAATGCCGCGATATTCGCCTTTGGCGGAAACGCAATCTTCGCCGGAATTTATTACTCAACCCAGCGATTGGTGAAGGCGAGAAACTTTTCTGATAAACTCAGCTCGTTTCATTTCTGGGGGTGGCAACTTATTATTGTCGCCGCCGCCTTGACCTTACCTTTTGGAATAACCCGCAGTAAAGAATACGCAGAACTTGAGTGGCCCATCAGCATCGCCATCGCAGTTGTCTGGATTGCATTTGCCGTAAATTTTTTTGGCACGCTGGTGAGAAGGCGCGAGCAACATTTATACGTAGCAATTTGGTTTTACATTGCAACCATCATAACCGTGGCCGTACTTCACGTGGTGAACGCCGCAGGGATTCCCGTAAGTTTCACGAAGAGTTATTCCGCCTACGCCGGCGTTCAGGACGCCCTCGTGCAATGGTGGTACGGACATAACGCAGTTGCGTTTTTTCTAACCACCCCTTTTTTAGGCCTGATGTATTATTTTGTACCTAAGGTTGCTAACCGTCCGGTCTATAGCTACCGGCTTTCGATCATTCATTTCTGGTCATTAGTTTTTATTTATATCTGGGCTGGTCCCCACCATCTTCTTTACACGGCATTGCCTGAATGGGCACAAACCCTAGGAATGATTTTTAGTATAATGTTGATCGCACCAAGCTGGGGCGGCATGATCAATGGCCTGCTAACCTTACGTGGAATTTGGGACAGAGTGAGGCGGGAACCCATTCTCAAATTTTTTGTCGCGGCACTCACCTTTTACGGAATGGCGACTTTTGAAGGGCCTATGCTCTCCATAAAATCCCTGAGCGCCCTCGCACATTACACGGATTGGATCGTCGCTCATGTGCACGGAGGAACCTTAGGCTGGAACGGCTTCCTGATTTCCGGAATGATTTATTATCTTGTGCCGAAACTCTGGCGTACGGAACTCTACAGCAATAAATTGGCCGATGCGCATTTTTGGACCGGATTCTTCGGCATTTTACTATACATCGTTTCCATGTGGACCGCGGGGTTGACCCAAGGACTAATGTTGAGAGCATTCGATCATTCAGCTCAATTGGCTTATCCTGATTTTATCGAAACCGTTGTAAAGATCGTGCCCCTGTACTGGGTGAGAGCAGTGGGCGGTACTTTATATTTAGTGAGTTTCGTGATGCTCATTTTCAATATCTTCAAAACGATCCGGATGGCTCCCAAGGGCCTTCCTCCCCAGGTGCAAACGGCACCGAAGTTGGTAACAAACTTCACCGCGCTTTTTGAGACGAAAATGCACCGCACCTTAGAGGGTCTGCCAGCAATTTTCTCCATCCTGACGCTGCTTGCGGTTCTTGTAGGTACCATTATTGAGATTGCTCCTACGCTTATGGCGCACAATTATGTCGGAACGAACGTGCAGGTGAAACCCTATCGGCCACTTGAACTCGCCGGTCGAGACATCTATGTTCGTGAAGGCTGTTATGTATGCCATTCACAAATGGTACGCCCCCTAGCTGGAGAATTCCTGAGGTACGGAGCGCCTTCCGTGGCTGAAGAATCGCAATATGATTTTCCTCATCAATGGGGATCAAAACGAACGGGCCCTGACTTGGCGCGGTTAGGCGGGAAATACCCTGATCTTTGGCATTTTCGTCATATGTTGGATCCCCGGGAAGTCACTCCCAAATCCATCATGCCGGCCTATCCGTGGTTGTTCGTCGACAAAACAAACCTAGGAATCATGTCAAAAAAATTATCTGTGATGAAGACGTTAGGCGTTCCTTACACCGATCGTGAAATCACCTCCGCTAGTGAATTAGCCTTAGCTCAGGCCCAAGAAATCGCGAATGGCCTAGAGTCTCAGGGTGCGCCCAAAAATATGGCGGATAAAGAGATTATCGCTGTGATCGCTTACCTTCAGCGACTTGGAGCGGACTTTAAGGCCGCCGAAAAAAGGAGAAACCCTTAGTGAAAACTGAAGTGTTAGCAAAATTCCCGATGCCCTGGCTGACTTGCATTGGTTTATTGATTTTTCTATCGGTTTTTATTGGCGCATTATTCTGGGTTTTTAAAAAATCGAATCAGAAGCTCTACTCCCAGTTAGCTCATCTCCCTTTCAAAGAGGAACGATAGAAATGTCTAATAAACAATCTGAGAAGACGAAAACTTCGGGCGGCGAAGCTGAACTACTGGATCATGATTACGATGGGATCCAAGAACTGGATAATATGTTGCCGCGATGGTGGGTATATTTGTTTTATGCCTGCATCGCTTTTGCGGTATTTTATTACGCTTATTATGAGTTAGGCGGCGGCCAGTCCATTGATCAGGAATTCAATGCCGACATTGGGGCGCTCCAAGACAAAGCTCGGGAAAAAAGCCAAGTACCATTTCCAAATGAACAAAAGTTATTGGCGGTGCAAAACCATGGTTCATCCATTGGAAAAGGAAAGGAAGTCTTTCAAAGCAAATGTGCATCCTGTCATGGCGAGCATGGGCAAGGCCTTATCGGACCGAATTTAACAGATGAGTTTTGGCTGCACCGTGACGGCAAGGTCCTCTCGCTCGCCCAAACTATCCATGCGGGTATTCCCGATAAAGGAATGCCGCCGTGGGGGCCAGTTCTAAGCGAGGAAGATATTTACCGGGTGGCGGTTTTTGTACATTCCCTTAAGGGAAGTAATCCGGCCGCCGCAAAAGCACCGCAAGGAAAGCATGAGTAATACCCGTCCACAAGATAGATTAACCACTTCCGATTCGGAGGGCCGTCGTATTTACCTTTATCCATCGGATGTGAAGGGCAAGTATCGAAGGCTTAGAGTTAATGTTCACGCGGTACTCATTTTTGTTTTCTTGGTTTTGCCGTGGGTAAAAATCGGAGGTGCACCACTGCTGCTTTTGGACGTGCCGCACCGCCGTTTTAGTTTGTTTGGATACATGTTTTGGGCGCATGAGACCCCACTACTGGTGTTTTTGGTGATTGGGGGTGCACTTACGTTAGGTCTAGTCACAGCGATTTTTGGCCGTATTTGGTGCGGATGGGCATGCCCTCAAACTGTATTCATAGATGGTGTTTTCAGAAGAATCGAGCGCATCATCGAAGGTGACGGTTTCACCCGTAAGCGGCTGGATCAAGAACCTTGGACCGGGATGTGGTTGCTCAAAAAGTCATTAAAATGGATGATTTTTACCCTAGTTTCCCTTGTCATAGGGCACAGTTTTTTAGCCTATTTCGTTGGGACGGACGCCCTTGCCCAAATGATCCAGAGCTCACCGCTGAAGAATCCTGGCAGTTTTATTCTTATGGCTGGCGTTACAGCTGCGGTGCTTTTCGACTTCGGCTGGTTCCGCGAACAGTTCTGCACGGTCCTTTGCCCCTACGGAAGATTTCAATCCATCCTGATGGATGAACGGTCGCTCGTCATCGCCTATGACGAAAAACGCGGTGAACCACGTCGGCGCGTAGAGAATAAAACTTTAAATACCGGAGACTGCGTGAATTGTTCTCGATGCGTTCAAGTTTGTCCTACGGGAATTGATATTCGGAACGGTTTGCAAATGGAGTGCATCGCCTGCACGGCGTGCATCGACGCATGCGACGAAGTCATGACGCGTGTGAAAAAACCGAAGGGGTTGATTCGCTACACGTCTCAAACATCGCCTGATTCGGAAAAAAATTCGGTATTGAGACCACGGGTGATCCTTTATTCATTATTTCTCGGTCTTGTTATCGTTGGCCTCGTAGTGACATTGGTGGTTCGGGATATTGTCCAAGTGCAGATTGTACGCTCCCACGACGCCCCCTATCAGGAAATTATATTATCAACCTCGTTACCTGAGATCCTGAACCGATTTAAAATTGACGTTAAAAATGTGGGATCAAATCAAGTGAAGGTTAGTCTTGAACCGGAAGATGTTGACGTCAAAATTTTGGTCGCGAATGGACCGCTGGTAATTTCCCCCGGAGCCAAAGTCAGCTCGGATGTCTTCATACATTTTCCAAAATCAAAGTTGAACTTAGGACATTTCAAAGCAAAGATAAAAATCTTGATTTTTGAGGACGGAAAAAACACCAGTTCCCGAATTGAGGAGGTGCCCCTTGTTGGACCTTACCGCTAACGTGATGCCAGGCGCCGTACTTCTGGCCAGTTTAATGGGAAGCGCTCATTGTGCTGGAATGTGCAGCGGTCTCATCCTAGCTTTAGCGCCCACCCGGGGAAGTGTAATTTCGTATCACGCGGGCCGGCTCCTTGGGTATTCATCGCTCGGTTTTGCTGCGGGCTACCTCGGCAAAGTATTTTTTGAATCCAATATTTCCTTCATAATGTCCTGGGTGACTTTAATCCTACTTTCCGCGACTTTGGTTTACCTAGGTGGCCGTCAGTTTTTAAACATTTCATTTCACGCCAATTCCCGGAATTTTTTTTCAAAAATGTATCATTGGTTTTGGGTGCGATTAGTGCCGCTAAAGGGAACGTGGACGGGAATCATTGCACTTGGCATACTTTCAGCTTTTCTTCCTTGCGGATGGCTCTACACATTTGTGGTGGCCGCGGCGGCAACCGCCAGCCCATACTCTGGTTTGCTCATGTTATCGATCTTTTGGCTGGGAACGATACCTGCCCTCTCGGCTGCCCCCTTTTTAGTTAAGAACATCCTTTTACCCTTGAAGCATAGAGCGCCCCGCGCCTCCGGGATTTTGCTCATTTTAGCCGGGTTTTTCACAGTTTTCATAAGGGGCGGTTCTTTGCTGGCCGAAGAACAAAAGGCCAAAGCGACGCAAGTTACTTCCCCCGCTGCACCCCAAGGATGTCTGCTTCACAAACATTTGCCGACCAGGTAATGCGGTACTCTCTGAGTCCTCAGTTTACGGAGTGTCCAATGTCTGTTTCTAAAGGCCGGGTTCTCGTCATTGACGATGAAGCCGAAATGTTGTCCCTCTTATCGGATTTCCTGGTTTCCGAAAATTATGAAGTCGAGACTTTTTCCTTAGCGACCGAGGCACTTGCCGCATTAAGCCCTCAAGGCAAATACGGCGGGGATGACCTGAGAAACCAGGTGGATGTCATCATCACCGACTTAAAAATGGCGCACATGGATGGAATGCAGTTCCTTAAGCGCATTTCCCTAGAACGCCCAGAAATCCCAGTAGTTCTAATTTCTGCCTTCGGAACCATTGATACTGCGATTGAGGCCATGAGAAACGGCGCCAATAACTACGTGATTAAGCCTTTTAAGTTAAACGAAATAAGAGTGGTGCTTCAGAAAGCGATGGAGCGCAGCAAACTCGTTCGGGATAATAAGGTTTTGCGACAAGAGGTCAAAAAAGCATGGCGTCTAGATGAGGTCATTGGAAAAAGTGAAGCCATGCGCTCCGTATTTGATTTGATCGGAAAAGTTGCTCATTCCGCAGCAAATGTATTGATCAATGGGGAGAGCGGAACTGGTAAAGAAATGGTGGCCCGGGCCATTCATAAAAATGGTCCGCGGGCAAACGGCCCGTTTATTCCTATCAATTGCACCGCAATACCTGCCGATTTGCTCGAGTCGGAATTGTTTGGACACGTTAAGGGAGCTTTCACCGGTGCCGTCGTTCGAAAAAAGGGTCTATTTGAAGAAGCAAATGGGGGAACTCTTTTTTTGGATGAAATTGGGGATATGAGTCCTAGCCTTCAAGCAAAACTACTGAGAGTTCTCCAAGATCGAAAAATTCGCCCCGTGGGCGACAATGTTCTCTACGACATTGATGTTAGGATTATCGCCGCTACCCACAAAAATCTGCAGGCTGCAATTCACGAAGGACTTTTTCGGGATGACCTTTTTTACCGGCTCAGCGTAATTCCCATCACCATTCCGCCGCTTAGGGATCGTCCCGAGGATATCCCCCAGCTGGTTGAACATTTTGTCAAAAAATTCTCCGCTACCTCTGGGGCGCAGCAACGAGGTTTTACCCGGCGCGCCATGGCAAAACTTATGAAAATGCGCTGGCCCGGCAACGTCCGTGAACTTGAAAACGTTGTGGAGCGTACGATGGTCATTTCAGATCATGTCTTAATTGATGAGGCTGATATTCCTGGGTTTGCGGATATGAGGCCAGAAGAATTTTTTAAGTCCGCCACATCGGACCTACCCTCTCTCATCCAGCTTGAAGAACGTTATATGCGACTGGTCCTAGAAAAGGTTGCTGGCCGAAAGGAGAAAGCAGCGCAAATTCTTGGGATCAATCGGCGTACCCTTTATCGTAAAGAGCGCGAGTATGGTTTCATAACGCAGGGCAAATACGCGGATGAGCCTGGGCTTGAGGAGGTCGAAGCAGATATAAATTAATGCCATTTAGACTTGAATTCCCCGAAATGAAACGATTCAGGACTTGTCTATTGGTCATCCAGTTGCGATCATTTCCTTAATGAAACCAATTCAAAAACTTATCCTTTGCGGTTTAACTTCTTTCAGTATTTTGACGATGGCGTTTGCCGGCTCTCATGGCACCGAGAAGGTTTCCTCTCCGTCTGGAACATCAGAAAAAATCTCTCCACTGATGAATCAGAACTTAGGGGCACTACTGAAACTTGAGCAGTATTTCTCAAGTCCTGAAAAATTTAGCGATCCTAAAAATAGCGCCGACATTGAAGCGAATTTAGAGATTTTGCAGAATGTCGGTAAAACATTACCGAAAATGATTGGCCAAGAGAAGCCAGGCCTTAAGGCTATTTCGTCACTCTTCTCTGAATATATTTCAAGTACCCAAACCAATTATAAATTGGGCTACCGTGAATACGCCAGGAATCAAATTCGCACCATTACGGGATTTTGCATGGCCTGCCATACCGCGGGTGATCAAAAGTTAAATGCCCAGGTTTTTGATGAAGCACTTCCGCCGGAGGCAAACTCCCTGGAGCGAGCGGACTTTTACGCTGCCACTCGGCAGTTTGATAAGGCGCTTGAAGCCTACGAAAATGTCGTATTTAACCGTAAGGCGGAAAGCGAGAAGGATTTCATAGATGCCTCCCGCGCTATCCGAAGTTATCTCAGCATCAGTGTGCGGGTTAAGAAGACGCCAAAACTGACCTATGCCTTTTTGACAAAAGTTGAAATGCAAAAAAATCTGCTTAGCTTTTTTGAGCGCGACTTAAAACAATGGAAGGCCGACGTGGCCGCTTGGATGCAGGAGAAAAGACAATCCGAAAATGATCTTCCGGTGAAACAACTACTTGCGAAGGCGTATCGATTGATCGAGTTGGCTAGGAAGCAGCAAAAATTTGCGGCGGACCACACCGGAGATGTAAATTTTTTACGAGCGACCACCTACGCCCACTTAGCCAGCGATCGTAGTAAAGACTCCGCCGATCGCGCCCAAGCTTTTTTTCTATTGGGTCAATCCTACGCAGCGTTATCTGACCCATTCCTTTGGCAACTGGATGGAATGTATTTTCAAGCATGCATTGAAGAAAAACCCCACTCCACGATTTCCCGAAACTGCTTTAAGCATTTAGCGTCTGGAATTTACCTGGGGTACAGCGGCAGCTCCGGCGTAAATATTCCAAGGGATGATTTCACCCGTTTGACTCGGTTTAGAAAACTTGCCGAGTAACGCAAAGCTAAGTTTTTAGATCAACCGTTATGGAGCAAAAACTAAAAAAGGCTCAAAAGGAAGCTGAAGATCTCAAGTTTGCATTGGACCAATCCTCTATAGTTGCGATCACCGACCCGGCTGGGAAGATTTTTTACTGCAATGATAAGTTCTGTGAAATTTCGCGGTATCCCCGTGAGGAGTTGCTTGGGCAGAATCATCGTATTTTAAATTCTAAATTTCATCCCCAGGGGTTCTTCGTTGATATGTGGAAAACCATTTCCGCGGGAAAGGTTTGGAAAGGTGAGATTAAAAACCGGGCCAAAGACGGGAGTTATTACTGGGTCTTCACCACCATCATTCCATTTCTGGATGATGCCGGTAAACCTTTCCAATATCTTGCAATCCGAACGGACATCACTGAACAAAAAATGATTCAAGGGCAACTAGAACATGAGCGGGCGGCCCTACTGAATTCGGAAAAACTAGCTAGCCTGGGAGAAGTTGCGGCGGGCATTGCCCACGAGCTTGGGAATCCCATTGCCATCATTCGGGGGCGTATGGAACTCTTAGAAATGCAACTCTCCCGTTCCGACGTTACAAAAGAAAATATTTTAAAAATTTCCCGAACGGTTACCGAATTGGTCGACCGCATGAGCAGCATTATCCGCAGCATGCGATCCCTCTCGCGGGATGGATCAAAGGATCCCTTCCAGAATGTAAACTTCAAACGACTCATTAAAGATGTTCTTGAGCTCTCATCAGAAACATACAAGAAGTCGGGAATTAAAATTGAAGCGGAAAACATTCCGCAGGATCTGGAAATTTATTGCCGAGAAGTTCAAATTAGCCAGGTTTTGGTGAACCTTATTAATAACGCCAAGGATGCAATCGAACCGCTAGCGGAAAAATGGATCAAAGTTGAAGTTAAAGCTAATGATGAGCTTGTAGAGATCATGATCACCGACAGCGGGCGGGGCATTGATCCGGAAATTCGTCACCGAATTATGGAACCTTTTTTTTCGACAAAATTATCTACAAAAGGTTCAGGGCTGGGTCTCAGTATTTGTAAAACCATTATGGACTCCCACAAAGGTTCAATTCAAATCGATTCTGAATGTAAAAATACTAGGTTTGTCCTTACGTTGCCTCGGCATCACTGAGCCGAAACTCTGAGATAAAACCTCTTTTTCGCAACCGGCTTTTCGGTCTCAAGATGGTTAAAAACCTGGACGTAAGCGAAATCCACGCAAGACCCGTCATCGCGATTTGCGTAGTCACACTGTCCGGAAGCCTGCAGGGGAACGCGGGCGCTACTTGAGGCATTGGGAATCGTAAACGTTAAGGGCTGAGTTTCTTCGCCCACCCATTTGATGGCGCCCTGGATGGGGCCGCCACGCAGTTGCACTTTGATGGTCACGGGATAGACAAATCGATAGCGCTCAGAATCCTCCAACTTTACGGACAATTCGTAATCCTTCATTTCTGTTCGAGCGATACGTACCGGTACTGGGTTGTTACGAGATCCTGCGCTGCGGCTCGTGACTTCCTGTCCATCGGTTTCATTGCGCAAAATAAAGCGAGCCACATTCTGAGTTGAAGAATCGTTTAGATTGAAGTTACGACTCCTTAACGCTTCTAAAATCAAGTCGCGAAGTTCCCCTGGCGCGCGGATGGACCGCCTACCCAGCTGATCGGCAAAAAGCATATGCGAGAACCACTCCGATGCGGTTAGCGCAGGATGATCCCGGCAAAGCCTCATGGCCTCAAGCGTAAGATCCGTGATCTTGTTTAAGCCTTCCGCACCAAAACGCCGAATGCTTGCATCCAGAAGGTCCTTCATGCTTCCACCGTAGGCTTCACCATCATCGTGAACTTCATTGGTGAGATGGAAACCAGTTTTGTTTATGATGCGAAACTCCCGTGAGCCAGGAAAGGCTTGGCCTTGGGTAACCGCTTGCACCACGAGCGCCGCAACGAAGTCAGCCATTCCTTCGCTCAAGCCACCGGTATCCGCCAAATGCAAAAAATCACCCATCATACGATCCATAACTCCGTGGCCAAGCTCATGCCAAATCGTAGGATTATCCCGCGCAAAATTCGGATGACCTGGCGAGTAGGTGGTAAAATTAATGGTATCGTCCGTGTAATAGGCATTATCTTTCATGGCGATGTCCGGATCAAAAAGAAATGCATGAAAGGGCCTAGTAGAAAGATCTGGGTCGATCCAACCTCGAGTCTTTAATTGATCAAACAAAGTGTTTACTGCGTAATAAACTTGCAGTTCATCAAATCCATCATTGAGATATGCGACCGGATCATTATTAGGCAAAATTCGCGCAGGACGATTCCACGCGTCTTCACGTGATCTGATCCGCCGACCAATCAACGTGGAACTCGGCACCATTTCATAAAAACTTGAACCGCTCGGAAGGGACGTCTCGCGCCAATCAGGCCTGAATAGGGACGAGAGAGAAGGGGTGAAGGTCAAGCCATGGAAATGAGTGGGCACCGCGGGATGAAGATTGATGGAGGCGTATCGTCCGTCCAGAATTACCCCTCCATGCCGCCCTTCGCGAGGAAAAGAATTACCTCGAAGCGGCATGGCCGCTCTGATCTCGGTGGCTCTGCGTTTGATGTAGGCCATGGACCAATACCCTGAGGAACGACCAATGTCGGACTCAGATGCAATGGGATCCATCATAGACTCAATGTAGTGTTGCTCCGTAAGCTCCGCGAAGGGATTGATGGGATTTCTGGGGCGCGCTACTCTTCTGTAAATATATTTTAGTTGCCCAGGCACTCGGGCTAAAACTTGATCGCCACCCTCGGCCCGTTCATAAATTGGAAAAATCCTGGCTGGGATGCTGAATTCATCCCGTGTGAGGGTCTCGCCCGATTGGGGATATTCTCTGTAATTCGTTTGTAAAATCTGACCCGTGACCGCATTTAACGTTACGGTATATTCGCCGCGGCGGGCTTTTGTATTTACGACTCTGGTCAAAACCGCTTGGGGAGAAAGCGCCCAGGCATCTGTCCAAGTCATGCCCTGCAGGCTTTGGTCTTGCCCATCTTGCGCAATGGCCCTTCGTGCGAGCTCCCGGGTCCTCGTATCCGAGAGCAAGCCAGGGGTCAAACTACCACCCCGCGACTGAGCATTTGCGCGAAGATTTGCTGCAATTGCCGTATCTACGGATACCGGGTTCTCGAGGTTTGCTTCAACCTGAATGGCCATACCGGTCTCTTCATCAAACCAAATGCGCAAAGCAAGGTTGGTCACCGGTACTCCTTGGTAAATCTGCAAATAGCGGCGGTAATGGGTGTAGGCAAGTTCACGATCTTCCACCAGTCTAAAATCCGCCGAGGTGAAGCTATGCCCGGTCCTTTCGCTCAGTACGCTTAAGACGTGGCTGAAATCTGCATTATTGTCTTCGAATTTGGTCCACCGAATGGTTTGGGCGGCGCCACTAGCCTGAATAAAAATAAGACCAGAAAAAATAAAAACAATAAAGCTACGCACGGCCGCCTTAAACCTTTGACGCATGAAATCCTCCTGGAATGTGCAATTCACCCTTGAGGAAAAACAGTTAAATCAATCGGCCTTCTTGTCAACGACGCCAGAAAATAATCAAATAATTAAAGTTGACTCAAGATGTCATCAACGTGACCGCCGACTTTCACGTCCGGGATCACGCGCAAAAATTTTCCATCGGCTCCGATGACGAAAGTAGAACGCAAAATGCCCATGTACTTACGGCCGTACATGCTTTTTTCTTTCCAAACGCCATAGGCTTCACAAACTTCGCCATCGGTATCGGCTAAGAGCAGAAAATTAAGGTTATGTTTCACACGAAATTTTTGGTGGCTTTCAATGGAATCCCTACTGATACCCAGCACGATAACATTCCGCTTTTGAATTTGTGGTCCAGCATCCCGAAAGTCGCAAGCTTCCTGGGTGCAACCAGGTGTCATGTCCTTGGGGTAGAAAAATAAAACTACGATTTTGCCGCGGAGCGATTTGAGAGAAACCGTCTCTCCGGAATCCGAAGGCAGCGAAAAAGCTGGAGCAAAATCCCCTGGTTTTAGCGTTAAGGTTTTCCCGGCAGGCACTGGCTTTGGTGAGGCATGCTTTATAGGAGCTTTGGCCTTCTTTTTTGGTACCGCGGGTTTTTTCGTGAGGGTCTTTTTTTGCGTTGTTTGTTTTGCCATGTTGCTCCCCGGTAATGCCTGATCTAGAAATAAATCATGAGGCAATATCAAGAGCTTTTACGCCACATCCTTGATCATGGAGTCAAGCGCGAAGACCGAACCAGGGTAGGTACGCTTTCTCTATTTGGTCACCAGTCCCGGTACAACTTGGCCGAAGGTTTCCCCATGGTGACTACAAAAAAACTTCATATGAAATCCATCCTCCATGAGCTTCTTTGGTTTCTAAAGGGTGATACCAATGTAAAATATTTACAGGACAACGGTGTCTCCATTTGGAATGAATGGGCCGATGCGCAGGGAAACCTTGGGCCAGTATACGGTAAACAATGGCGTTCCTGGGCAACTCCCGATGGTCGGACCATCGACCAAATCCAGGAAGTTGTTTCACAGATCAAAACCAATCCCACGTCACGAAGGCTCATCGTTAACGCGTGGAATGTGGGTGAACTTTCCCAGATGGCGCTTCCACCTTGCCATCTGCTTTTTCAATTTTATGTGGGCGAAGGGAAACTTTCCTGCCAGCTCTACCAAAGGAGTGCAGATGTTTTTCTGGGTGTCCCGTTTAACATCGCATCCTATGCATTGCTCACCATGATGGTGGCCCAGGTTACGGGACTGAAACCAGGTGATTTCGTGCATACTTTGGGGGACGCCCATTTGTACTTGAATCATCTTGAGCAAGCTCAACTCCAAATATCGCGGGAGCCCTTTCCGCTTCCGCAATTAAAAATCAACCCTGAACGGGAGTCTATTTTTGACTTCCAGTTCAACGATTTTAATCTTGAGAATTATCAGAGCCACCCCCATATCAAGGCACAGGTCGCCGTGTGAATTTCATTGCGATCGTAGCCATGGATAAAAATGGCGCCATCGGCCGGGGAAATGAGTTGCCCTGGCGGCTTTCCACGGATCTTAAACGCTTTCGTGAATTGACTCGTGGGCAAACGGTTCTCATGGGCCGCAAAACTTACGAAAGCATTTTAAAAGTTTTAAAAAAACCATTGCCGGATCGGCTCAATCTCGTGCTTTCTCGCACTGCGATTTCCTCTGCAGAACAAAAACCTGGAGTCTGTTTTTTCACTGCAAAGGACACGGCGCTGGAGTTTTTACGGGAACAAAAAATTCCGCATCACACCGGTACGACTTTTGTGATCGGCGGTGAACAAATTTATCGTGAGTTTTTGCCGCTCGTGACTAAGTTTTACGTCACCCATGTGGACACCGAGGTTTTGAATGCTGATGCTTTTTTCCCCGTTACGGATTTTTCGCAAATGAAATGCGTTCATGAAGAAAGAATCCCCAGAGACGCCGTTAATGAATTTTCAACTCGGTTTTGTATTTATGAAAGAGAGCTTCTATGAATCTCACGGATCTGCTTGGTCAACTCATGCGTCCGCCGGGCGATGGCATTCCCTCGTTTTCCGCCGGCAAAGGTGCATCCCTCGGCATCCAGCAAAAAGTATTTGGTTTGCTTCAGCCACACCTAACTAACGGAACAGAAGCGCAATTATATAAAGCTTGGAAACAATCTTGGTTTGAGTTGAACCGAGCCAAAGTCGTATTGATCGGAGTGCCCCTGGACACTGGAGCCGGAATCCGCCGCGGTGCCGCCTATGGACCCCGTGCTTTGCGTGAAACGCTTCTGCAGAGCGAGGAATATCAGGAACTCCTACGTAGGCGTACGGTCATTGACTTAGGTGATATCTTTGTAAATCCGCATTTACTTCACGATGAAATGCTAAGCGATGATCAGATTTTGCGCTGCCAGACCGAGATGTATGCAAGCGCTCCGGAAACCGTGCGTAAAAAACTGGCGGTGTCGGCCCTGTCTCAAACGGAACAGGTTGTTGAGCATCTGTTGAAAGAATATGGGCATCTGAAAATCTTCATCCTGGGGGGCGATCACTCGGTCGCATGGCCCATTTCAAAATGCCTGGCCAAGAAATACGAGAAGTCCTTAGGAATTGTACAGCCGGATGCCCACACCGATCTTTTACCTTCAAGGCTTGGGGTTAAGTATTGTTTTGGTACCTGGTCCTTTCACGCGAAAAACCTCCTCGGAAGTCCAGCTCAAATGGTTCAAGTTGGCATCCGTCAGTCGGGTCAAACGCAAAGCCACTGGGAAGCTACTTGTGGTGTTCGCCAGTTTTGGAGTGAAGAAATCCTAAAGGATCTCGATGGCGCACTAAGAAATATTATTTCTCATTTAAAATCGACTGGCGTGAAACAAATTTACTTTTCTAACGACATCGATGGCACCGATGAGAATGAAGTCGCCGCGACGGGCACCCCGGTTGGCAACGGGCCGCCGTCTAGTTTCTTTTTTCAATTGATCGAGGCGCTTGCCGAAAATTTTGAACTCGTGGCGGCTGACCTCATGGAAGTGGCCCCTGACTTGGCGCGTTCGCCCGAAGAACTCAGACGCACTTTGGATTTGGGCTGTAGTTATATATTGGCCTGCTTGCGTGTGATGAAGTAAATTTAATTTATGAAATCAACTCTCCTGAAAATTACGAATATGGAAATTGCACCGAAATTCCGAAATACGGCTTTTTTGCGTGCATTCAGCCTTCTGAAAATTCCTATGCTTTTTTTCGTGGGACCCGTGGTGGAGGAACTAACGGAAGAACGTTGCGTCGTACGTATTCCCCTAAATTTTCGCACCAAAAACCACTTAGGGTCCATGTACTTTGGGGTGCTTTGCACCGGGGCCGATTGTGCCGCTGGCCTCATTGCCATGAAGGACATTCGCACCAGCTCCGTTCCCATTCAGTTAGTTTTTAAGAATTTCGAAGCAAAATTCTTAAAGCGCGCCCAAGGGGATGTTTATTTCGTGTGCGATATCGGACGGGAGGTCAAAGCATTGGTCGTAAAAGCGATCAACTCTGAGGAGCGCCAGGAATTGCCCGTTCCCGTGAAGGCATATGTTGATCGAGCCGGGGAACCGGTTGCGGAATTTGTTCTTACACTATCGTTAAAACGAAAATAATTTAATGCATCGCGGCTTGACCGCTCTTAACTAACCCAGAACGCTACGGCATGACCTTCAAAATCATTTGCCGCGTCGGACGTGGGGTTGTTCTCGCGGCCCTGTCCTTCATTTTGTTTCTCGTGCCGTCGGCCAAGGCCACCTTGCCCTATACTGAGGTGATTTCTGATGAACGGGCGAATCATATTCTAAATATCGTTGAGGAAGACAAGTCTCTTGCCTTGGAAAGTAGTATGATCCGGCGGCTCCGGGAAATCGTGCGCGTAGGTGGCCGAAATGCTAGTTGGCTAGATCTGCTGCAGAGGGAAATTCCAGAATCCGAACGAGAGCAACTTTGGCGTCGCAGCGACCGGGCCGGCCACGAACCAACGCCTACGGCACCTTGGATCATCACGCCCCAAACTATAAATGCCGAATATTTAGAGGCCTTTGGTCAGGCGCCTCCCGAGGTGCAGCGGATATTAACTTCAAGGCGTACGCTTCCGCTGGCGTTGCCTTCAGGCTTAGTTTTGTCGGAACTTATGCCGGCACTTAGGAAGCTGCACAAAAGTTACGCCGCCGCTAGCCGTTACATTAGCCAAATCCGCTGGCGGAATCACTACGATGTTGGTGCGCTGGATGTACGGCCATATCTGGTGCTTGTCGAACAACGAGATGCACTGGTGCGATTGATTTATGATTGGGCTTCCCAGGCGCCTGCAGTGAAACGGGCATCAATTGAAACTGTTTGTAATGTTGCGCCCTATGCGCTTCGTAGGCCCACTCAAAGATGCAAGGATGACCTTGAGAATTTAATTGCCCAAGATAACGCCGTGGCACTTCAATCGATGTTCGACAGAGTTCTTTCGTTAGGTGAAACCAAGTACCAAAGTCTCTTCAAACTTACGCGGGCCCATCCAGGAGTCCATACCGAGTTGGTTTCCCAAGAGCTTCGGCTGACTTTCACCTTCTTGGATACAAGAACCGACCTTTTGCAGTGGATACAGGAGCAGGTAGATATGGGTTGGAGTGAGTTTGGCATAACCAAAATCCTCTTGGAGAATGTAACGGAAGCTGTGCTGGGAACAGTGCTCACATCCTGGGAAGTCGGAGCCCTTCCGCATGTGAACGGCATTGGCGGTAACGAGATCGTAATGGATTCTAATATCGCTCGTTGGCTTGAGCTCTCCAAAGTAGTCATGGCCCACGAGTTTGGGCATGTGATTGGTTTTCCAGATTGTTACGTCGAGTTTTGGGATCAGACGCAGCAAGCATTTGTGTATTACACTTTGGACCCGCAGAATCGGATGTGTGCATTATCCGGAGGAAGTTTGGAGAGTCATCGCAGGGAATTGGGGAGGGTATTTCGGTAGGGGGATGGGGAGCTAGAGAGTCGGTGAAAAGTGTTCAGTGAGGGAGTCACCGGTGAGGGTGACAGAGCCTGTAGAGTGAGTCCGCTTTTTCAGCTAGTGGTTTAGTGCCAAAGAGTTGGAGAATGGTTTGCGCTTCGCGCATGGAACCTAGAGCTGTGAAGTAAAACTTTTGGCGATCCCGTAGAGTTGGTTTTGCTGACCCTTCGGCCAAATTAAGTGGGATGCTAAGTAAGGCCCGATCAAATTGGTCTTTAGCAATACTTGGAAGCTTAAGGGTTTGGCAGTCCTGATAGAATTCTAAAGCTAGTTGATGTGTTCTAAAGTTTTTCATTTTTTCTCCTTTTTTAGAGCGAAATTTTTTCGCCCGAACAGGGGTGCGGGGCGCTGCGAGTGGGGTCGGGCATAGGAGGCG
>CAYYYP010000050.1:401-26133 GCA_964475985.1 uncultured Oligoflexia bacterium | reverse complement strand
CTTCTAACTTTTCCCAATCAATCTTCTTCCGAACCCACTGCGCTGAGTAGCTTTTGGCAACCGTCAGTAGTTCGCCCACTATGGGACGACGCCCACCATTCAACTGTCTTCTGGCTAAATAATGGGAATACAAGGTCAAATGTAGTTCGAATTATTATTGCTGATAACTAATCATTAGCTTTGACTAATGATTAGCCTTGGCTTATACTGGTTCTATGCGAGTCAAGTTCTACCTCAAAGCATCCGGAAGAAGCCCAGTTGAAGAGTTTTTGAATGGATGTTCTCAAGGACTGCGTTCGGATTTTTTTGACGCAGTCACCTTACTTGCACAGGGAGAGAATCTCTCTTTGCCACTGAGTCGGAACTTATCCTCAATTCACCCAGGCCTCCATGAGTTGCGTGTCAAAGACCGAAACGGTCAATTGAAGTCGGCTTGCAACGAATAAAGGAGATTTGAGTCTATGGCATGGAAAGAAATGACAATTGAAGAATTAGCAAAATCTTTGGGAGTAAACCCTATCGAAGTGCGTGAGAAGCAAAGGCTTGTTGCGCTTCTCGTAAAGACGAGGAAGAGAAAGGGCATTTCCCAAGCAGCCCTTGCTAAGGTTGTCGGTGTTTCTCAAGGAAGAATCGCACAAATTGAGTCGGGCGTAGGCACAGCTCAAGTCACATTTGATATTCTTTTAAACCTGTTGGTAGTACTGGGATATGATTTCAAGATAACGACTCGGAGCGCAGCTTAGAACGATCTATGAGATCAAAAAAGAAGACAGCCAAGAAGAAACTGTTGTCCTCTGGAGAGGCACACCCGTGGCGCCCCTGTCCGCTTGGCCAACATTGGGTAACAGGACATACTAAGAACAGGATTTCCAGTCTAGGCAAGCCATTTGTTCAGACTGTTGCTGGTTTTTGTCGCGACAACCCTAGTCATCAGGATCATCTCTACGCTGATGAAATTCATGAAATAGCAAAACGACAATTTTCAGATTTGTCGGGTTCGCCGGCAATTGATGACTTCAAATATAAAAGCGAAGGAAACCGCTACGACAGCTTTATTCGAGGTTGGACTCGCTATTGGAACGAAGTTCTAAAGCCGGAAGAACTCCTGGATCCTAATATTGTTAAGGCACTGATCGCAACAGAATCAAGTTTTGATCCGATGCAGTGGAATCATAGGCGAGGGAAAAATTCCGCTCGTGGCCTGATGCAAGTCATCAACGAATCTGTGCAACTTCTAAAAAACCCAAAGGAACTCAGTGATCATTTTGTAAGTCTCGATGAAAATGACATGACAGATCCCAATCTTAATATTTGTGCTGGGATTCGTTGGTTGTTTAGGAAAAAGCAACTGGCTGAAGCCAAGTCAAAGCAGCCTCTTTCGTGGAGAGAAGCTATTGCCGCTTACAAGGGAGTAAAACCCGATGAAAAGAGACTCATGCCAAGATTTGATGATTATTTGCAGCAGCTCAGAAGGCAAAAATGAAAACACCGGTTTTTTTCTTTCTTTTGTTCCTAATAACAGGATGTTTTGCTTTCGCAACCGACAGTAAGTACCCCTATGGACTGCTAACCTCCGGGTATGACATTGTTACTGAAGATGACTTGGCTTTTGATCATTTGAAGCTCCCTTCAACACAATATAATTCAAGTAGCCCCTTTAATTCTTTGCACTGGCAGTGCTTTCCTACAAATCAAGTAAGCGCCAAAATTCGTAGTTGGTCTGCAGACGATGAAAGAGGAAAACCAGCAATTCGATGTTCTCCTGAAGTATATATACGCCATAACGGCGAATTGCAGCTTTACGTTGATCGCAGAGGTCACCCTCTTGAGCATTGCAAAGAGTTCATATGGGCTTGGAATAAACTTACAGCACATCAAACGAATGTCTGCATCAATGGCGATGGTGGTGCTTTTCATCAAGATGAAATCGATGGAAAATACAAGTTATGGACTTGGGAGAAATTTAAGACCAAGAGCGGCTGTTACTCCTACTTTTTTAGACAATGTAAAACGCGTGGATGTGCTACCGGTAAATGTCCTCGATCTTAAATAATTATCGTTGTTTTCTATGATAGCGCACAAGTCCTCAACCTTCGGCAAATAGTTGTTCTTGAAATTCCAATTTGGGATTCTATCTCTTTCAAAGACCATCCTTCTCGTCGCAGTCTAGTTAACTCTTCCCAATCAATTTTCTTCCGAACCCACTGAGCGGAGAGTCTATTTTTGGGGTGTCGTCCATAAATTCTTTATGTTTGACGCCGGCCTGCGCTCACTGGGCCAGAGGTCAGTTTTCGGGATGATTGCCTTCATTGAGAGCGATCTGATCTGACCATTGAATAAAAAGCACGTCTCGAATGCGGTCGGTGCCTCTCGCTTGAGTGGGTCCAAGACGATGCTGGGTATCTCGATCAGAGAATACTAACAAATCGCCAGGGTTCCAGGGAATCACATCGTAAAAATTTGGATTACCACCGTTGTTCCGTACATGAAGCTTGCCGCCGTACATGTATTTCGGAACTCGTACGGGAATTAGGGCCTGAAGAAAGCCGCCGTCCGTGTGCCAGTAGTATTTACTAGGTGTCCTGGCACCTTGCTGCGGTAGTTGATACCGGACGAGAACCACGTAAACATAAAGATTAGTCCCGCCTTTCAATCGGCGACGCAGCTCCTCAGCTGATACGGAAGGGTTAATCTCCTCCAAGAATAAAAGAGAATCATTAATGACTCGATTGAGCAGAGATTTTTCCCGCGCGGTTGGTAGCTCGTACTGAGGCCAGTGAGCTGCTTTTTGACCCTCCCACAGAATTCGAACCTCCTGTTGATTCCAACTTTTTATTTTACCTTGGAAGACCGTCAAGATTTGATTATATGGCGTCGCCCAGTATCGGCGCATATCAAAGCGATGAGCTTTAAAAAGAGTCTCTATTTTTTCCAAGTCGCCGCTGGATATAAAATTTCTTTCAAGCCTCAAAAGTCCTTCACAATACCTGGCATCAAACACATCAGTTGAAGCGAGAGCATGGGTTGCACCCAGAAGTAGAACTGCATTCAATAGAAAAGGACACATTATTTTATTCAATAGAATTTGCTTATATCATGACAAACGAATTGACCTTGAAAAATTTGATAGATACCCTACTCATTTTTCAAGGTCTTTCGGTATTGGCTCGTCCCAAAAATTTTTCGAGTTTATTGAGGTGTTTAGATTTACCCCTTAGCCATTGCTGGCTGATAATTAATCAAGACTAGACGGCACGGGTGACATCACGTTTGGACGTAAATACCAAATGCTACTAAAATCTTGTCTATGAAGAGTTTAAAAAGGGATCATTCGAAAGCGATTGCAGCACTTTGAAAACATCACTGCGCCTCTATGATTATCTACCTTCTCAAAATGGTTTTAAAGTCAGGCTATTGCTTAACTTGCTTGATATTCCTTATGAGTTGACAAGTATAAATATTTTTCGAGGAGAGAGCGATACTCCGCAGTTCCTTAGGATGAACCCAAGCGGCAGGGTTCCGGTGCTCGAAATCCAAGCAGGAAAGTACTTGCCCGAATCAAATGCAATGAAGATCATTACCTACAGTCACAGGTCTTGCGATGGATGTTTTTTGAGCAGTATTCACATGAACCCTCTATCGCAGTGGCTCGATACTGGATTCTATCGAAACAGGAAAAAAGCAAAGCCCAAGAACTTTCTGAAAAAATGCGCCAGGGGTACGAAGCTTTAAGTATTATGCAAACTCACCTTTCAACGAGAAAATATTTCGTAGGTGAACTGTAGTGGTTCTTTAAAAAATTCTGCAGATTGATCACGAGGCAGCTGCTTGTTACAAAGAAAGCTTTTGAAAACCCCCTGCTGAGTCTCTGAGAAGTAACGTTGGAATACCTGATCCCGGCGTTGTGCCGAAGAGCTTGATCTGCTGTATTCCAGTATAGGCGTTTCCGCCCACATTGGCTGTAATATAGAGGCGGTAATAAGAATAGGATGTCGTGTTAGTTGCCGAAAAAAGATACGCCGTCGATATCGTCCAAGATGTAAAACCAGTTCGTGTATCAAGGGTGGTCCAAGTGCTTCCATTATTAGACCCCTGAAAAGTCCAAGAAGTGGGGGTGCGAGCAGGAAAATTGTCCGCAGACCAGGGTATAATTGAATAGGCTGAGACAACTTGCGGGGAAGCAAGATTATACTGGAGCCATGCAGGCATGTCACTTGAAGCAGTAAGCCAGCCATAACCAGTTCCACCAATGGCACGCCAAGGATTAGTGGTTTCACCGTAATAGGTAGAGGCGGATACGGTTCCGCTGGGTGCTGTGTTACTAGTCATGATTGGCACAATATCTGAGAGCACTATAAGCTGCAGTTGTCCACTACTGGGAAGCGCCGCAGGAGCGCCCGCGTAAATTGTCAGACCTGTCGCAGTTGAACAGTTAACGCTAGTCAACTGGCTACCATCAACCGCAGGAAGTTTAGCGCTCCCATCGAGCTGAACTACATTGTTAAGAGCGGTGCCCGCCGTAAGAACTGCCGCCGATCCTAGGCCTAAGGCAGTGCGTGCCCCGGAGGCAGTGGTAGCGCCCGTACCCCCAGCCGCGATAGGAAGACCTGTGGTGGCGGATCCGCCTGAAACGCCAAGATATGACCAGATATCAGTGAAGTTGGCATTCATGGTTGAGGAGCTGATGGTGGCTCCACTTGTGAAAGTGTTTGCCGGACAACCGCTCCCGGTGGTCGTATTGCAGACGGCATGAACCTTTTGCGCAAAAACAGCGTCTAAAAGGCAACAAACCGTAAAAGCGTATCTTGAAATGGGACTTTGCGCTCCCTGGAGTTGTGCAACTATCCTCACTCCCGCAGCGATATATCTTTGAATTCTGATGTATCGATGCGTCATATTTATACCCCCCATGCATCTGTATCCCAAACGCCTGTGTCCCAAAAATTGCCGCCTGCCGTGCCTGTTCCGGAAAGACTGATTGATGGCGTCGTCTGAGCATTCGCGCCGTCATGGTAGCTTATGGTGACTGATCCCGAGGCAGCTCCCGCTGCCGAGGGAGAAAAAATCACACCGAAGGTGCATGTGCCTGCCGCCGCAACGGTCACGGTTGAGCCCGAAGTGCCGCAATTATTGCTTGAAAGAGTGAAGACTCCAGAAATGGCAAGATAAACGCTTGTGCCGCTGACCCCACCGTTATTGGTCAAGGTAACGCTAGTGGCGGAAGAAGATGTTCCAGAGGATTGATTGCCATAAGTGATCGAAGCGACTGAAAAAGAAAGACTCGCTGGAGCAGCTCCCGTACCTGTTAGAGCCATGGTTCCTGTCTGTGCCACTGCACCATCATTGTAAAATAAGGAAACTGTTTCAGCGGCGGCACCGGCCGAACTAGGCGAAAAAACAGCATCGAATGTGCAGGTGCCGGCTGCGGCGAGCGTGACCGTTGCTCCTGCTGTGCCGCAATTGTTGTTGGCCAGGGAGTAGCCCGCGGCGCCCGTGATGCTAATGTAAACATTTGTAGCTGATGTAGCTCCAGAGTTCGTGACGGTTACCGACTGCGTAGTTGAAGAGCCGTTCGCTTTTGTGCCAAACGCTTTCGAAGTGGGGGAAAAAGCGAGGGTTGCAGCAGTGATTCCTGTGGCCGTGAGTGAAACGGAAGGGGTCGTCTGCGTAGCTACACCATCATGATAAGAAAGAGAGACACTCCCGGCTTGGGCACCCGCTGATCCTGGCGTGAATGTAACATCAAAGGTGCAGCTGCCTGAGGCAGCTACGGTCACTCTCGCTGCAGTGACCCCGCAATTGTTATTTGCCAAGGCATAACCAGTACCCGTTATTGAAATGTACGTGCTCGTCGCGTTTGATGATCCTGCATTGGTCAGCGTAAAACTTTGAGTCGAATTTGCTCCCATGACGACATTGCCGAAAGCTTTGCTCGTTGGCGAGAAAGCTAAAGACCCAGGCGAGATACCTGTGCCAGTAAGTGCTACCGATGGGGTGACTACTACGGCAGAACCGTCGTTGTAGCTCAGTGAAACAGTGCCAGAGGCCGCACCCACGGATCCTGGAGTGAAGATGACGTCAAAGGTGCAGTTCCCTGCTGCACCCACTGTCACCGTCGAGATTGATGTACCGCAGGTATTGTTTGCCAATGCATAATCAGTTCCTGAGATCGTGATGAAAACGTCAGTCGCGGCGACGACACCTGAATTAGAAAGTGTGAAACTTTGCGTTGAACCTGCACCCACGGTTACGTTGCCAAATGCTTTTAGAGTCGGCGCAAATGAAAGTGAAGCCAAATTCACACCTGTACCTGTGACCGCCATGTCAGCGGTTTGAGTTGTCGTGCCATCGGCGTAGCTCAAGGTGACGCTTCCGGCTGCGGCCCCGGAGACGCTGGGAGCAAAAACGATGTCAAACGTGCAAGACCCCCATGCGGCCACAGTAATGGCCGTGACTAAAGTCCCGCAATTATTATTGCTCAGCGAGAAACCTGTGCCAGTAACCGCAATATAGGCGTTAGTGGCTGATGAACCTCCCGTATTTGTAATGGTTACGGATTGCGCCGTTGTGGAGCCTACCGCGGCTGTTCCAAAGGCCTTTGACGTCGGCGAAAAAGCCAGCGATGCCGGAGTTGCCACTGCATCCGATCGGGGCTGAGACCCAAAGTTATTATCTATGGATGATTCTCCAAAGGGGTTGCAGCCCGCCGCCAACAGAATGATCAGTAAAAATAAGGATGCAACCCTTGAATTTAGGGATCTCAGGACCATATGTAAACTATACTCATAAACTATAAGAGTTTAAATAGCGGCTAATTCAACTGGCATCTAGAGATGTATGAGTTGGAGAGACCTAGACGAAAATGCCTATCGAACCATCACGAACTTTCTTAATACTTTCGGAATTGGCCTGCCCTATAAACTCTTTGCGTTTATAGAGATGTTTAGATTTTCTCCATAGAGTTTATTGGCTTTTATCCAACGGGCCAGCCAGGAAGGTAATGCCACCACAACTACCGGATCAATCCCAAGCCCAGCTCCAACTGAGGGGGCACTCGGGGTTGAAATAGTCTTCGCCTAAGCCTTCCTCGCCGCTGGAAAATCGTATCAACTGAGCACCCGCGCCATTAAAAAGCCGAACCACTTGGGGACCAAAATTACCCCACCTTCCGTAAGTAGCGCTGCCCCCTGGCCGCTGTCCCACGAATCCATGGCAACCCTGGGTGCGAAGCGTGCACGAGTATTGATAGGAATCGTGCGATCGCCCCACAATCTCATATTGGAACTGAAGTGGAGATAAAAGTTGCAGCGTATAAACTTGTCTGGGGAGTTGATTCCAACGGAACTGAAATTCCCAAGCTCTGGCAGCACTATTATAACGCCGAGATAAAAATCTAAACTCATTATGAGTCTCGCGATTTGGGCCGCTGGACAGGCTATCCTCACGATTTGCTGCATTAGTTGACGGCATATAAAGGTCGGAAAAAATCATATCTCTACTGGTCAATAACCCGCAGTTTCCCATCCGGAGTGTAGTCCTGAGCCCGATGCGTATTCTTTGATCCGTGTCCGGAAAAATTTAATTCCATACCCGCGGGTGGCTATTGATCTCGGTCCAATGACAGTTTGCAATTCAATGCCTGGATCATCATTGCACCATTTTTTGTAGTTCTTTAACCACGCAATCGCTCCGTGGTGTATTGAGATGCAAGACCTTTGAACTCTCCCAGCGGGAAGTATGCTCAATGGGCAGACGCATTCGTCGTTGCACGATGGCATCCAAGCTCTCGTGCGTAATCTGGCCAGCAATGCGCTCTAAAGCTATAAGCATGTTCATGGTTAATGTGCGGTATTGCGCGTCGCGGAAAGCTGCTACCAACGGAGCATTGCGGGGTGAGATTTTAAGTCGCTTTCTCACCGCAGGGTCAGGATTATTAAGCTGTGGGAAAATATTATCCTCCAAATTCTGAAGTGAACTCAGGCCATCGCGCGAAAAATTCTGAATTTTGCTAAGCACATCTCGCCATTCATCAAGCGTAGGCCTGCCGACTGAGGCGCCAAACTCAACACCAAACGCGGTGCTTACCTCCGCTGCCGATGCATCGCCGTTAAGATATCGCCTCAGCGTGCGATCATAATGTAATGCTCTCGACACCAGAACCGATGCCTGCTGAGCGGTTAAAATTTTCTGGGTTCTCAGTTCGCTTTGCCTACGAATGAGGTCACTGCGCGCGCTTCTAGTGTTACTGAACAGTTCATAGGCGGGCTCCGAATTATTTCTGATTTCTTGTAATAGTTCGTGATCCGGGCGAAAGAGCGACGAAGTCTCGTGCGGAGCATCGGTTGCCAGCCTATTCTTAAGCGCACCTTCCTCGGTGGAGTTCGGGCTGTCTATTTCGGCAGTTTCTTTTGCGTCCGCGGCCTCTCGCTCCGCCTCTAACTTCATTTGAGCCAAAACCGTGGCGCGCTGCCGCGCCGAAAGCTCTTCATCCAAAATGGCATCATCCTCTAACATCCTCTGCTGACGTTTTCCCCATTCAAAATATTCCCGTCTTGTTTGTTGACCGCCAATGAATGCGTAAAGAATGAGGTTGCGAATATCCGTATATCTCGCGTTCCTTGATACCGGCGTTCCGCCCGGTAAAACATTGCGCACATGCAGCGGCGCCTCCATGGTGCCCGATGTACCATCTACTATAGCCTGATCGCCATCAGGAGCTGTAACTCCGGACCTCGCATGGAGCTCGCGTCCCGAGAGCTCGAGGTGGCCGTCATTATTAGAATCAATGATGGAAAGCCTCACTTCGGCCGCGGCATTTTCATAATAATCATTTATAATTTCGTTCGTAAAATTTGCGGCCGTGCCACAGGTTGCGGCGAGGTCGCCGCTTTCATTTTGAAAACGTGCGTATCGATGGTACCGATTCGTCTCAGATTCAATTCGCGTGGTGCGCGGGATAACACCGGTGTCGTCGCGGTAGGAGTAACTGCTCGTGCCCGAAACTAAACCTGCAAGTTCTGCTACTGAAATTCCGTTCGTGCTCCGAGCAAGTGCGGCATTCAAGTTTTGACTCAATCGATGAAAACCCGCTTGATCCAAGCGGTATGAGATGGGCATTAGGCGATCTGAATGCAACTGAATATTCTCGCCCGCTGAAACGTGATCTTCAACTAAATGATAACCTACCCCGTAGGCCACGGCCGCAACATCTGGCCTTAAAACTCGGACTGCGTAGTCATTCCAGCGTTTTGTGCGCAGAACCTCGTATTCGCTTGCGGCCAGTTCAATTCTACCACCCGCTTCAGATATTCCAATGATGCGCAGACTTTCTAGGCGGCTGTGGTCCGGCGCAACCATGAGGCCCACGCCTTGGGCGCTCAGAATCGTTGGGGAGTCGGCCCTTGTACGAACATACACCACTGGGGCCGCAGGTTCGCCCGCGGTTTCTGATGAAGATTCCTGCATGTGAATGACTTCTATTTGATTTGGGTCTGCAAAATCGTGGTGTTCACCAACGTGAAAGACCTGCGGCCTAGCAATACCGGGGGACGTCACCACGTCAAACGAAGGTGGTACTGGCCCTGTGCCCTGGTCAGGCACATTATGACTTGGATTCTGAATGGCCCTGAAAGCCCTCGGCCCCGAGGAATCAGCCCCATGATTTCTGTCACCGCCCCGAAAGTTTCTAAACAAGTTGCTGGGTGCTGAAAGCTCTGAATCACGCATTCGCCGGCGTGCATTTGCATCATCCCCTACTAGCCCTACCCGCTCTGCAAAATTACGTACGGAAAACAAAGTATCATGAAGAAATTTTTCGGCCCTGTTTCTAAGTTGTTGATGGATGGCTATGTCTTGGGTTCGGAAATCCAATGTATCTAACAAATTCCCGGCAGCAAATAGCGCGCCGGTAAAGACCAGCGCTCCGCTTGTCCACTTTGCGCGAGTAAAATTCCGTGCGGTCCGAAACCGATTCAATTCTCTGATTCGCACTTCCCGAGAGGGGTCCACATTCCTGCGGAATCGATTCACATCATGATCATGAAGGTAAAGATTATCCAGCAACCATGGTAAATCTCGATTGTGATCCTTAGGCTCATAATGGAAGGCATTTGCCAGCAAATCACCATGTTTTTCACGTAAAACATCTAAAATATTTGAAATGCCACGGGGTTCAATGCCTGAAATTTCCGTAGTGGAAATAAAATCAAACGCGTTACGGGTAGTTTCTAGGGTGGCATTAAGGCTTGATAAAACAAAGATGGCTTCCTCTACTTGTTTCAAGCTTAGCGCCCGTTTCAATGGCGAAAAAAAAAGTGCGCGAATCCGAGCGTCTGCGTTTGGCATAGCAGTCGAAGCGGTTTGAAACCAGCTTGCCAATTCATTTAAGCTCCATTCTTGAAAAGGTAACTCAAAATCATTGATACCAAGGTTTTGAATTTCATTCTGAGCACGTCTGATCACCGAATGTAAGTTCCTGGCCAGCTGTAAACGGGTTTGATCTCTCCAACTGTCAAGGTTTCGCTTTTGCTGCAGCTGGTCTCTCTGTCGTTCTTTGGTGGAGCGAGATCTTCCATTGAGTTTAGTGGCATTAGGTCTGATACGTTCTTCCAGCTCGACCTTTGCCTGCAAACGAGCATCGACGTGGGCAATTCCTGAATCAGAGGTGTCTATATCGCCGGTTTGAAATAAACGTTGTCGCTCTTCTCCAATTCTAACATTTCTCTGAGCAGGACTCAGTGGGCCTTCACCTAGCGGCAGTACTGAACGTTCATTCAGTTGGGCCAATGCGCGCAAAGGGGCCACCAGCGGATCAAAACTCAACCCTTGGGCTTCGAGTCGGTTCATCGCCGCATCCATGCGTTCGCGCCATCTTTGAACAACCGCTTTTCCTTCTGCGGTACTGCCAGGCGCAAGGTCTGCTGTTTCGTCATAATACCGAAAAGGTAAATGCAGTGGCATCGGTTCCCCTGCAGCGATCTGTTCCAACCTGTCCGATAACTTAGCCGGTAAATTAAAATCTATTGGGTTGGAAGCACTAAAAACATGGACATCCAAAGGCGTTGCTCTTGGGGTGGGGAAATTCCCATGGCCGGGCCTCAGCAAAAGAATACGATTCCTTACTTTCGAAATGGTTTGCGACTCAGCAAAATTAATTTGATGATTGGGCATTATCCTATCCAAAGCATCTAAAATTTTATCTAGAGTAGAAGCTGAAAAAGAATCAAATACCGACTGCTTCTGCAGTTTTTCAAGCTGCTCAATGAGATCTGCTTGCGCCCTTCGTCTTTGTTCTAAACTCGCATGTTTTAAAACTACGCATTGTGCCAGAACCTCGGCCTCTGTATTTAAAATTAGCTCTCGCTGAGTTAATGTTGGAAAAGTGAAACGCCTGGATAGAACCTTATCGTTTGTTACCGCGATAGCTAGAAGCGCCCGCCTAGCATCGGGATCTTCAATTTCATTTAAATGCTGGGTTAGGTGAAGCCAAATGCGATAAGGGAAGAATCCACGGTCAAAATGAAAGTGCGGCCGACGAAGAAAGAGCGGCCGACGAACTCCGTCCGGGAGTTTTTGCTCTCCTGCGTAAGCACGATTTATTTTCCGAATAAAAACTGGAGCTAAACGCTCCCGCACCTCTCTAACGAAAGTAAGATCGATAAAAAATTTAGCTCTATCCGTAAAAAATGCTTCATCACTCATGGATTCAAAGTGATCTGCCAGTCGATCCAATGCCGCTGGGTGTTGTCTCAAAAATTCTGAAAGTTCTGTTTCTACAAAACCACGTAGTTCAGACATTGCATGATTTAAGTGGCTTGACTCAAAATTTGTACTCAGCAACTCGTCCCATTCCTGTAAAAATATTTTTGAGACTAACGGCCGATACGGTGCCCGGTCGCTGTGTGAGAGCTTAGAGAGAATCCTAAAAAATCCATAACGAGAATACATGAATGCTATATTCTTTTTTGTCAGAGGCCACTGTAGGTTGTCTGCCCAAACGCGCATGAGTTCTGGATTACGCCCTAACGCTGAAGCAAAGGCGTCAGATTTCATAACTGCCCTGAGATGCCACCTCTCTGTTCTTAAAATGCGGTGAAACTCAGGGCTATCCCAGACCCAGAAAGGAATGATTTTTTCAAAGGCATCTCCTTCGACATCCTGTTGTTGAAATTCGATTGCGCTAAAGACTTGCTGAGGGGTCAGGGATGAGGAATTGTTACCGTTCGGCGGATTTGCAAAGGCAGATTTAGCGCCGGTGAAGAGAACGAAGATCAAAGCCCACGCCGCTACGCAATTAGGCGACAACCGGGATCTTTTGGCATCCTTCCTTACCTTCAAAGTTCTGAATGGGTTAAAGCACTTCACACTCTTTTTTCGGTCAAAATCCGCTGAGGGTGCATGGGCAGAAAACCCCTCATCCTGATGAATAGCGGGCGATTCGTGCAAGGGTTGCCTTCCACCGAGGGGCGGAATAAGTTGCCGACTTATCAGCTTAAGACTCCCGCCGCGGAAATTTCGCAAATTATCAAACTGACCTACAGTATCGAAGATGTATCCACTTCAAAGTGCACGGCAAGTGTACTAACGGACCAACCCCTGGAGGGACAGTTTCGCTCACATTAAAAGTGTACTTTTTTCTCTGAATTACCTAAAGTCATTATCGATCAACAAAAACAGTTTTGGGTGCGCTGCCGATCGGTAATTTATTTTTGGAGATGAATGGATAAATTCACAGATTTTTTTGGGCCACTTTGGACGGTGCTAAACTTTCCCCTCATTGTTTTGGGCAAGAGCTCCATTACGCTATGGGTCATTCTTTTGAATTTGATCGTGGTACTCACCTTTTTCAATGTCAGCGCCAGGCTCAAAAGCTGGATCCTCAACTCAATGGCCCAGAGAAAAGGCGTAAACATCAGTAATTGGAGAGCGGCAATTACATTGAGTTACTATGCCTTTCTTGCCATTGGTCTGGTCGGAATCCTTCAATCAACGGGTCTTGATCTCAGCCTCTTCACCGTGCTCACGGGCGCCATAGGAATTGGTGTGGGTTTTGGCATGCAGACCATTTTCAGCAATTTCATTAGTGGCGTCATTATTTTACTAGAAAAGCCCATCAAACTTGGTGACCGGATTGAAGTCGGCGATGTGGCAGGCAACGTTCATAGTATTTCGGTGCGAGCCACCACCGTCATCACCAATGATAACGTAGCGATTATTGTGCCCAACTCCGATTTTATATCTAAACAGGTCATAAACTGGAGTCATTCAGGCAGTGACGTACGAATCAGCATTTCTGTAAATGTTTCCTATGACTCGGATCCTGAGGTCGTCGCGCACTTGTTAAAAGAAGTCGCCGGTAAAGAACCTGGAGTTCTCAAGTCACCTGCTCCCGTGGTGCGCCTCGCAGAGTTCGGAGAAAGTGCGCTCCGCTTCAGCTTGTTGGTATGGACCCAAGAATTCAGTGACCGCACAGGAGCGCTTAAGAGCTTACTGAACTTCAGAGTGCTTAAGATATTCCGTGAAAACCATATTCATATGCCGTTTCCCCAACGAGACGTTCATATTCACAATGCTGCTGCTCCAAATAAGGAAATTTTATGATGCTGGGAATAAATCAAGATCAATGGATTTTTTTGGCCATCATGCTCACCTCTATCGTCCTGTTTATTACGGAATTTCTGCGGGTTGATATCGTTGCAGTACTCATTATTTTAGCGCTTTCCATTTCGGGCCTTATTGAGCCAACCGAGGCATTTTCAGGTTTCTCAAGTGAGCCAGCAATCATCGTGGCTGCCGTTTTCATTTTATCGGCAGGCCTTTTTTACACAGGGGTGACGGACACCATTGGCGAAATTGTGGCTCGTCTCTCGGGAAAAGGGGAAACTCGTGCAGTTTTCGTCATCATGATTGCAGTGGCAGCCATGTCGGCCTTTACCCATCATTTGATGGTGACAGCCATGATGCTGCCGATCATTATGAACATCTGCAAAAAAGAAGAAGATCTTCATGCGTCACGCCTTCTCATACCGATGGCCACTGCCGCCTCTCTAGGGACAACGCTGACTCTCATCGGTGCTCCTGCATTTTTATTGGCCAATAATATCTTAAAGCGCAGCGGGTCGCCCGGCTTAGGCCTTTTTTCAATTGGGCAAGTTGGTGCACCGCTCGTTTTCACCGGAATAATATTCTGCGTCTTAATGAAGTGGCTTTTGCCTAAAACCTCGGGCACTGACGACCTGGTAGATAGTTTTCGGCTTACGGAAGTCACAACAGAGTTGAATATTGCGGAAAAAAGCTCTTGGATCGGAAAAACGTTTCAGGAATTAGTGGATCAGACATCAAAACATTTCCGCATTCTTAACTGGACCAGGGAAAATGGTGTACGGGAGGGCATTAGTGCTGAGTCAACTTTGAGCTCGGGTGATACTTTTGTTGTCAAAACTACGCCGGACGAACTTTTGTCACTTGATGGCGCCAATGGTCTTGTCTTAAAGGCCCTGCAAAAATTCAGCGAAGGGAAAGACTCCACAACCACCCTCGCCGGAGAAGAAAAAAGACTTTTAAAGGCAGTCATTTCGCCAAAGTCAGAGTTTGTTGGCCGTAGCGTGTCACAAATCAATTTTTACCGCATCTACGGGGTTGCGATCGTAGGTCTATGGCGCAAGTCAGGGTGGCTAGCGGCGGGAGTGGCTGACGCCATTCTGCAGGCTGGCGACATGCTGGTGATTTGGGGTCCAAGGGAAAAGCTAGAGAACATCACGCTGCATCGCGGATTTCTGATGTTCTTACCGTTTTACGGCACCACAAAAAGGCGAAGCAAAGCCAGAGTAGCGGCGCTGATCATGGTCGCTTCGGTTGCGGTAGCCGCCAGCGGTGTCCTGCCGGCCTACTTAGCATTTGCAACGGGAGCCCTTATGATGATCCTCACAAAGTGCGTAGATGTTGAGCAAGCTTATGCGGCCGTGGAGGTGAAGATTTTCGTTATGATTGCTGGAGTGATTCCTTTGGGGCTAGCCATGGAAAGGACTGGGGTAGATAAATTATTAGCCAGTCAGATTTCCGTTTACGCCGGAGGTTGGCAACCGTTTACCATGTATTTGACGTTTTTTTGGCTCGCGTCTTTGGTAACGCAGATTCAATCCGATGCCGCAACAACCGTTCTTCTTGCGCCAGTCGCAATGGCTTTCGCTAAAGGCGCCTCAATTTCTCCGACGGGGGCGGTAGTATGCGTAACCATGGGAGCGGTGGCCTCTTTTCTGACGCCCATTGGTCACCACGGTAATCTCCTAATTTTAAGTCCCGGTGGTTACCGGTTTTCAGATTTTTTAAAGATCGGACTGCCGCTCACGGTATTATTGTCCGTCATGACTTGTTTTTTGAGTATGAGAATCTGGCACTGATAGGAAGTAAATTTTCGTTACTATCCCGGGTACTTGGCGAAAAAAAGGATTTGCCGCATCTATTTAGCGGATGCCGTACCGGAGATCATTCTTATCATTTGTTGGATGATAGGTTTCTTTTCTAACGCGAATCAATTCTCGCCAGCAGTATAACTTCCTTCGGGGCCTAAGTGTTGATCCCAGAATACCCGCTCGTCTACCTCGGGAGAATACCTTCTTAACCCATGGAGGGTGGATGAGGTCGGTTGATGACCCACAACCTGAAGCTCTCGGAAGTTTTTACGTTCCACTTCTCCACGCTCATTCATTACGTCAAAAAATGGGATTTGCTCACCAAAGCCCGTTGGTTCATCCCAGATTACACCTGCACCAGCGAACCGAATGACTTGGTTCCGCCTTGTAATGGCCCAATCCCCTACCCGCATCATTTCAATTTTACCGCCATCATCATGGGAGATATTTATGATCAAGCCTACTTTTTCAGTTCTGAAGTTTGGATCATCGCTGCTCAACAAAAAGTCAGCTGCACTTAAGACCAACTGAAAGTCCGGTTTATAACCTGCGGCATCTACCTCATCCATATCGCGGCTTCCATGAAAGACCTGATTCACAAAACTGGGTAGAGCTTCGTGGGCGCGTCGTAATCGCTCTGGACCTTGGGAAATGGAAATGTATTCTAGGGCAAGATCGGTCTCGGTGATTTCCCTAGGAATTATAAACTGCGTGCTAAACGGTTCTGCATTTATGCCTAGTGCCATCCGCAGGGAGGCATCGGTCATTCCAAAAACCAACTCAGAAAATTTCTTTTGAAAATTTAACAAACTTTCAATTTGCTCAGAAATAACCGCCTGGTCGGTTTCATACCGCATATTATCTACGCGCATACAAAGGTATCTTAGTAAAAAATAAAGATTTGAAACCAATCGGTAACGGTAACGACTGAGTTCCGTGGACCTCCTTAAATTATCCCGAGCCCTCGGAGAAGCTGCATCGTAGTCAGGACTGAGCACCCCGGTGAGTTCGCCCGATAACACGTCCATCCTCTCCGTGGCTTGATGAAAAATTTCGGCCGCTTGACCCGCAATGAAATTTAAAATTCTGCCTCGACGCTCGACCGGTGCGGAACGTAAGCGCTTTATGAAATCACCGAATTTCGTAATTTCAAGAAAGGCTGACTCTTCAAAAACAATATCGCTGCCTGCCTCTGGGACTATGATCTCACTCTCATCAAACTCTAAAGAGCGTTTGGCCGGTACCGAAAGCGCATCAAACTTCCCGAGAAGTTCACGGGCTAAGGCCGGTGGGTTATGCTTAAAAATATTTTCGCTTAAACTTTGAATCGACTGCGAAAGAAGAGTTTTGAATTCAAGGTAGCGGTTAAATCTTGCTCTAAAAATCGCAAGCCATCTTTGTTTACCGGGCTCGCCTCTAGAGTATTTTGGAAAATCAACATTGATAAGATCTCCTACATCCTCACCCTTAAGCTCTAGCCTTGAGGCAGGGAAAGCAACGGAAGCCATGTTTTTTGAAACCCCAGCTTCTGCTACGGCGTGGATGAGCTTTTCAAGAAATTCGGTGGTTTGTTCCAAATCCTCAAGGGTGGTCATAAGCAGATTGCGATTGATCCCTAAGGTGTCCAAGGCGAGTGCGTCGATTTCGCCCGCCTGTAACAGGATGTCGTTATCGTCATAAGCGCGTACGATGGAGCGAAGGCCTGCTAAGTATTGTCGTAAATCAAAATCCGGATGGCCAAAGGCCTGTAAAACATCGTCAAGCTGGCTTAGGGATACTGGCTGGCCCGTGCCTCCGAGGTCCGCATCGCAAGGGATAGCTTCGGTCGGTGGCGTGCCCTTGACGGCAAAACTGAGACTAGAAAAGGAAAGGGAAGCTAGGATCAAAAGCAATAGACGCGCCGCAAAAGTCATTTGAGCCACGTACCAACCTGATGCTTTAAAGTCAAAACCGTTGAGAATGGCCTTGGGCCCCAGGAATGGGGCAGTCCGGTAACTTTATTGATCGGGCACGGTTAATGTAAATATTATTTATTGACTGCCGTTACCCAGTCTTGATATACGGCCGCTAATGTCATTTACCGAATTCGCACAAAAACTATTTTCTCGCCGCCGAACTCTCTGTTCTATTCTTCTAGTTTTTGCGCTCGCCCAACCTGGCTATGGGATTGAGAATCCTCGCGGCTTTGGGGTGGATCTTAAAGTTGAGAAATGCGAATCCTTTCTGCGTCGCTCCGGGCGCCTCGTACGTGCGAATAAGGTGAAAGTTGGGCTAGCTACGGTGGCTGCGCTTTTAGGTTTGCGATCTGGCGCCAATAGCGCTCAGGAATGGAACGAAACGAGGATCGCCCGGAATCAAGTAACCAATGCCGTACTTCCTACGGCACCGGCCGTTGCCCCTCAAGTCCAGCGCATCCTAGATCTTCTTTTGATGGTTCAGACGCCAATGCTCAGCGACGAAACTCCAGCTTCAGACGAACCAAGGTTCACCTCCCGTGAACTTCACGAAGCATTAGCCAATTCTGAATATCATGGTTTGCGCAGAGGATTTGAGAACGGATCGGAGGCTGAATTTTTAGCCGCAAAAAGAGAAGTTTTAAGTTTGGTTGCAACACTCTCGATCAGCGACGTAAAAGTTCTCATCGCAACCATCTTTAGTGAAGCCTCCGATACTTATATTTCAAGGCGTGTGCACTCCTTCCAGCGCAGACCGCTTGTCAGCCCTTACCGCCGAGGGGTATGGCGTAGAATGAGCGATAGTTGGGATGAAACATTTAGAGAAGAAGGTCCGGAACCGGGGGCCAATCAAATTCGAAAAGCCATTGCCTCCAGTAAGCGCCGAATGGCGGGCGCACTTGCTTTTTTATTCGTGGCTACGCACCAAGAAATGGCAGTTCCCGCCCTAATTGAGCTAGAAGAGCTCTCACGGATCAACTGGCCTCGACGAAGCGAAGACCAATCTGTTTTCACCGAAGGTTACTTTTTCGACGATTCGGATGAGGTACACACTAGAATTAATTCCGACGCTCCTCACCGTTACAGCTTGCGCTTCGCAAGAGTTTTGTCACTGGAAGGAGGCCGCAGTCTGACCTTCGATGAAGTCGTGCAATTAACGGATGGAATTGATGCTCAAGCACGAGTGCGCATTGTTAGCGAATATTTGTCGGCCCACCTTGAAGGGCGACGTGGCCTCCTATCCTTCGCCGAAGTGCAAGGTCATCTCGCTCTTTTACGTACAATAGAAGGCTCAAGAGGTTTATCTCCCTTGATGAATTACGTTTGGCGCCTGATCTCAAATCCCTTAAACCGGTTAGATCACCGCGGCATTATGAGCATCTTTATGGCGCTGGAACGGCAACGTCATTTGAATCCGGACCGTCAAGGAAATATGGACCGAGCCGGCAGCACCACAACCGGTACCGACCGAACTCAAGGAGAAATAGCCGAACGGAAAATGCGTTTATGGGAATTCTATTTTGCTGGGCTTTCCCTCCAGACCCACATGACAATCGCGGCTAACGACACCCCAGATGAGATTCGCCGGTTGTTTAGAGAGTTTTCTGAAATGCGCGATTTAGACTGGTGGCAAACTCACTTGAATGAACTTCGCACTAGCGGCGTTGTATTCCCAGATTTTCTAGAGCCAGCGTTGGTTTTTGCGATCGATCGAGAACTTCGAACCACTTCGCTAGCGAGACTTTTGGGGGCACTGCCCCACGTGGCCGTTGATTCACAACGCGCACTCCTGGCAAACTATCTGTTGCTCCACCCAGAAACCACCCGGGGCATACGCCAACTTAGCGGACTCATCGCCGGCATTTCAGAGCCTACGACGAGGCTTGCCTTCGCCGAAGCTTTGGTTGAGCGGCGTATTTTGCGAACTTCAAGGCAAGTGCTTGAAGTTTCGTCCATGGATAGCGTTGGCCCAAATTTTCTACTTTATGTCTTAGCTGAACGTCCTCAACTTTTGCGAAGTAGCTCTGCGATGCAAGAAGTTATTAGAATCTTCAATGCAAGCGGCCAATCGGTAATGAGAGACGCTTTAAAAATTTTAACGACTCATTGGCGTGAACGTGGCATGCGAAGGTTCTTTCCTCTGGCGCTGGCCTCAGTGACCGCGGTTTTTGATCCGGGCGGAAGGTATGAAGATCATGAGATTAGGGCGTTTCTTTGGGTTTTCCAGTCTGGCGCATCAGAGAGGCAGCGTCGATTAATGGCGGCTCCGCTTGAGCGTTCGCCGGCTTTGTATTATCCGCTAATATTTAGGCCGTAGATTCTTAAAAAAATTTGGTCGTTTCATGGCGGAGCTCCTTCACGTATACCCCGTTCATGAATTCATACATTCATCTTGGAATTGTATACCTGGTCTGGGGCAGTACGTTCGTTGCCATGCGCGCAGCGGTTGTTGGAAATTCTGGATTTCAGCCCTTCTCGGTAGCGGCGTCACGACTCGCGGTTGCAAGCCTTTTACTTTTTAGTTGGGCAAAGTTTCGTGGACTAGAATTAAAAATGAAACGCCGCGACCTCATCGTGTGTGCGGTTTCTGGAATTCTCATCTGGCTCTGCGGAAATGCTTTTGTAATGTGGGCTGAGCAGTGGATCGATGCCGGATACGCGACCCTCGTATTTAGCACTCTGCCCATATGGACAATTTTGGTGGGGTGTGTGCTTGACCGAAAGTCCCCTTCTTTAGCCGTAATACTGGCAGCGTTCACCGCTTTAGGTGGGATGGTTTTGCTGGGTGGGTTTGACCTTTTTTCAAAAACTAGCACCCTACTCATTCCCACCTTGACCGTACTGCTTAGCGCAATTCTTTGGTCTTTCAGTACGCATTTGCAAAGAAGAAAGCCGCTTTCCTGTTCAGCCTTAGTGGGTTCAGCCTACCAGCAGCTTTTTGGCGGAATTGCGGTACTCATTGTAGCTCTCGCAATCGGAGAACCATTTCCCGATCCAACCCTCCAGGCCAGCATTGCATGGGCTTACCTAGTGATTTTTGGTTCCATCATCGCCTATAGCTCCTATGTGCATGTGGTTCAGCATTTTTCACCGGCCGTATCCATGACCTTCGCCTACGTTTGCCCGGTCCTTACGGTGATTTTTGGTCACCTAATTTTAAACGAGCCGGTAGACCTTCATAAAATTTTAGGAATGGTGGTTATTCTTTCTTCAGTATTCTGCATTTTTTATGATCAACATCGCAAACGGAAGCTCTTAGACGTTTAGTTCAATTTCGTTGTATTTAGGCCTGCTTCCAAGTACAAATCAGCTTCAAAAATGCCCGTAAATAAAAAGAGATTATATCTGCAAAAACTAGCGTTCTTACTTGCGATACTGCCCGCGCTTTGTCAGGCGCAACTTGCGTCGCCGGGAATCTGCCTCGATGCCAACGACCCAGCACCCGCTTGCCAGCGGCTTGAACAAACGCTCAATGACCTCGCAACGGATATTGACGCTATAGAAAACCGCAACCGGGAGCGGGAGGTAGAACGTTTACGCCATGAAACTGCGGCGACGTTAAGCACCACCACTCCCACCATTGCGCCTGGCATCACCTTACCTCCTGCGAATTCTACATCCGCTGGGCCGCCTATACCGTTACCGCCGCACTTACCCATGAACGAGCATGAAATTCCACTCACCTTGCCCGATGCGAGGCAACGGCCACCGGGGCACGGTGAAATTACTCTCGCAGAACAACTTATTCGCGGCAGAGTTTTACGTCCCGACCATCCGGCACTGAATCTCGTAGAAGATCGTACTTTGCTGCGCTGTTTTGATGAAAATATTTTTAGTTTATTTGAGCGCTTTCAAGCGCAACATAAGCAGAGCTTAAGTGATGCAGATAAGGCCCTAGTTCGAAATGCCTATCAAGCGATGTTGATTTGCCTTTATCCATGCATGTCGGCCGGAGATGCCAGGTTTCTTATGGAATGCTCGAATGTGAATCGGTTCATCACCGAATTGAATGCTCCATCGGTGATATTGCGATCACTTTACACCTTGCCACTAGCGGTTAATGTTTCTAGCGGCGGGGCTTCGGCAGGAGAAACTCCTTGGTGCAGTGTCGATGCGGCCCTGCAAGGATTCACCGAAGGCCAGTTCACCGCGACTACGGCCGTAGGATCCGGTTGCGCACCGCTTGTACTGCCCCGCTTAGAGACGGAACATGAAGAAGTCGCCACAGCATTCCAAGGCGTGGACATTGCAATTTTGTTAGATAACTCAGGAAGCATGTCGACGGTGGGGCCAATCTTTGCGCGGGAAATTTTTCCTGAGTTCTTAAGGGTTGCTGGACAGCTGCCAGTCGAAACCAAGTTAATCCTTTTCACCCAGAGTTATTCTGGCGCCACGGATAATCACGATTTTAATTTAGGTTCAGCTTTTGGAATGGGCTTGGGAAATCTGAATGATGCCCAAAGTTCTTCTTATTCATCTATGGGCGGAGGTTATGGTTCAAGTGGTCCCAATGGGTCTGGTCCACTAACGATGTTTCGGGCTCCTCTAACTCAGGACGTAAACGTTTACCGGCCCCTTGCGATTTCAAGCCACGATCCGGCGTTTCTCAGTACAGCCATGCAGTACGTGACCCAAGCTTACCGGCAACGCGGTGATGGACGGGAAAGGCATACTAGGGCAACCATTGAACACCTCGCACCCAACTTAAGGCCTCACTCAGATTTGTTTTTGATTATATTTACGGATGAAGACGATGGGGTGGACCCCGTTTTACCCGAGACCTTTCTACAGCGTTTGGGCGCAATGACCACGGGGCAGGTTAAGGTTACGCTCTTAGCCGCTCCCGATATGACCGAGACCCTAAATGACGAAAGTTACCTTGGGATTGATCATCATCATCAATTTGATGACTTGATCACTGAGCTTGGTCCACTAGGCGAAAGGGTCGCATTCACGGAAGCTTCTTTTCGCTCCCATATTTTAGATAGACTTCATGAAATTACTACGCCGCCACTTACGCGCTGGGTTCCCATTTCTTTAGAGCAACCCCTCAACGACCATTTTGAGGTTCGTATCAATGGAAATACTTTACCGGAAGGTACGGTACGCAAAGCCGGATCGCACCTCTTGGAAGTTTTAGCCAGCAGTTTACCCATTGGCACCCCTACGGAACTTACGGTTTTGTCGCACGCCATCGCGACGGAGCAGCAGGCGATACAACTTGCAAGGCGAGAGGCCATGGAGAACTATCTTGTTCATTTGGTGAGTAGGCCCGAGGAAAGTGAAACCACTATCGACCCTGCCATTGCGGCACGGCAGGCTGCCCAGGCCGAAATAGAGCGCCAGGCCCAGGAATTTCTACGAGAGTTACATGAACGAGTCCCCGCGATTTTGGACCACGAAGCTGTTACTCTGGTTGAGAGTTGGAATCAAAAAAGTATTGCCGTCCTAGCGACTGCCCTTACGGCCATCCCGTCCGCTGACTTAGAACAAATTCTAATTCGATTAGGCCAAAACGTTGCCGCTCAAATTTTGAGTTGGATAAGGCCGATTGAATTTAGTGAATCCTCAGGATCCCGCGCTAGGTGCCGCGAAGAAACCGCAACCAAAAGCCGCTTGTTTTATCGACAATTCGGTCAGCTCATTGCTCCGCAGTTGCAAGCCGTCCGCAGCGCCGTCGCAAGGGTGGTAAATCTAAATCTATCTAGCCGTATTCTTTTCTGCGAAGGACTGCCTGACGAATGAGTCATGTCTGATAACTGTATTAAACTGTGAGGTCAGCCTTAAAATTTGGATTTTGAATTAAGCCCAGCAGATTTCCAAAGGGATCACGTACTGTGGCGACTTTAATATCTCCGCCTACATCCCGAACGTCTTCGTCTAGTTTGGCGCCATTCTGTAGGCAATGCGCTAGTGCCTCACCGATATTCGGTACGCCCCAATAAGCTTGTAGACTGTTACCTAAAATGATTTTTTCCTCAACGGGGTGCAGTCCCAATTCAAACCCGCCGACACTGAATCCGACATAAAAAACCTCTTCAAAATAGGGCTTTTTACCGAGAATTTTCGTGTACCACTCGGTCGCATTTTTTAAATTAGCTGGACTTACGTTGTAGATCACCGTTCTTAAACCTTGAAACATGGGATTTCCTCTGATGTTCAGTTCACATCAGGAAAGAAGCAACTTCAAGAAGGTTCCCAGCGGCCGATTAGGGAATTAAAGATTGAGTGCCCTTAGAACGATCTGAGTGGCTTCATCTAACGCGCTTTGATCTTCAGCTGTAACAAAGGGATTCCCGTTGAGGTCTTCAATACGAATAATCAAATAAGGACCACCAAAGTAATCCTCAGCGTTTTGGCGAATTCGGCTTCCTACCTTTGCAATCTGTGCCGTAATTATGGTCCCATCGGCCTCTACTGGGAGATTCTTAAGCGAACCCGCCTGCCGCATGTTTACGGCAATTCTATAAGTCCTGCCGGCGATTTTTAGGGGAACACCGTCGGGAATAAATAGAGTTCGACTTGCGACGACGGTATCCCGTACGATTTTTAGAATGTCTCTTTGGGAAAATGCATGTCCTAGTGCATCCCCTAAGTCTATCGAAGCCCGCTCACCGTTCGCGGCCACGCTAACCAAAATCTCTGCGGGGCCGATCGCAACTGCGGCGCCAAGCGCTAGGGCAATATCGATGGTTGGTTCATTTTCTATAAATGGGACCCATAGATACAACACGTATTGGGTGCCAATTTTTCGGATTCTAACGGCCGTTTTCCAGAACGCGGTTCCAGTGGCGTTGTACTCAAATCTTAAATGGGTTTCGCTAATACTCGCTTCATCGACTAGCGTTTGAATTTTAGCCAAAATTTCTTGCAACACCGTATCGGTTTGAGCACCGGGCAACGCCGAAAAATAGTGTTTGAGCGACGCCGTTCCGGAGACACCGAGTGCTGGCATATCGTGAAGGGATGCGTTTCGCGGGCCGGCTGGATCGTACATGCGATGAAACATGTACAATGCACGATAAACCTCAGCTTTGCTGTTCAGCACCATGCCTGCAACTTCATGCTCTTGGAGTTCTCCATTGTGCCAATCCTTATGAACTAGACGCCCTGGTTTGAACGGACGAAAATATTCAGTGACCTCTCCTAAGGCTGAACGGCACCAGCTTAAAACTCCGGCTTGGACAGGCGTTTGGCTGAGAAGGAAAAGCGCTATAAGCGTAAGCGAAATGCGAGATTTTGGCGGCATTTGCCGCTTTTAGGCTAGCTTTTTATTAAATACAAATACTTTATATAAATGGAGCTCAGCGACCGCTATGAGTTTTCCGAATTAATTACCCGGTTGCGCAGGTTCGGCAGGCGCGGGGGTTTCGGCACCCTCTGGAGCACTACTTCGCTGCCGGTAATTGTAGTTCACCCTGAACTGCTGCATCTGGGTTGGCGTACAGATCCTTGTCTCGGTACCTGCCGCCGCGTAGGTGTTCCGGCATAGGGCTTCCCTTTGATCAAGGAGCGTATTCATTTCGGTGTCGTAGTTAGGCGTTTCTCGGCAGGCCGACCCTAGGGCTTCGCCTTCAAAACGTATGATTTCGGTGGCCTGGCTAAAACTTAGGAAACTGTCCATATTCCTTCGAGCAAGCTCTAACGTGGCACCGCAGCGAGCGTAATAGCCTTGTTCTTCAGGGCTTAAGCGTAAATGCTCAGCGATGATTCTTTGGTTAAAAGCCGCCGTACGAGCGGCATCCGCCGATTGGGCCCTTCGCATTCTAGTGGCCGCTCTGGTTAATGTGCGCAAAAGGTCATGGGTTAAGGCTAAACTTCCATCTAAGTTTTCGCTTGGCGTTTCATTCAGAGAAGAAGTCCATGCGCCAACTCTACGGGATGAAGTGCGTGGAGGAGCCGAAACTGGGGGGCGCGGAGCGCCGGATGCTAGGGGTGAGATGGCGGCCGTGCGATTGGCTTCATCCAAGTCCGAAAGCCTTTGCGCAAGTTCGTTTTCAAAACCATTCATGACTTGAATGATACTCGTGACCTCCGCGGGCGCTAGATAGGGCCCACGATTTCTACTCAGTCTTCTGATGTAATCAGAAAGTCTTGTGCTCAAGGGCGGGCGTTGCACCAAGGTAGGACAACCCACTTCGGGGTGCGGACAAGGCGGTTGCATATCCTCCGGAAGCCGCGCCGTGCGGCGCAAAAGTTGATCCAGGGCCGCCATGACAATGCGACGCTCTACTCGGTAGTCGACCAGCAGCCTTTCCGTAGCCATTAGATAGTGAATAAAATAACCTCTTCCATTTCCATCAAAAACCTCCCTCACCTGGCGGCACATGCGTTCGGGGTTTCCGTGGGTATCAAAATGATCGCAAC
>CAYYYP010000050.1:0-391 GCA_964475985.1 uncultured Oligoflexia bacterium | reverse complement strand
TGCAGCATTCTTCCGAAACGCCTGGAGGTTGCTGAATCATGACTTCCCGAGAAAAATTATATTCCCCATCCACGGCCAAGGACATCTTGGTGAGCAGTCCCAGGGTCAGCATCAGAAAGATAAACGCTTTTTTCATGCAATCCTCGTATCGGAGTAAAGGAATTATTTCTTTAGAAATTTATTGATGCATAAAAACTGAAACAAACCGATACTTTCTGTAGAGGGGACCTTTATTCAAATAAGTTATTTTTACTTTCGTGACGCGTTGCCAACCTGGACCCTTGGTTTAAGTTGCCTCCTTTTTTTAGGTAGTGCCTATGACGGCTACCGAAAATTTATGGTTTGGAACCAAGGTATAAAAGTTGAAGCTAAAATTATCGGGGTTGAAAAA
>CAYYYP010000049.1:18290-26900 GCA_964475985.1 uncultured Oligoflexia bacterium | reverse complement strand
GGGAAATTAGCCATTACCCGCGCCAAAGTTCTGGGCGAGATCAAACAATTCTCCGCAGATGATGTTCGATATCGACGTTTTTTGAGTTCGGATCAGTCGGCGTTAGTTTGGCGCTTGCAACCGGTTACGGGTAAAACTCACCAGTTACGAGTAGCACTTGCAAAAAACTATTCGCCGATTTTGGGTGATGAGTTGTATGGTTTCAAGTCCGTCTCAACTACCGCGCAAAATAGTGAGCCCGGAATTGCTTTGCGGGCGATGCACCTGGACTTTAGTTTAATACCCGACGCCGAAAGGCTAGGGTTACCGCCGGGCTTATCGCTATGAGGCTGGATCGATTCGAACTTTTCAATCTCAATAGAATACCGCTCGGGTCTGGCTGCTTTATCTATTTCTTTGAGACCCCGGCCGCCCAGGACTTGGAACAAATGCGGGCGGAACTTTGTGAAGCAAACGCAGATCTGGTTATGCTGGCATATGTTGTTAAAGCGAAAGAAAAATCTGAGCCATCCCGAATTTTGTGGAAACACCCGAAGCTAAATCTTCGCGCAGATGAACCTTTTTTCACAAAAGAACTAGGACGATTTTTAAAATTAGAATTTGAAAATGTCTTAAATCCCGGATTATTCACCGATCAGTTCGAAAATAGAAACTTCTTAGAAAAATGGATCAAAGAAAAGCTTGTATCTAGCCTGTTACCTGATCAACAAGCTACTGCTCTAAATCTTTTCAGTTACACCGGCGCATTCTCTGTTCTCTGCGCAAGCTTGGGCCTACAGGCCACCAGCGTTGACGTTAGCAGTCGGTATTTAGAATGGGAAAAACAGAACCACATCATGAATGAAACTTTAGGGTTATCCCGCAGGCTCAAAAATAGTGCCGTGGATTTCACTAAGCGACTAAAAATAATTGGAAGCAATCCAAGTCCAACGGCTCCCTATAATGTTATTGTGGTTGATCCGCCAACTTTTGCTCGCGACCAAAAGGGTAAATCTTTTCGCGTGCAAAAGGATTTACCACCGTTGCTCACCACGCTTCTTCAACATCAAAATCAGTCGTCCTTGCCGAAATCCCCAAAAATTTTGCTTGTGAGCTGCAATGATGAAACGTGGCCAGAATCTCAGTTTTTAGAAATGGTTCAAGCAGAAAGCCGTTCCGTTGATCCAAGGCTAAAAGTTATAAAAGGATTTACCGTCAACCCAAATACCCTTAACGTCGAAAAAGTTTCGGGCTTACGGTCAGCATTTATATTGTCTCAACCTTAGAAGCAATTCTTCGAAATCTTTAGGTAATGGCGCTTCAAAACTGAGGCCCAATATCTCTAGTCGCTTTGCATGCAGAGCAGGCCGCTTGAAAAGCAGGTGGTTGCCACCTTTTTTGTAAAGCATATCACCAAGGATGGGGTGGCCAATGGAGAGGAGGTGTTTTCTTATCTGATGCTTTCTACCAGTATGAATTTGCACTTCAAGCAACGTTGAATTTGGAAAAGACTCCATTACTCGGCACTCGGTATGGGCGCTTTGCCCTTCAATTTCGGAATCGATCGAAGTCTCAGTCTTTTCAACCTTTCCTAATACTATCGCCAAGTAGATTTTTTTGACCTCACCAGATTGGAAGGCAGACGAGAGTTGTTTTGCCGCTTTTGGGTTCTTAGCGCAGATGAGTGCGCCAGAGGTATTAAAGTCCAACCGATGGACAAGCCCGGCAAACTGGAAATTCTGCTCAAGAAAATGCGCAATACTTGTACGATCGTCACGGGATGGCTGGCAGTCGATCCCAGCTGGTTTGTTAAGTACGATCCAATCCTTCGTTTCTGCAAGCACTTCAAAATTTGTGGGTGAAGGCTTTTCAATCTTGATCAATGGCATCGTACCTCGAACGAGCTTTTCCATAGGAGGTCGGATCCTGTCCAGCGGAATCCTCGGTTTTCTGTCTGGGAATCCAGACAAATTCCTGCCCTCATTGCCGTACACCGAAGACAGTTTTTTAAAACCTAAAAATAAACATTTCAAAAAAACCTCATTAAAATGCGCAAAAAAAGTACTTTTCCGGTTCATAGCTCGCCGTGGCACGGCCATTGCTCAGTGGGATTTCACAAAGAGGAGTTTTTGTGTTCATGAAAAAGTTAAGCATCCGTCAATTTAAAATCTCGTACTTTAAAATCTACCCACTAGTGGCCCTTAGTTTCATAACTGCAACCCAGGGCTTTGCGGCCGGAGGCCCACGGCCAGAGGAAGTAAGGCTGAACCAAACGGTGTTAGAGCAGAGGGCAGAGCTCGATCGCCTGCACGCTGAACGCCTACGTATTGAAGCAGATCACGCTCGTAGTGCGGCTGAGATCGCCGCTGCGAGGACGGCAAATATTCGCGCCGAGGAAAACCAGAGACGCGCAATCGCCCGCACTGGCGCCATTAGTCGGAGCATCGACAATCAAGCAGCGAGGATGTCCTGGACCATGGCACGATGCGCAGAAAATGCGGACGGAGCAATCGGTTCCGTTGCCGAAGCAGCCGGCCGGGCAAGCTGGGCGGCACGCTGTTTAGACGAACGCGCGAATAACCCAAGCACCTCTGAAGATGAGCGGGCCTTTCTTAGGGTTCTAATTCCGTTAAATCACGCGCAAGGTGGAAGGGAAACCGTTCCAGCTCAAAACGGAAGTGCGGCAAGGGGTTTATATCCCACTTTCGGCAGAATCAGTTTCGTTGAGGATCCTACGAACCCCGAGAATGTAACATTGAACGTTACTACGGCCCCTCACGATCCCTGGCCGACGGACCCATCCGCTTCGTGTACGTCATTAAATGGATTTACCTTAGTTGGATTTTGTACTTCTGGATGTTTCACGCGCGATCAAACGGTGTTGTTTCCCGGTGGATTCGTAGAGATTGCCCGTGCCCATGAAGCACACTTCAGTTCGGCGGTAACTTTGTCATCTCAATCTTCGTTGGGACATTTAAGTTATTCAACCACAGGAATTGATTATTACACGGTGTCCGATGTGGATCAGTGGCAAGAAATCGTTGAACTTCAAACTACGGGCAATCATCACCTTAAGGTTACCACCAATCATCCGATGCTTTTGGCAAACGGAAACATGGTTCGGGCTGATCAACTTCAAAATGGAATGAGTCTCCTCAATGAAGCGGGTGAGCCTGAGGTTTTAGTAAACGTTTCCCGAAGCAATTATTTTGGAAAAGTTTACAACCTGCGCATGCGCAGCCCAAACCTCCAGGAAAATATTGTAGTCGCGCAAGGACTGCTCACCGGGACTTCATTCTACCAAAACGAAGGTCAGGAATATTTGAATCGTTTGGTTCTCAGATCACTCATCCCCCAGAACCTGATTACCTCGCAAGAGTAAACCGAAAGCTTAGGAGAAGGAAACTATCACGATGAAAACCCTACATTTAAATAAAAATCAGTTCATACGAAGTTTCTTTCTCCTACTCCTTGCCTTCGGCTTATTGCAGGCTGGCTGCGACCAAAACGATGCAAATGCGGTGACGAGGCAGGGGGCTACGAATTCATCGAGGAATGTAAGTCACCCGAACCGACCAGTGCCCACGCCAATTTTTTTAGCGGAGTACGATCACCTTCGGGACCAAACCGAGGGCTTCACTCCAGATCAATATTCTAGTTCCTATCAGTACGACGGCTTTCGGCATCAAGAATGTGATGCGAAAGATGTCATTCAATCATTAGCTCCCGTAGAACGTGCGATATACTGTCTTAGAAAGATTTGTCAGGAGACAAGTGGAGCACACTTTGATCCCGACGAGAACGTTTGTGCCTGTGGCCCTGGTTTTACCTTTCGTTCGGAAAACCGACGGGGTTTTTGCCTTCCTAATCGATGGGTGGGGAATGTGAGTTCAGACCAAAATTTAGGTACGGCAAGGTTAGCGTTCAGCAACGCAGTTCCCCAGAACGGCAGCACAACCGCCCACCTTAATCTTTCTCCATTTCGTCTGACAAACGTCATATTGAGGACGCAAGGTCGTCCGCACAGTTTAAGTGCCCAAGAAATATTGTCTCGGCTTATGTCCAGTCCACCCGAGTTCCCGACCCACTTTTTAAGTCATGTCAATTTTACTGTTGGAGCTTTACCAAATACCAATCAAGAACGCCGGATCATTGCTGAGCAAACCTATGGAGCCTTGAAGGCTGACTTTGATATTTCTTCAGGATTCAGCCTGACGGGTGGAGGCTCAGACTTCTCATATTATGAACCCAATCCCGAACTTTTAGGCGCAGCTTTGGGATCCAAAAACGCAACTGATCATCTCAATGCCAACCAAAAGCGGGACTTTTTTAGTATTGGTGCTGAGTTTCCAAGCGAGCTTGCACGTTATGAAGAAATTCAGGCTTTGCCCCTGATCCTAGGACGGTGGGAGCAAATTCGGACAAGATTTCAAGCCGATGCCGCGACCATAAAGACTTTGGCCGGATGTGCAGAGTTCTGCATTTTAAAACAAGATTTAAGTTTCGGTCTATTTCCTCGGTTGCACGTGTCGCTTGAGCGAACTTTCTTTTTAGGTAGCAAAGTGAGTTCCAAAATTGTTTTGCGTGATGCCCAAACCAAAACAATCAAATCGGCCGTTTTACTAAACCCAGGGGACGGCGTGTCTGCCATCCTTCATATTATGCCTACGGCCCAAGCCCCTTTACCGAGGGAAAATGGGACGAACGGGTCAGCGTTTTTCACACAACTTAAAGTGTACGATCGACACTGGCAGTACATTGATGGATTTTTGCAAAACCTTGAGTTGGATCTAAACTCAACGCTACTTAACCTGCAGGCGCAAAGGCTTCAACCAAACGCCGAACAAAGTACGCCCCGGGCTGCCGTGTGCGAGGTTTGGCCCCGGACCATGGGCGGACTACGCGGTCCCTTAATTTTAGGTCCTAATTTCAATCCGCAACTTTCCGAATCCAATGAATATCAGTTCCGGCAAGCCGTGGGGGCACGTTTGGGTTGGGGCGGGCGCTCAATTTCCTTTGAAGATTTTTTCGGCGATAGCCTTATGCCTTCTGATTGGCCCCACCTCTCTGACGTGGTTGATCCACACCCAGTAAATGTAAGTAATTTATATTTTTCGGCGGGCGAAAATCCTGATGGCAATCACGGTGCAATAGCGGCCGTGGGTGCAAAAAACACCTGTTTATCCCCCGATCGCTACGATACCTGGAGGCAGGAACTTTTAGATGCGGGGGTTCGGGTGATGAACCTTTCTTTCTCAACGTTTAAAAGCACGGACCTTTGTCGTGAGGAATATTCGAGAATTTTTGAAGACTCCCAGGAGCCCCTCCTTTTTGTAGCGGCGGCAGGGAATGAAGGTTGGCTTGGAAATCGATTGCTTTGCCCGCAAAACATTTTGAGTAATCGCAAAAATGGAATTGTCGTGGCAGCCCTCGAAGGCGGAACTACGCACCGTCTAGCTTCATATTCGAACTACGGTGCCTTAAGCGCCGACATTGCCGCTGCAGTTCCAGACCAATTTCGGGTTAGCGGCACTTCGTTTGCCAGCCCCGTGGTGACTAAAGCGGCCGCCGAGATCTTTGCACGGTATCCGCGACTCAGTGTGGCCGACGTCAGGTACGCCCTGCTCCTTAGTGCCCAGGTGGATGATTTTTCACGTCCTCTGGCGGTGCGAAGCGGAGGATTTCTAAATGGCGTCAATGCAAAACAAATCGCCGCGCTTATGGACGAGCATCGTCGCTCCACACCGGCGTCCCGCAGTGCTGAAATGATGCCTTTCTCAACTGCCGAGCTCATACAGTTTATCCGAAGGCATGAATGTCCAGGGGCTGTTCGGCGCACGAACGGTACGACCTGCGTCTTAGCAAACCAACGGATCCAACTATTGAAACGAAATCATGTGTTGGAGAATTAGAGGAGATCATATGAAAATAAAATATTTTATTCTTGGCTTTGGTGTGCTTGCCGGACTGACGTACTTTCTGAGACCAAGTCAACCTTCCATCCTAGAAAAAGTGAAAGTTAAAAATTCGGCATTCATAACAAAGGCCCCGGTACCGGAAAGCAACGGTAAATTGTCAAAAACAATTCCGTACCTCAAAGGACAGCTTCCCTATTCCGTCGGACGAGTTAGGACTGACATTTTGCAGTTCCAGAATCTCTTCGGCAAAGCTTTACTGTCCAGCGAAGAACAGTCCAGACTTCACGACCTTATAACCAATCCCCAGAACTTGGCCCATACGGCCGTCTACCTGCAGAGCGCGGAGGATGCCGAAACATCCAACGAAAGAGCAAAAACTAGAATGGCGGCGGTCGATCTTCTCACCTTTGCCATGGGGAGTCCTGAGCCGAAGGTTAGGGAAGCTGCGGCGGAGAACGCAAAAAATGTGCTTAGCGTAAATTGGTTTCAAAAACAGATCTCTCCTGAAGCTAAACGAATTATATTGGGAGATCAGCTCGAGCTTTTTCACGCGCTGAATCAACATTTTCCAGAACGAGCACAAGCATTCCGAAGCAGCAATCTATCTAGGCTGCAACGGCGTCTTTACGGTTTCAGTGTCAGTATGAACGAAAGGAAGAATGAAAATGAAAGAAGTTTATAGATCCCTATTTCGAAGGGTCGCGCTCTTAAGTTTAGGGGCAAGCATATGTGGTTTAAATCAAGGTATTGCTCAGATAGTCGGTGGTATGGAGGGGCAAAATGATCATCCCTCATTCCTGTTCACTCCGGAAAGCCCCATGACCTTGGGTAAGGGTTTTGATATCCAAAACCCGGCTGAAGAACGTCAGATTTGCGGTAATTTTCAAATCCACTACCCGGAGAACCGTGGGGCTTTATCCACGCAGATGAGTTCATTTTTTGTGAGCAATTCCCGGGATCTCAAACGGAGTTTAGGCATTGATTTGCGGATTGAGGCACGAGTCCTCTTTGCATCCACCGAAGACAGTGCGTCCTATAATAGCGCCAATGATATCCGAGAAAATGCCATCACCTTCGTACTTTCTGCCCGGACGGAATATGGCCGGACCATGGTTCAGAATTTCACGTTGAACCCAGAGATAGTGGAGATGTTACGCGCGCCCGGAGGCACGGAGAATTTTCGTAGGACCTGCGGAACTCACTATGTCACTACGGAATATAAGGGAGATGTCGCAGCGGTGTTCATTACACTAAATGACGTTTCCGAGGATGAACGCACCCAAATACGCGGTAGTATCCGGGGTGGCGTAAACGTCGGCATCGCCAGCGGTAGCGTCTCAGGTAGTTTAGAAAGTATTGTACAGTCACATATTCAGAGCCGCCGTTATACTTCGCAAGTGTTTGCGAGAGGAGGAGCCGGAACCTCAGCCCTTGCCGGTCTGGTTGGCAGCGCGTTTGAGTCCGGAACCGGACTGGTTGGCATTCGCGACGGCCTAAGGCAGTTCATGGCAGGATTCTCTTTTGATTCAGCCGTGCCGCTTAGAATGATTTCTTCGCCGTTTGTGGCTCTGGGCGTACGAACTAATAATATTGAGGACATCGGTCGGGAGGAAGCGGTACAGGACCTTGCTGACTTGTTTCGAACTTACCGCACCAATTACTATTTTGTGCGATCTCTGTATGGCAGGATTTGGACTGAGGAAAACGATCGATTTTTGCAACATTTTCCAGAAAATATGCGAAATGGCGCCCGGGCTGAGCTTCCCACAATTCGCCGTTATCTTAGTACCCTTACGGCAGCATATCATCGTTGTGCAGCGGCCACGATCGAACAACTAGAAGCGCAATGTGTTGTCCCAGCCCCTCCCTCGGCGCCAAACTTTGAGGCATTTAGAGCATTTAGGTCAGTGAGCGCGGCGTTAGCGGCGCCTAGGTAACTGCGCTCTCACATATAATTTCTCGTATGAAGGCCAGGAGGTGAGGAATCACGTTCTGGCCTTTAATTTAAAAATCCCGGTACGGTGCATAAATTAAGTGCGGAACAATTTTTAAATACTCAGAAATCATAAGACTTAAAAACTTACAGAAGAAATTATTAATGGAGCATAGGTAGCCTGCCGCTGCCGGAAATATCTTAAGACTTAGCATGGTAGTGAGGCCGAGGGGCATAATGATCATTGCGACGGGCGGGCCGACAAACCAATTGGTTAACAGGCTAGTAAAATTTATCTCAGCAAAAAATATCCAGGTTATGGGTGCCACGCACAGACAGATTCCAAAGTTTGTAAGCAAATAACTGATGCAAGCCTCCTTTGCTCGGGATGTCCGGCGTGGGTTGATTGATTTAAGATACTGAATCAGATTTTTCTTGATGACTTCACTTGCTACGATGCCGGTCAGGCATGCAAAAGTAAGTTGAAAACTAGCGCTGCTAAAAAGTTTTGGTTCAATACACAAAGAAAGAAAATACTGCACTATAAGTAAACGAGTGAACCGTACCGGCCACTGCAGATATCGGAAGGTATTTCTTGCGGATATCATCACTACGGCCCTGGTCACCGGAGGCGAGCGGTTGGTCCAGAAAAAAAAGAGCCAAGCCCCAACTGCCATGACGAGAAGTTCCAAATTTTGGAATGTTTGAAGAACTCGCTGCGAAGGATGCAAGAAATTTTTGCATGGAAGCAGAATGACCTTGGTCATAAGTAGAAATAGG
>CAYYYP010000049.1:0-18280 GCA_964475985.1 uncultured Oligoflexia bacterium | reverse complement strand
AATCCAACAATTAAAGCCGCTAGCCGCAATGACGTGAGTGAGGCCAGCAGTTCGAAATTTTGAGATGATCGATTGAGGTATGAAGTTGGCCTCACCTAAAAAGATCCCTCGAATCAGTCCGGTTTCATCCCTGGGTGCAGCGGCGCTTAAGAAATCGTTACGCCAAATCTGGAAATAAGAGTCATTGCCTACGGTCGGGCGGTGGGAACCTTGAAATTTACGGTTTTCGCTGAGGGTCGGGGACCAACTTCCCACGCGTAGGAATGTGATGAAAATAATAAATAGAAGCGAATAATTGAGCTGTAATTTAAGCGTGTTAAAAAGTTTCCCCATCTTTCATGGAGCTTGCTAAAATTAAGCCAGACAGGTTGGGGGCTATCAATGAAATCAAAAGATTTTTTTCATTTCATACAATTGCTTTTTTTAGCTTTCATTGGAGCAAGCGTTTTCCAGTTTTGGTTTCGTAACCGTTCCGAAGGAGTTGGCGGCGATCCTTTTGAGCGCGAGCGAAGCAAATTAAAGCAGGAATTATTTAAGGCCATGATGAATGCAAAAAATAAAAACGAAGTATCGCGGGGGACACGGCCCTCTACAAAAAGTTCTAAGCTTTCACTTTCCTCAGCATTGCCCAATTGGGATGCCCGGACGCCTGCTTCGGAAGTTCTCGGGGTTCCTGCGGGATCTGCGGAAGACGTGATTGAAAATGCATACCGAAGAAAAGTAAAACTCTATCATCCGGACCGGTTTCAATCTTGGGGCAAAGATTATGAATCACGTGCCCACGAAATTTTGATTTTTTTGCAGCACGCCCGGGAAAACCTACTGGCGACAAAATCCAAAAAGTAGTTTGAAATGATTTCCTGGCATGGCCTAAGCAATTCACTTTGGGCATGGTATTTCAAATTTACTCAGCGACGGTACTCGCGCTCCAAGTGCAGCACATTTTAGTTGAAGTCGCCTTATCGCTACAATTACCCCAGTTTACTTTGGTGGGGTTGGCGAGCCCGTTAACCCAAGAAAGTCGGGAGCGCGTCCGGGCCGCGATTCAAAATTCAGACCTTCCTTGGCCTCAGCGCAGGATTACGGTGAATCTAGTTCCCTCTCATTTGCCTAAATGGGGCAGCCAATTGGAACTGGCAATGGCTTTGGGCATTATTCTTGGTGGGCCAACCTGCGAAGAGGTTACGAAAAATTTAAGCGGCAGAATCTTTGCCTTAGGCGAACTCTCGCTTGGTGGATTTTTAAGGGGCGCTGGAATGGGCTCATTCTTACGTTCCGATTCCTCCCATACATTTAATCAAGTTTTTAACGAAGTGGAGATCATCGTAGGCCCCATTGAGGATATCCGTATCCTAAAGAACCTCTATGATTCACAGGTTAATGGAAATGGGTCCTGTGCGCAGCCGCATTTCCTAGCGGCACAAACCCTTCCGGAGGCCGTCGCTAAAATTATCGAAATTGGCCAAACTATAAAGTCCGTTGAGAACCGAGATCAAAATACTCGAATTTCGGTACAGCAGCGGCATTATGGCAAGGTTCAGGAAGATCGGAAACTTGAAACGCTAAACAAAGTAAGTGGCGAGCCACTCGCAGTATTATCCGCGTTAGTGGCCCTTAAAGGTAAGTATCATCTCCTTTTGTTGGGACCCCATGGTTCAGGAAAATCCATGGTGGCAATAGGCATTGAAGAAGCGCGTGGTTATTTAAGTGAAATCGAAGTGCAAGAACGAAGCATGATTGAGCAAGCGTTTGGTGAAGCTGAAGCGCCGGCAGGTACGGCCTTGAAGAAACCTTGCATAAGACTGCAGTCCAGCATGACGCGCGAAGCTTTAGAAGGCGCACTCTCCCGTGATGGGTCAGCTATACCGGGTGAGCTTTGCCGTGCCCATGGTGGTTACGCCATCATGGACGAGTTTTTAGAATTCCGTCGAGATGTTTTGGAAACCTTAAGACTTCCTCTAGAACAAGGAAAGGTTCGCCTCCAGCGCGCTCGGTTCCGAACCGAAATCCCCGCTAGGTTTCAGCTGATCGCAACGACAAATTTATGTCCTTGTGGCCACTTGGGATCTCAGCGAGGCGCTTGTCGCTGCACTAGACAGTCGCTTCAACAATACCATCGTAAACTTTCGGGTCCAGTTTTAGATCGATTCGACATGGCGGTGCTCATGGGATCTGGGCAAGATTTAATGGCGTATTTGAAAAGCCAAGGGCTTTCCCCGGCCGAAGCCGATGCTTTGAACGGCATTATAGAAGAAACACTTCTTCAAAAAGAGAAAATTTTATTTTCGGAAAATCGCCTTTCCGACATCGAAAAAGTCCAATTTCACAAAACACATTTCAAATCTGGCGAGCGATTTTTTTCTGATTTGCCGGAGCTTAGCAAACGCGGCCAAGGTAAGCTTCTGGACCTATCGGCACTACTTTGGAATCTGCACGGTGGAGAAAATTCTGAGGAAAACTTTCTTTCCTATCTTAAACTCGCCAAAATTCTTCGGGCCGATGTTGAAACGATTTTGTAGCTAGTATAGGCAGTTTGCGCGTCCCTGATCATTAGTGGAAAGCGCACGAATTTGTTCGCCGCGCCCCTGGCCATCAAACTGGAAACTTGGTTTTAAGATACTCGTTAGCAGGCCAAGGTCATCTTCGTCGGAAGAGCCGGGGCACCCAGGTACGGGCAGGCCCGTCGATAGTGCACCACAGGCATGGTCAAGCCCCAAAACATGCCCAAGCTCATGTAACGCGATGGTTTGCAAATCCGGAAATTTGTTTCCTGAACCGGCCACAAAAAAGTTTTGGTAATTAAACTCAATAAAGGAGTGATAAAGAATTCTTAAACAATCTTTATTGAATTGTCCGGTACCTGCCGGGGGGCAGGATGGGGAAACCGGACCTCGGCTACAATAGCGGGTGGCCGCGATGACCGACGCCCCTCCGGTCCAGGCGCCGCGCTTATACAGGGCCACGCCCCCTTCCGGATCGGTGTCTGAACAATTAGGGTTAGCTTCTGCAATAGTGGTGGAGTGATTATTGGCATCAAACACCGATGAGGATTTAGTGGCCTCATAAAAAGTGTTCCAAGAGGAGGTTGCGCTTTGAACCGCGTCTTTTTCGCCAGATTGCCAGTTGCTTTGGGTTTGGAAAGACACCTTCAGAGGAAAGGAGCCCTGAGCCCAGTGTCCAGTGAGGGTGTTATCCTGGACGCCATTGGGGAGAATGCATTCCTTCACCAAAGCAATCCCCGTCAGGGAGGCGCCACCCTGCGGACCGCAAGCGGTATGCGCCAAAATCAATGCAAGAATGACGAACCCTCGCCGTAACCCCATCCTATCATTATACACATATATAAATATAATCTATTGTGCAGAATTGGATTTTATAAATATTTAATATTTAAGGAAAAATTAGCCTATTATTCGGTGGGCCTTCAGAATTTCATAGGCTTTTTCATTGCCGTAGAGGTTTGGAATAAAGTTCATCAGGTGGTGTAAATGGGCGGTCGTCGAGTTCTGGACCTCATATAAAGGCTTTAATGACCCGTTTTTCATCTGGACTTTGATTCCGTCGCGGTCTTCAAGTGGATGGGCATTTTTCTTCGAAAAGACAACATCCTTGGAGGGTAAATCCACGATGAGCCAAGCTTTTCCCTGGCCCTTGGCCTCAAGCAGCTTGTTGAGTTCCTTTACCTTCGCGTCAATTCTCGCCAGAAGCCTAGTCTTTGTAGTGGTACCTGAAGAAGAATCAAAAAGCTGATGTTCAAATTCTTTGATTCGGATGGTTATGGGAGACTTGCGGAATAAAAGCATGCCCACTTGTTCCTTAAGACTTGGGGAAATCTCCGAAGAATTGCTCCAGTAAACTTCGTGTAGCAAATTCATAAAATAGAAATCGTTAAACCCGAAAAAGCGCTCGCCAGATTCTTTGACGTTTTCCAGCAATGTTGAAAACGGAATGAGCAGGCTTAGGTTTAAAAGCTGTTTTGCAATGTGGGCGGCCAGCACATCGAATTTCCCAGAGGTCGGGTTTTTCACCACCTGGGAATACCAGGCGAACCTAGCCATGAGAAAGTCGTCCACGGCGTGAATGGCATTCTCCCTAATGCACAGAAGTGGTTTTGAGGATTTAGGATTTTTCGCCACCGTTAAATGAAACAAAATATAATCACGATCGATGTGACCGTACTGAATGCCGGTATGCCTCGCGTCTCGTACTAGATAATCCAGGCGATCTGCGTCCAGGTCTGAATGCAAAAGCTGATTTGCTAGAAAGTCAGAACTTTCGCCCTTGATGTATTTTGACAGTAGCGCGCAGTCAAAACCGTCATCCTCTAAAATTTTGGTAAGTCCCTCCGACTGATACGTATTTTTAACGATATAGCTGCCAAGGTGTTCATGGTTATTCGGAAGGTCTTTGGAGGAACGTTTATTTTCCCGGATGTAGGCTTCTTCCACCGTGTGCGAAAACGGAAAAGTTCCAATGTCGTGCAGCAGGGCCGCCACTCGGCAGATTTTATGAAAGGCAGTATGCCTGTCCATGGCCCGTGGATCAAAAAGTTTTTCATCGGGTGCATGGCGGCCAATGGAGCGAATCATTTGATCTACGCTATGCATGACGCCGATGGCATGGGCGAAACGGGTATGTTCAGCGCCGGGGAAAATATAATTGGCAAACCCTAACTGTTTGATCCATCGCAGCCGTTGATAAAATGGAGAATTGATTATTCGTTCTTCCGTCCGAGTGAGGCGGATGAAGCCATACATATTGTCGTAAATCTGTCCGAATTTTAATTTTGATTTCATCTATTCACGGACCGCCAGAGGTTTTCCTAGGGCGTTCAATGAAGAAAATAAATCTAAGATTTCAGCTTCCGTCATGACGTTAGAATTTTTTTCGCCATACTTGCGCACGGAAAAAGAGTTTCCCTCTACTTCTCGGGCACCGGCCACGAGGGTCATGGGAATCTTTTGCATTTGGGCCTCCCGAGTTTTAAGGCCCATGCTTTCATTTCTTCCGTCAATTTCCGCACGGTAACCCAAGGATTTAAGTTTAGTGAGCGCAGTCGCGCAGTAATTCATTTGGTCGGGGCCAATGGGAACTACCATGACCTGTACGGGTGCCAACCAAAATGGGAATGCTCCGGCATAATGCTCGACCAACACGCCTAAAAACCTTTCGATGGATCCCAGGACGGCACGGTGAATCATGACCGGACGGTGGGTGCTATTATCTGCGCCGATATATTCCAGTTGAAATCGTTCGGGCAAAGTAAAGTCCAGCTGAATGGTGCCTAGCTGCCAACCGCGTTTAAGAGCGTCGTTAACTACGAAATCAATCTTCGGGCCGTAAAAGGCTCCATCGCCGGCGTTAATGGTATAAGGAATCTCCCTTTTTTCCAGGGCATTTCGCAACCCACCCTCCGCGGTATCCCATAATTCATCACTGCCTACGCGTTTCTCCGGACGGGTCGATAGAAAAATTTTCACGTCACCAAAGTTAAAAACTTTATAGGTATCCATGATCATGTCGATCAGTTTTTGAATTTCATCCTGGATTTGTTCGGGCATGCAGAACACATGGGCATCGTCCTGGCAAAAAGTTCGCACGCGGGTAAGGCCCGACAGCGCGCCAGATTTTTCAAATCTATGGAGACGGCCAAAATCCGCAAGTCTCAGCGGAAGCTCCCGATAGGACCTTCTAGAGTTGGAGAATACCAGCGTTGAGGCGGGGCAGTTCATGGGTTTTACGGCATAGTCATGCTCATCGGATTCGATGAAGTACATATTGTCTTTGTAGTTTTCATAATGCCCAGATTGGTGCCACAAACTCACGTCCAGGATCTGGGGAGTAATAATTTCTTGATAATTGTAAGGAGAGTAAAGTTCCCGAATGTATTGGACGAGACGGTTATAAAGTACCGTTCCCTTCGGATGAAAAAAGGGGCTGCCTGGGGCTAGTGCATGAAAGCTGTAGAGGTCGAGTTCCTTTCCTAACTTCCGATGATCCCTTTTTTTCGCTTCTTCAATTTGAAAGAGATGGTCTTCGAGTTCCTTTTTAGAGGTGAAGGCCGTTCCGTAAACCCGCTGAAGTTGTTTGTTCTTTTGATTGCCACGCCAATAGGCACCCGCAATACTAAGAAGTTTGAATGCTTTAAGTTTACCGGTTCGCTCAATGTGGGGCCCACGACATAAGTCTTGGAATTCACCTTCACTATAAACGCTGTATTGATCTTGATTGAGATCGCGAATGATTTCGAGTTTAAACGGTTGCCCTAATTTCTGAAAAAGTTCTTCGGCCTGAGCGCGCGAATATTCTTTCCGTACAAAGGGATCATTCTTGGCGATAATTTTCGCCATTTCGGCCTCGATACGCGGCAAATCTTCCGGCGTAATGGCCACAGCGAGATCTAAGTCATAATAAAATCCATCGTCGATGGTGGGCCCAATCCCAAATTTTGCCTGAGGCCAAAGGTTTTGTATGGCATGGGCCATAATATGTGACGCGCTGTGTCTTAGGCGGTCAAGGTCATTGGCAATGCTTCGCTCTTCAAAATCAGAAATAGGGCTCATATTTAAAAGTGATAGCCGAATTCTTCGAGATGGTGGAAGGAATTTTTTTCTCCCTCGGCAAACCTATATATTTGATATTCGTCCTTCGGCACTTGTTTGCGGATTAACATTCCATAAACTTGTAGTTGAGGCTCTAGGAGCGATTCTTAGAATCTAGCGCGAATGCGCACATGACCAAGGATGGTAATGATGAAAAGAAATTTTGGGGCAATGGATTGCCCTTTTTTCAAAACATCAAATGATGTTTTGAAAAGTTGCATTGGATTTTCACTTCCGAAAATACTAAACGTTCTGGTTTGGTCGATTTTGATCCTAGGGCTAAAACTCTCTAGTCTGCCCCTGGCGCAAGCCGCCGGGAAAGCAAGGCCTGCGCTGCCACCGATTCCGCCGGCCAGTTCCGCCCCCGCGGTGCCGGTTTTAGCGCACGGTGAGTTTATTCTCCGGGTGATGAACTATAATGTTTTTGGTTTACCGGGACCCTGCAATGATTGCTCACGTCTAGGGGATATCGGCCGTGAACTTAAAAGAATGAGGCAACAGGGCAATGGGCCCCATATCATTGCGATCCAGGAAGGATTTAATGTTGCCATCGAAGATCTCATCCGCGAGGCTGGCTTTCCTTATCGGGTTTGGGGGCCAGGTACTAGCACCGCTAGGATCAGCTCAGGATTAGTCATTCTGAGTGAGTTTCCATTAAGAAACTCTAAACAGCATGCATTTGATCCGGCGAATTTGGTAGGCTTTGATTGGAATTCAAGAAAAGGCTTAGTTTATACCCAAGTTCAAGTTCCTGGCGTACCTGAGGTGGTTGAATTCCTAAATACCCACATGCAAGCTGACGGTTTTGGGGCCACCCTGAACGAAAGTGTTTCCGCACGAATGCGAGAGCATCTTGAAGTTGGCCGGTTTTTAAGAAGTAACCTTTCTACTCAGGGGCCCGTAATTTTTGCGGGGGATTTCAACACCTTTGAAGCCTTGCCGGATTATCCGATGATTGCCCAGCAGACCGGGCTTATGAATATTCTGAATTTTTGTAAAATCATGGGTACCTGTGACGTTCGCGGACAAATTGATCATGAATTACAGACCTGCGTAGATCATCAATTCTTTAGGCCTCATACGACGGTGAATCTTGAACCGATTTTTTTCCAGAAACTGTTTCAACCCCCAGTGAATGGAAGGCGACTATCGGATCATGACGCCCAACTCGTCCATTACCGCATCAAATGGTGATTGAATCTCAGGACGGATGACACCTTAGTGCAGTATTCTAGGATTGGCGCAACCGTTGCTACGAACCAAAGCAATGGAAACGTTCTTTCGTTTTAGTCTTGTGATTCTGCTTGTAATTACCGGATGTGCTAAGGCCATTCCGCCAAAGTTTAGTTTTCAGTGGGACCCATCACCCCAGGTCCAGGCCAGAAAAAATCTCGCTAAATTTCTAGTGGTAGATTTCCAAGGTCATAAAAGAAATTTTAGTATTCCCTCAGGTAATTTGCCTATTTCCATTGAAACGGACTCCGAAGATTGGGATTTTGGGCAAAATGGCCCCGTTTCGGCGGTAGCATGCGATGAATCTAGGGAACCATTACTTTGGGCCACCTCTCCCTTTGATTCAGGCCAAAAACAAGTGGATCTGACGCTCTCAAGTCTCCCGGAAAATTCCCAAAGAAGCTGGTGTGAGGCTCCATGAATATTGCCGTATTCAAAATACTTTTATTTATACCTTTTTGCCTTCTCTTCAACGGTTGTGGGATTGGCGGCGCAGAAAAAACTGATGAGGCTGGTTCGCCGCAGGCAACGGTGCATGGAGCATCCCTTCGGGCTGTGAGGCCCGTCCTTGGCCATTTGGGTTTCCATTCAGAAACACCGAGACTAAAGCCCCTAAGTGGCGGTTGTACTAGCGAAGCGGCCTACGATTCAGTCTTTTTTTGGAATGCCGATTCCAGTACCTATGCGCTCCAAGCAACCATCAGTTTAAGTCGCACTGAAGTTTTTGGCTATTTGCGGAGTTTCTCGGAAGGGCCGGAAGTCCCTGTTTCAAACATGGCGCTTGGAAGTTTAGTTTCGGACCTGGTCCATACTCTAGCGGTCGGTAAACCCCTCTGCCGTTTTTCCGCCGACAGCATTTTACTGCCCGATACAAATTGGCGAAGCTGGCCTACGCATTCCGTCGAAATCAACCAAAGCAATGAGATGAGGAATGATTCCTCGAGGATGATTTACGCTCCAGTAGAAAACCTGCCGGTCTTTGTGCAAAACCTTAATAGGGCGAATCGTGCGGAAAAAACAATTATGTATGAATGTTTTCAGGAGGACCAAGGAAAGTTCTTTCTTGCACTTCCAGTGACGATTTGTTCAGAGTGACGGCGCATGGAAAACAAGCCGGTTTCAAAAAGCATCACATTTTCATTTCGTCCTGTAGTGGAGGATGACGTCGAATTTCTTGTTAAGCTTGACGCCGCCAATCCGGTCTCGGGGTGGACGTCGTCTCAGTTTATCCAAGAGCTTAACAATCCCTATTCGCAGGTTTTGGTGCTGACGGACGATGAAACTGATGAAATGCGAGTTGGCTATATTGTTTTTTGGACCCTACCTGACGAAATTCACATTCTTAATATTGCAGTGGATCTCGACTGGCGAGGACTTGGGTTAGGTAAAAAATTAATGTTTTCCGCTATAAATGAGGCGCATCGAAAAAAAGTAAAACAGGTTTATCTGGAGGTCAGGTCGGGAAATCAAGGCGCCAGGGGGCTCTACCGGGGCCTAGGATTTCAGGAAATGCCTTTAAAAAAACAGTACTATAGTGACGGGGAGGACGCGATTCCCATGATTTTACCGCTGAGGTAAAATAAATAGGTTTATGGCGGGGTCCTTAGGCGCCTTAATAAGCTACAAAAACTGCTGATTTTGCTGTAGAACACCCGGACGCATGCGTTTGTTTTTTGGTTTTATATTTTTAGGATTGAGTTTACTAAGCATCAATCCTTGGCGCTCTTTGCCCTCCGACGCACAGGAAGATCAAGCGCTCTGGAGCGTACTGACTCAATCCTCCGAGCGCGGCCCTTTGACTGCGGTGAACTCGCTGACCAAATGGATTGCGAAACACTACCGTGACCGGTTCGCCTTAGTCGAGCGGCCGACCCTTGCCAAAGAGCTCGCCGGTTTGATTCATGATCTTTCAAAAAAGCACCATTTTTCGATAGAGTTTCTATTGGCGCTGATCCAGGTGGAAAGTCGATTTGACCCGTGGGCAGAAAGTAGAAAGGGTGCCCAGGGCCTCCTTCAACTTATGCCAGAAACGGCGCAGTGGTTTGTTCAGTCCGTACGTTCTACCGGACTGAAATATTTAGCCGACGAAGCCAATTCAAATCCATTTTTTCTGTATGATCCCGAGGTGAATTTAAAAATTGGAGTAGCGTATTTAGCCTATCTAAGAGATCGCTACGATGGTGATCCAAGAGCCTACCTATCCGCCTTTAATGCTGGCCCCCATCGATTCGAAAAGGGCAGGCTTCGGGGTGAAGGTTTTCAAGATCAATACTTGCGGCAAGTGAAGTCTTCCCTCCTGCTAAGTCAAAATTTTAGCTTTTAACACCCCCCAAGAAAGGTGAATTGAATGAGCGCCGTTAGTGAATATCAGTATTCGGTAAAAGTTTGTTTGGAGTTCGCCGCCGCTCACCACATCCGTGGTTACGATGGGGAGTGCGCAAGGCCTCACGGCCATAACTGGAAAATAGAGGTGGAGGCTTCAACTCCGAAAGTGTCCGACATCGGAATTGCCGTTGATTTTAAGGTACTGAAGGCCATGGTTAAGGAGTTAATTGCTCGGTTTGACCACCAAGACCTAAATTTAGTTCCACCCTTCAATGATTTGAATCCCACCGCCGAAACTTTAGCGTTTCATTTTTTTCATGAATTGAAAAAAACCGTGGAAGCTTCCCGGCCCTTAGAAAGTTTGACTTTGCGTCGCGTGGTGGTTTGGGAGAACGATCGCAGCGCCGCTTCTTTTGGATTGGTTTCGTGAATCAAGCCGTTCTACTCCTTTCGGGGGGATTAGACTCCGCGGCCCAACTTTGTCTGGCAAACGAAATGGGATATTCAGTAGAATGGGCCATTACGATTGATTATGGCCAGCGCGCAAGGGCCGAAGAAATCCGGGCGGCAAAAGCGTTATGTGCGCACTTCCAGGTTAAACATAAAGTTATTGAGTTTCCTTTTTTTCAAACCTTAGGTGCAACGGCGATGGGCAGCCTGTTGAACGCAGAAAACTCTTTGAATCTTCTGAGTCGTGAAAATCTTGATGATCACAATCAAGCCATGGCGTCGGCTAAAAAAGTTTGGATTCCCAATCGAAACGGTATTTTTATTTCCTTAGCTGCGGCGTTTGCAGAGGCTAAAGGCCTGACGGTTATTCTCTTAGGATTTAATGCCGAGGAAGCGGAAACGTTCCCCGATAACTCACAAGCATTTCTTGATGCGAGTAATGCCGCATTAAAGTACTCCACGGCAAATCAGGTTCAGGTGGCAAGTGCCACTACGGCCATGCGAAAAAACCAAATTGTAGTGGAACTTTTTCAACGGGAATTTCCCATGCATTTGATTTGGAGTTGTTATGATGCCGCGGGCCCAGGACAGAATCCTTGTGGTGTGTGCGAATCTTGCCTAAGACTTGAACGCGCAAAATCCTTTGCGACCCAGTTTCTGAAGGACGAAAAACCCACATCATTGAGTTCGGCGAATCCCGTTTCTAAAATCTTAAGTGCGGGCTTACGTGGATTCTCAAAAAATTTACTAAGTATAGTACCTTTAGAAAAAAGCGTTACCTACAGCGGATTAGAACTGAGCCCCCATTGGATTTTGCAGCAAACCGGGGTTTATGGTTCTTCCATGGCGGTTTTTGAAGGTTCGTGTCATGTCGATACAAGTCACCTTGTAGACTTTGAGGATCGATTGAACGCCGACTGGATCGGTGCACGTTCCATGGTGCACATCATCGCTGAGTTTTTCCAACCGCTGATTTCCAGTCAAAGCCTTGAGTTAGCGATTTATTATCAACGCCTTCTCATCATCCAAATGGAAAAAGTTTTACGGGAAATGTTGAAGGACAAAAGTGAAGTTACCGTGGGTCGCCGCGGAGATGACCTGTTTGTTGCGCTGCGAAAGGGATTGGCTCAAAAGCTTTCCGTAAGCATTGCTACTACCAGCGCTGTCTCCGTCCTCATTCATTGGGGAATCAACCTTGATGCGACGGGCGCCCCTGACCACGTGAATGCGGCGGGGTTGTGCTCCACGCTAGGTTTTACTCCGCTTGATGTTTTGCATTTTACTAAGACGTCCCTTGAAGGATACATTGAGGAACTTGAGGAGATCAAGCTTGCCCAATGTAAAGTCCAGCCTCGGCTCTGATGCGGAATTAAATTTAAATTCCTTTGAATCGAAATTTTGCAGTTCGGTGATTCCAAGTCTGCGGCAGTTGAAGCCCTATCCCGCCGGAAAACCCATTGAAGAAACGAAACGCGAGCTTGGGCTTAAGGACGTAGTGAAGCTTGCCAGCAATGAGAATCCTTTGGGACCGTCGCCCGAAGCGATGAAGCGAGTGCAGTCGGAAATTTTGACCATGAACCTCTATCCCGATGCCGCGCAGTTTTCCTTGCGTCAGGCCTTGGTCGGTTTTTTTAAGGCAAAGGTAAGTGCTACCGCAATCTCTACGCTTAAAACTACAAACTTTATTGTCGGTTGCGGCTCTAATGAAATCATTGATCTGCTTTTTCGAGTCTTTGTTCCGGCGGATGCAGAGATTGTCACCCATGAAAAATCCTTTGCGGCCTATAAGCTTTGCGCACAGTTGCAAGGAAGTACTTTTACGGAAGTTGCTGTCGATAAGGATTTCGAGGTGAATACGGATCGTATCTTAAATGCGGTAACCGAAAAAACGAGGGTTGTGATCCTTGCAAATCCCAATAATCCTACGGGTCGGTCCATACCAAAATCACAGATTGAAAGTTTGGCGGCCGGTCTGCTCGAAAAAAATATCCTTTTCGTATTGGATGCGGCTTACGAGGAATTCATTGATGATAGTGAGCCGTTCGCTTTTGCTTCCGAGCTTTGGTCGCGTTTCCCTAACGTAGTTGCACTTTATACCTTCTCGAAAATATACGGCTTGGCGGGTCTACGGGTGGGATTTGGTTTAGCGCATGACGGCGTGGCGAAGTTTCTGAACCAGGCTCGGCAGCCTTTTAATATTTCTGCTCTTTCGGCCGCCGCGGCGGAAGCTGCCCTCCATGATCGAGCTTTTGTTGCGCGTTCTCGGGAAAACAATGCTCAGGTAAGGGCTAAGGTAGAGCGGGAGATCAAAGCGCTTAGTTTTTCCGTAACGCCTTCCCGGGCAAATTTCGTGCTGGTCGACATGTCGCCTTCGGGAAAAAGCGGTCAGGAGTGTTTTGAGGCACTTCTTAAAAAAGGTTTTATTGTCAGACCCGTAAATAATTACAATTTACAAAATTATATTCGGATCAGCATCGGCACCCAGGAAGAGATGGACGGGTTCCTTGCCGTATTCCGACAGCTCTTTAGCAAACATGTAGGATTCAAATGAAAAATCAACCTAAGGACAATTCTGGTACTACCTCCAATCGGAAATTAATCGTGGCCATCGACGGGCCTGCCGGCAGCGGAAAAAGCACCGTGACCCACTTATTGGCAAAAAGGCTTGGTTACATCCATATCGATACGGGCGCGCTTTACCGTGCTGTAGCCCTTATGGCCCTTGAAACCGGGACGAGCCTTGAGGACTCGGAAGCTCTAGGGCGGTTGGCCGACAGCGCTAAACCTGAGTTCCAGTGGATTGGCGGCCGTAACCATGTTTTTATTAACGGTGAGGATGTCTCCGATCGCATCCGTACTCCGGAAATTTCATCAGCCTCCAGTACGGTTTCGGCCCATGCCTCTGTGCGCAAGGCGCTCTTAGGTTTGCAACGCTCCCTTGGTGAGATGGGGGGCGCCGTACTTGAGGGCAGGGATATCGGTACCGTCGTTTTCCCCAATGCTCATTTGAAGTTTTTTCTCACGGCATCCGTGGATGCCAGGGCTTCCCGCCGCATGACGGAGCTTGAATCCAAGGGCGTGTACTTAAGTTTTGCAGAAGTGAAACGGCAGGTCATTTCTCGCGATAAAGCCGATTCTGAGCGTAAGGTTGCTCCCTTAAAAAAGGCCGATGATGCCATCGAAATGGACACCACAACCCTTACGGTGGACGATGTTGTTGACCAGATGGAAAATACCGTTCGTGAGTACGAAGCAAAAATGAGTTGAGACTTTGAGCAAGAAAATTTTTTTTTCAGGTTCGGAAACTAAAGTTCTGATCATTCGCCCCGATCGGCTAGGAGACGTGATTCTTTCTTTAGGGGTTGCCCGAGCGCTGAAAAAACATTGGCCAGAGCTTCATGGTCACGGCTGTCATGTCACCTTTATGGTTCGACCCGAATTGGTTGAGTTTTTAAAAAAGTTTTCTGACATAGGCATTGATGAATTCCTGCCGGTACCAACTCACTTCTTAAATGGTCATAGCGATACGGATATGGCGGCCAATGCCTGGGACGAATTTATAGGAGTGAAAAGTTTTTCTGATCAACTGAAGGGCTTTGGTTTTGAGGTTGCCGTGAGCCTTCAAGTGAATCCAAAAATCGCCCTTGCGTTGAGGTTGGCGAAAATTCCGTTGCGTGTGGGGCCGTATTCAAAACTGATCAGCTTTTTGTGTTTTAATCGCGGAGTGAAACAATCTAGGTCACAAGTGAAAATGCACGAGGCGGATTACAATCTTGATTGTCTTTCCCCGCTTGATATTCGTGTGACGTCGAGGGATTTTCCGCCAAGGCTCCGGATGCCAAGTACCGAGGTCGCCCCCTTAGACGGCAGGCATTACGCCGTTATTCATTCCGGGATGGGGGGTTCTGCTGTAAACTGGTCAGAAGAAAATTACTCCGAATTGGGTGCGCTTCTTTTAGAAAAAATGAATGTGGTTCTCACCTCCGGGCCTAAGGAAAATGAACGCACTGAACGCATCTTTAAAAGTATAGAGGCGAAAAACGAAAGGTTAAGCTCAGACTCAAGTAGGAGCTCGCATGAACTTTCCATGGCGTTGACCCCAAGCCTTTGGGACTTAGCGAAAATTTTGCACTCAGCGCGGCTTTTAGTGGCACCTAGTACGGGCCCGCTTCACTTAGCCTCCGCGCTAGGCACTAAGGTTATCGGCCTTTATCCGTCAATCAAAGTTCAGAGTGCGAAACGGTGGGGGCCTTTAAACTCGAAAACAGGGGAATTAGCGGAGTTTTTTGAACCATCGGCACGCACACCGTTACGAGATTTCAGTAAGGGCGAATTAGATGGAACCGGAACTTCCGCTGAAATGGATCGCATTACGCCCCTCCAAGTTTATGAAAAAGTCTTGCGTACTTTAGGCCTTTGACTTACTTGAGTTTCCAAGAAAAAAAGGTGAGGCTTGTTGCACCATGAAATCAAAGAGTTTTCGCCCAACCTCCGAGTTGAAGCTTCCCCGCGCAAAGGCACTTCTTTCTAAGTTTTCCAGGAAAAAGATTCTGGTTTTTGGCGACGTAGGTTTGGATCAATACACCGTGGGCAGCGTCAATCGTATTTCTCCGGAAGCTCCCATTCCCATCGTTGATGTTGCGGAGGTCAGTTATAAATTAGGGCTCGCGGCCAACGTCGCCGATAATATTTCAGCCCTTAAGGGCACGGCGCTTTTAGTAGGGTTGGTGGGCGATGATGCCACCGCGAATATTTTTCGTACCATTCTAAAGAAGCGGCACATTTCAGATTCCTATCTGGTGGTGGATAACCATCGGCCAACCACGCTGAAGGAACGAGTGGTTGCCGAAACCCAGCAAGTGGTTCGCATCGATCATGAAAGTAAGGCACCCATTACCGGAGTCGCACTGGAAGCGGCCCAGGATGAATTGCTGGGTCTAGTGAAGCAGGCCAGGTGCATCATCATTGAAGATTACAGCAAAGGTTTGGTGAGGCCTGATCTCTGCAAAAAATTAGTGGAACTAGGCGCAAAGTTTCGTATTCCGGTGCTGGTGGACCCTAACTCTAGGTCTTCCCTTGAAACCTACCGCGGTTGTACTTTGATGACCCCCAACGTTGCTGAAGCTGAAGCGCTCACCGGAATTTCCATTACGGATCATTTTTCACTTTGCCGTGCCGGGCAATTTCTTTTGAGTGAATTGATTTCGGACTACGTCATGATCACGCGTGGGAAAGATGGAATGGCCGTTTTTCAAAGGGGACATAAGGAGCCTTGGCTTCTGCCTACTTTTGCTAAAGAAGTGTATGACGTCTCGGGAGCCGGCGACACGGTGATTGCTACCTTGGCCTTAGGTTTGGTGGCGGGCGGTGATTTGTTTGAGGCGGCGACGCTAGCGAATTATGCGGCAGGCGTTGAGGTTGGAAAACGTGGTACGGCAACGGTGACGGCGACAGAAATTTTACATTATATGCAGAGCGTGAATGCGCTGAAGAAGTTGAGACTGGGAAAATGAGGGAGAAGTTAATGAAATTAAGAATGACTCTTTTTAGTTTGTTAGTTTTTTTGAATACATTTGGTTTGTCGGCTTTCGGTGCAACGACTAATCCAGTTCTACGCATCGAATCGATGGAGTCCTCAGGTAAAAGCAAAGTCAGAAAAATTTCTTTATCCCAAATGAAAAACACTCTATCCCAAAAAGATTTGGTGATCCTTAATCCAGAGTTTCAGAATACTTTTCATTACAAAGCGTTCCTTCTGAAGGATTTGTTGAAGCCTGAAATTGAAAAAGAGAATTTTGATGAGCTCGTCTTTATTTGTTCCGACGGTTACCGATCTCCTCTGGATAGAGCTCGATTCGATAAACTGCATCTGCACCTGGCGTTTGGTGAAAAGCTGGCAAACGGTCGTGAAGGTTGGACGGTAGTAGATCACGCGAAACAGAAAATTACCCCTGCGCCGTTTTATGTCCTCAGCAGTGATCCCAATGAATATAAAGATTATAATTGGCCGTTCATGGTCGTGGCAATTGAGCTCGTGAGTTACAAAAAAAGATACGCTGAAATTTTGCCGAAGGATTTGGAAAAGGTTCCCGCAACCGCAAGTACTAGGGGTTTTCAACTCTTTCGCAAAGAATGCATTCGTTGCCATACCGTTAACCTAGTCGGCGGAGACATCGGTCCGGAACTCAATACGCCACGGAACGTCTTGGAATACCTCGATCATGATTACATCAAACAGTTTGTCCGTAATCCGGGAGCTTTCCGAGCAAAGGATAAAATGCCGCCATTTCCAAATATGACGGATGAAAATCTTTCTGATATTTTTGCTTACCTTGAAGAAATGGGTCAAAGAAAACTGAAATGACCCAAGAGTTTCGCATTGCCACTTGGAACGTAAATGGCATCCGAGCTGCAAGCCAGAATTTACATTTTAAGGAACTTCTCAACTCCTACGACCTTGATGTTTTGGCGGTGCAGGAAATCAAGGCCCAGGAGCACCAGCTTGATATCTGGTTGAAAAATCCTGAAGGTGGCCGTGGCGGTCAGGGTTTTAAATCAGTGATGTTCTCGGCCGAGAAACCTGGGTACAGCGGAGTTGCTTTTTATTTTCGAAAAGATCTCGAAATTTTAGATATCCGTGAGGGCCTCGGTGATCAAAGTTTTGACCGGGAGGGGCGAGTTCTTTCTTTGGAGTTCCCGAACTTTGTTCTCATTAATGCCTATTTTCCCAATAGCCAAAGGGATCATAAACGCCTTTCCTACAAGCTTGAGTTTTGCGCGGCCATTCTTGAACACCTTGAGAATCTCAGGGCCAAAGGTAAAAACATTATTCTTTGTGGTGATTTTAATATCGCCCATGAGGAAATTGATCTTAAGAACCCGAAGGCAAATTATGCAAATGCTGGGTTCTTGCCCGAAGAGCGGGCCTGGATGTCTAAGTTCTTAGGCATGGGCTACGTAGATACTTTTCGGCATCTTCAGCCTGAAGGCGGGCATTATACTTGGTGGAGTTACCGGCCAGGCGTTCGGGCGAGGAACATTGGTTGGCGGCTAGATTATCAAGTGATTTCCAAGGGCCTCTTGTCACAGGTCGCTGATGTAAGACATTTGCCCCATCTTCTTGGTTCGGATCATTGTCCGGTACTTCTGGATTTAAAGGTTGAGGCTCATCCTTCGAACATAAGTACCTCTATTAAATAGGGTATATCCGTCGGTGGAGCAGATCATATAAATAAAATATATTTATGAGTAACCTTGCTCGCGGTATTAAAGTCTGGTAAAATTCATGGCCTGAAACAGGGGTCATTTTATGAACAATTTTAAAAGGGTCGTTAAAAAGTATTTAGTCCGGAGATTAGGATTATCGACCGTTTTTGGGAGTGTATGCCTACTTTTCCCTTGGTCATCTGCCCTTGGCGTAACGCCTCAGTCAGCTGCTCGGGATCAAGCTTACTCTGCGCGCACCGAATGCGCAGCCGGCACTCAATGCCCCGAGGGAATGGGAATAATTTATGTTCCAGAAAGCGGCCGCATTAAGGCTTGTCCCGCCCTAGTGATCGGTGAATCTCAAGTCCTTGCGGCAGGAGACTGCATCTCGCAAAGCGTAGCGCAGGTAGGAAGTTGCACGGGCAAATTTGCGTTAGGGCTTACAAGTAGGGAACCCGTTGATT